>NZ_JAWMQR010000002.1:0-777945 GCF_033283405.1 Halioxenophilus sp. WMMB6
CACCGGAGCGGATGATATTCCGTAGGGGCGATCGGCGATCGCCCGCAAGGTCCACCACCGCAGAGATAGAATTTGGCACAGAGGCCACCGCCGGCCCCCCGACGGTAAGAGCACAACACCGGAGCGGGTGATATTTCGTAGGGGCGATCGGCGATCGCCCGCAAGGTCCACCACCGCAGAGATAGAATTTGGCACAGGGGCCACCGCCGGTCCCCCGACAGTATGAGCACAACACCGGAGCGAGTGATATTTCGTAGGGGCGATCGGCGATCGCCCGCAAGGTCCACCACCGCAGAGATAGAATTTGGCACAGAGGCCACCGCCGGCCCCCCGACGGTAAGAACACAACACCGGAGCGAGTGATATTTCGTAGGGGCGATCGGCGATCGCCCGCAAGGTCCACCACCGCAGAGATAGAATTTGGCACAGAGGCCACCGCCGGCCCCCCGACGGTAAGAGCACAACACCGGAGCGAGTGATATTTCGTAGGGGCGATCGGCGATCGCCCGCGATGGACGCAATCATCACGGAGATGGAATTTGGCACAGAGGCCACCGTCGGTCGCGCCTCCGGGTAAGGGCTGACCGTAACACCTGGGCAAAAGCGCGGAACACTCCTTGCAGCAGCCTGATTTGCATGCCGTAAAACCCCCAAATTGGTAACAAAGCCCACAAAACCGAAATGACTGAACTGGCCACGCCCCTGCCCTCGCTCGCCGAGGAAAACCTTCGCCTGCAGCCGTTGCTGGCAGCCATCACGCTCGAGCCGCCGGAGTGCGACTGTATAACCGCAGTGATGCTGAAAATACTCGATGGCAAGTGCAAGATGCCGCCCCATGAGAAGGTGACCATGGAGGCGCTCTACCGCGCCACCAAACATCTACCCGGCCACCACCTGGGCGACGACTATCACACCTTTATCACCCCGTTTCTGGAGTGCGACCGCAGCCAGATTGCCGAAGAGAAGATTATGGCGATCTACGAACAGCGGGTATTGGCAGAGACCCAAATCTCGCGGCCGGTGATGAAAAAATTTAAAGGGCGGATGCGAAGCGAAGGGGTGCTGCCCAAGAAAGATAAATCCACCAGCGAGGATGACTAACGTGTTGAATTTCTATATGACCCCCGGCTCCTGCACCACCGGTATCCACATTTTATTGGAGGAGCTGGAGCTGGTGTTCAGTGCCAACATCGTCAACCTGGTGAAGGGCGATCAACACACGCCGGAATTCCGCGCTATCAACCCGCGCGGTACCATTCCGGTACTGGTGTTAAACAATGGCCAACCGTTAACCTCCTTCCTCGAGATCGCCTGGTGGCTGGGTTCGGCCTATCCCAAAAAAGGGTTGATTCCCACCGACCCCGTTGCCCAGGCGCGGATGCTCGACCTGCTCAGCTACGCGGTTAACCACATCCACGGCCAGGCCTTTACCCGCATCTTTACCCCCAGCAACTATTTTGTCGGCGACGCCGAGCCCGGCGTGCAGGAACCCCTATTGTACGAACAGGGTAAAGCGATGGTGATCACTGCCTTTGAGTGGGTGGCCGGGCAGATTCAAGCCAATATCGACGCCGGCCTCTATGCCTGTGGGCAGTTCAGCCTGGCCGATGCCGCCCTCTTCTACGTGGAGTTTTGGGCGGTGCGCAGTGATATTCCACTGCCCGAGGCGTGTCAGCAACACTACCAGGCCATGCTGAAACGGCCGCTGGTACGCCAGGTGCTGATGGAAGAGGGTTACCGGGTTTAAACCTTCCCACATTCTAAACTTGGGAACATGGAGGCGCGAGACCATTCAACTCAAGCAGAACCGCTATTTAATTCTCGTCCGTATCGTGTGCCCAGGGAGTTGGGGCGTAAGCCTGCGCCTTTAATTTAGCGTGTGGATTTACGTTGGTGAGGGGATTTATTTTCCCTGAAGTGGCTGTCTGTTCGGGTAAGCCATGCCAGCAACTATTTTGAGTTCCGGTAAGCTCGCCATAGGTTTCGATGCTCATTTTCCGTTAAAGGTTTTAGCTCGCCTATTTTCGCAACAAACAGGTAGCAGACAATATTGCCAACCACTGGCACCAACCAGACTCCTTTTATGAGCTGCTGTTTCAGTGGCAGGGGTAAATTCTCTCGCCGTCCAACTCGGCTGGTCAGTATTGCGGCCGGCAGCAGCCACGCCGCCCCAATCATAACTGCGACTACTACAAGAATTGTCTCTAACCCCACCATTACACACACCGGACAGATAAAAAAACAGGGCTATTAAAGCCCTGTTTTTTTTATCTGCGCAATAACCGCTCAGTTTTTATTGCTTAACACCATCTCAGAGTCGTCATCGTGACTGTGACTGGCGTGGTTGTGCTCCATCTCTTCCGATGAACCCAGAATCTCCTCGACGATAAATTCCGCCGCGTCGTTGACCTCTTTCTCATCAACAATGCAGGTGCTGATACCGGTTTTGGAGGGGAGATCGAACATGGTTTTGCGCAGTACGCTCTCCATAATGCCACGCAATCCCCGGGCACCGGTGCCACGGTCCAACGCTTTTTGCGCGATGCGGCGCAGCGCAGCGTCGGTGAACTCCAGCTTCACCCCTTGGTATTTAAACAGCTGCCGGTACTGGCGCACCAGGGCATTTTTAGGCTCCTGCAGAATGCGCAACAGCGCGTCGATATCGAGCTCTTGCAGGAAGGTGATGATGGGGAAGCGGCCGATAAATTCCGGAATAATGCCAAACATCTGGAAATCTTCCGGGCTCATCATGGCCAGCAGTTCATTGTTGGATTTTTTGCTGCTTTCGCTAACCATATTGCTGGCGGAAAAACCGATAGAACGTTTGCTCGGCTGAATCCGCTCGGAGACAATTTTATCCAAACCGGGGAAGGCGCCACCGACAATAAACAGAATATTGGTGGTGTCGATCATCACCTCTTCACCACCGCGGCGTTTGTCGCCCTTGGTCAGTTTCACCTGGCTGCCTTCGACCATTTTCAACAGTGCCTGTTGTACCCCTTCACCGGAGACATCGCGCACCGCCGCGGCACCGTTGCTGGTGCGCGCCAGCTTATCGATCTCATCGATGTAGACAATACCCCACTCGGCACGATTCACATCGCCATCGGCCGCCTCCAGCAATCGCTGCAGCACACTGTCGACATCATCACCGACATAGCCGGCCTGAGTGAGGGTGGTGGCATCGGCGATGACAATAGGCACACCAATAATGCGCGCTAAACTTTTCACCAGCAGGGTTTTACCTGTACCGGAGGGGCCGGCCATCAGCACGTTGGATTTCTCCAATTCAGCGCCGGTGTCGGCGTTGAGATCCTGCTCATCGTCGCCCTGATTTAACAGGCGCAGGTAGTGGGTGTAGACCGCGACCGAGAGGGTCTCTTTGGCTTCGTCCTGGCCGATCACATAACCATCGAGGTGTTCCTTAATTTCCAGCGGAGTTTTCAAGCTATTGATCATGGTGGCGCACTGTTTTTTGCGCCCCCAACTGGAGACCACCTGGTGGGCCAGACTGACACAACCTTCGCAGATCATCCCATTGTTGCCTGAAATCAGCGGCACTTCCGGAGATTTCTCCACGCCACAAAATGAACACTGAGCTTTATTGGTAGCATCTGTCATAGGCTAGACCTCGTCCGTTCGTTGACTAGTCGCGTTACTGCGACTAAAGCTTGAGGGTGCCGGCCTAAATCAGAGCGATTTAAGCCAGGCGCGTTGCCGAACTTTGCGGTTTCGATCCGAAAGTTTTTCAACAATAGAGGGCAGTACTTCGGCAAGTGGTACCGGCCCCTCGGGAGAGATGGAATCGCACATCAGTACGTGAAAACCAATAGGCGATTCAATCACATCACTGACTTCGCCGGCTTTCATGGAAAACAGCACATTTTCGATACTGGGGAAGAGCACCCCCTTTTTCACTCGCCCCAATTCACCGCCATTCATAGCCGTCGGGCACTCGGAATATTTGATGGCCTGCTCAGCAAAGCGTTTGGGCTTTTTCTGCAAACGCATGGCAATCTGGGTGGCCCGTTTGAAGGCCTCCTCGCGGCAGTTTTCCGGGAAGTCGGGATTGATGGTGATTAAAACGTGGCGCGCCTGGCGGGTCTCAGCCCGAAAAAATTTATCCGGGTTCATATAGTAGTAGAGCTTGGCGTCCGTTTCGGAACAGCCATCGGCGCTGGCCGCCACCATCTCCATGGTGGCATCCACCCGCAGGTTGGCGGTTACCGCCCGACGGAAGGCGTCGAGGTCGAGCTCAAAATTACTCAGCGTTTCGACAAACTCTTCGGTGTTATTGAAGCGTGCCGAAATACTGTTGATTTCACTCTCCACCTGCTCCGGTGTCACCACCACGTGGGCGGCTTCGGGGCTACGCAGCACTTTGGATTGCAGGGCCACCTGTGCCTGTGCAATTTTCTCCACCTGCTCGCGCTCCTCATCCGTCAATTTGGTGAGACTATCGCCAAATTGGGCAACCGCCACCTGGAGAGTCGCGTAGCGCAGATCTGAGTTGGGAGCTACCGTTGCTGTCATTGCAAACCCACCTCGTCGCGGTTAATGAGCGCTGGATTCAGCGTTTTCTTCTGCCGGCGGCTCTTCAGTAAGCACCGCTTCCGGCATCAGAAAGACGCGACCGTGAAAACGCACGTGATAGGAGACAGAAGTTTCGTCTTTGACGATTTTTTCAATTTCGCCAATATCCCCTTGCTCGGCGATAACTTCACCGCCCATCGCCAGAGTGCGGGCAGCATAGACTTTTTCACGAAACTCGAATTTGTTGGGCACCCAAGGATCATCTGCCCGAATCAGTTCCTCTTCCCGGCAACCGACAGTTTTACCGGCTTCCAGAAAAAAAACACGATAGATGATTTGATCCTGCAAGTAGCTGCCCACATCGTAGATTGCACCAACTTCACCTCGGCGCACCAGTAGAGTGCCTACCTCTTCACCGGGATAGGTGCCATCATTGCGCACGTTACGTGTTAAGCGAACTTCAGTGCCGTATTCGTAGCGAGGTTTCATAGCGTCAACTACCTCTTCCTATTAACAAAGCAATTAAGATTCCAGGAGTGACTCAACTGAGACAAAGCCCGTCTGCGGCTCGTGCATTTTGAAAACTTTAAATACTTTTTCAGTCAGCGCGTCAGACTCAACAAAATCCAGATAGGCGCGAGTCAGCAGGTTTTTGTAGATAGCCTTAAGCGCCTCTTCGTTCTCTGCCACCGCTTCCGGCAGAGCATCCTGGCCTTTGGTCAGGTAGTCATGGTAACGCTGCATAATGTGCAGGCGGTTAACAAACACGACGGTCTGGTCGTACTCAATTTCAAAATAATCGAGAAAATCTTCTGCGGAGCTCAGCTCTTCCAGGTCTTCCAAAAATTCGACGGTCATAACACCACCTCTGCCTTGTGAGATTTAAATTGGCCGATAATCCAGCCGCGCTGCGAAATTTTCCTGATCACACCCGGCCCAACACAGCAACCGGTAAATCCGCGATAAAAAACCATTTTTACGGTAGCGGTTCGCTTAAACCGCCGCTCCCTTTTGGATCACCCGCTGCTAAATTAACAACGTATTAATCACTTCAGTTAAGCGGCGGCGGCGTGCCTTCTGGCACTGCCTACGAACAACTATTTACCGCTACAATCCTTTAAAAAACCTTCAAACTTTATGCCACTACTGTGAGCTTGCCAAAATTGGCATTTTTACGGCGTTGATAACCTTCCACGGTTGCCAGCAGATAGCCGGTGCCCAGTCGGTCTTCTTTATCCAGCTCGAGAACTTTTTCCAACATCTGTACACCGAGGTCGACATTATCCAAACGCAGGTTGAGATAACCAGCCCCTTTTAGGGTCATCAGATAGAATCGCACCAAAGTCATGGAGTTCATCAAACCGTAAGCCAGCGTCTGCATATCCAGCTTCTGCCAGGGAATATCCATCTCCAATTTCGCTGAGGAGATAGCCATGGCTTTATCGGCACAATGCAGGGCATCCACGTAGCGGTGCTGGTAGTAGTAAAAGCGGTAGAGCGAAACCAATACCGTCAGGCTCTCAGGAGCCAGAAAGTAGGCGCGCAACAGAGGGTATTCAGCATTGCCTTCGGCATACGCCTCTGAGGCGCTGTCTATTAATTTTGAAACTTCGGCCGGTAGACTTTCATCGAAGTACATTTCACCGCCGGAGAAGTCGTGCAGATCCATTATCACCTCCAAAACCCAACACTTGATAAGTTGGCTAATGTTCAACGTCAAACGCGGTAATTTTTCAGAGTTGTTCTGACTGTTTCATCCTGAATCGGTCAGATTTTTCTTTAGTCTTTTCGCGCCCAACGAATTTAACTAATGCTCGCTTTTAATAAGCGTTATTGTGTTGCTCTTTTTTCTGACCGGCGTTTGCCACGCACCATTGGTAATGGTGTGTACTGGCCTACGCTACAGCCACAGTCGTAATCGCTGGCAGGTACCGCTTCAACGGGATCGCATATGGCTTCGCACGCGGGCTCGCAGTTGGCGGCCGGCAGATCAGCATTGATATGGCCAGCGTCCAGAAATTTTTGTTCAAGAAAATCCAGCCGGGAGAGTACACACTCCAGCGCCTTGCCTACCGGATCGGGGATCAGATGATGATCAAGATCGATGCCGTGACGTTCGGCCACCGCCTGGTGATTGGTGGAGCGGCTTTTACCGGCACCGGCGACAATCTTGCCGGGAATACCAACCACGGTGCAGTCATCGGGAACATCCTGCACCACTACCGAGTTGGCACCGACGCGGACGTTGCGACCCACGCAAATAGCACCCAGTATTTTGGCACCAGCGCCAACCATAACGCCGTCACACAACTCGGGGTGGCGACGCCCCTTGTTCCAGCTGGTACCGCCCAGGGTAACGCCATGATAGAGGGTGACGTCGTCGCCGATGATGGAGGTTTCGCCAATCACCACGCAAGCACCGTGGTCGATAAAAAAGCGACGGCCGATGGTGGCGGCAGGATGGATATCGACATTGGTCAACACCCGGCCGACAAAGGAGATAAGGCGCGGCAGATAGCGCCAACCACGATTCCATAAACGGTTGCTGATACGGTGCAGCGCCACCGCCTGAATACCGGGGTAGGTGGTAATTAATTCAAACCGGGTACGGGCGGCCGGGTCCCGCTCAAAGGCACAGTTCACATCTTCGCGCCAGTGTGCCATCACACCGATTTTGACATCCTTCGAGCTAGCTACTGTATTGCTTTCAATCGCGTCACTCATATCGAAATTTCCTGATGGGGGCTGGTCGCCCGGCTTGTGAAATTAATTACTAAGCACTTTCACCTAAGCTGGATGATGGTGAAACCAACACAAACTCTTCACACATCGCCCGTAAAACTTCTTCACTGGGGCTGCATTTAAATTCGCTGCAGTAGCGGCGCACTTTCAGCAGCAATTGCTGCAAGCTGTAGTCATCGAGTTCTATACCCAACAGCTGAATGTGTTGTTTCAGATGCGCTCGGCCAGAGTGCTTACCCAGCACAAAACTGTGGTCGCGGCCCAACTCCATGGGATCCAGCGCCTGATAGTTGCGCCGATCTTTCAGCAGGCCATCGACGTGGATACCGGCCTCGTGCATGAAGACACCGGCTCCGATAATACTTTTTTGCCAGGCCACCGGGCGGTTGGAGGCGATGGCCACATAGTTGGAGACATCGGCAATCGCCTGGGGATTGATGCCGGTGTCGATGCCGTGCAGATGCTTGAGCGCCATAACCAGCTCTTCCATCGGCGCATTACCGGCTCGCTCACCCAACCCGTTGACGGTGGTATTAATGTGGGTGGCACCAGCGGCAACGGCGGCCAGGGTATTGGCAGTGGCCAAACCGTAGTCGTCGTGGGCGTGCATCTCCAAGTCCATGTCACACACGGAGCGCAGATGTGCAATTTTTTTGTAGGTGGCGAAGGGGTCTAGGGTGCCCAGGGTATCGGCGAAGCGCAGACGCTTGGCACCGGCGCTTTGTGCGGCTTCGGCCACTCGCGCGAGGAAGTCGGCATCGGCGCGCGAGGCGTCTTCCATGCCCACACAAATCTCAAAACCTTCGTCGCAGCCCTTGGCCACCAACCGGTGGATACGCTCAATCACCTGCTCGGGGGTGATATTCAACTTGAAGTGAATTTGCTGAGTGGAGACCGGAATCGAGAGATCGACCATGTCTACGCCGGTGGTTTTGGCCGCGGCCAAGTCGGTGTCGGCCATGCGACACCAGGCCAACAGGCGGGCGTTGAGATTAAGGCCGGCAATCGCTCGCATCACCTCGCGTTCGTCATCACCCATAGCCGGGATACCAATTTCGAGCTCCGGCACACCCATGGCATCCAACTTACTGGCGATGGTGAGCTTCTCTTCGGTACTGAAAGCAACGCCCGCGCTCTGTTCACCATCGCGTAGGGTAGTGTCATCGATAATTACGGTTGCCTTCATAAATCACCTGCAAAAATCTTGGCTTAATGCCACGGCCAATTGCGCCTCACCAGCAAGGGTTCGGGCCTGTTAACGCGTTATTGCAACCCCCATTCCAGAAAATATTTATCAATAATTTCAACAAGTTAAATTTGCCGAAACGCTTTCACAGCCAACAAAAACAACAACCGGAGCGCGATTGTCACAAACCTCACACGAAAAGCCCGCATTGACACTTTGTGCGTTTGTAGCAAATGTAACAAACAGCCCAAGATTGGCCTGTGGCAGTGGTGATATTGGCTTGTGAGGCGGGAAAAAAACGAGGGATTGGGTTCGGTAAAGGAAAAAAAGCCCCGGTTAAGGGGCCGCAAAGCAAACCGCTCTTTTTCAGTTGAGCACTTCAAAGGAGATCAAAAAAACTTCCCAGCGATTCCGACTGGGAAGCAAAGACGCAAACTAGGCGTATACGGGTGCGAAGCTCTCTTCCGGATTTTCCACCGGACCGTTTTCTCCCCAGTAGGGTGAGAGCTTGCGCAATTTAGCTACAATCGGAGGCACTTCGGCGATTACGCGCTCAATCTCTTCCATAGTGTTGTAGCGGGAGAGAGAGAAACGAGTAGTGCCGTGGGCGGCGGTATAGGGCAGACCCATCGCCATCATCACGTGTGAAGGCTCCAGGGAACCGGAAGTACAGGCAGAACCACTGGAAGCAGCAATACCGACCTTGTTCAACAGCAACAGAATCGCTTCACCTTCGATGTACTCAAACGAGATACTGGCGGTGTTGGGCAGGCGGTTTTCGAGGTCGCCATTCACAAAGCAGTTGGGAACCGCGGCCAGAATGCCCTCTTCCAGACGATCGCGCATGGCCTTCACTTGGGTGTTTTCAAACTCCATGTGTTCGGCAGCCATTTCACAGGCTTTACCCAAAGCGATAATACTGGTGACGTTTTCTGTACCGGCACGACGACCACGCTCCTGGTGCCCACCACGCAGCAGCGGACGGAAACGGGTACCGCGCTTCAGGTAGAGCACACCCACACCTTTGGGTGCGTGCAGTTTGTGGCCGGAAAGCGACAGCATGTGGATATCACTGTTTTCCAGATCGATGGGAATTTTACCAACTGCTTGCACGGCATCGGTGTGAAACATAACACCGGCCTCGTTGGCCAGGGTAGCCATCTCTTCGATGGGGAAGATAGTGCCGGTCTCGTTGTTGGCCCACATCACACTGACGACAGCGACCTTGTCACTCAATACCGCTTTGTACTCGTCCATATCCAGACGACCCTGACGATCCACTTTCAATTTATGAACCGTGTAACCTTCGGTCTCCAGGTGCTCACACAGGTTGAGTACCGCCGGGTGCTCTACCACAGTAGTGATAATCTCTTTGCGATCCGGCTGGGCACGCAGAGCAGACATAATGGCGGTGGAGTCGGCTTCAGAACCACATGATGTGAAAATAATTTCTGAATCAAATTCCGCACCCAGGAGTTTTTGCACCTGCTTGCGTGCTTTTTTTACCGCTTGACCAACCTTGTTACCAAAACTGTGCAGTGAAGATGGGTTGCCAAACTGCTCGGAGAAGTATGGCAGCATCTCTTCAACCACGGCGGGATCCACCATGGTTGTTGCATTGTTGTCCAGGTAGATATCCGACATGATTAGGCTCCTTCCATTGCAACTGGCATTTCGGTGTCAGGCAGAACCTTCACGAACTCACCCAACTCCTCAATCAAACGCTGTTGAATACCACCTAACGTCATCGCGGCCATTTGGCAACCACTACAGGCGCCGGTCAGGTGCACGTAGATAATTTTGCCGTCTACATCCACCAGTTCAACGTCGCCGCCGTCCGCTTGCAGGTTAGGACGGATTGAATCCAAAACCATTTCGATGATTTTGATTTTCTTCAGCATACCGCTGGCTTTGCTGGGCTTGGCGGCAGCAACGGGCGCGGGTGCAGGAGCAGCGGCGGCGGCTTTGCCAACACCGGCGGCAACAAAGCTCTCACCGGCTTCGGCCAGCACGCGGGTAAGCACGGCTTCGATGGCTTCGTGACAAGAAGAACAACCGCCACCCGCTTTGGTGTAGTTGGTCACCTCTTCCACGGTATGCAGGTTATTGGCACGAATGGTCTCTTCCACCATCACTTCATCGACGGCGAAACATTTACAGATCAGAGCACCCTCTTCGTGGTCGTCTTTCCACTCTTCGCCGCGGTAGTTGGCGACAGCGGCCTGCAGAGCTTCACGGCCCATAACGGAACAGTGCATTTTTTCAGGGGGCAGGCCGTCGAGATAGTCGGCGATATCTTGGTTGGAGATCTTCAGGGCTTCATCGAGAGTCAGACCTTTGATCATTTCAGTGAGCGCCGAGGAGGACGCAATAGCTGAACCACAGCCAAATGTTTGGAACCCAGCATCTTCGATGACTTCGTTCTCTGGGTTAACTTTCAAGGTTAATCGCAGGGCATCGCCACAGCTAATCGAACCAACATCACCAACGGCGTTTGCGTCAGCTACTGCACCAGCATTTCTTGGGTCAAAGAAATGCTCTTGAACCTTCTCAGAATAATCCCACATGGCTAATCCTCCAAAAATCTGTTTGTAAGTCCTGTCTGCTAGCCGATTAGAACAGGAAGCTTAATTTGGTTTTTTCTCGCTGGCTTGCCATTCTCTCAACGCGGTTATCCCACCAACGGAGTACGGTTAAATCGTGGGCTGACTATAGTTATGATGCTTCGCCACTAAGCAGAAAACGACTTGCCACAACCACAGCTGGCTGTTGCATTGGGGTTTTCGAATTTAAAACCACTACCTTCCATACCATCGATAAAATCTACGGTCACTCCGGCCAACAGAGGCTCGCTGGCTTTGTCAATAACCAGGTTGATGCCATTAACTTCCTGCACGGTATCGTCTTCGGCAATGCTGTCTTCCAAGCGCAAACCGTATTGGAAACCGGAGCAGCCACCGCCATCGACCTTAATACGTAAGCCTGCGATATTTTTTTCACTGTTCTGAATAAAACGAGTCACCGCCTGTACTGCGCTATCAGTCAAGATAACCATCTGTACTTCTCCTCTCGTGGCAAAGTGTTTGCTAAACCCAATTTCGTCTTCCGTTGGAATCATTCAATGCCGGTTGGCATCGATGAGGATTCGTAAGAGAGGTGGTGCAATGGCTATACCACACACCTTTTCTTTATTTTTTTTGATGAAAATCAATGAATTAAATAGCCAGCACTACGCAGTTAGGTGTGTAGAAAACGACTTCAAACACAGGTTTGTAGTACTTCCGACAAAATAGGAGCCAGTGATGCCTCAGTATCAGTTACAACCCGGCGATACCATCTTAGCCACCCGCGACATCCACAACGACGGCAGCTTCCCGGACTACGAGGAAGACGCATTATTGGTCAAGGCCGGAACTCGTGGCGTGGTGATCAATTTCGGTCACTTGGAGGAGAACGAGGACCAGGAGGTCTTCCTGGTGAAGTTTGAAAATGCCGCCGACGGCACAGAATTGGGCCCTCCCATTGGTTGTTGGCCAGAGGATATCGAGGTGATTCCCGACACCCTGGGACACTAACAATCGCGTCGCATTAGCAACAGAGTCGCATTCACGACACACGCCGCAGGCGTGGCCGGTTACTTCGCCAGCCCTGCCCACTGGCAGCGACGAGGTTGTTGATGGTGGGTAAAGCTGGCACCGGCTCACCTGGCTGCCGATAACCTGGCCACAAGAGTGGACCGGTTACTGGCGGCTCGGGGGTTTGACGGCTCGGGTGTTTGACGGCTCGGGTGTTTGACGGCTGGCGTAATATCGCGCCAGTTGAGCAACGTGGGCTCAACCGCGCTGGAAATGTATCGTTTATTGGTTTTATCGGCTTGCAGTCGGCCAGTGATTAATTGTCGTGGCCCAGCAAAAAGTCGTAAACGCAACGCATAATCAGCCGCTCTATGCCTTCTAGTGCGAAGCAGTCGGGCAACTCGATCCAGCGGCACCCCTCCGGGGCGGCAAAGGGCTGTTCCTGTTCCACTTTCACCAGGTAGATAGGCAACTTTGCCCCGGGTGTATCCACCCATTGTCGAAACTCCGGCACAATGGAGAACAGCTTGGGGTCAATTTGTAAGCTTTGCGACAATTGTTTCAGATACTGGGCGGGATGCAGTGCTAAACAGTGTTGGGAATCGCGGGCATCCAGTAATTCCGAGAGCTTTGGCAAGGCCGTCGGCCAGACAATATGAGTTAACGGCGACAACAAAAAGCGCAGACGGGCACTGGTGGGGTGAATGTGGTGGATAACAAATCGCAGGGGTAGCGAATCGCTATTGACGTTCATGGCTTGTCGCTCTTATAGATTTGGCTGTGGGGGCCTGTCGATAAAGCCACACAGCGGTTGACACTATAACTGACCCGACACGCTATGTAGTTCACTGCCACCGCTCGCAGTCGGGATTAATTTGCAGCCGGAGTCTAAAGCCACGGCCTGCCTATTTTCAGCGGCACCTAACAGCTTTACAACGGTGCCCTTTTTTGGTGGTCACAGCCGCACCGACAATAACCACACAAATGACCACACACCTGCACCCAACGGAAACCAACGGCAATCGGCCGGGCTGCTTTTTCCGAACCGCAGAATCTCTTGGCCAGGGAGCGCATAGCGGCCACGCCAAGGCGCAAACTACAGAAAGTTGAGCGCCCCGCGGGACGCCGAGTAGCCCGTTTGATTTTTCTATCCATAGAAGAGCGGGGTTTTAGGCTAGTTGCCGGCGTGCTTGCCCGCAGACAGCGTTAGCAGACAGCACAACTGAGTCGCACGTGATTCTGGCAGGCGTCGGCAGCAACGATTACGGGTGGCGCTGGCTAGGGCCCGTTGACACTAGATCGCCGGTAGCAACCTGAGTTCGGTTTTGATCTCCTGACGATTGCCCCAGGCCGTCACCGACTCCACAAACCAGCGGACATCGTTGGGGTGGTCGCGCACCACGTCCACCTCAGCATAGACGCTGCCATTGGGCCGAATCTGCACTTCGCCGGTCTGGCTGCCGTGTGTATCCAGCCAGGTTCCCACCAGAGTTTCACTGCCGTCGAAAGGGTCGACCTGCAGTCGATATTGGGCCAGTTCCGGGCGGGGGATCACATTCAGTGCGTCCTCCATACCGGTATCGGTCAGGCGCAGGCGTAGCGCCTGCCAGATTTCAACCAACAACTTTTTTTCACGCTCAAACACTGCGTTGGTTTGGCTGTCGGTTTCAGTCGATGCAGGCATGGCACTCTCCGCTTAAAAAGATTCGGCAATATAAAGGTAATTACCGCCACCAATTTCATCGTGCGGATCCAGCTCCGCCAATTTGCTGAGCACTGTCTTGGCCAGAAATACTTTGCCCCGACGCAGGCGAATAACACCCAGAGCTTTCAGACAAAAAAGAAAGTGGCGCTGATCAGAGTCATGGCTTAGCCAATCAATGGTGCAACTTTTTAAGCGCCGATAGTTGTGACTGAAGCCGTTGCGCTCGGCAATCATACGCATGGCTGACCAGACAATCCGTTCAGCTTCCACATAGCGCGCTACACGAAAGTAGAATTTGAACAAGGCGATATAGGGATCAACACAACCTGGCCACTGGTCGCGGATAGCCAACAAACGGCTCTCCAGGTACTGGTTGCCCCGCACCTCGGAGCGGCCATCGTTTTTGGCGAAGTCCAGTTCCAGCAGGCGGTTCAACTCCAGAGCCAATTCGGCGGGGATTTTGCGTGAAAAATAGTTACGCTCGCCCCCGATAAACTGCACATTACTGACGTCTGCGTCGCTCATTTGCTTGCTATCCAATCCTAGATTTACCAAACCTCGGCCGGTGCCAGCTTCTCAACCACAGGCTCACCTTTCAACAGATGTTGCTCAACGATTTGACCAACATCCTCCGCTTGCACCTGGGTATACATAGTGCCTTCCGGATAGACCAAAACATTGGTACCCACCTGACATGGACCCAAACAACCGGTATTGGTCAGCGCAACTTTACCGAGCAAGCCGCTCTTGGTAAGTGCAGCACCAAAGGCCTGAAACACCTGGGGAGCACCGGTGTGCCCGCAACTACCGCGAGGATGATTTTCCGGGCGGACTTGACCACATACAAATACATGCCGCTCTGGCTTAGGCATATTCACCTCCTGTCGGGCTTCACCCGGCGACAACAATGCCGGGGAATAATTTACAAATTAAGGCGCCGGTTCGACCTTGAGCGACTCTTTGGAACAGCTCAATGACAGCTTGATTTCAGCACCAACAACCGTTACTTCAAACGACTAACTTCCAATAGCTGGGCTAAGCCAAAGCACTAGGCGGTGGCGGATTCAGCTTCCAGTTTTTTGTTGGCTTCATCCCACTCGCGGCAGGCCGCAGCCGTTTGCTCGGCCAGTTCACCCAGCTTGTTGTAGTCTGTCCACAGGGAGTCTTCCACCAAATCGTGCACCGCGGAAGCCAGCTCAGTGGCAATACGTTTTTTCTTGCTCACCTGTTTTTTCAGAGCTTTTAATTCATCTTCAGTCATGATCTTGCCCTCCAACAAAAGCTAACATTGCGCTGTTATTCAGCGACGATTACAACTCGGCTACCGTGCGATGCTCGTTAACCAATCCAGCTGCCTTGCTGACAATTTTTTCACCCTCTTCGATCATTTTTTCCATGGTTGGAAAGCCGAAACGGTGAACGTCGCGCAGGGTTTTATCCATCGCAATTAATTTGCCGACCACGATAAACGCGCGACCAAAACCTTCGTGAGTGAGGTTGACCACAGGCACCGCCATCAGGCCACACTCTTTTTCAATCAGCGAAGAGAGTGCGTTGTAGTAAGCCTTCAAGCGCGCAACGATCACTTCATCGGGATCACCCACCACTGGAATTTCGCGTTTGCGCTCTTTAGTTAAAACCAGCGGGTTGATGACCTTCTCGTCGCTCCAGTTATCGTAAGTGCCATAGCTGTCCATGGCGCGTAACTGAATAACCATTTGGCGTACGAATGGGTGCTCCATAACGCTTTCTGATATTTCTACGGCTTCACTCATGAGTTTGTCTCCATTAATTGAGATTGTTCGGGTTGCTAATTCAGCCGGCGGTTATTCATCCCAGCCTTCCATCTCCATTTCATTGAAACGGGAGATGTTTAAAGTGCTTTTTGTCATCGCCTTGGCCAACCAGCTGGACGGCCCCTGACGTAACTCGGCTTGCAAGGCATCGATCAGGTCTTCGATCAGAGCCCCCTCAACCACCTTTACCGGCTGCACACCAATATCCAGCAGCCGACGCACGCCCGAGGCACCACAGGCGCGGCAGTAGACCGCAATGCAGTCTTCAAGAATGGCCAGTTTTTCCGCCAGTTTGGCTTCGTTTTCATCGCTGCCGATGGCTTCAAACTCGGCCAGCGACAACAGCACTTTGCTGTCCGGGTTGATACCGTATATGACAAACTCCAGCGCCGAACCAAAATGTTGATCGACATGCTTCTGATCAGAGGAGGCGAAGGCCACTTTCATCAGTGGCTCCTGGGGTTCATCGGTCACCACCGACAAACTTCGCTTTAATCCGCTCACCTCAATGACCTCCCCAGACGTTGGGACCTCGCTCTCCCAGATTCTGATAGATCGCCTGCGCTTCCGGTTTTTGGGAATAAACAGAGTGGTAAGGCTGGATATCCTGGTGGTGCGCCAACTTCATATTGGCGATATCAAACAGGGTATTTTGAATACCGCGATAACCGAACCAGCAACGCTGGAAACCACCCAACAGATCGTATTGGGGGAAACCGACTCGCAACAAAGGGACATGCAGGCGCTCGGCACTGGCCGAGGCGTGGGAGTTGCCAATCAACATATCCACCCCTTTCTCTTTGCCGATATTTTCCAGGTCCTCCAGGTCGCCGACCTGCACCGAGTCGACAGAGAGCTTGCCCATGGTTTTGGTCTTGGCCGGTATCACCACCGCTGACATTTCCGCACCCATGGCGGTCATCAGTGCGTCGAAGGCGGTCACCAGGTCGGGGTCGGCGGCGATACCCACACGGGTGGTGCCGATCATAAAGTGGGTATCGAGCATGGCATCCTGCAGCTGCTGACGCTGGCGCTGCCATTTCACAGCGACACCCTGGCCACTGATCTCCGATAACGTGGCCAACCATTGGTCGACGGCTTCCAACGTCATCAGATGGGGAAAGTGGTGGCTGGGCACGCCGGTGCGCTCCAGCATCACCTTACCGGCCGCTTTGATGGAGTCGCCCACCACCAGGGTGGCCGCGCTCTCGCCGGCGGTTTGCAGGTCGGCCACCGACAGGCCACCGGTGGTCAACGGGTTGTAGGCTTCATCGGAGAGGTGGCCGTCGAGAGAGCCGGAGAGGTCGGGAATCAACATGGCGCGCAGGCCGAAACTCTCGATACTCTCAACGATGTACTCCAGGTCACCCGGGGTGAGATTGGCATGGCAGAGAACATTGACCTGTTTTTTGCGAACGCCGGCGCGGGTGCGCTCGGGCTCGTCGCCATTGGCCGGAAAGTAGGTTTGCGGAATCAGGGTTTCCAGAATCGCTTTCAGTGCCAGCGCGAAACCGCTCTCGAAGCTGCCGGTAAAGTCGGGGGTATTGACCGACACCACATGGTTGTTTTCAAACTGCGGGTACTTGGCCTTGAACCGCTTAACCGAGCCGTGCACGTCGGCCCCCTGCGTCTCAGCCAAGCCGGTAGTCACCATGCCGAGAATGCTGGGTGAGTTCTTTTCGCAGATGTTTTTCAGCGCCTCGACAATGTTTTCGTCGGCGCCCATCACGGAACTCACCTGGTCCATGGCGGTGGTCTGCAGGGGAATCGGCTCGCGGAAGTGGCGCACAAAGAAGACCTTGGCGAAGGCTGTACAACCCTGCGAGCCATGCATGATCGGCATAGCCCGGGAGAAGCCCAAAAACGCCAGAGAGGCACCGACGGTTTGGCTCGCTTTTAAAGGGCTAACTGAAAGGGCTTTCTTGCGTTTGATGACTTCGGTCATATCAGGCCTCCACCACGTCATTGGCTGCGGGTTCGTTGCTGGCGGTTAACGGCAGCCCGACTGTGGCCGGCTCTGCGACACTGCTCTCCCAGGGCGCTTTGCTGCGGGCGGCGTTCCACACCGGGCTCTCCAGCGTCAATGTCAGCTGGCGCACCAATTCCAGCATGCCGTCGTAACCGGCGTAGCCAAATTCGCGCTCTTGGTTGATATCGAGGAAGGGCACACGGGCTTTGAGCGCGGTGTACATGTTGCGGCCACCGGCGATGAGTATGTCGGCCTGGTAGTCTTTTACGATGCGCAGCAGCTCTTTCGGGTTACCGTCGTCGATCATCAGGGTGTCGTCGCCCATCAACTCACGGATCCGGGCTTTATCCTCTTCCGTGGACTTTTTGGTACCGGTGGCAACTACCTTCATGCCCAAGTCTTGCAGAGCAGAGATCACCGACCAGGATTTCACACCGCCGGTGAAGAGCAGTACGCGCTTGCCTTCTAAGCGCGGGCGCCATTTATTGAGTTCTTCACGAATGCGCTTCTCTTCGCTCTCGATGAGCGCTTCAGTGCGTGCAGTTAAATCGTCATCATTGATGAGTTTGGCAAAGCCTCGCAGGGCTTCGGAGGTATCGGTAATGCCGTAGAAGCTGCCTTCGAACCAAGGAATTTGGTATTGGTCTTCCATTTTGCGGGCCACGTTCAACATAGCTTTGGAGCACACCATCATATTCACTTCGGCGCGGTGCATGGTTTGCACTTCGTGGAAACGAGCGTCACCGGAGAGGGTGCAGAGTACCCGTAGGCCGAGCTTATCGAGCAGCGGCAACACAAACCAAAACTCACCGGCGATGTTGTATTCACCCACCAGGTTTACATCGTGCACCTTGATGCCTTCGCGATGGGCAAACCCTGGGATCGGCTCTGGCTCGCGGGTGCCAATCACATGCTTAACCATCGCGTCGGCAGCGATGCGATTACCGAGGTTTTTGGTGCCGTAGAAGCCGGCGCTGTCGATGGGCACAACCGGCACACCCCAGCGCTCCTGTGCGGCTTTACACACGGCATCAATGTCATCACCAATTAGCGCGGGCACACAGGTGTTATAAACAAATACAGCAGGTGGATTGTAATCTTCAACCGCTTGTTTGATGGAGTGGAACAGACGCTTCTCACCGCGTCCCATTACCACGTCTTGTTCGGTGAGGTCGGTGGTCATACCCACACGAAAGAGATCGGGGCCGCTGCTACGAGTACCCCGGTTATCCCAGCTGCTACCGGCACAGGCGATGGGGCCATGCACTACGTGAGCAACATCAGCAATGGGCAGCAAGGCGATCTGAGCACCGTCGAAGGCGCAACCCCCTGCGGCCGAACCCGGCTTGGGTTTGGCACAGCCGGATTTGGATTTTTTGTTGTGTTCACACGCGGGTTCGTCAAGCAGTTCTGCAATCTCTTTGGCTTTCATAGACCGGTCTTCCCCTGTGTTTAGGCTTGGGCGGGGGTGTACCGAACAACAACCAGGGTTGTAGCCGGAACACCCGCTTTTGTAGATCCGGTGCAAAGAGTGAGCCCGCCCCAGTCGAGCCAATAACTCAATGATTTATAAGGGGTTTAGCAAACCAACAGAGCTGTAGTAAACACGACAAACACGCAGTTGTTGGTGTTACTACAACAAGATTGAGGGGGGATTTGGCGCTGCTTTGACGGGTTTGCAGCAGAGGCCAGGGGCCGCTTGCGCCATCCATGCCAAGGCCCCGGTGAACCGGCCCTTGGACATGGCGGGTGAGAGGTTTTGGCGGCCAGGTTATGGCCGCCAAAATCAGTTAACGGCGGGGCTTTTTACACCAAACTCCAGGCCTTGTACCTTCAGCTGGGAGCCGGAGACCACCGCGTACTCCGACTCATCCAATGGACTCTTGTTGCGGGCCAGCGCATAGGCTTTGGCTTTTGCCCGATCTTTGCTGCGATAAACCAAGTGCTTGTAACGATGGTTAACGACGTACCAAAAGGTAGGATCTAAACTGCGCGCAGGTTCCATAAATCGGGACTCCCAATAGAAGAAATTCATTGCCCATGGCCAATTACCATCAGCTGACCGGCAAGCAACCTATGCAAAGGTTGCCAGTTAACAGGTCAGTCAACAATTTAAATCTAGCAGTCCGATTGCTATCCGCTGGCCGAAAACAGACGGAGTTACTCTCTGCAGGATGACACAGCGCTCATTTCTGACAATTGCTGGAACAGTGCCTCGGCAGAGGAGGAAAGACGCGCAAACCCCTGAGGAATCAGGCGGCACACCATGAATGGTTGCCGCCAACTTTTGGGTTGGCGGCAATGGAATTAGAAGCTGTAGGGTAGATTGGAGAGCAGTTGACGACGGGAATTAATCATCTCTTTGTAGGTTTCGAGCATGGCAAAATCGACCGAACTGGAATCGATACTGATCTGCTCAAGTTGACGCTGCAAGTTTGTGATCTCGGCCTGGATTCGACTTTTGGTCATATCGGAGATCTGCTGATCGACATTGACAGGGATTTTCGGCTCTTTCATAACATTAGCCTCATAGGAGAGAGTTGGACGACCAAGTACGTGTGACATACCTGGATGGGCACCTTGCTATTTATCCTGCGGCTGCGGCTATCTTCGCTACACGCCAATCACTAACGATGGCGGTGGCTAAGTGGCAGCGTGACCAGCACCTTCTAGGCATCACTCACAATCAGCACCGTTACCTGAACGGTAATCTGGCAACCGATCGAATGTGCCCTGCGTCCATACAACCCTGAAGAACATTGGCACAGCACTCCATAGTCAATGGCACTGCACCTGTCCGGATAACTCATGGGATAGAAACCTACCCAGACTTACCCTTCCCTTTTACCTGTTGTTATAGCGACTTATTTTTGATTCTGCTGTTTTGAGTTTTGTAGGGCCACAGCCCAGCATACACTCTTGGCCGCCCTCAGGCAGCCAAAGATTATGAACTATAGCGCTAACCTTTCGGAATACGCGTGGAAATGGGTCACATTTCCCATGACGCGCCAATCATCAACAACCCCACAACCACCAAATAATAGGTGCCGGGGCAGGTGTACGTTTGGTGTACAGGTCATACCCGCCACTGGAGTAGCGTATAACAGGTTTTCAGGCCCCTGCTGACGACCAGCAGCAAAGAGCCATTGCTAAAACTGAAACGGATATCTTACTTGGAGGTTAATCGCCCTGGCAGCCACAGTGTTTCTGCCAGGGCGACTCATCGATTGGCTGTATCAGTTGCTTAACAACGCTGGCCAATCGTAGGCGGAATCACCCACCACGTAGAAGTAGGGGTTGAGAATATCGTCCTTGGTGTTGTAACGCAGTACATTAAAGTCGATATCCATCACCTGGCCACCGGCCGCTTCAACCACCGCCTGAGCGGCAGCGGTATCCCACTCGGAGGTGAGCGCCAAACGAGGATAGAGGTCGGCCTGCCCTTCAGCCACCAGGCAGAGCTTCAGCGAACTGCCCATATTTTTGGTATCTACCGGGCCCAGGGCCGCGGTGAGCTTGTCGAGCATGGCATCAACGGCGTCGGCACCGTGACTGCGGCTGGCCACCACTTCGATTGGCAGGCCAGTGGCTTGGCGCTCGGCCAGCGTGCGCACCTGAATCGCCTGCTCCTCTCCCTGGCTAACCTTCCAAGCGCCCAGGCCTTTAATGCCGGAGTAGGTGATATCCAGCACAGGCACGTAAACCACCCCCAGTACCGGTACACCTTGGTCGATCAGCGCCACATTAACGGTAAATTCACCGTTGCGTTTGATAAACTCCTTGGTGCCGTCCAAGGGGTCAATGATCCAGTAGCGATCCCAGCTGGAACGCTCTGAGAAAGGCGGCAGAGCCGACTCTTCCGAAAGCACAGGAACACCCGGCAACAGCGCCTCTAATGCCGGATGCAGAATTTTGTGAGCGGCCAGGTCGGCCTCAGTCACGGGGGAATTATCAGCTTTAGCATCGACATTAAAACCGGAATCCCGATTGTATACCTCTAAAATAGCCTCACCGGCTGTACGGGAAATAGTAACTACCTGTGCTAACAGCTCTTTATCCATGAAAAATCCTCTTTCTGTTTGACTACATTCGCTTTAACTAATAGCTCGATCCATCGCCTACGGATGCTACCGCGTTACCACTCTAAAGCTTTTGGCAAGGCCACAGTTAGACTTCTGACTGACTTCAATCCTCACCCGATTAACGGCATACTACCGCCACTTGTTTAATTAACCAATGATGCCATGCCCCCCCACTCGCCCCCTTCGATAGACTGGCAACAAATCGACACTGTTTTGTTGGATATGGACGGCACCTTGCTCGACCTTCACTTCGATAACTATTTTTGGCTGGAACATCTGCCGGCGCACTATGCGCAGGTAAATAAGTTAAGCCGGGAAGAGGCCAAACGGGTGTTAGAGCACCAGTTCCGCAGCCACGAGGGCACGCTTAACTGGTATTGCCTGGATCACTGGTCAGCGGCACTGCAGCTCAATGTCGGAGAGTTGAAACGGGAGGTGCAACATAAGATTTGCGTGCGACCCTATGTTGAAGGTTTTCTAGCATCGTTGAAGGCACTGGATAAAAAACTGGTACTCATTACCAATGCCCACCAACAATCTCTGCAGCTTAAGTTGGAAGTTACCCAGATTAACCGCTGGTTGGACGTTGTGATATCCTCTCACCAATTCAAATACCCCAAAGAACACCAGGAATTTTGGCAGAGACTGCACGCCATTGAGCAATTTGATCCCGAACGCACGCTCTTTATTGACGATACCGTGCGAATTTTAAAAGCCGCAGAGAACTTTGGCATACGCCACCTGCTGTGCATACACCAGCCCGATAGCCAGCGCCCGAGACGGGTGGAAGAGTACCCAGCGATTTACCACTTTGACGAAATCATGCCTTAATTCAATAAGGCCACCGCAATGAATTCAATTTCCCCATTTGTGATCTGGCGATTTGTTGATGGCAAACTCGGCCATGAAAAACAGACACAAGCACTTGTGGAAGGTCTGCAACGCCTGTTACCGGTCGAGTTGGTCAACATAGACGTGTCGGGTTTACAGCATACCTTGCGGGCGCTACTCAGCAAGCGCTGGCCGGAGCTTAAGCATCTGCCGAAGCCCGATATGGCATTGGCCGCCGGGCGCCTGACCCACTGGCCAACGATCGCCGCCAAACGCACCTATGGCGCCGCCGCCGTGGTAATTCACAACCCCACCAGTGTGCCGCCGTGGCTGTTCGACGTAATCATCACCCCGCAGCACGATGGCTTTGCCACCGGCGGACGTCGTCTGGTGGTGCCCACCGCGCTCTCCTCTGTGGTCGACAGCCACCCCGAGCCCAATCGCGGGTTGATTTTAATTGGTGGTGAGAGCAACCACTTTGTGTGGCAGGAAGAGCGGTTACTGGCTCAACTTAAAACACTGCTCAACCAATACCCCGATATTCAGTGGCGTATCTCCAGCTCCAGGCGCACCCCCAAAAGTACCGATGAGCTGCTGCAGGTGTTTTGTCAGCAGAGCAGTAACGCCGAGTTTTTCGCCGTGGAGACCTTATCGGCCGACTGGCTGCCGCAACAACTGGCCGCCGCCAGTCAAATTTGGGTAACCGCCGATTCGGCTTCTATGTTGGGTGAGGCGCTTAACACACAAGCTCAGGTTGGCGTGATTGCGCTAAACTCCCGCAAACACAACCGATTAAACAAGCTGGAGAAGTCCATTACCGCCCTGCAACAAAAAGGCGAGATTGGCTGGTGTGACGAATCTCAGCTGCTATCCGCACCGCCTCGAGCGCAGGCCGCCAATTACCATTTTGTCGTCAGCGAGCAGCTGGTGCAGTTACTTGTTAAGAAGAAATTCATTCACAACTCGCAATTATCGCAATAGGAAGACCTTCGTTCATGCCACCACTACTCCCCCTGTTTCGCAACCGCCGACGCAAGCGCCGTCATAAAGAGCAAGTTGAAAGTGTTGGATTGAATCGCGTGGTCAATCTGAGCCTATTACTGGAAGAACGGTTACTCGCTGGCAAGGAGCCTGGCGTCGGTAATAGTTGTGCGCACGAGATAGTCATCAGCCTGACCACCTATGACAAACGCATTGATAATGTCTGCCTCACCATTGAGAGCCTAATGCGGCAAACTTTGAAAGCCGACCGCATTGTTTTGAATGTTGCCGCCCAGGATTTTTCACCGGAAACGTTACCGGTGAGTTTGCAGCTGCAACATCAGCGTGGTTTGGAAATTGTCTACGTGGATGAAGACCTCGGGCCCTACACCAAATTCTTTTACACACTGCAAAAGTACCCCGATGCGTTGGTCATCACCGCTGACGACGACCTGCTCTACCCAATGGATATGGTGGCCCAGCTTTACAGCGCTTATCTGCGGCAGCCTGATATGATTCACTGCCACCGGGCACATCGAATATTAAACGATGACTCAGGCAAGCTTCTGCCCTACAAGCAATGGGACTTTAACACCGGTAAAACAAAGCCCGGGCTGGATATATTCCCTACGGGAGTGGGTGGCGTGCTCTATTTTCCTGGCTGTTTCCACCCGGATATTTTTAATAAAGAGCTCTTTTTACAACTGGCGCCCAATGCCGACGATATTTGGCTAAAAGCCATGTCGCTTAAAAATGGCACCCTGTGCGCTAAGATTGCCGATGACCGCGACTGGTCCATGCGCTTTCATCTGATTCCCGGCTCGCAGAAAACCAATTTAAAGCGCAAAAACAAAGCGAAGCGTGGTGGTAACGACGAAAAAATTGCCAGAGTATTCGCCCACTACAATTTGTCGGAATTACTCAGCAATTAAAAAACGGGGGCGTTTCAAAGCGCCCCTGTACGGCCGGTGGCTATAGCAGGCCCAGGCCGACAGCAATCATTGAGTAATTTCTCCAAAAAACTGTTGGTACTTTTCAATGATGCGCTCAACGCTGTAGTCGCGACTGTAGGCACTGGCCCCTTGGGCAACCAGCTCGGCCGCGGCCGGCCTGTCGTTCAGCACTTGGCTGATGGCTGCCACCAGCGCCTGTACATCATCAATCGGTACCAGCAAGCCATCGACCCCATGGGTGATCACCTCCGACGGCCCCTGGGATGCCGCCGCCACCACCGGACACTGGTGATACCAGGCCTCCAACAAAATGCTCCCCAAGCCCTCGTGGCGAGAGGGACAGACAAACAGGTCGGCCGTGGCCAGCAGGGCGTTGATGTCGTCCCGCCACCCCAAAAAGCGGACCCGGTCGGTAATCGACAACTCCTCCGCCAGCGCTTTTAAGGCGCCCTCCTCCGGCCCGGCGCCCGCCAGCCAGAGCACCCCTTCGGGTAGTTTGGCCAGCGCTTTCAGCAACACATCAAAGCCCTTATTGCGATGCAAACGGCCAAACGCCAGCAGTAGTGGTTGATCGGTGGGGGTTTGAAAACTGTCCCGCGGCAGGGCCGGTGCCCGCACCTCATCGATGAAGTTGGGGATATGCACCACCCGCTCGGCGGGTAGCCCGCCCTGAATCATATGCCGGCAGATACCTCGGGTGATGCCCACCCAGTAGTCGCAGTGGCGGTAGGATTTCAGGTCGTAGTAGTGGCCGAGCCTGGCCACCAATTTGTAGTCACCAGGAGGCGTTAGCAACGTCGCCCGCCCCATAAAGGTCATGACGATATCCGGGGCAAAGCGGCGCAGTGCCCGACGATAGAAGTAGTGGTCCCAAAAATTGAAACGGCCGCCGAAACGAAACAGCTCCATCTCGACACCCGCGGCCGCCATCACCTGCTGGCGGCGTGGATTTGGACGGGTGAAGGCGCGAATGGAGTAGTCGCTACGGCGCTGCATCTCGGCAACAAAACGGGCGTAGAAATTTTCGGCGCCGCCCACCGCAGCACCCGCTAAAACGGGTGCAAACTTTATGGTCGTCAAGCTTGTATCCTGTAAATCATTAATTTTCTGACTGCCTGGCGGATGCCTTACTCAGCTGTCGCTGATCATCCTCCAGCCAACCGTGGTAACCCCAACTCTTTCCGGTTTTCTGGTTATTGATAAGGTTATCAATCGCCGCCAGCAGCCGCTCGGCCTTACGCTGAGCCTTGGCCCGAGCCAGGCTCGGCAGCCAGTTGGCCAGAGGCAGCAGATCCGGCCAGCCCAGCCCATCAATCACCACCAAACGCAGGCGATCATCTGTTTGTTGCTGCACGACTATGTTATGCAGCAACAAATTGCGCGAGGGCATACCCAGCTCCCCCCACCGTTTGATGAAAGCGTGGACGGCGGCCATCAGTTTAGGTTCCCGGCCCTGCTGCCAGACACACTGCTTCAGCGACAGCGAGACCCGGCCATCGCTGTCGGTGATCATTTCACTCACCAGCCCTGGGCCATGGTTGGTATCGACCATACCAAAGCAGCGGGGAATCAATTGAAAAGCGGCCTCCCCCACCAAGCGCTCGATCTGCTGATAGATACGCAGCTCCTGCCAGTTATCATCAAAATAGTGCAGTGGTTTTAAATTGCGGGGGAAACGATATTTGGCCCTCTTGATGGCCGGCAGGCGATCCGGGCGCAGCACCTTAATGCAACGCCCGGCATCTCTTGGATCAGAGAAACAGAGACGGTTACCACCTTGGGTAAAGGCGTTGTCCAACGGCCCCAAGTCAACGATGGTCATCGGTGCCAAACATAGTCGTGTGAAAAGGGCAACCCCATGGAGGCTTCGACGATGTACTGGGCGTAGAGCGTGGCGTTGATCTCTTTGTGGAAAAACTCCCGCGCCCGCGAAGCCCAGTAACGGCGCTTGGCGTTGTCGTAGAAGAAGTCGCGCAGCTGCTGCTCGAGTTCATCCACATCGGAAAAGTAGACCAGGGTCTCCGGCGGCAATAACTCGTCAAACCGGCCGCCGCTGTGGGTGAAGGTCAGTAGACCGTTGCCCACCAGCTGCGCCATGCGCGCGGAAGAGTACCAATAGAGCCCCTCCTGGCGATTGAGGTTTAACCCCATTTTGCTGGCCGCCAAGGTGCGGTCGTAGTCGCGCCCCCAAACGCCCGGCTCACCAAAGCTGCCCGGGGTTTTAAAGACAAACTCCTCGGGCAGATTGTGCATCAGCTTGGCCACCAGCTCGCCGCGCTGGGTGTAGGCGGTCTCCTTGCTGCAAAACAGCAGATCGATGGGCAGCTCATCGTGGGTGGAGCTGTCGAAGGTCTCGATGGAACTGTCGACTGGGTTGGGCATGTGCCACAGCTTGGCACGGGCGTTGGTGAAGGGCGCCAGTTCACTCACACCGGTGGAGACGAACATCGAGTCCACCACCTGCACCCGCTGCTCAATTTTGGCGACGTTGTCCGGCACAAACAGCGGGTCGTTGTTGCAGCCGGTGATCACCACGCCTGGGCGAATCGTGCGCGCCGCCTCCAGGGTGGCGTTATCGATAGTGTCGCAATGGCCGACAATGATCAGCTCCGGCTCAAACGCTTCAATGGTTTGCAGCAGCCGTTTATTGGCCTTTTTGCGGCCCAGCTCGCGAATTCCAAGCGGCGCCTCAAAGGCGGCCACATCACGGTCGCTAAAGGCTTGCACACAGTGACCACTGCGAATTAAGCCAAAATAGAGCTTTTGCGCCCAGCTGACACGATTGTGCCCATATTTACGCAACTGCTGGTGTGCAACGTGGAGAATGCGCATGTAATCTTCTTTCTCTTTGCTCTTTGCTTTTAGGTTCTTGGCTGTTCGCCATTCCCATGGATATCGATTGAACAGCTATTAAATTGGGCGGCGTGGGGCTAGCCTCCTGCTCGCAAGCGCCGCCAATATAAGCGGATGGCGCGCTTAGCTCAAACCACGTCGCCGCGCCCGGCCAGCACCTGCTGGTAGACTTGAACCGTTTTACCCGCCTGGGTCGCCAGGGTGAACTCCTCGCTCAGCTGCACCGCCGGTGTTGAGGCCAGCAGCTCCGTCACCTTTGCTTTGAGTGTGGACATATCACCATCGGCCACCAGCCCCTCAGGGAAACAGGCTGCCAGCGACTCCGCCGGCCCGCCGCTGTTAAAAGCCACCACCGGGGTGCCCACCGCCAGCGCCTCGATCACGGTGCGACCAAAGGGCTCGGGGTGTTGCGACAGGTTAAGCACCAGCCGACTGATGCCATAGAGGTTGGCAATATCATTGCGGTGCCCGAGAAAGGTGATCATCTCGCTCAACCCCTCGGCCGCCACGCGCTGCTTGAGCTCCTGCTCATACTCCTCTTTACCGGGGCTTGGCCCCCCCACAATCAGGCCGTGGCAATCGATGCCGTCTGCCTTCAACGACGCCATCAAATCAATAAATTCGGTCTGCCCCTTCCAGCGGCTCAGCCGGCCGGGCATCAGCAGTAGCGGCTTATTGGCCAGCTCCGGATACTGGCTGAAAAATGCTTCTCGCCACTCGGCATTCACCTGGAAGTCCGCCGGAAATAGCCGACGATCGACGCCGCGATGCACCAGGGTGATCTTAGCCGGTGAGACCTTCGGGTAGTTGCCCACTATGTAGTCGCGCACACACTCGCTGATCGCTATCACCCGGTCGCCACAGCCCATAATGGCGCTGTAGCCATTGACCGAATAGAGCCCATGAAAGGTGGAAACCAATCCTGGCCGCCTGGCCCTTGGCCGCCGACCGATGGCCAGCCACACCAACCAGGCCGGCATGCGCGAACGGACGTGGACGATATCGGCGTCGATGCTGTCCAGCAGGCGGCGTAAAGAGCGCACCTTGGTAAACGACCAGAGGCTCTTCTTGTGCACTGGAAAGGCAATATGGCGCGACCCCTCCTGCTCAAGCAGCGCCACCTGTCGACCACCGGCCGAGATCACAATCGACTCGTGACCCTGCTCCACCAGAAAACGGGCAAACTCAACCGTCCCGCGCTCAACACCACCGGCATTCAGTTCGGGCAACACCTGTACAATCCGCAAGCCTTGAATCTCCTGAGCCAATCTAAGGCGGCGCCATTCTAGCGGAAATCGGCTGCACAGGATAAGAGCAAAAAGTCCGAGAGGCTTGCCGCCGTGAATGACGGCTGTCATAGTGGCTCGATATAGCTCAGCCGCGCGCCCTCAGGCCGGCTACAGGCAGGCTGAGTTCCAGTCTCTCTCAACCCGCAAGAACTGCTCCAGCGCTTGGGCACTGGTTAGCAGAAGAGCACAACCACGAAGGCAGATGGATAAGGTACGCATTGATAAATGGCTCTGGGCGGCCCGCTTTTTTAAAACGCGCAGCCTCGCCAAGCAGGCAATTGATGGCGGCAAGGTCCAGTGTGATGGCCAACGGGTTAAAGCCAGTAAAGATGTAACGCCCGGTCTCACCCTCACCATTACCCGCGGCTTCGACAAAACCGAGGTCACCATTGTCGCGCTTTCGGATCAGCGTCGGGGCGCCCCCGAGGCGCAAACCCTCTATGAAGAGACCCCCGCCAGCAAGCAGCGACGGGAACAGGCCGCCGTCGAACGCAAAGCGGCGGGCGCCGCCCACGCCCACTTTGATCACCGGCCCAATAAACGCGAGCGGCGGCTGATTCATCGCTTCCGCGACCTGCTGAAAGACCCGGAGTGACAACGCCGCCAACCACCAGATGCAGACTGGGACAGGCCGAACCGGGCAAAAAAGAGTACTGGCACACAGATTGGGGCAGAGCTGACTGGGCTGAGCTGGGATTCGCGCCAAAATGGTCCCAGCCAAGACCCACCCCATCAATCTTGGCTAAACTGGTTTGAGTAATACGCCGGACCGTTCGACCAACTCTCAGCACCGGAACCAGGCTGACTATGCAGAAATCTGACTTCCCTGCCTCGCTTCTCTCCCCCTTAATAAGCCTGGTGCTGCTGTGCACCTGCAGCCTGGTATCCGCCGGTGATGCAAACGAACTGCTACGCCTCAAGCAGGCGGTGATAAAGATTTACACCACCCGCGCCGCGCCCGATTACTTCACCCCCTGGCGCCTGCTGAACCTGGAGCAGACCAGTGGTTCCGGTGCCGTTATCAGTGGCAATCGCATTCTTACCAATGCCCATGTGGTGGCCGATGCCCGTTACCTGCAGGTGCAGAAGCACGATGACCCGCAGAAGTACCTGGCCTCGGTGGAGTTTGTCTCCCATGAGGCGGATCTGGCGATTGTCGCGGTGAATGATCAGCACTTCTTCGATGGTTTAAAGCCGCTGACCATCGGCAAGCTGCCGGCGCCTTTGACCGAGGTCTCGGTATTCGGCTTCCCCTTTGGCGGTCAGACCCTCAGCATCACCCGCGGTGTGCTCTCCCGGGTGGAGCATCAGCGCTACGCCCACGCCGGCAGCTATCTGTTGGCCGGGCAGATAGACGCCGCCATCAACCCCGGCAACAGCGGCGGCCCGGTGATTGTCGACAACAAGATCGTCGGTGTCGTTATGCAGGCCAACGCCGGCGCCAACGCCGAAAACCAGGGCTACTTCGTGCCACCGCCGATCATCAATCATGTTCTTAAAGATGCCGAAGATGGCGTCTTCAATGGCGTGCCTGATCTCGGCTTTCGCACCCAAAGTCTGGAGAGCCCCGCCAGCCGAAGGGCACACGGCCTGGAAAATAGCGAACAGGGGGTGTTGGTCACCAAGGTGTTTGCCGACAGCTCCGCCTTTGGCCAGGTCCAGGAGAACGACGTCCTACTGGCGATTAACAACCACCCCATCGCCAACGACCAGACCATCCGCCTGGCCGAGGATCTGCGCACCGACTACAAATACATCGTCGATGACCTGCAGCCGGGCGACCCGCTGCGCCTGCAACTGGCGCGGGCGGGGCACCGCTTAACCGTCACCATTACCGCCGACCAGGCCGACACCAGCCGCACCCTGGTGCAGGGTCTGCAGTACGATCAGCAGCCCCGCTATATTGTCTACGGTGGTGTGGTGTTTGTGCCGCTCAACATGAACTTGATCAAACGTTGGGGCCACGACTGGCCGCGACAGGCACCGATCGATTTTCTGCATGCCCGTAACGAGTGGGCCAAGCCCGAGCAACGGGAACTGGTGGTGGCACTGAAGGTGCTCGCCGCTGATGTGAACCTCGGTTATCACAACTGGAGCAACTGGATCATCAGCGAGGTCAACGGCACGCCAATCCGGGACTTCAGCCACTTTGCCGAGATGCTCTACGGCTACCAGGGTGAGTTCATCCGCTTCAGTGATGACAAGGGCAATCAGATGGTGCTGGACCACCCGCTGGCACTGGAGTCAGAAGCGTCCATCCTGGAGCGTTACGGCCTGCCGGCCAGCCAGTCGAGCGGCCTGTATGACCATTTCGCGTCCATGGCTCCGGACGCCCCCTTTGAGCAGGACAAAACCGAAAGTAAACAGCTGCAGCAGGATTTATGAACGTAAGAGCAATGCTTGCCACCTGCGCGGTGGTACTGGCCGCAATGCCAGGTTATTTGAACGCCCAGATCTATCGCTGGGTGGATGACAACGGCAAGGTGCACTACAGCGACCGCAAGCCGGAAACCAATCGGGCCGACGATGTCAGTGACGACCTCGGCACCATTAATGTCACCGCCAGCGAGCCGGTACAAGCGCGCGGCAGAGATCTGCCGGAAACCGAAGCCGAGCGGGCAGTGCGCGAATCTGAAGAACGCGAGGCGCAAAAGGCCAGTGCCGCCAAACAGAAACAGTGCGCTATCGCCCGTGACTCCCTGCGCAAGATCTCCGGGCCGGTCTATTTCGAGCGACCGGATGGCTCCACCTATGAGATTACCGAAGAGGAGCGCGCCGAACGCGAGGGCCAACTGCGCCAGGCCATTGATCGCTACTGTCAGTAGTGCCTTGGCCGGGAATAGAGCACAGCGATTGGCCGCACAACAGTTGCTACAGCAATCCCGGCCGCCGGCAGCGCTTCTCAGCCTGCCCAGATCGAGTACAATAGCCACTTTGCCGAGCCCACAGGCTCCTCTCGCCCCTCCTGACCGCTAAGTTAACGGAACCAGAACACCACCATGTCCGACCAGCAGTGCCGATTTCTCTTCGACAACGCCGATATCCGCGGCGAATTTGTTCAGCTTGAACAGAGCTATCAGCAGGTCATTAGCAATAATGATCTTCCCACCGTCATTCAACAGCTGCTGGGTGATTTTCTCAGTGCCGTCAGCCTGCTCGCCGCAACCCTCAAGTTCGATGGCATATTAACCCTGCAGGCGCGAGGCTCCGGCCCACTGTCGATGATTATGGCCGAGTGCACTCACCAACAGCAGGTGCGGGCCATTGCCAGGCTCAATGAAGAGGTGGACGAAACCACCCCGCTGCCCAACGACCTGCAGGCACTGGTTGGCAACGATGGTATTCTGGCGCTGATTATCGATCCGGATAAAGGCGAACGTTACCAGGGCATTGTGCCCCTGGATGCACCCAACCTGGCCGCCTGCCTGGAACACTATTTTTCCCAATCCGAGCAGATTGGCACCCGCATTTGGCTTGCCCGCAACCAACAGCGCTGCGCTGGCCTGCTGCTGCAGGCGCTACCGAAAAGCAATGTCGCCACCGAAGAGGAGAACCTAGACCACTGGCAGACCGCCGTGCATCTGGTCTCTACGGTTAAGGCCGAAGAGCTCCTGGAGCTTGCGCCGCAAACTCTGGTGCACAGATTGCTTAATGAATTCCCGATACGCCTGCTCGCGGCCACACCGGTTGCGTTCCAATGCAGCTGTTCCCGTGAGCGCTCTGCCCAGGCATTGAGCGCGCTGGGAGAAACCGAGGTGATGACCATGCTGGCGGAAAGCCCAACAATTATTATTGATTGCCAGTTCTGCCATCAACGCTATCAATTTGACATGGATGATTTATCCGAGCTATTTCCCGATAACCACCCCACTCTGCATTGATAGCACGCAACAGAATACGACTAAAATACAGCCCTAAGTTGGCTAAATTACCGGGTGTGAAGATCGCCTAATGCACTGTTTTCTGTCATACTTCGCGCCCTCAACCCAATCCCACAGGAAGGGCAAGAGTAAAGCAGCTGAGCCCGCACAATCTGATAGAGCCCCGCTCTAGCACGCGAGCTAAGTTGAGCCAGCCAGGAGGGCTGACTCGCCAACAAAATATACGTACTTACCGGTGATCTTGTGGCCATTGCCCAGGTAAGTTTATTGCCCACTAACTTGACCCGGCCACACACTACTAGCAGCTCACAGGACTAGCCTAATGACACAGATAGAAGAAGCCACGGCCACCGAACACATGGATTTGACTGCGCCATTGCTGATCGAACAAGCATTGAGTCGCAACGAGGGTTACCTATCTCACACCGGAGCCTTTGTTTCAGAAACCGGAGCGCGAACCGGACGTTCGCCAGCTGATCGCTTTATCGTCGAAGAGCCTTCCACCGCAGAAGCCATTGACTGGGGTGGCGTCAACCGCCCATTCCCCGCCGACAAATTTGATCTGCTTTGGGATCGCGTCGAAGAGTATCTGGTGCAAAACGATACCTTCGTTTCGCACCTGCATGTCGCCCAAGACAACGACTACTACATCCCCGTTGTGGTGACCACCGAAACCGCGTGGCACAGCCTGTTTGCCCTGAACATGTTTATCCGCTCAGACAACTACAACCCCAAAGGTAAAGAAGAGTGGCGCATTCTGCATGCCGCCAACTTCGAGTGTCTGCCCGAGCGCGATGGCACCAACTCCGATGGTATTGTCTGCATCAACTTTGCCCAACGCAAAGTGCTGATTGCCGGTATGAAGTACGCCGGTGAGATGAAAAAATCGATGTTCTCTGTGCAGAACTTCCTGCTGCCAGAGAAAGACGTTATGCCCATGCACTGCTCGGCCAACGTCGGCAAAGATGGCGACACCTGCCTCTTCTTCGGCCTTTCCGGCACCGGTAAAACCACCCTCTCCGCCGACCCGGAACGCTACCTGATTGGCGACGACGAGCACGGTTGGGCCAAGGGCACCGTATTTAATATGGAGGGCGGTTGCTACGCCAAAACCATCGATCTGAGTCAAAAGAACGAGCCCGTTATCTGGGATGCCATCCGCTTTGGCTCCATCGTTGAGAACGTTATCCACGACCCGGACACTCGTGTACCCGATTACGCGGATACCAGCCTGACCGAAAACGGCCGCTGCTCTTACCCGCTGGAGCACGTTGAAATGCGCGTGGTAGAGAACCGCGCCGGCGAGCCCAAAAACGTGATCTTCCTGACCTGTGACGTAACCGGCGTACTGCCACCGGTTGCCATCCTCAACAAGGAAGCCGCGGCCTACCACTTCCTGTCGGGCTATACCGCTCGTGTTGGCTCCACGGAACTGGGTGCGGAAGCGGGTATCAACCCCACCTTCTCCACCTGTTTCGGCGCGCCGTTCATGCCTCGCCCGGCCCGCGAATACGCCGAACTGCTGATGAAGCGCATTCAGGACTTTGGCGCCAGCGTCTACCTGGTTAATACCGGTTGGACCGGTGGCTCCGGCGGCGCTGGCGGCGACGGTTCCCGCTTCCCGATTCCGGTGACCCGAGCTGTAGTTGCTGCCATCCAAAGCGGCGCCCTGGATGGTGTTGCCACCGAGCACCTCGACGCCATGAACCTGGATATCCCTCAAGCAGTACCCGGTGTCGATGCCTCCTACCTGAACCCACGCAAAGCCTGGAGCGATGCCGGCGCCTATGACGAAGCCGCCCAAAAGCTTGCCAAACTCTTTGCCGCCAACATCATTAAATTCGAAGTTAGCGAAGAGATTGCCGCTGCCGGCCCCAGCGCTGAGTAAACTCGGTTGATGCAGTAGTGGTTGGGCTCCCCGGAGCTCAACCACTTTCAACTCGCAGCCGGTCATTTTCTACCACTCGACTGCAACACACCTTGAAGCCACTATTTACCCTCTCCAGAGCCACTGCGTCTGATCGCAGCCAGTTAATTCAGTTTTGGACCAAACTGGACGACAGCCTGCCACCCACAGCCTTCGGCTCATCTCCCAGCGGCAAGAAGAAGCTCTATCAAAAACTGGCTCGGCAGCTGACCAGTATGGATCACGGCTTCGCCTTGATGGCCTGGCGGGAGAAGCAGCCAGTGGCTTGTGTGTGTGGCCACATTTACGACAAGGACGAGTCGATCAACACCCCGGTCGGGATACTCTACAACCTGTGGGTGGAACCCGATGCCCGCCGTCAGCAGCTTGCCACGCAGCTGGTGGATGAGGCGGAAGTCCGGCTGCGCAGCCTGGGCGCCAAAAGTTTTCAGGTGGCCTGGCGCAACGATCCAACTGCAGAATCCTTTTGGCGCCGCCGCGGCTACCAGGGCTACGAGACCATGGCCGGCAAACACAGCTAACCGCCAGCTACCCACAAGTCATTGCCTAAGTGATACGCCTAGAACCCGTAACCGCCTCCCAAACCAGTCACCGTTGACCGGCTTAGGCCAGCGGTTAATTCACTCGGCTAGCCAACCACCAACCGCTCAACCAGGCTGACGCAGTCGCTCTCCAGTTTTAATGAGGCCAGCGGGTCGGCCCGAGTTATCCCCTGATTGACCAAGGCGATCGGCTTGCCCTGCTCCGCCGCCTGCCGACAGAAGCGAAACCCCGAATAGACCATCAGCGAACTGCCCAGCACCAATAGCGCATCGGCGCGATCAAGAGCCGCCAGGCTCGACTCAACCCGCGCTTTGGGCACACTGCCGCCAAAGAAAACCACATCGGGCATCAGGTCGCCGCCGCAGTGGCTGCAGGGTGGGCAGCGAAGTGACTGGAAGTCGATGCCGCCAAATTCGGCGTCACCATCGGGCCGGGGTTCGGCCGCCACCGCGCGCAAGCGGTGGTAGAGCTCCGGGTTCTGCTCAATCAGCAGCTGCTGCACCGCCGCCCGTTCGAACTGGGAACCGCAGTGCAGACAGACCACCTGATCCACCCGCCCATGCAGCTCCACCAAGCGGCTGGAACCGGCTCGCCGGTGCAGGCCATCGACGTTCTGGGTAACCAATAGCTCCACCCGCCCGCGCCGCTCCCACTCCACCAGCACCTTGTGCAGGGTATTGGGCTCAGCCGACTGCATCATCTGCCAGCCAACAATACTGCGCGCCCAGTAGCGTTTGCGGGTGGTGAGGTCGGCAACAAACGCCTGGTGTTTGATCGGCTCACGCGCCAGCCAACGCCCCTCGCGGTCGCGGTAGGCGGGAATACCCGACTGAGTGCTGCAACCGGCACCGGTAATGATTAATAAATTGCGATTGCGGTCGATAAATTCCTGCAGGAGTTCTACATCTGCCAATTCAGCCACCTAACATCATCAAATCCATCCACCCGGGTGAACACCCGTGGGCAGTGGCGCCAAAAAATGCCAAATTATGGCCAACTACACCGTCGATTGCGACAGGAAAGCGAATTCACGACCAAGAACAAGGAGCCAGAATGCGTTCGCGCGAAACGACAACCCAATCCAAGCCGCTGGAGCGGCTATTCGCCCGGATTCCCCCCGAACTGGCCGAGAGTTTTAGCGAGCCACAACGCGCCGCACTGGCCGAGGCACTGGCCAGCAGTTCCAACCACGCCATCGATTTTCGACCAGTCGTTAAAATTCCGCTGCTGCCCTGGAGCTTCTATCTCGTCTTTCTGGCAGGTAGAAACCGGCGTTTTATGTCGAGCCGCGAACAGCGCATGGCGGTGCAGACACTGATTTCGCTGTTAATCACCGCCATCGTCGTGTTGGGCCTGGTCGGGATTGTCGTGCTCTATCTGATCAAATCGGCCCTGGGCATCGATTTGATCAAGGACTTCCACTGGGGGATCTGGTTCTGGTTTGAAGATCGCTTCCTGAAGTCCTAGCCCCAGGAAGCGGGTAGCGCAGAGGGGTTTAAGGCGGGGTTATTTGACACTCGGGCTCAAATTGCCCCGCCAGTTGCGCCACAGACTGGGGTTTAACTCCGCAAAGCTTCGTTCGCCGGCGCCCAGGGAGAAGATCAGCACAAAGCTGACGACAATGGGCACATGCCCCATCAGCTCACCAATACCCAGTAAGGTACCGGTCAGGGTAAAGACGGCAATCACCAGCGCCGCCACCAAGCGGGTGGCAATACCGAGCACCAATAAAATACCCAGGCTAACCTCGGCCAGGCCAATCCCCACCACAAAGCTGGCGTCATCAAACAGCGTTAAGCCAGACATCTGCAGGAAATTCCATGGGTGCTGCGCCAGAAAGGCCAGCCCCATGCCCGGGTTCAGCAACTTGTTGTGCACCGCCAGCACAATCAACTGCAGGCCAAGGCAAATGCGCAGGTATTTGACGGCGCGCTCTGCATGAGCGGAAAAATGCAGCGCCAAGGCAAAACCGGCCAGCTCCAGGCCATAGTCAATCCAGAGACTGCTATCCACACTCAGCATCAACTGCAGCAACAGCAGAAACAGGCAGAAGGTGACACTGGCCAGCCGGTGGCTGATCAGCAGCACCACACCACACACCGCCTGTAACAGCAGAGAAAACTGCCAGGCGCCATTGGGTTCCAGGTTGGGAGCAATAAACTCGCCGTGATAGACGTTAAGCAACAACCACAGCCCAACCACAATCGCCAGAATCCGCCACTGCAGTTGCATTGGCCAGGCATTGAAGAAGGGGTTATCCGTTAGCTGTTTGATACTGACCCGCGACAGCGCCAGGGCAACCAAGCATGCCGAGATAGCGATGGCCAGCAGCAGATATTCGGGAAGGGACCAGCTATAGGGGACCAGATTCTGTTGGTTGCCCACAAACCAACGCACATGTGCCTGACACAGGCTAGGGCCAAGCAATATAAAGGGCAGCAGCAAATAGCGCATGACGACTAACTCCATTTAACATCCAATTTGCAATCATCTAGGGCCTGTTAACACTAATTTAGCACCACTGCTGGAGGTCAGTTTTTTGTCCAGCTAGGCGCCAGACGTGCCATGTAGTGGGCCTACATAAGCGGCTGGCAACAACGCTGGGCCAAAAACTGGCCCCAGCCCGAAGGGTTGAGCCTGAAATGAGCTCAACAGAGGTGCTAAATTAGTGTTAACAGGCCCTAGGTTGAAGAGCGCGCCGGCCGGCCATTGAGCCAAAAGCAGCGCGCTCCTGTCGGTTAATCTGTGAGCACCCGCCGGTGGTTCTCCCACCGCTATTTTGCCCTCACACAAACCAACGATAGACTACAGCCCTGAATAAAATGTCATTAAAAATCAACAAGTTGATACAGGTCATTCGAAAAATACCATTTTGTCGCAAGGAGAATCCTGAACTGACAGCCAGGCAACTTTTCACGCTGCTTTTATTTGGCAGCGAGGGCACATTCGCTGATGGATAACAAGACTTTAATCTCAATTTTTTTTTCGCATAATGCCTGCTTCCGCACACGGTTTTGTGAACGCAGGCGGCGTGAAAAACGTCTAACCCCCGTTTTGTACTCCTACGATAACGACTAGCAGGCCTTTAATGACCCAATCCATCTTTCAGCAAATCGCCGATGAACTTAACGTCCAGACCAAACAGATTGAAGCCACCGTCACCCTCATTGACGAAGGCGCCACTGTCCCCTTTATCGCCCGCTACCGAAAAGAGGTGACCGGTGGGCTGGATGACAACCAATTGCGCACACTGCACGAGCGCTTGGGGTATCTGCGAGAACTGGAAGACCGCCGCCTGGTGATCCTGAAAAGCATCGAAGAGCAGGGCAAGCTGACCGATGAGTTGCGCCGGGATATCCTCGGGGCCGACACCAAGAACCGCCTGGAAGACCTCTACCTGCCCTACAAACCCAAGCGCCGCACCAAAGGGCAGATCGCCATCGAAGCAGGCCTGGAACCCCTGGCCGACGCCCTGCTGGCCGACCCCACCCTAAACCCCGAGGCCGAAGCCCAGGCCTACCTGAACGAAGAACACAAAATCGCCACCAGCAAAGATGCCCTCGACGGCGCCAAGTACATCCTGATGGAGCGCTTCAGTGAATCGGCCGACCTGTTGGCCGAGCTGCGCGACTACATTACCGCCAACGCCAACCTGAGTGCCCGGGTGGTCACCGGCAAGGAGTCGGAAGGGGCTAAGTTTAGCGACTACTTTGAACACGATGAGCCGTTGAAAAGCGTGCCCTCCCACCGGGCACTGGCCATGCTGCGCGGTCGCAACGAAGGTATTCTGTCGCTAGCCCTCACTTTCCCGGAGAGCGAAGGCAGCAGCCACCCTTGCGAAGGCATGGTGGCCAGCCACTGGCAGATCAGCCATCGCGGCCGCGCCGGTGATGACTGGCTGGCGGAGGTAGTGAAATGGACCTGGAAAATCAAACTGCTCACCCATTTGGAGACCGATCTGGTCGGCCAGCTGCGGGAGAAGGCAGAACACCAGGCCATCGACGTCTTTGCCAGCAACCTGAAAGATCTGTTACTGGCCGCCCCGGCCGGTGCCAAGGCCACCATTGGCCTCGACCCGGGCCTGCGCACCGGTGTGAAGGTAGCGGTGATCGATGCCACCGGTAAGGTGGTGGACCACGGCGCCATCTTTCCTACTCCACCACAAAACAAGGTACGCGAGGCGGAGGCGGTACTGGTTGGCCTCTGTCGCAAACACAACATCGAGTTGATCGCCATCGGCAACGGCACCGCCAGCCGGGAGACCGACCGCTTTGTGGGCGATGTGCTAAAAGCCCACCCCGACCTGACCGCACGCAAGGTGATGGTTAACGAGGCCGGCGCCTCGGTCTACTCTGCCAGTGAATTTGCCGCCCGCGAGTTTCCCGATCTGGACGTTACCATCCGCGGCGCCATCTCCATTGCCCGCCGGCTGCAGGACCCACTGGCCGAGCTGGTTAAGATCGACCCCAAATCCATTGGTGTTGGCCAGTACCAGCACGATGTTTCGCAACCGCAACTGGCCAAGTCTCTGGATGCCGTGGTGGAAGACTGTGTAAACGCCGTGGGCGTGGAGGTGAATACCGCCTCGGCGCCGCTGCTGGCCCGCGTCTCCGGCCTGAGCCAAAGCCTGGCCGCCAATATCGTCAGTTTTCGCGATGAGCACGGTGCCTTCCACAACCGCGAGCAGCTGAAAAAGGTACCTCGTTTTGGCGATAAAACCTTTGAACAGGCGGCGGGCTTCCTGCGTATCGCCGATGGCGACAACCCACTCGATAAATCCGCGGTTCACCCGGAGTCCTACTCCGTGGTAGAGAAGATCGCCAGCAAGCATCAGCGCCAGTTGGCCCAGGTGATTGGTGACAGCCAATTCCTGCATACACTCAAAGCCAACGACTACATCGATGAGCAGTTCGGCTTGCCCACCGTGGTCGATATTATCAAGGAGCTCGACAAACCCGGTCGCGACCCGCGCCCTGAGTTTAAAACCGCCAGCTTCCAGGATGGGGTGGAGAAGATCTCCGACCTGGAGCCGGGCATGGTGCTGGAGGGGACAGTCACCAACGTTACCAACTTTGGTGCCTTCGTCGATATTGGCGTTCACCAGGATGGCTTGGTGCATATCTCGGCCCTCTCCAACACCTTTGTCAAAGATCCACGGGAGGTGGTCAAAGCCGGTGATATCGTCAAGGTGAAGGTGATGGAGGTGGACGAGCCGCGCAAGCGTATCGGCCTCTCAATGCGCATGAGCGACGAACCCGGAGCCAAAATCAGCGCCGGTGACGCCCGCCCAGCCCGCAAAGGCCAACGCCAACAGCGCCATCAGCCGGCCGAGAAACCGGCCTCAATGGGCAGCATGGGGGCCTTGTTGCAACAGGCTATGAAAAAAGGGCGATAAGTTCGCCCTTTAACTCCGCTCTAATTTTTGTCGAATTAAATTTCAACAATAAAAAAGCCAGGATTGAAACCCTGGCTTTTTTAATGCAGTGGGCACCGCAGGATTTAATCGCTCACACTCCAGCGGACCGTGTCATCACCAACCTTCAATACTAACTCGCCGTCAACTGTAGCTATATCATCACCTCGAATCTCTACAGTATATGTCACAGGCCCGATGAGATTGTTCTCTATTGCACCAGATTCCCCATTGAGAATATCGAACCCATCAGCAGAGAAGGAAACCGGTATACCCGCACCAGGGGGATTTCCAGATGTACATCCATCTTCGAGCGTATAGACAAACTCTGCAGCATCACCACTGGTTAAATCGATACTGTCGAGAAGAGCGAGATCCTCTGCCGGATCCGCGTTTGGAGTTGGAATAAGCAGTACTTTATCGCAAGTGATCGCCACCACACTCTGTGCGAAGATCACCGCTGAATCATCACCATCACAATTTGCAGTAGGAACAATACCTTGTAAGCACTGCCCATCCCACTCACCATTGGGATAATCATACTGACCATCTACACCTGTCGCGGTGTCTACAAATAACTCACCAAAATCGTAGACCCCGTTATCATTCACATCTAGAAAGGGTTCAGGCAAATCGTCCTTGGCAATATTAAACGTATCCACGTTTTCATAAACGAAGTTTCCGTTTACATCATTAAAAGTTTCCACGCCCTCGGTGAATGCCAAAATCGCACACAGCCCATCACCATCCGCCTGGCTCGCGGTATTACTACGCCATATGACACTACAACTAGATGTCGCGTCTATCTGGCAGCTTGGTTCGATCACACCACATTCAGCGTAGAAGTTGACTTGTGTTCCCTCGGTAACAATATTGCCAAATTGATCAGCAGCCAAAATGTTATAGGTTACCTCGATACCATCTGTGTCAAAGGTATCTTTAGGGTTATAGACTGACTGAGTTAGTGAAAAACTTTTTTGGATGGGTAATCCAGATGAAATAACAATGCTATCTGAAGTTGCAGAAACCAAAGTGGCATCATGGGTGGCGGTTACCCGAATATTGGTCGCCGCCGTGCCACTCTGTAGAACTGTAGTTACGGTACCATCGGTGCCTGATACGGCGGTTTCAGTGCCCGCAGCCAGCGCAGCGCCACCTTCATCACCCTGAATAGAGAAGCTTACCGACTCACCGACAATACTCGCACCCAAAGCACCCACCAAACGGAAAGTTAAAACTGTCGTCTCGTTACCACCGGTACCCGCCAAATTTAGAGTTGAGTTGGTAGCACCTTCATAGGTAATGCCCAGCACGGTATCGGCAGCAACGCTCAAGGTAACCGACGCTGTGAGCACCTCACCGTCGACAGTTGCTGTGGCCACCACCTCGTCATCTCCCGAACAGCCATTGGGTGTATAAACTACCGTACCAAAGCCACCAGTATTGGTGTTGACAGAAGTACTACTAAATCCGGCAATACCTGAGGCATAACAGTTGGAAGTAAAGCTGACATTGATCACGGCCCCCAAGGCATCGTTACTTTGGTCAACAAAATTTACCCGCAACGTTACATTCTGACCGGCAGTTACAGCAGTCGTACTTGCCCCGATTACGCCCTCGACAAAACTCGCACCAGTACCATTACCAACTTTTACGCCAGTGGAGGTTTGCGAATCATCAGCGTTATCCGTAGTGGCAGAACTGCTGCCTCCTGTGTCACCACCCAAACTGCCATTACTATTACCAGAACCACCACCGCCACAGGCAGAGAGCGATACCACTCCCACAACAAGCACCGTCGTTAAAACGAGACTGGCAATCCGTCTCGAAACGTTAGTTAGGATTTTGTTACACCCTGCCATTATCTTTCTCCAACAAGCTCCATTTTTTGTGCCTTCTCAAGACCTTAGATATCCAATCATTGAGACTCTTAACAATAAGGCCGAACAATACTCTATAAACAGCCAAGCATAAAACATAGATTCATAAAAAAATCTTTACACTTTACCGATCGAACTTTTTATCCAATTAAAAAAAGCTTGCCATAAACTCTTTTTCTTTGTTTGCAACCAGAGACAATTAACTACGGATAAAAAACTACGTGATTAACTAGCCAACAGCAGATAAAAACTACGAATTTCATTAGCCACACCTGACTAAAAATTGTAATAATCACCAAGCTCGCACAATTTAAAACCATTACTAAATTTTGATTAATTGACGATGTATGAATAGTAGTAGAGCCCAAACCAATAAGCCGGGCAGAGTAATTTATATGCTGCCAACCCTGTTATTTTTAACAGGTCTTTTACTCTCATTTATTCAAGCTGCAGATGCCGCCGTGGTTTTGCAGTACCACCACGTGAATGACAAAAGCCCGGAACTCACCAGCATTACACCAGCGCAATTTAAGCGACACATTAATTTTTTGCTTGATCACCAATTTGAAATTATTAGCACCAGCCAAATAATCGAAATGCTCAACAATAGAGATGCCCGCTTGGATAACCCGACCAGCAAGCTGGCGGCAATTACCTTCGATGATGGCTATAAGTCAGTGCTTACCAACGCCGCCCCACTACTAAAAAGACACGATTTACCGTTCACGGTTTTTGTAAATCCGAGCCTGGTTGGCAGCAAAGGGTATTTAACTTGGCAGGAGTTGGCGCTACTGCAAAAACAGGGGGCCATTATTGCCAACCACACCCTTAGCCATCCTCATCTTATTCGCCAAAACAGTGGCGAAAGCGAAGCCGACTGGCTGCTTAGAGTGGATTCAGAAGTGAGGCGCGCAGAAGAAATTATATTGGACAAGTTGGGCGTTAGTGTTAAACAGCTGGCCTACCCCTACGGCGAATACAACAGCGCGATTGAAACGCTTTTAGCAAAGGCGGGCTACTCGGCTTTTGCCCAACACTCCGGGGCTGTAGGAATTTATAGCCAGTTGCAGGCAATTCCTCGCTTCCCTTTTGGCGGTCGCTACGCGGAGAACGACAGCTTTATCGACAAATTCAACAGCCTGCCGATGCCGCTGCTGGGTGTAGTGGCCAGTTCAGAATTTGGCAGCCCACTCATCGACCCTCTGTTGCCCGCTGGCGTTGAGAAGCCAACGCTGACGCTAACTCTAAGCCAGCCGTTGCAACTCACCTGCTTTGCCACCGGCCAGGGGGCTATACCCGTCGCCTACCCCGCACAGACCCAGGCAGTGGCACAGGCGGGCAGCACGTTACCCGTGGGCCGCAGCCGCTATAACTGCACGGCGGCCTCAACCGTGCCGGGGCGCTTCTACTGGTACAGCCACCCCTTTTTCCGGCTGCGCGCGGATGGCAGCTGGTATAACGAATATTAAATCACAGGCAAAAAAATCCCCGGCGAACCGGGGAAATACCTTAGAGAATAGCGAGGAAAATTAAACCGGGTTGCCCAAGGAGCCGTTATAGATCGGCTGGAAGGCAGTTATCGCATCACGGCTGGCGCTGTTACCCAAGCCATGATTAGGGAAGAGAGTCGAGAAATCACCCTGCAAATTGTGCAGGGCCAAATAGTTTAGAATTACCGTCTCCACCAGCAGATTCACGTTATTTGCGGCTGGGCTGGAGGAGGTCTCCACATCGCCGGTGTCGCGCATGTAGCCGATTTGTTGATGCTGAGCCTGGATATCGGGCGTGGTTCCCATTAACACCGCCCGCATGCCGGGATTGTAGACCAGGAAGAAAGCAGAGGCCGTCTGCTGGTTGTCTCCGGTCCACACGCCCTTGCCTCGGCCATCCACAGAGTCATCGGTCGCACCATTGCTGAATACCGAGCCATCACTGAATACATACATCATCAGCGGCTTGCCCTTGCGCGCCGCGTACTCCAAACAGGCCCCCATACAGCGACCGGCGCGCAGGTCGCGCTGCTCGCCGGTGGCCCGGTCGCCTGTGTGGTAGTCATACCCGCCCATGGTGATGGTACCGGCTGCCGAATAGCCATTGACAACCAGCTTGGCGATAGAGGCGGTTTTTTCAAACTCCCGGTCACCATCAAAATCGGCAAAGCTAAATACACCAGCCGGGCCGACCAGATCTGGATCTGCAGCGGGATCCAGATCAGCGGGATTACCAAAACGATCAGCCAGATCCGCGGCTTTGACATAGCCACAGCGAACCAGATCTTTCACCACATCGTCAGAGGTGATTTTGGTATCGACACTGTTTAATTTCTGCGCGCTGATGCGATAGATGGACTCCATTACCGCTACGGTATCTTGTTGACTGAGCAGGCCCACCAGGTCGCCGGTATCGACCAAGCCGGTGACATCACTGCCGCGGTCCACTTTGGTGGGCCGCACTTCCGGGTTGATCATACTCAGTGGGCTTTCAGAGTTACCGCCCGATTCGCTGGAACGGGAGCCCACCAGGGTGACCAGTTCACCATCGCCGCCGGCGATGTTAATCCCGTACATGGGGTTGTGCGGGTTGTTGCTGGTATCGTTTTCCGAGCGCGCGGCAATCACCGCGCCGTTAATGCGGCCGATGGTGTCGGTACTCACCTTCTCCAAAATACCGCGCAGAAAGGCGCTGTCGGAGTGGAATGCCAAACCCAGCTGGCTATCCACAAAATCGGTGGTGTTAGTAGCGGCATCCGCCACCTGCGGGATCATATCCCCCGGCAGGCCCTGTTTGTTGTAACCGGCGGTGGAGAGAAAATCCAACTGCCCACCCTGCTTGCCCACCAGCACATTGGAACCGGCGATATTGGCGCCCCCGGCCAGGTCGAAACAGATAAAAGGAATGCGGTTGGCCGAACTGATGCCGCCACAGGTGTTGTTGAGAATCTGCAGTACATCATCCGACAGTGCCGCAGCGGCTTTATGAGGGTCGGCAAAAAGGCCCAAAATACTGCCGCCCATTACGCTGGCCACGCCGGTGGAGATACCCTGGGCAATAAAAGAGCGTCGGGTCAATGGGCGATGGTCCCCAAACAGGAGTGGCTCATCGGGCCGGCGGAATAGTTTTCGTTTGCTCATAAGATGATTCCGTTCCTGAATTGGGTTACTGGAGCAACGCGATGGCGTTACCCGTCGCCGCAGCACAGGTGGCAATGGCCGCTGCACTGTTGCCCGATGAGCCGGCGATCTGATTATAGAGATCGGTCAACTCCGTACGCACGGTTTTACTGGCGTCCGGACTGGCGATATCGGGGTGAGGTTGGGTTAACAGTGGTTCACCGCCATTACCGGCCAGGTTATTGGCCAGCAGGTTACTCAGCAGATCATCAATCAGTTGATCCCTAGCCGGCAAACTGCCACCTGCGTCCTGCACCATGGCATTACAGTAAGCCACAGCCAACTGCGTTACACCCATCTGATGAGCGCTCAGGAAGCCACCGATATTCTCCACGGTGGGTAACTGTTGCTGCAGGGTGGTGTAGGTCTCAGCTACCCGCGAATCGGTAATCGGGATACCGGTAACCTCCGACAGGGTGGCATTGATCTCGGCGAAGTTTTTCAAGCCAATATCCGATGCCGGTTCCAAGTCTTCGGGCACTGGCGCTACCGGTGCTGGCGCGGGTGGCCGGTCGTAGGCGCGGTTGCCGATGGCATCAAAGCTCAGGAAGAAGAGGTCATCGGCGGGGCCAAACTCCAGCGGCACAATGGTACCCAGGTTGGAGAGCTGTTGGCCAACCCCGGGCTGATAGCTGGCGTCGGTTATATCGACATTCACATTGGCAAAGGCTTGGCCAACCCCCGCTTCCCGGCCGTTAACACCCAGGTACATCCCTTCGATATGCACAACATTACCGATAGTGGCCGTGTTATCCAGGCTGATAAAGAACGGTTCGGAGAAGAGGTAGGCATAGTCATCAAACTGTGACACCTCAAAGGCGACATACGCCTCAGGCACAGAGACGTGATCCTCAACATTGAAGAGCACGTAGTAGCGTTGACCCACGCCCACCTCAAAGTTTGCGACTATGTCTTCCACCGGCATAGCCCGGTTGTAGATGGCCAGGAAACGGATAATTCCCTCCCAGGCATTGCTGCCGCCCACTTCCGAACCCAACACCAGAGCGAAGCTGCTATCCCAGGCATTGAGGTTACCGCCAGCAGCCGCCTCTTCCGCCACCAGTTCGCCGTTGACATAGAGTTTGCGGCCTTCAATGGGGTCGAAGGTAGCGACCACATGTTGCAAGGTCGCCTGTAGTACCTCATCGGCATCGGCGGTGTTTAATGACGGGTCGCCATTGGCATCGGAGGTACTGCTGCGCGCCAGGAAGTTATAGTTGTAGAGGGTCTGTCCCAACATAAAGTTACGAGAGGTGGCAGAACCGGAATAACTGACGATTCGCGCCGGGCCCTCCTGTGCCACATTACCCGGCACCAGCCACGCTTCGATGGTGTATTCACCGGTAGCGGTAATCATGTTGTACAGTTTTTGGCTGTCTTGTGTAAGCGCCTGAGCACGGCCGCCGGCGCCAATATTAATACCGTAGGAACCAACCCAGGCAACGTTGCCACTCAGCGATAAATTAACCGCCGGCTCAATACCGGTTCTATCAAAGGCGGTCGCACCCGTGCCGTAACTGAAATCCCACAGAGCAATGACATTGTTCTCCACCCGGCCACCGCCGTTGGCGGCGATGCCATCGAGCAAGCCCATGGCTCGGCTGATCACCAGATCTGGGTCGACCGATGTCACCGGAATAAGCGCCGAGAAGTCGGCTATGGCCTGCTCCATTTCGTTGGCGTTGGCAACGCAGTCGTCCCAGCAGTTGTGGAATTCAGAACGCAGACGCGTTACCAAACGGGAGTTGGCGGGCGTGGTGAGGTCCATCCGCGACTTGGCCGCCGCGTAGCTCACCTCGAGATCAGCACTGCCAATAAAAGGCTGCTGCTGGGTGGGCGCGTCTTCCGAGTGGCAACCCGAACAGTAGAGGCTAACCAACGGATAAACAGTGTTGCCATAATCGGTGGCATCGGCTGGGAAGTTTTTGGTCTCCCCCACATCGCGCAGCGCCGGCGCGGTCAGAATGATGGTGTTGGAGACAGACCCGGAAGCTTGAGCCCAGCTCTCAATGTAGCCGGTGATAATATCGGCACACACCGAACTCACCGCCTCCCAACAGTTGTGACCGCCGGCCACCTTGGTAACCAGGCGCGACTCCGTGGGCACCTCCAGGTTCACCAGTGGGTTAACGGCACTGTAGGCAAGGTTGATATCGTCACTGCGCACGAAAGCGGGGGTCTGTTCAAAGTGGCAGGCCCCACAGCGCTCACTGCTGCTCAGGTTATCCCACACATTGACCTTGAAGTTCTGCACATCGTCACTGGCCGGGTCCGGGCCGTCGTAGGTGACGGTGTCGGGCTGGTCATTGCTGGTATCCTGATTCACCACCGTCGGTGCGCCGGAACCACTACCGCCGCCACAGCCGACTAGAACCAACACAGCCGTAAGAGAAAGTAATGCGAATAGTCTGTTCATGATCACGCTCCTATTCGCCTTTGCAGTAGTCCGCCGACTCGGCGAATACCTGCTTAATGTTGTAGTTACTGGCTTGGAAGCTATCGATCATCTGATCGAGCTGAGAGCGATCCGCCGCATCAACCGGCGAGCGCAGGCAAACCGCCTTGAACACCTTTTTTACCTGACAGCTGGCAAAGGCCTCACTGTGGGCCAGCTCCATATTCATGCTTTTGGCGCCATCACCCGAGCCCGGCAGGGTTGAATCCCAGCCCAGCAGTTGGTTGATACCCTCACGCCAGTAGTTGTCCCAGTGGTCGTTGGGCGTGACATAACCCATAGGGAAGGTGTTGGCGTTGATGCGGTACTTCTCCTGTACACGACTGCCGGTCTCCGGGTCGAGTTGGCCAACGTCGTTGTAGCCCATGTGGCCATCGATGCCTTCCGGATCGGCGTCCTCGTCGTAAACCCAGGTGTAGTAAGCGTAGCTCTGCACCATTGGATCCATACCGCTGTGGCAGCCAATGCAGCTGTTGAGGAAAACGCGGCTGTCGCCACCGGGGCTGCGCGAAACATCCTGGCGTATGCGGTCGGGTGGGCGGGTGGTGTCGTGCACCTGCTCCAGGTCGTTACAGAGGTGGTTAATTAACGTGAAGCGAAACATGGCACGGTTGGTACCGGCATAAAAGTAGGCCTTGGCCGCGGCGCGGGAGGTGATCACTCCGGAGGTAGCGCCAGCCGGCAGGCCATTCACCTCGGACTGAACCCGCTCCACCAACAGGGCGGGGTTACTCAAATCGACGTTTTGAGTCTCCATCTCCTGGTAGTGGCTGTTATCGCTGTTGGAGTAGGGGGTTAAACCCAGTGAACTGGCCCCCACATAGAGCACGTTGTCGTAGAGCAAGCCGCGAAAATCTTTGTTGTCGCGCACATAGCCGATAACGGTGGCGGTGTAATCGTTGAGCGGCTGAAAGACATCCTGCTCTTCGTTGGTCCAAGGGGTAACCCAATTTTTTATGGTAACCGAGTAGAACCTGGGGTCTTCCATGGCGGTATAGGCCGCCGCCTGGGCATCACCACCGGCGATATCGGCCGCCATATCGTTGAGGATGGCTTCGGTGGCAGGCACACCCACCAAACGGTCATAGATGCGTTTGGCCTGTTCGTATTCACCGGCCATAGCCAGTGGCGTCAGCCCACACAATAAGGTGGCCGTTGTCGAGAACCTGAGCAGCTGTCTGATGAGCGGCATCCCTGGCTTCAGTTTATTCACAGTCATTAGTACAGACTCTACGTTGCTATCGTTGGTTGGCTATCAACACACTCCTAAGATAAGCAACCAACTCCACGATTATCCACCACATCCAAAATGGTGCAGCGTACTTGGCGAAGTTATTATGCTAGTCGCAAAACTGGATTGACCAGACCTGTTCGCTGCCCTAAATGATAAGCCTGTCCCAAGTTTGAGGATTAATTTTCGTTAAGTTGGAATAACCGACAGCTATAATAATCAACACTTCTAGTAACCAAACACTTCCAACAAAGTGGCTCTAAGGCCAATTTTTAACCAGTTCGCTATTTTTTTAGCGAAATGCCGAAGAGCTAGCAAACCGTGAAACAAGCCATGGACCTAGGAAAGGGAAATCCAGACAATCGGCTACTTGAAATCGCTACTAGACTTCTAAGTCGTTCATGATAACGGGCAAAGCCAAATTAACGCCCTATAAATGGGCAGGCGATCAGCAAGCTACAAAAACCATCGGCAGGATCAGCCGATTTATGGAGAGAGTGTTTTCGATGCGAGTGCCACATTTTCTGTTCCCTTGCATAGTAGCGGGCACCAGTTTTCTACTACTGAACTGCGGTGGCAATGGCGAGAGCAATAGTAGCTCCGGTACCAAGCCCGATGCCGCCGTAGCCGACATCCCCATTGCCTATGTAAAACGCAGTGTACCCTTCGATGAAGACGGCGAATTTATCAACCAGGAGGGGTTAAACCCCAGCCAGTTTGTACCCGGCGCCGAACTCTTTGTTCGCGAACGGGCCGACGCCAACGCCGCAGAAATCAACCTCACCGACGGCCTCTTCCCGGAAGGCGAGCTGTACGACGTTAAAGATCTGGTCGCCAGCAACGATGGCACCAAACTGCTATTCGCCATGCGCGCCCCCGAACTCGAAAACGTCGACCCGGATGAACAACCCACCTGGAATATCTGGGAATACAACCTCGAAACCGAAACCCTAAGGCGCGTGATCGCCAACGACATCACCGCCGAAGATGGCCAGGACGTCAGCCCCGCCTACCTACCCGACGGCCGTATCGTCTTCGCCTCCAACCGCCAGCTGCGCAGCAAGGCCATTTTGCTGGATGACGGCAAACCTCAATACGAAGCGCAAACCGATAACCGCCGGGAAGATGGCTTTGTACTGCACGTAATGGATGAAGACGGCGCCAATATCAGCCAGCTGACCTACAACCAAAGCCACGATTATCAGCCCCTGGTACTGGCCAGCGGCCAGATCGCCTACAACCGTTGGAGCAACAAAGAGGCCACCAACCGCCTCTCGCTCTTCACCACCCGCCCCGACGGCCAGGATACCCAGGAGCTCTACGGCTACAACAGCCAGAGCACCGGCACCGATGGCGCCGACGCAATCTTTTACCACCCGAGGGTGATGGCCGATGGCCGCCTGTTAGCGGTGTTGCGTGCCCGCGAAAGCAGCAACTGGGGCGGCGACCTGGTCGCTATTGATATCGACAACTACAGCGATATCAACCAGGACGTCAACCAACCCATCACCGACGAACCCGGCCTGGCCGGCGACCTCCCCGGCCAGGAATCCTTGGCATTTGGCGACATCATCGTCGATGACGACCCAACCACCATCTCCTTAAATGGCTACTTTGCCGCCGCCACCGACCTGTTCGACGATACCGCCCGCCTGTTAGTGGCCTGGAGCGACTGCCGCCTGCAGGACCCAGACGACGACACCCGGGTGCTGGCCTGTCTCGACAGCAACCTGGCCATTGCCGATATCACCGAAGCGCGCCCGCTCTACAGTCTGTGGATCTACAACCTGGAGAACAACACCCTGCAGCCGCTGTTTGCGGCGACACCGGGTTATATGTACACCGATGTGGTCGCCTTTGGCCCGCGCGCCGAAGATACCTTCCTGGCCGACCGCCAAGGCGGCGTTGAACTCGACCAGGGGCTGGTGGACAACGCTCTGGCGGAGCTGCATATCCGCAATGTTTATGAAGTCGCCGGCGTCGATATCGCCGGCATAAGCCTACTGGCCGACCCGGCACTGACCACCGCCGATGATCGCCCCGCCCGCTTCCTGAAAATTGAAAAGGCGGTCAGCCTGCCCGACCGCGACGTCTACGACTTCGATGGCAGCGCCTTTGGTTTTGCCAATAACATGCGCGAGATTATCGGCTATGTGCCGGTGGAACCCGACGGCTCGGTTAAAACCCTGATCCCCACCGATGTCGCCCTGGCAGTTTCAATCACCAACGCCCTGGGCCAACGCATCTCCGGCACCACCAGCGTCTGGTTTAGCGCCCGCCCCGGGGAGCGGATCGAATCCAACGACCTCAGTGTGGGGCTGCGCCGGCTCGACGCCACCCACGACACCACCAACCCCGGCGCGCCGATGAACGGCTACCACTTTCCCAACACCGAGCCACTACTGATCGCTCAGGCCGGCGAAACCATGGCCGAGGCGTGGTCGCGCATGAATGGCACCCGCAGGCCAAGTGTTGACCTGATCTTCAACGACGACTGGACCGACACTGCCGTACGGGCAAAGGATGCCAGTTTCAGCTACCTGTACGCCAACCTGCTCACCGCTGCCCCCGCCAGCGACGCCTGCCAAAGCGAGTGGGTTGCCGCCTGCCGTACGGTAATCAACTATCAGGATCATATTCAACCGCTGTGGGATTTGGATCGGCCACCGGATGCTATGAACAATGTCATCACCTGTATCGCCTGCCACAGCCGCCAGGATGCCATGGGCGCCACCCAAGTCCCCGCTGGCCAATTGGAATTGACCCAATCCCAACTCGACACCAATAATCACTACCGCTCGTTCGAGGAGCTGGCCGCCGACGATATTGTCTATGAGTTGGATGCCGAGGGCATTTTGGTGCCAGTGATGGTGCCGGTGCCGGAGGTTGATGCCGACGGCAATATCGTTTATGAAACCGACCTGGTTACCGGTGATCTGATTCTCGACGGCAACGGCGACCCGATACCGGTGATTCAGATGACCACCGTGACCGAACCGCGCGCACTGATACCCGGCAACGCCGCCGGCAGTCGCTTCTTTGACCTGTTTGCTGCCGGCGGCAGCCACGCCGGTTACTTAAGCAACGACGAGCTGAAATTGATTGGGGAATGGATTGATTTAGGCGGGCAATACTACAATAACCCCTTCGACGCCCCGGAAAACTAGATTGCTGCACTCAATATGGAAATAATTTGTGTCTCTTAACGGATCAATTGGGAACGAATCAATTGGGAATGAAGCAAGCGGCGGCCTCTTGAAAGCTCTACTGCACTCACTTTCTGCGCTACTACTCTGCCTGCTGAGTTGGTCCTGCCTGGCCAAAGAACCGGTACTGGTAAAGGTAACCGCCACCTATATCGACGTTTATACCGGGCCTGGGCGCGGCTACCCCATCACCTATGTGCTGGAGAAAGACGACGTTATCGAGCTTAAAAAGCAGCGCACCGACTGGATAAAAATCAAAACCGCGCGCGGCCGCCTCGGCTGGGTACAGGTGGCCGACATCAACCAAACCGTGGGTATTAATGGTGAAGTCGTCGCTTTTACCACACCGGGCTTGCAACAATTTATTGATCGCCGCTTTGAACTGGGCTTCGCTGCCGGCGATTTCGAAGGCGCCGATGAAGTCAGTGCCTATATAGGCTGGCGCCTCACCCAGAACATCTCCGTTGAAGCCCACGCTTTCGAAATTGTTGGTGACTTCTCCGACAGTACCGCCTATACCGCCAATATTGTTCTGCAGCCGTTCCCCGAATGGCGCATATCACCGTTTGTTACCCTGGGCTCGGGGGTGATTAATATTCGGCCAGACGCCAGCCTGGTCGACACAGAAACCCGGGACAACAATATCCTACAGGCCGGCATCGGCGTTTACGGCTATATCAGCCGCCGCTTTGTCGCCCGTATTCAGTACAACAACAACAAAATAGTCACCGACCGCAACGACAACGAGGAGATCGACGAATGGCGATTCGGCTTAACCGCATTCTTTTAGGAGTGCCGCTCCTGGCGGGAGTGCTGTCGGCTAATGCCTTCGCTCAGGAAGAAGTATTGGACGACATTATCACCCCCGATCTCGAGCGCCGCACCATTAAAGAGGGGGCCATCGACAGCGAAAACTTCGAGGTGGGCCTCTACGCCGGCATCCTTAATATTGAGGATTTCGGCAGTAATGATGTGGTCGGTTTTCGCGTCGCCTACCACCTCTCTGAACTGCTCTTCTTTGAGGGCGCCGCCGGCCAGTCCCGCCTGCAGGAGACCAGTTTTGAGCGACTAAGCGGCGATATTCAATTACTAACGGACGACCAACGCGATCTCACTTACTACAATTTATCTGTAGGTTTTAATTTCTTTCCCGGTGAGGTTTTTCTGGGGTCGAAATTCGCGATGAACACCAATTTTTACTTTATCGCCGGGCTCGGCAACACCCAATTTGCCGACGAAGAGCACTTCACCTACAACTTTGGTGCCGGCATTAACATGCTGCCCACCGACTGGCTAAGCATCCGCTTCGATGTGCGCGACTACCTGTTCGAACATGACCTGTTTGGCGAAACCGTCGACACCAACAACCTGGAGGCGAGCTTAGGATTGAACATCTACTTCTAGTAAGTAGCAGAGCCAAGCGTTTGAGGAATTTTCATGAGAGTAACAACGATTAAAAACCTGGCCAGCATTGCTCTTGCCACCTGTCTGTTTGCCGCCGCACCCACTTTTGCCTCTGTCGAGATCAAGGGCACCGCCCCCGACTTCACCCTCAAGACCAAAGGTGGCGAGAACTTCCGCCTGGCGGAACATCGCGGCGAAGTGCTGTTTATCAACTTCTGGGCCTCCTGGTGTGGCCCTTGCCGCCAGGAGATGCCTATTCTGGACGAACTGCATCAACGCTACGAAGGTGCCGGATTTAAAGTAATTGGCATTACCATCGACGAAGACACCAGCGAGGCCGACGCTCTGCTGAAGAAGATCCCAGTCTCCTTCCCCGTACTCTACGACGCCCAAAGCCAGGTGAGCCGCCTGTTCGATGTCGACGCCATGCCCACCAGCGTGTTGATCGACCGCAGTGGCAAAATGCGCTTTCTGCACCGCGGCTACAAGCCCGGCTTTGAAGATGACTACCGCGCTCAAATCAGGGAGCTTATCCGCGAATGAACCGACTCGCCCAGGCCGCTCTGGTGTGGTGTTTACTGGTGCTGATGGGTTGCGCTATTGAACCCTGGGTAAAGCCCTACGAGCGGCAAAACCTGGCGGACCCCATCATGAGTTTCGAACGCGATGAAGTCTCCGCCGCCTACATCTCCCACGTCTACGACGCCCGCGAGGCGGCTCGTGGTGCTGAAGGTGGCGGCGGTGGTGGCTGCGGCTGTAACTAACGGCGTAATGGCGAAAGTGGAACACACAAAAATGGACTACTCCCCACGCAAACCCCTGCAATGGTTGGCCAAGCTACTGGCCACGGCTCTGTTCTCCTGGTCGGTGCAGGCGGCCGTACTGCCGGAGGACCGGGCCGATGTGCTATTGCATGCCTTTGACGGCGGCGGCGTTGAGATTAAAGGGCCCTCGGTGCTGGTGCGTAAAAACTTCGCCGAAAAGGTGTCACTGTACGGCAACTACTATGTCGATGAGGTCTCCGGCGCCTCCATCGATGTGCTCTCTTACGGCTCGCCCTACTCGGAAGAGCGCACCCAATACAGCCTGGGTGCCGACTACCTGCACAACAAAACCATGATGGGGGTCAGCTACACCAACAGTAGCGAGAACGACTACGACGCCGACACCTATAGCGTTAACTTCAGCCAGGACTTCTTCGGCGACCTCTCCACCCTCACCATGGGTCTGAGCTACGGCGAAAACAGCGTCGGCCGCAATGGCGACCCCAATTTTGAAGAGTACTCCGACCAAACCCGCTACCGTATTGGCCTTACTCAGGTGGTCACCAAAAATATGGTGCTCACCTTTAACGCCGAATCAGTAATCGACGAGGGCTACCTGAACAACCCCTACCGCCAGGTTCGCTTTCTAACCGGTGATGGCACCACCACCTCCAGTAAAACCGAGCTCTACCCCAACACCCGTAACAGCGACGCCTACTCCATTAAAGGCATGTACTACCTGCCCTACCGCGCCGCCATTCGCGCCGACTACCGCTACTACAGCGACAGCTGGGGTATAGAAGCCGACAACTACGAGCTGCGCTATATCCACCCGCTAAAACAGTATGAGGGCCTCACCCTGGAGTTTCGTCTGCGCCTAAGCGACCAGACTCAAGCCGATTTCTACAGCGACCTATTGCCCTATGAAGATGCCACCAACTTCTACGCCCGCGATAAAGAGCTGAGCAGCTTTACCAGCCAGCAGGTCGGTTTTGGCGTAACCTACGAGCTGAAAAAGAGCTGGTACTTTGTCGATCGCACCACCTTCAACTTTTACTACGACCGCATCGCCTTCGATTACGACAACTTCCGCAATCAGACGCTGAGTAACAATGGCGCCTATGCCGTGGGCGAAGAGCCAACCTACAGTTTTGATGCAAATGTGTTTCGGGTTTATGTCTCTGTCTGGTACTGAAACCTGATAGATACTGCAGAATATTGCATTTAATAGACCGGCAATTTTATTTACACTCCCTGTTCGAAGGACGATAGCCACCGCAGGGAGCGCCGCCAGTGCCAATTAGCCAACAACCATCAAACACCCACCCCACGTTCCACAGCCACATTCACCACTTCCCCAAACGAAATCGAGTTGCACAATGGACCATAGGCATCTGGCTGCTGATGGCTTGCTTTTGCAGCGCAGCCTATGCCGCTGAACTGGAGGCGTTTGGCCAGTTACCCGGGGTGAAATCATTCTCCATCTCGCCCGACGGCCAGCGCTATACCTGGATTGCCAACCAAGAGGGTGAAGAGCCCGTGTTGATGGTTTACGACGCTATCCACAAAACACTGATTGGTGGCTTGCGGCTGGCCGGCGACGCCAAAGCGCGCTATGTCTATTTTGCGACCAATGATTTTATTATCCTGAGCGCCTCCGATACCCTTCACATTCGTGGCTACCTGGGCCGATTAGAATACTCCGGCGCCTATGCCTACCACATCCCCAGCAAAGAGATTCATCAGCTGTTCGATAAAACCAAAGGCTTATACCCCGCTCAGAGTGGTTTAGGTAATATTATTGGCATCAACACCGAGCAGAGCTACGCCTATATGCCCGCCTATGGCGATAGTTCACCACCCACCAAAAATCTATACCGTGTCAATTTAAAGAGTGGTCGCGGCAAGCTGATTGCCCGGGGCCGTACCGATACACTCGACTGGTTTGTAACCGACAGCGGCGAGATTCTGGCCCGCGAAGATTTTGACGGCGACGGCGAAGAGCACAGTTTCTACTCCTATTTAAATGGCCGGCCGGAGAAGGTATTCAGTTACCAGAGTAAGCTACCCAATATTTCCGTACAGGCTGTCAGCGCCGATGAACGAGGGTTACTGTTTATCTACGACGATGACAGCAGCAGTTCAGTCCAGCAACTGAGCTTGGTCGATGGCACCATCAGCGCCCCACTGTTTGAAAGCAGCGACAAAGAGATTGCCAGAATAATTACCGACAACAACCGAAAACTGCTGGCGATAAAATATTCCGGCCTTCTGCCCGACTACGAATTTGCTAAAGAAGGAATGACAAAAACCTTCAATTCAATATTGGCGAGCTTCCCAGCCAGCTCTGTCGATCTGATCGAAACAGACGCCGGTGCGAAAAAAATGTTGATCCAAGTGGGCGGCAACTACCTGCCAGACGCCTACCTTATTTACGATAGCGAAGCGAACCGGCTTAACTACATCACACGCGGCTACCCAACTTTAGAGGAGAAGGATTTGGGCGAAGTAATTGGCTTTCGCTATACCGCGCGCGACGGCTTAAAAATTCCGGCAGTCTTAACCTGGCCGGTGAACAGCTCCAATGCCCAAGGCCGAAAAAATCAGCCTCTTATTGTCTTACCTCACGGTGGGCCGGCCAGTTACGACCGTGTTCAATTTGATTGGTTGTCCCAGTACCTGGCCAATCTTGGCTACGTGGTGTTACAGCCGAACTTCCGCGGCTCCACTGGTTTTGGTGCCGAGTTTCGCAACGCTGGGATTGGGCGCTGGGGTAGAGAGATGCAGGACGACGTAACCGATGGGGTTAACTACCTAATCGAGCGCGGCATCGCCGATAAAGACCGGGTTTGCATTGCCGGCGCCTCCTATGGTGGCTACTCCGCACTGATTGGTGGCGCCTTTACGCCAGACCTATATCGCTGTGTGATTTCAATTAACGGCGTGACCAACATCCGCAAGGAGATAAGCAACGACCTTATCAACTCCGGTCACGATGAAATATTAACGAATCATTGGGAAACGGAATTTGGCGAAGGCAAGGAGGCGAAACAGAATATGGATGCGGTCTCACCCATCTATTTTGCTGATCAATTCAGGGCACCCACATTAATTATCTACAGCAAGGACGATACCGTGGTGCAGCCCAGCCAATCGATAGATATGCACAAAGCTCTAAGCAAGGCCAACAAAAACTCAACCCTGTTCGCATTAAAGGGCGAAGACCACTGGTTATCCACCGGCGAAACCCGCACTGAGACACTGCAATTAATGACTCAGTTTTTAACCGAATATAACCCAGTTACAACCACCGATAAAATTGGAGCCAAATAAAACCCGGTTCATCAATATCGCGGATTAACATTCAATGGCTTTACCGTTGGGATAATTGCAAACGGCGCTCAATTAGCGTCGTTTTAGTTAACAGCCAAGATTCCACGATACCAGCTGGACTTCATAAATAGCATTCACCCCCATGCAGGCCTGTGTAGCAGCCAATCCAAGGCGTTCTGCGTTCTGCGTTCTGCGTTCTGCGTTCTGCGTTCTGCGTTCTGCGTTCTGCGTTCTGCGTTCTGCGTTCTGCCAGGCAGCCTAACAACGTTGATTACAGGAAATCAATCAACAAACACAGAACCAACAAACAGGGACACTCTGTTGATTAGCAGATCTGAAATATCCTCCACAATCACTTTTCATGGTTGCGTCAACAGCCATTTCCAAGCAACTCGCAACATGGGCTCCGAGGCCATCCGTGTAACACATCCCCTGTTTTAATGTGAATCTCTTACTGGCTTAATTTTCAGCCATACCAAAACCTGACACTTCTTACACCAAGAATCATTTTATCGCCATCATTTCTTTATTAAACTCTCCACCTCAATGATTTACGCGATACAGGGAGTTTTCCGATGCGTTCGATTGGCCATCCCGGGCAATTCACTATTGCAATTGCAGCACTATTCAATTGTGTAACCACAACCATAAGCCGCTGCCAGCCCAATTGGCTTTGCCGGCTTTTATTGATAGCAGCGCTTTGCAATATTACCTTTGCCAATGCCGCCGATTTAAAGGATTTTGGCAGCCTGCCGGTAATCACCTCAATGGCCGTATCCCCAGATGGCAGCCGCTTTGCCTGGGTGCAAAATATCGATAGCAAAGCGTTAATGGTGGTGTACGACACCAAGACCAAAACGCTGAAAAGTGGCGCACGCTTGTCAGACGACATTAAAGCCCGCGACATTCAATTTGCCACCAACAATCACGTAATTCTAAAAGCCTCTGAAACCCGGCATATCCTCGGCTATCGCGGTCGCCTGGAATATTCAGGCGCCTTCGCCTACAACATTGATAAAGAAAAAATTGTGCAACTGTTCCAGGAACCAGACGGCATCCATGAACGCTGGTCGGAGACCAGCGGTTTCTATCGCGCACAGAGTGGCTTAGGCAAGGTGGTTGGTGTCGATTCAGAAAAAGGCTACGCATTCATGCCCGCCCTAGATGACAGCTACCCACCAAGCCGCAATCTCTATCGTGTTAGTTTAAGCAATGGTCGGCCACGCCTGCTCAGCAACGGCCATACAGATACCATGGACTGGTATGTAAACCAGAAAGGAGAGGTTCTTGCCCGTGAGGACTTTGATCCCGAGAAAAAACAGCATATCTTTTACTCGTATCTGAGTGGTAAAGCCAAGGAGATTTACCGCTATGAAACAGCACTGCCCAGCATCAGTGTTCAGGCCGTGGCCTGGGATGAAAAGGCATTACTATTTATTGGCAAACATAACGACAGCGAAGGAATTTATTCGCTTAGTTTGGTAGATGGCACTATTTCCGGCCCACTGTTTGAGAAGACAGGCAAAGAGATCGATTATCTGATTACCGATATCAATCGAAAATTATTAGCGGTGAAATACAGCGGCTTTCTACCGGAGTACCAGTTTCAAAATAGCGATTTAAACGCAGTATTCGAAGAGCTAGTGGCAAGTTACCCCGGCAGCTCTGTGCATCTGCTCGACATGGATAAACGCCAGGAGAATATGGTTATCCTGGTGGGTGGCAACATCAAACCTCACTCCTATCAAATGTTCAACAGCAAGAACAATACACTGGCATCACTCACCAGTGGCTACCCCAATATCAAGGCCGATGATCTCGGCGAAGTAATCGCCTTTCGCTATAGCGCAAGAGACGATGAGAAAATCCCAGCGGTGCTAACTTGGCCGGCCAATAGCAGTAAGGGTGCAACACGTAAAGGCCTTCCTATGATTGTCATGCCGCACGGTGGGCCAGACAGCTACGACCGGGTGGATTTTGACTGGCTGGCTCAATACCTGGCGCATTTGGGTTATCTGGTTCTACAGCCAAACTTTCGCGGGTCCACCGGCTTTGGCCGAGATTTCCATCAGGCCGGAAAAATGGGCTGGGGGCAGATAATGCAAGATGATATTACCGATGGCGTCACCTATCTGGCCGAGAAAGGCATTGTCGATAAAGATCGTGTCTGCATTCTGGGCGCCTCCTATGGTGGCTACGCCGCATTAATTGGCGGCGCCCTTACCCCCGACCTCTACCGCTGTGTTATCGCTATTAATGGTTTGTCGGATATAGGGAAAGAGCTCAACCAAGATAGGTTCGACCTGCTCGACCCACACAGCGTTGAAAACTACTGGGCAACGGTTTTTGGCGATGATGATCAGTTTAAACAACGCATGGATGCTGCCTCGCCCATCAATCACGTCGACAATTACGCAGCCCCTGTGATGATACTTTATAGCCGAGACGATACCGTGGTGCGGCCAAGGCAATCGATTATTATGCACAACGCACTGATCAAGGCGGACAAAGATTCAACCCTGGTTGAACTGGCCGGGGAGGACCACTGGTTTTCTACCAGCGATATGCGCATTAAAACGCTTAACGAGTTGGAGCGCTTTCTGGCGAAGAATAATCCTTTAGATTAGAAGCCCCTGCGCTATAAGCAGAGCCGGATAGATTCAGAATTAAAAAAAAGAAAATCAAAAAACGGGGCTAGCTGGCGCCGCTCAGGTAGCTTTGCAGAGATTCATCAACTGCTTCGTAGGCATATTCATCGATTGCTGTTACCCCTACTTTGGCCAACTTGGCAATTGGCCCATCGCCAACCTTGGCCACAAACACCGCTTCGCAATCGTTTATGGTGGCCAATATTTTTTGCATGGCACTCTGGTCGCCATGTTGGCCGTGGCAGTAGTGGTCGACCTCGCGCCGCTCCAGCAGGCGGCAGCCATCGTCATCGCAGCCGTAGATCCAAAACTCTTTGGCGTGTCCGAAGTGTAAATTGATGGCAACGCCATCTTTGCTGGCAACCGCTAGTTTACGCATAGAACCGTTTTCTGCCGGGTAAAACACAAGGCACGCTAAGCGTGCCTTGGTGGATCAGATTAATGATCAACAGTACTCTCGATAGCACACGTTAATCAGTACTGCGGAAAATCAGACTGGACCGCGGGCAGTGTGTTTGGCCTCAACGGTTTTAGACAGTGCCTCTTCCCAGCTGACTTCGGGGCCTTTGAACTTGAAGGATTTCAATTCGCCATAAACGGTCTCTACTTTCTCTTCCGCGCTTTGGCCTTTCAAATCGCTCTTCTCAATGCAGAGCAGTTCCAAGGCTTCGTTGAAGATCATTCCGTCGTCGAGGGGGACAACTTTGGCCGTAATACCACCGAAGGAGACAACCATCGCCTCTTTGATGTTGTGCACAAAGAAGAGCGCCTCAAGATCATCGTCACAGTCGGCCTTGAAGTGTTCGGCAACCAGCTCCATGTCCTGCAGCTCATACAAACCGGCAATTAACATTTTGGTTTTACCACCAACAATGTAGAGCACCGCCTGCTTGGCCACTTTGATAGGCGGCATGTAATCACCGCGTTCGGTCTTCTCACCAAACACCAACACCAAGTCACCACGGTAAACCTCGGCGTCGCCGACGGAACCGGTTAGGTTGACGTTGAAAAGATAACCTTCATCTTTGTATTTTTGCACTAACATGACAATAACCTTTGAGTAGAGTGTGAAAAATTGGGTTGGCGCCAACGGGTGTTGACCGATTATTTTCAAATTGGCAATTATTGTACCCGCCACTCATCAAGGCTTTTCCTTTGGTTATTCAACCACTTAGCAGGAAACCACGGCGGGGGATTTGGCCCGTTGTCGGAAAGCCAACAAGGCCGAAGTCAAGCCCAGCTGTCGTAAACCCAACAAAGAGGCAATACGCGCGACACTTTGGCTATACGGGGTTATCTGTTAATTTGCGGGCAGGAGTTCTGTCGGTGTTGCGCCACATTAAGCCAGACGCTGGGAATTTTATTTTTTACTCTATTTGAATTGCGTGCCTATGAGTTTTTGGCAAAGTTTAACCAGCGTTGATCCCGGCCCCATCTGGCTTTCATTGAAATTATCGGCGCTCACAACCCTGCTTTTGCTACTGCTGGTTACCCCAATTGCCTGGTGGCTGGCCCACGCCAACCGCCACACCAAAAGCGTGGTCACCGCTATCGCCACTCTGCCACTAGTGTTGCCACCCTCGGTGCTGGGTTTTTATCTGTTGTTGCTGTTGGGTGCGCAGGGGCCGCTGGCACCAGCCCTGCAAGCGTTGGGCATTACCAGCCTCGCCTTTACCTTTCCCGGGCTGGTGGTGGCCTCGGTGATCTACTCCTTCCCCTTTGCCCTGCAACCGATCCAAAACGCCTTTGAAGCCATCGGTAAACGGCCAATGGAAGTTGCCGCCACGCTGGGGGCATCACCACTGGACCGGTTTTTCTCCGTGGCACTGCCACTGGCCCGCCCGGGCCTGCTGACCGCCGCTGTACTCAGCTTCGCCCACACCATTGGTGAATTTGGGGTGGTGTTGATGATTGGCGGCAATATTCCGGGCGAGACCAAAGTGCTCTCGGTCGCTATTTATGACCATGTCGAGGCCATTGAATATAGCCAGGCACATCTGCTGTCGGCCCTGATGGTGGGTTTCTCCCTGCTGGTGCTCTTTTTCCTCTACTGGCTCAACCACCAGAGCCACCCCATGATCGGGCACACCAACCAGCATGACTGATCTGAATCTCGCTTTTCGTCTAGCGCGACCGGGCTTCAGCCTGGATGTCAGCTTTGCCACCTCAGGCATTGGCATCACCGCCCTGTTTGGCTACTCCGGCTCCGGCAAAACCACCTTGCTGCGCTGTATCGCCGGCTTGGAGCAGGCCGATTACGGCCGGCTGACCGTCAACGGCCAGGTGTGGGCCGACGATACCACCTTCCTGCCCAGCCACCGCCGTCCGATTGGTTATGTCTTCCAGGAGGCCAATCTTCTGCAGCACCTGACGGTGGAGGGCAATCTCAACTACGCCATCGCCCGCCAGCGCAGCCAGAACAATGTCATTCGCAAGCAGGAGGTGGTGCACTGGCTGGCCCTGGGGCCGCTACTGAAGCGGCGGTCGATGCAGCTCTCCGGCGGCCAGCGGCAGCGCGTGGCCATCGCCCGAGCACTGCTCACCAACCCCGAACTGCTGTTAATGGATGAGCCGCTGGCGAGCCTGGATATCGGTAGCAAGGCGGAGATCCTCCCCTACCTGGAAAAACTGCACAGCGAGCTGAAAATCCCCGTGCTCTACGTCAGCCATAGCCCCGATGAGGTGATCCGCCTAGCGGATCAGATTGTCCTGTTAAGCCAGGGACGCGTGCTGGCTACCGGCCCGGTGAATGAGATACTCACCCGCACCGACCTGCCGCTGGCACAATTGGAGGAGGCCTGCGCCTGCGTTGAGGGGGAGATCACCAAACACGACCGCGAGTACCACCTCACCTACGTGAAATTGAAGGGCGGCACGGTGGCCATCTCCTACCGCGCCGCCGAACCGGGCACCCGGGTACGGGTGCGCATCAGCGCCAAAGATGTCAGCCTGGCCTTGGCGCCCCAGCAGCAAACCAGCATCTCCAACGCCTTTCCAGTGCGCATCAGCGCCATTGCTCAGGCCGCCGACCCCGCCAAGGTGTTGGTTAAACTCGATATGGGCGGCGACAGCTTCCTGGCGCAAATCACCCGCCTGTCGGCGGACACCCTCGGCCTGGCGGTGGATAAAATCGTCTACGCGCAAATAAAGAGTGTGGCGCTGATGCGCTAAGCCCCGTAACGGCCGGCGCTAGCCAACCCCTAGCGGCGCGAGTAAACTGAGCCTCCCGCTATGGTGACTGATTAAGGCAAAGTGTTATGAGCGACGACCAGCATCCTTACGCCCGCCTGACACCAGACACCGTCCTCGACGCCGTCGAGTCCCTGGGCTTCTACAGCGACGCCCGCATACTGCCACTCAACAGCTACGAAAACCGCGTCTATCAGGTGGGCCTGGAGGGCGGCACCCCCATCATTGCCAAGTTCTACCGCCCCGAGCGCTGGAGCCGCGAGCAGATTTTGGAAGAACACCACTTCGCCCTGGAGCTGGCTGCATTGGAGATTCCAATGGTGGCACCGCTGCAGGATGCCGATGGCAAAACCCTGCACCAATACCAGGATTTCCTGTTCGCCATCTATCCTCGCAAAGGCGGCCATGCACCGGAGCTCGACAACTTCGACCACCTGCTGGTGATTGGCCGGCTGCTCGGCCGTTTGCACAACTGCGGCCGGGAGCAGAACTTTACCCAGCGGCCAAGCTTCAACCTGTACGATTTCGCCCAGGAACCCCAGCGGTTTCTGCTCGACAACGGCTTTATTCCACCCGGGCTGACCGAGGCCTACCAAACCCTCACCGACGACCTGATTCGCGAAACCGAGCGCATTTGGCAGGGTGTCGATTGCCAGGCCATTCGCCTGCACGGCGATTGCCACCCGGGCAATATTCTCTGGCGGGACGAAAGCGCCTTTTTTGTCGATCTGGACGACGCCCGCATGGGCCCGGCAATTCAAGATTTGTGGATGCTGCTCTCCGGCGAGCGGCAACAGCGGGTAGCCCAGCTGAGCGAGGTACTTGAGGGCTACCAGCAGTTTGCCAACTTCAACTTCGCGGAGATCAACCTGATTGAAACCCTGCGCACCTGGCGCATCATGCACTACGCCGCCTGGCTCGCCCGCCGCTGGCAGGACCCCGCCTTCCCCCACAATTTCCCCTGGTTCAATACCGAGCGCTACTGGGCCGAGCATATTCTGGAGCTAAGGGAACAACTGGCCGCCCTGCAGGAGCCGCCATTGGCTCTGTTTTAAGGGAGGTTGGCATTAACACCGGGAACCGGGATAATAGCCGACCAAACTGCTTGGGCATTATGCCGATCACCAAATCCGAGGGTCTATAGGTGCTTGAATCCACCTGGCAAACCATCCGCAAAGAGGCGCTGTTTCAGGCCAGCCAAGAGCCGATTCTGGCCAGCTACCTGCACGCCACCATACTCAATCACAGCTCACCGCTGTCGGCGTTGAGCTACCTGCTGGCCAACAAGCTCGACAGCCCCACCGCCTCTGCCCTACTGATACGCGAGGTGATCGAAGAGGCGTTTGAGGCCGATGAAAGCATCTGTGAAGCGGCCGCCGCTGACCTGCACGCCATTCTCGATCGCGACTCCGCCTGCCACCAACTGTCGGTGCCCTTTCTCTACTTCAAGGGCTACCACGCCCTGCAGGCGTTTCGCGTGGCCCATTGGCTCTGGCAGCAGGAGCGCAAGGCCTTTGCCTTGTTTCTGCAAAACCGCATCTCGGTGGTCTTTTCGGTGGATATCCACCCTGCGGCCCGCATCGGCAAGGGGGTGATGCTGGATCATGCCACGGGCGTGGTAATTGGCGAGACCGCCGTGGTCGATGACGATGTCTCCATCATGCAGTCGGTCACCTTGGGCGGCACCGGCAAACAGAGTGGAGATCGCCACCCGAAAATCCGTCGTGGCGTCTTGATTGGCCCCGGCGCCAAAATTCTGGGCAACATCGAAATTGGTGAAGGGGTGCAGGTTGGTGCCGGCAGTGTCGTGCTCAAGCCCGTACCGCCACACAGGGTAGTGGCCGGTGTACCGGCGGAAGATTTGGGAGAGGCCAATGCCGACAACCCCGCCGAGGTGATGTGCCATCTTCTGCAATGCAAAAAGGCCAAGGCCAGCGCGGTCAACTCCTAGTAACCTTCACCACCCGCTATAGCGTTGCCCGCCGGTGCACTCCTCGTGCCGGCGAATATCTCTCCGGCAAGTTATTGTCCGGAGAAAGGGGCGAAACTCATCGTTTCAGCCAGAGTTTTTACACCGCTCATCAACAGCAGCAGCCTATCCACCCCCAAAGCAATACCGGCACACTCCGGTAGGCCAGCGTGCATGGCGGCCATAAAGTCCGGGTCGATCGCCGGCACCGGCAAGCCTGCGGCCAGTCGTGTAGCCTGATCCCGCTCAAAACGCGCCTGCAATTCAACTGCACCCGTCGCCTCCCAATAGCCGTTGCTCAACTCCAGACCATCGACGTAGATCTCAAAGCGTTTGGCCACCTGCTCCCCGGCATCGTTAGCCATCACTTTGGCCAAGGCCCCCTGGCTGGCCGGGAAGTCGGCAACCACAGTAATACCGGCCAGGGTTGGCTCCAGGCAGTGACTGAAGAGCAGGTCCAACCAGGTGTTGCGGTCGGCCTGGTGAAAAGCCGGCTGGCAAGTTCGCTGGGCCAGTTCGGCCAACTCCGCTTCTGAAGCGGTATGCGGGTTGATACCAAAGTGTCCGGCAAACAGCTGACCGTAGGTTACCCGGGTAACCGGTTTGGCCGGCAACAATCCAGTGACCAGCGCCAGCGTCTCCTCAATCAGCTGCTGGTCATCAAAGCCCAGGCGGTACCACTCTAACATGGTGAACTCCGGGTGGTGGCGGCGACCGAACTCCTGGTCGCGAAAGGCCTTACCCAGGTAATAGATTGAGCCCGAACCCGCCACCAACAGGCGCTTCATAAAGTATTCCGGGGAGGTTTGCAGAAACGCGTCACCACCGTTGGTATGGCTTGTTACAGGAATCAGGTTGGGGTCGGTAACGGTGTGCCGGCTGAGGCTCGGAACATCCACTTCGAGCACGGCGCGTTCGGCAAAAAAGTGACGGATGTGGGCCAGCAGCGCGGCGCGCGCCTTTATAACGGCCAGGCTGGCCGAGGGTCGCCAGGAGGGGATGGAATCAGTCACGAACAGGGATCAGACTGGCCGCACCCAAGCCAACGTGGGCGCGGCCAGGCCACTACTTGGTGGATGCCCGGCCCAAATACTCGCCGGTACGGGTATCGACGCGCACCACCTCTCCAATCGACATGAACAGCGGCACCTTGACCACAGCACCAGTGGAGAGGGTCGCCGGCTTGGTACCACCCTGGGCGGTATCCCCTTTGATGCCCGGGTCGGTTTCGACTATCTCCAGCTCCACGTGGTTAGGAGGCGTTACCGCCAGCGGTGAACCGTTATAGAGGGTCACCACACAGGTATCCTGCTCTTTCAGCCACTTGAGCGCATCGCCAACCGCTTTGGCGTCCGCTGCATGTTGTTCAAAGCTGACGGGATCCATAAAATGCCAAAATTCGCCATCGTTGTAGAGATACTCCATGTCCTGGTCCATGACATCCGCCCCTTCCAGGGAGTCGCCAGACTTGAAGGTACGCTCAATAACACGGCCGGTGGCCAAATTGCGCAGTTTGACTCGGTTAAAGGCTTGCCCCTTACCGGGCTTCACATATTCGTTCTCGATGATGGAGCAGGGGTCACCATCCAACATAACCTTCAGGCCACCACGAAAATCATTAGTAGAAAAACTTGCCATAAAATCCTCAAACTGAAACTAAATGCGCTGGGCCGCCACCAATTCTGCCGAAATAGAGTCCGGGGCCATGCAGCCACCGCCCAACCAATGATCAAAAGGTGTTCAAAAAAACGGTGCACATAATAACTGATGCCCCAAGGCAGACCAATAGCTGGCAACAGCAGTTACAAGAGCTGATAACCGATCCAGCCGAGTTGGCCAGGCTGCTCAAGCTGCCACCGGGCAGCTTTTCCCAGGCGGCCAACGAAGGTTTTGGCCTGCGCCTGCCCCGGGCGATGCTGAGCAAAATAGAGCCCGGCAACCCCGATGACCCTATCTTGCGCCAGTTCTTGCCCGTTGCGAGAGAGCTCGACGCAGTCCCCGGTTTCCATCGGGACCCGCTCGCCGAGGAGGAGGCCAACCCGGTTCCCGGCCTTATTCACAAATACCACGGCCGGGTGCTGATGATGGCGGCAGGCCACTGTGCGGTGAACTGCCGCTACTGTTTTCGCCGCCACTTCAGCTACACAGAAAATCGTCTGACCGGCCAGAACTTCAGAGCCATCCTAGACTATATTGCTAGTGACCACTCAATTACTGAGGTTATCTTAAGCGGTGGTGACCCGCTCACGGTGAGCAACCGCCAGCTGCAGGAGTGGCTGCACGGTTTTGAGGGTATTGGCCACTTGCAACGTTTGCGTATACACACCCGCCTGCCGGTGGTGATCCCTGAGCGGTTGGATCACGACTTTGTTGAGCTACTGGTCTCCACCCGCCTGCAGAGTGTGCTGGTGCTGCACGCCAACCACCCCAGGGAGCTGGATCAACCGCTCGCCCAGGCACTGGCTGGGCTCAAGCAGGCCAACGTGACTCTGCTTAACCAGGCGGTTTTGCTAAAAGGGATAAATGACCAAGCTGAGACACTGATTGAACTCAGCGAAGCACTTTTTGCTATGGGGGTACTCCCCTACTACCTGCATTTATTAGACCGGGTAGCGGGAGCCGCCGATTTCTGGGTACCCGATGCTGAGGCCAGATTATTGCATCAAGCGCTGCTCACAGCGCTACCCGGTTACCTGGTACCCAAATTAGTTAGGGAAATTGCCCACCTATCTTCAAAGAGCTGGGTAAATTAAGATAACTAGTACACAAGTACTAGATTCCACTGGTGGGAATTGAAAATCACCAGATGAAGTTATCGATTAGTCAGATAAATAGAAGCAAAAACCCCAAGGACTGACGTTGAAATCCAACCTGTTAACAGGCATTTTTAGTCGGCGCCCGCAAACGCCGCACGAACTTGCCAAACTTTTAGACCTGCCGGAAGAGAGCGAAACCCGCTTTCTGTTTTGCGACAGCAATAAATTGGTGCGCATCAAAACCTGGTTCGACGCGCTGCCGGTCACCGACTACGCCACCACCAGTACTCACCTCTATCACGCGCTGCCAGAAATCGCCAAGGTTCGCTTGACCACCAACGTCCGCGCTGAACTGCTTGAACATATTCGTCCACTGGTACTCAACTGCGTCGCCAGTATTATCGACCCGCTCGTTAAAAAGCCGCTAACACTCAACGAAAGTGAAAAAAAGAGTGTGGTAATCAGCCAGGCGCTGCTTAAACATCTGGCTAACGGTTACGCCCGCAATGCCATCAGCGCACTCACCGAGCGCAAACTGTCGTCGCAGGCGGCCAGCCTAGCGCTGCATCGTGCGCTCAGCACACTCTCGCTGTTTTTAGCCACCAACTACCGTTTCTATACCCCCGTACCGCCCCACATTTGGGGCATGTTAAATACTCTTTACCGATTTAGCCGCAGCCACGGGCTGAATGGCAAAAATGTTACCGACCCGCTGGCGGCCGACTTTTCCGGCAACTGTGACCACAGCTATCTATGCAGCTTGGCGTTGGCCTGTGCCCGTCCATTGCAATTGCGCTCCAGCGAAATCGATCTGCTCTACCGCAAGCTTGGCCCGTGGGTAAAACTGCTGAAGCTGGAAACCTACCAAGCTAACAACCAAGCGCTGTTTGCGGTACTCAGCAGTGCCGATGCTGAACCCGATTATCTAGACACCTTTGAGGCGGAGCAGCTGGCGGCCGATGGATTGGTATTTGATTTTCAGGCACTACTCACCAATCTCGAGAAGAAACCCGAAACACCGCTGGAAGAGAAAAACGAAATACCCCGCAACCTGCGCCAGCATCTGTTCCAACACTGGGGATCTCGTGTGCATCGTCGCAACCCGAGAAATCCGTGCAACCATGAACTGGAAGTGTGTGTGGGCCTGGCCAACATTCACAGCCAGCTTATTAAAGGCATCAGTTTCGAAGATTTTGTCTTTGGCGGTGCCAGTAATGACAGCCTGGTGCTTGGTTCCAATTGGAAAACCAACACTCAACGGTCCGATGGCGCTCCGGTCAATAGTGCAACCTACACGGTGGTGATCAAAAATTCGGGTGCCCGGGGCTTCCAGATACAGTGGCAACAGGTGCCGCCGCAACTGCAGGCCGGGGAATTGATCGCCTATCGCGAGGCGGGTAAGCGCCATTGGCAGCTGGCTACCATTCGCTGGGTACGACGCAGTGACAGCCAAGGAGTGCAGTCCGGCGCACAGGCCCTGGCCCACAAAATGGAAGCCTATGGCGCATCGACCATTACCAACAATGGTAAAGATTCCGATTACATGCGTGTATTGCTGTTATCAGAAGGTGGGGATGAGAGCAATTTAAGTATCGTGATGCCCAACCTGGTCTTTTCTGAGCGCCACCCGGTGACATTGAAAAAACGGGGGGTAGTAACCAAAATCCAGCTTACCCAGCGTCTGCTTACCACCGCTTCGTTTTGTCACTTTCGCTACAAGAGCGGTTAAAAAAACGGCGTGATCCATTGCCCATTTTGACCAACTGGCAACTTAACATTAGCACCGCCAGTTGGTTAGAATCGGCGCTTTACCAGCCTGCCCGGGCAATCGGTATTTCACGTTTTTGCCGGCTTTGTTATAGACTTACTGCTACAGTTGTTATTAAACGCGCTCTGAAAGTCGCCGATTAACGCCTTCTGCCAAGCCAGACGGCTTAATCTGCCACCCGCAGCGCTCCCTCCTGCAGGGCAATAGCCTTATTCTGGTGGGCTGATCGATTTAAAAGCGAAAACCTGAACTACACTTCTAAACATGAGCCGACGAGAATACTCCATTTCCTGTGGCTTAAAGATTGATGCCGCAGATTAATTCATGAACCTGACAGAAACCCTCCGCCTTCTTTTACTCAACGACTCCCGCTCTGAAGTAGAGCGCTTGGTGAGCATGTTACGCAATGCCGGTGTGGCCGTTCGTACCCAGCACGCCGAAAGCCTGGAGGCACTGTCAAAACTGCTGCAGGAACAGACCTGGGATCTGCTCATTGGCCACGACGGCACCACCAACCTACCCATTCACCAAGCGTTAAAAGAGATTGCCCGCCTCAATCGGGATATCCCGGTAGTACTGGTTACCGAAGACGAAAGCTCACGGGCAGTGGTGGAGGGGATTCGCGGAGGCGCCACCGATGTTGTGCTGCTGGATGACGATCAACATCTGCTGCTGGTTATTGAACGGGAAGTCAAAAACCGCGAGCAACGGCAAACCCGGCGAGTGGCAGAACGCAAACGGCGCGAAGCGGAACAGCGGGCAATGGAGCTACTGGAAAGCTCACGGGATGCCATCGCCTACATTCAGGATGGGATGTTCGTTTTCGTTAACCAAACCTGGGGCGACATTCTCGGTTACGACGATATCGATGACCTGGCGGTCATGCCCTTCATCGACCTCATTACTGACTCCGACCAGGAGCGTTTTAAAGAGTGTTTGAAAAAGTTTTCACAGCGGTCGCACGAGCCGGAACCGGAAACGCTGCAACTGCGCCTGTTGACCAACAGCGACCAGGAAATCAGCCTGTCGATTACCGTCAGCCTGAGCATGTTCGATAACGAACCCTGCGTACTGATTCAAAGCAGCAACGTGCCAATGGCTCGCAGTGAGACAGTCAGCGCACCGGTGGAAAGAGAGACCAAAACCGACGAGGCCAGCAGCCAGCAAAAGTTGCGGGATCAGGCCACCGGCCTGTTCAACCGCACCGCCATTTACCAGCGCCTGGAAAAGAGCCTGGACGACTGTGCCGGCAGCGGTCACACCCACGCCTTTTTACTGTTATCAATCGCCGACTTTGAGCGCAGAGTCGTTGCTACTCTGGGTTATCGCCAATCTGACCAAGCCGTTAAAGAGCTGGCCAACCGATTGTCCCAAGTACTCGCCGAGCAAGATTTCCGAGGCCGCTTCAGCGACAGCAGCCTGGGTATTCTGCTGTTGAATACCAGCGCCAGCAAAGCCCTGGAGCTGGCACAAAAGATCATCGCTTTTATTGGCGAGCAAATTATTGAGGTGAAAACCAAAACCGTTCACCTGCGCCCGCAGATTGGTATCAGCCTGATCAGTGAAACCATCGACGACAGCGAACAGATTGTCGAACACGCCCGCATCGCCCTGGATGCCGCGCGCGAGGCAGACGCCGAAAATGAGGGCGCCTGTCATCTATTCGAGCTACCAGAGAAAGAGTCCAGCAAAGAAGCCGGCTTGCTGGAGGTGGTGCAACAGGCGCTGCAACAAGACCGCCTGCACCTGCTGTTCCAGCCAATTATTGGCCTGCGAGGTTCCGATGAAGAGCAGTATGAGGTACTGGTTCGAGTGCTCGACGAGCATGGCCAGCAGCTCTCCAACCAGGAAGTTTTCAACACCGTGGACGACCTGCAAACCCTTGGCAAAATTGATCGCTGGGTTGTGCTGGAGGCCGCCAAGCGCTTGGCTGGCCACCGCGCCAAAGGCTATAACACCCGTTTGGTGGTCAATTTAAGCCAGGCAGCTTTCTTCGATACCAACCTGCCTTCCTGGCTGAAAGTGGCTTTGAAAGCGGCAGATTTGTCACCTGACAGCATAATCTTCCAGCTGAAAGAGAGTGATGTTGCCGATCACCTGGGCAAGGCGAAAGCGTTCGTCGACGCCCTAAAAGCCAACGGCACCCCGGTTTGCATCACCAACTTCGGCTGTGTGCTGAATCCGATGAATACCCTCAAGCACATCATGGCCGACTTCATTAAGGTCGACGGCTCCTATACGCGCGAGCTACAGGACAATACCGACGCCAGCGGGTTAACTAACCTGGTGAAAGAGCTGCACAGCCTGAAAAAAATCACCATTGTGCCGTTTGTGGAGAACGCCGCGGCGCTCTCCAAATTGTGGCAGGCGGGTGTGCACTACATTCAGGGCCACTACCTGCAGGAACCGAATTCGCAGATGAACTACGACTTCGAGTCCGACGGTTAATCCCGATAACCAATGAGATAGAGCAGCGCATCCAGCCCCATTTTTGAAATGGCGTGGCGCGCCTTGGCCCGAACCACCGGCTTGGCCCGAAAGGCGATGCCCAACCCGGCAATCGACAGCATGGGAATATCGTTGGCACCATCACCAACCGCGATAACCTGCTGCAGTGTCAGCCCCTCCCGACTCGCCAACTCCCGCAACAGCTCCGCTTTACGTTCCCCATTAATAATTTCCCCCTGCACCTCACCAGTCACCTTGCCTTCCGCCACGGCCAGTTCGTTGGCGTAGACATAATCGATGCCGAGTTTTTGTTGCAGATGGCGGGCAAAATAGGTGAACCCCCCAGAGAGGATGGCCGTTTTGTAGCCCATGGTTTTTAAGGTGGCGATCAATCGTTCGGCCCCTTCGGTAATGGGTAGCGCCTCGGCGATGGCCGCCAGCACCGACTCGTCCAGGCCGCGCAGAGTCGCCAGGCGGGAAGAGAAGCTCTCGTTGAAGTCCAGCTCGCCGCGCATGGCCCGCTCGGTAACGGCGGCTACCTGCTCGCCGACACCGGCGGCCTTGGCCAACTCGTCGATCACCTCTACCTCAATCAGGGTGGAGTCCATATCGAAGCAGACCAGGCGCCGGGTTTTGCGATAGATATCATCCGCCTGCACGGCAATATCGACATCCAAACGGCCAGACAACTCAAGCAGGTCAGTATGCAGCTTGGCCATATCGGCAGGCTCACCCACCGTGGCAATCTCCAGACACTCCCGACCATCACCCTGCTGCTCGGATTGCAGTGAAACCCGACCGCTCAACCGCTCCACCCGCTCAATGGTGAGGCCGTGTTCCGCGGTTACCTCGGCCACCGCACCGATATGTTCAGCGTGAATTTTACGGGCCAGCAGGGTCACCATATGGCGCGCCTCACTGTGCTCAGCCACCCACTGCTCGTAGGCTTCCAGGGTAATATCCTGGAAGCGGACTCTGAGCTCCAGGCCGTGGGCGGCAAACAGGATATCTTTGTGCAAGGCGCTGACCGCAGCCGCCGCCGGCACCTCAACCAAGATGCCTAAATTAACCTGCCGGTGAGTAACCGAAAGATCCATATCGAGCACATTGACGGAATGCTCGGCCAGAATTGCGGCCAATATCGGCACCAGGCTCGGCTGGTTGGGACCGGAAAAAGTTAACAACGATAATTCACGCACTCGTTTTACCCTGCAACAGCAATTAAATAGAGAGACTCTTCAGTAGAGTTAAACCGGCATTATAACTTCCTATGCCATTTCCTCTACAATGGCATACCCTCATTAAGGGATGCCGTTGTAATTAGGGAAATAACTAAAAGACCATTCTATGCCTACCGCCATTGCCAAACTCCGCCAGCTGATTCTAGAAACCACCCGTCAGATCCCCCAACCCGCACTGTTGCTGGGCCTCTCCGGCTTGTTGTGTGGCTTGGGGTTGTGCCTGTTGATTCTGCAGTCCAGCCAGGATGCGGCTATTGCCAGGCTTGCCGATGAACACGCCCGTGATATTGCCAAGCTGGGCGCAGAGGAGTCCGGCCAGGCGCTGTTTAATAACGATCTGCTCAGCCTGCAGGTGTTGCTATCGAGCCTGGTGGAGCTGGAGCAGGTGGACGGCCTAACCGTGCACGATGTCGACAACCGGATTCTGGCCCAGGCCGGTACCATTCTCGACCCAAGCGAGGCGATTCTGCAGAGCGCGGCAATTGCGCAAAATGAGAGTGTGGCCGGTTACTTCACCGTCATTAGCGCCAAGCCCGACACCACCGCCACCCGCAACCTCTGGTTTGCCCTGTTTGCCCTGGCGATGGCGATAGTGGCCGCGGTAATGGCCTGGCGACAGCTGCCCCGGCTGCCACGCCAAGTGGTGTCTGGTGACGACGAGAACTTTGAAGAGGAGGCCTACGACGACGATGACGACCTCTACCCGACGGCGGAAATCCGGCACTCATCGGTGTGCGAGGAGGCTGTGGGTTTAACGCTGCAACCAGAGCGTTTGGCCGCCGCCAGCAAACAGATGGGCGCCGATGCCCTGACCGAGGCTCTGGCACTGGTCGCCCAGCAGTTTAACGCGGTGGCGACGCTATACGGTGCCAAACTGTTGCACTCCGGCCAATCCCTACCCGTGCTGCTGTTTGACTCCGACAGCGCCAAACAGAACACCTTCAACGCCCTCTGCAGTGCCCAACTGCTGCTGGCCCTCAGTTATCGTGCCGCCAACCCACTGGGCTTCCAGGCCCGGGTGCAGGCCTGCGACCTGGAGCGGCCAACTCTGGATGTGGAGCGTCTGGTTAACCAATCACAGGCGGTTGGGGGTCAATTCCTCGCCGTCGCCGCGCCCCTAGCCGAGTTGGTGGCAGACCGTATCAGTTTTCGTCCGGAGCAAGGGTTTTGGCGTGAGGTAGAGGCCTTTGACGAGGCCTATCAACTACTGCTCGACAACCAACTACAGCAGTTGGAGCGGGCCATCACCGGCACCGCCAAAACCTCCTGACCGCTACTGCCTACGGCTGGCAGCCGGCGCAGAGTTAATAAGCTAAACAGAACCACAAACCAATATTGGCAGGAACCCGCAGGCGTGTGCCGGCCGCCGTTTTCGGTCACAATTCTGTCATCGCCAATTCATCCAATTGTCACCCGATCAAAATATTCTCGGCCAATTAAACCCTGCCGAGACGACCATGATCGATACCCCTCGCTCTATGACAGGAAAATTTCCTGCCTTCGACTTTCCGGGCGCTATTTTTCGCAAGCCCACGCAAAAATTTCTTCGCAAAATCACCCACGAAAGTGAGCTGGCCGACATACTGACCACCCGCGCCGGGCTCGGCTCCCTCGATTTTATCGATCAGATTTTTGAGCAGCTCAATTTCACCTACCAGGTATCGGCTCGTGACCGGCAGAACATTCCCGACGAAGGCCGTGTGTTGGTCTATGCCAACCAGCCCCTGGCATCACTGCACGCGCTGGCACTGGTGCGACTGGTGGCCGAGGTTCGCAAAGATATCCGGCTGGTGATCGACGAACAGGAGAGTGAATTCGGCGCCCTTGGCTCACTGATTATTCAAAGCGGCCCGAACGCTGAAGAGGCGATTCAACAGGCCCTGGCGGCGGAGCAGGCAGTGATTCTCTTCCCAACCGGCAACTTCGCCAAAGTACGGCCACAAAACCGCAGTTGGCGGTCCGACCTGCTGCACTACTGCCGAGCCACCAAAACACCCCTGCTGCCGGTACTGGTGCAGGTGCAAAAAAGCTGGCGCACGCTCTCCTCCGGACTGGTGCCCACCAGCTTGAAAAATCTGTTGGCCCAGGCCAAACAGCCACTGGCCAGCATGGTGAAAATCAACGTCGGCGAGCTGATTGCCCCGGGCGCGCTACAGAGCGGCCAACTCAACGACCGGGCACTGTTGCAGCGTTTGAAAAAACATATTCACAAGCTGCGCAAAAACCACAAATCCCCCTTTGAAACCCTCAAAACCATCGCCCACCCGGAGGACCGCTGTGAGTTGCGCAAAGATCTGAAACAGGCTGACTTACTGGGCGAGACGCGCGATAACCAAGGGATTTATCTGGTGGAATACCAGTGCGACACCTTAATGCGGGAGATAGGCCGGCTGCGGGAGTTCACCTTTCGCAAGGTGGGTGAGGGCACTGGTTCAAAACGCGATCTGGACAACTACGACCGCCATTACCAGCACCTGGTGTTGTGGAATCACGAGCAATTGGAGGTGGCCGGCGCCTATCGCCTTGGGCATGTGGCCTCTATTCTGCAAGACCAGGGCATTGATGGGCTCTACACCAGTTCGCTGTTCAACTTTACCGATCACTTCCTACCCCTGCTGCCACAGGCGGTGGAGCTGGGGCGCAGTTTTGTGAATCCGAAATTCTGGGGCAAGAACAGCCTCGACTACCTATGGCAGGGTATCGGTGCCTATTTCCGGCACCACCCCGATGTGCGCTATGTGTTTGGCCCAGTCACCATCAGCGCCGACTACCCCAAACATCTGACCGAAGAGATGGTCTTCTTCTACGAGCACTTCTACAGCCATGGGGCTCCGCTGGCCGAAGGCCGGCTCCCCTTCACCCTGCCCCATCACCGGCAACAGGCGTTACAGGTAAAGTACGGCCAGCACGACAAAGAGAGCGGTTTTAAACTGTTGCAGGCGGAGTTCGCCGAACTGGGTTATAAAGTGCCGGTACTGTTTAAACAGTACGCGGCACTTTATGAAGAGGGAGGCTTTCAACTGCTCGGTTTTAATATCGACCCAGATTTCGCCAACTGTATCGATGGTTTGTTCATTGCCGACCTCAACCAACTCAAGGCCAACAAACGCAAACGCTACCTGGGTGATGAAGCGACCGTAAACGCAGCGGGTTAATAGCCTTACTGCGCCGGCGTTAGCAACAGATTCACCTGCAGCTGCACCTCGAAAGCGATAGTCGGATCATCCGCCCACATGCCGGTGCCAATACCAAACAGGCGCCGGTCAATCACCGCATCACCCACAAAACTGGCCTTGCCATCCGCCTGTGACTGCCACACGAAATTAACAGCCAGTGGTTGCGTTACACCTTTTAAGGTGAGCCGCCCCTGGGCAACAAAGCCATCGTTCTGGGCTTTAATGTCGTTACTGTAATAGTGGGCCGTGGCAAACTGCTCGGTGGCGAACCATTCATCATCCTGCAGAGACGCATCCCACTCTTCGTTGTAGGTAGTGATGCTGCTGGCGGTGACAGTTACATCCAACACCCCGGCTTCGGGTTCGGCCGGATCAAAACGAATGGTCGGGTTGAACTGGGCAAAACTGCCATCAAAAGCTTCGCCAGAATAGGCACTCTGGAATTTGAGGCTGCTGTCTGGCAGAACCATCAGCCAATTACCCACCGTGGCGGTTGTTGTCGGTTCGGCAGCAGGTTGGACAGCGATCGGCTCTTCGGCGGGCACGTCACCGACCATAGACTTTTTAACGGTGAAGGCGATCAGGGCAATGAGCACCAGCGCCAACACCCCCACCGGCCAGGCTTTACCACACGGCAGCATGCGCGGCAAAAGCACCAGCTTGTGGGCGAACTTGTGATGCACCAACATCAGTACGTGGCCAACAATCACCACCGCCAACACCCAGAACAGAGTAACGTGAACCCCTTCAAACAGCTCTTTCGACTCTTTGGAAAGCCCTGGAATAGCAGGTATTGGGAACTGATTAAAGTAGGGTAATGGGTAGCCGGCAGCGGAATTGAGTAACCAACCGGTGAGCGGCACCAACACCATCAACAGATAAATAACTCCGTGGCCCAGGTGTGCCATCTGCTCCTGCTTAGGTGGTAACGATAACGCCGGCGGCTTATTGAACAGCCGCCACAAAAAGCGCAACACCACCAATAACAGCACGGTAATGCCCACCGATTTGTGCAACACAAACAGGTAAATTTTTTCCGGTGAGCGCGGCATCTCCTCGGCAATCATCCCCAAGGCAATTGCCCAGAAAATCAACAGCGCCATCAGCCAATGGAAGCCTTGTGCGACCGCCCCGTAATTTTCTTGATCGTTCTTTAATTTCATCCCATACCCCTGCATTGCTACGCACACAGAGCACGTAACATCTTCAATAAATTTGAACCCAGCTATTATGGTGAATTCGCACCCATGCCACTAGAAAAACAGGTCAATAATTTTATCTCTCGATAAGTTGCAGGCAAAAAAAAGCCGCCCCGGGGGGCGGCAGACGCTGCTTACAAACTATTAATTCTGGGAACCTTCCACCTCAATGTGAATGCTTACTTCTGCACCCACGCCCGGTACACCGTATTTAATACCATAATCAGTACGGTCGATGGTGGTGGTGGCGCTAAAGCCGGCGCGCTCGGCGCCAAAGGCTTTACCGGCTTTGTTGAAAGTCACTGCCAATACGACGGGTTTGGTAATGCCTTTGATGGTCAGGTCACCGGCGACATCCATGGTTTTAGGACCGGTTTGAGTAACGCCGGTACTTTTAAAGGTCATGGTTGGGAATTTTTCAACATCGAAAAAATCGGGGCTGCTCACATGGCCGATCCATTTTTCGTGGTTGCTTAAGTCGATACTGGCGGTTTTGATCGTTACTTCCGCAGAGCCTTTGCTGAAATCGGCTTCGTCAAAGTTGAACTTACCGTCAAAATCGATGAACTGACCAGTTGAATGGCTAAAGCCAAGATGGCTGACAGTGAAAAAGATTTGGGTGTGAGCGGTATCAAGCTGATATTCAGCAGCATTGGCCGACAACGCCGCCAGAAAAAACAGTGCTCCGACAAGGGTTCTTTTCACTCTATAGCTCCTATTGCATAAATTGGTGTACTGCTGTTGATTAGCAGATTATCGGGATTACGGGATTGAACAGGGACTTGCCACCTTCACCAGAGAAGTGGGCACCGGGAGCGGGATTACCAATAAGCTACTACAGGAGGGTAATCAAGCTTCTGGCGGGTAGAAGCCACGGTACTACAGCGTGTGCAACAGCGTGGCTCCCCCGGGCACCAGCCCTTTCAAACTATGCTGCAAAGACTACAAAAGCGACTCGAGAAAGCATATTCAAATTTTTAGAACAAGCCTGTGAAATCGGTCTCCCTACGGGTCATTGCTCAACAAAAGCCCGCTCGATCACATACTCACCTTTATGGCCGTGGCGGGACTCATGGAACCCCCACTCATTCAAAATGAGACAAGTGTCCTTGAGCATGCCGGGGCCGCCACAGATCATGAAGCGGTCATCAGCCACCGTTGGCATCGGCAGGCGCAGATCATCAAACAGCTGGCCGCTGGTCATCAAATCGGTGAGCCGGCCGGTGTGTTCATAATCCTCGCGGGTGACGGTTGGGTAGTAGATCAGCTTTCTCTGCACCAGCTCACCCAGAAACTCGTCCTGGGGCAGCTCTTCGGTGATCAGCTTTTCATAGGCCAGCTCCGATTTAACGCGTACGCCGTGCACCAGAATAATCTGCTCAAACTGCTCATACACCGTTGGGTCGCGGATGATACTGAGAAACGGCGCCAAGCCGGTACCGGTGCTCAACAGATAGAGCCGCTTACCGGGCAACAGGTGGTCGGCCACCAAAGTGCCGGTGGCCTTGGTGCTAAGCAGCACCTCATCGCCCGGCTGTATATTCTGCAGACGGCTGGTGAGCGGGCCATCCGCCACCTTAATGCTGAAAAACTCCAACTCCTCCTGGTAGTTGGCACTGGCGACACTGTAGGCGCGCATCAGCGGCTTGCCATCCACCATCAACCCCACCATCAGAAAGTGGCCGTTTTCAAAGCGCAGTGACGGCGCCCTGGTTGTACGAAAGCTAAACAGGGTATCGTTCCAGTGGTGCACGTGAGTAACGGTTTCGGTGATGATATTGGCCATGGAATCCTCTCTGTGGCGGCGCTACATTAATTTCAGATGGGCAGTTTAATGGTTTGCTCTTAATTCGTATAATGAATTAATTTTCTTTGTTTAATCTAAAAAATCGATTATGCGTTTTACTCTCCGTCAGCTAGAGGTCTTTATGGCCATCGCCCGCACCGGTAACGTCACCCGGGCGGCCGGTGTGCTGTCGATGTCACAATCGGCCGCCAGCAGCGCGCTGAAAGAGCTGGAGTCACAGTATGGTGTCCTGCTGTTCGACCGGGCGGGGAAACGGTTGAAACTAAACGAGTACGGCCGCCAGTTGCGGCCCCAGGTTGAGGCACTGCTCGGCCAGGCCGAAGCACTGGAAACGACCCTGGCCCAGCGACAGACGCCGGGCACCTTGAAAGTGGGTGCCACGCTGACCATCGGCAACTACCTGGCACCGGAGTTAATGGCCAGTTACCTGGCCGGCGAGAACAACGCCCGGGTCGAACTGACCGTGGCCAACACCCGCGCCATTGTTGACCAGGTGCTCCATTTTGAGCTTGATCTGGGTCTGGTCGAGGGGGAACTGAACCACCCGGATCTGGAGGTCAGCCACTGGATGGACGACGACCTGGTGATTATCGCCCCCGCCGATTATCCCAATGCCGACCAACCGTTAACCGACCAGCAGCTGCGGCAACTGCCCTGGATCATCCGCGAACCTGGCTCCGGCACCCGCCAGGCGTTTGATCGCGCCATGCAGGGGCTGTTGAACGAGCTCACAATCCGCCTGGAGCTGCAACACACCGAGGCGATCAAACGCGCCGTGCGGGCGGGCCTCGGCGTGGGCTGTCTGTCGGAGATCACCGTACGGGAGGAGTTGGAGTTGGGCCTGCTTAAGCGCCTGCAGGCGCCGCAGCGCAACTGGCACCGCAAGTTTTACTTCGTGCTGCAACGCCACAAGTACCCAAGCCCCGGCGTTTCAACCTGGTTGGAGCTCTGTCGCCAGTACCCGTTGCAGCCACGCTGAGATATCGGCAATTTCCGGCAGGCATACCGAGTGATCGATGGGGTAGGTTTTGTACTCCACCGGGTAGTTCCAGGCCTGTAGCCGGGCTACGGCACTCTGCCCCAGCACCTCGGGTACCACCGGGTCGTGATGGCCATGGCCGATAAAGATGGGAATCTGGACGTTGGCATCCTTCAGCTGAACGCTGTCGACGGTGGCAAAGTAGCTCGACAGCACCAGCAGCCCCGCCAGCGGCCTGGTGTAACTCAGTGCCGCCTCCAAAACCACCGCGCCGCCCTGGGAGAACCCCGCCAGCACGATGCGCTCGCTGGCAATACCGCGCTCAATTTCCCGCTCGATCAGCTTCATCACCTCCGCCGCCGAGCAGCGCAGTTGGAAGGTATCCACCTCCCGCTGCAGGCTCATCGACAAAATGTCGTACCAGGCGGGCATGCGCATACCGCCATTGATGGTCACCGGCAGCTCCGGCGCGTGCGGGAAGATAAAACGCACCCCCATGGCTCCGGGTAACTTCAGCTCCGGTACCACCGGCACAAAGTCATCGCCGCTGGCCCCCAGGCCATGCAACCAGATCACCGTGGCGGTAACCGGTTGCGCAGTTTCTATCTCGATTGCAGACAGGTAGTTGGAATCCATTGCTCCCCCCAGTTGAGCCTCTACCGTGGCTATCGGCGAAGCTGCTGGCGGGTTATACAATCTCGTAACAGGGGATGTATTGGCTGCCCGGCAACTTCATTCGTTTCTGATCGATGAAGGCCTGCAATAATCTGTCCAGGGCGGGTTTGATGTGGGCATCACCCCGAATTTGGTAGGGGCCATGCTTTTCAATTTCGCACACCCAGTGCGGCTTTACGTTGCCGGCGACAATACCGGAGAAGGCCCGGCGCAGGTTCGCTGCCAGGACGTGCTTGGGAAGTTTGCTGTCCAGCGAGAGGTTGGCCATGTTTTCGTGGGTGGCGGCAAAGGGTTGCTGAAATTCGTGCTCAATGCGCAGCGCCCAGTTGAAGTAGAAAGCGTCGTTTTGGCGGATGCGAAACTCACGCACCTCCTGAACACCCCGCGCCATCTCCCGCGCCGCCTGTTGCGAATTGCCAATAATGATGCGGTACTTCTGCTGAGCCTCGATACCCAGGGTCTGGCCGATAAATTCGTGCAGGTGCACAAAGTAGGACTCCGACGACGGCGGCCCGGTGAAGATCAACGGAAATGGCAGGCCGTTGTTGTCGGGGTGCAGCAAAATACCGAGCAGATAGAGCACCTCTTCCGCGGTACCGGCACCGCCAGGGAAAACAATGATGCCGTGGCCCATGCGCACAAAGGCCTCCAGCCGTTTTTCGATATCGGGCAGAATAATCAGCTCATTGACGATGGGGTTAGGCGCTTCGGCGGCGATGATGCCGGGCTCGGTGATGCCCAGATAGCGGCCGTGGCTGATGCGCTGTTTGGAGTGGGCAATGGTCGCCCCTTTCATGGGCCCTTTCATGGCCCCCGGGCCGCAACCGGTACAGATATCCAGTTTGCGCAGGCCCAGCTCGTGGCCCACATCCTTACAGTAGTCGTACTCCACCTGGTCGATGGAGTGGCCTCCCCAGCAGACCACCAGCCGTGGCCACTCACCGGCGTGCAGGGCACGGGCGTTGCGCAGCAGCTGAAAGACATAGTCGGTAATGCCGGCGCTGGTCTCAAACTCCTCCCGGGAGCGGTCGCGCACCCCCTGCCAGTAGAGAATATCGCGCAGCGCACTGAAGATCATCTCCCGGCTGGAGGCGATCATCTCACCATCGACAAAGGCATCGGCCGGAGCGTTTTTCAGGTTCAAGCGCAGGCCGCGGTCCTGCTGCAGAATATCAATATCGAAGTCGTGGTAGGTCTCCAGCATGGTTTTGGCGTCGTCGTTGGCGGTGCCGGAGTGGAGAATGGCCAGTGCACACTGGCGGAACAGAGCGTAGTGGCTGTTTTCGTCCTGACTGGTAGCGCGAAGACTTTCCACTTCCCGCTGGGAGAGTATCTCGAGGCTGCGCCTCGGTGAGATGGAGGTATCCACCTTTGCTGTCATTTGATTACCTTATTGGTCATTTTGGTCTTATCGGTACACCCTGAATTATAGTTGAGCCGGTGCCGGCCGGTTGCGCTTAACCCTTCTGCTCCAGCGCCAGGCGCAACAACGCCGCCACCGACAGGGAATCGGTAATCTCACCGTCGAGCACCATCTGAACGGCCTCACTCAGTGGCAGCCGACGGCTGGTGATATCCTCACTGTCATCCAGCTCGATACCGCCACACTCGCGAATGCCGCGCGCCACGTAAAGCACCGCGGCTTCATCGGATACCGAGTTGGACAGGTGCATGCGTTGCAGTTCCCGCCACTGGCTGGCCTCCAGCCCCACCTCTTCGCGCAGCTCACGCTGGGCGGTGGCGAGGGTCTCCTCACCGGCCGGTGAGCCGCCTTCGGGAATCTCCCAGGTGTACTCCTGCAGCGGGTAGCGACTCTGGCGCACCAGCCAGGTGTAGCCCTCGTCGTCGATCGGCACCACCCCCACCGCCGTGTTTTTGAAGTGCACCAGGCCGTAGATGCCATCGCTGCCGGCCGGGGTGATCACCTCACAGTGACTGACGCTGATCCACGGGTTGCTGTAAGTCTCCCGCCGGCTCTTCTCAATCCAGCCGCCGATCTTCGCCTCTCCCTTGTCTGACATAACGCTCCTTTGCCCGTTCAGGGCTTTATCTGGGTAATGAATAGAACTGTGCTGATCTGCGCCTGGCTCTCAGCGCTCCAGCACCTCTGCCACCCGCCGTTGCAGGTGGCCAACCACCTCCCCCTCAAACCAGGGGTTGCGCTTCAGCCACAGTTGATTGCGTGGGGAAGGGTGCACCAGGGGCAGAAATTCCGGCAGGTAATCCCGCCACTGCTGCACCCGTTGGGTGAGGGTAAAGCGATCCTTGGGCAGGTAATACTGCTGGGCGTAACTGCCAATCAGCAGCGTTAACTCAATATTGGGCAGCAGCTCGCGTACCGCGCTGTGCCACAGCGGCGCACACTCAGGCCGTGGCGGCAGGTCGCCCGATTTGCCCCGCCCCGGGTAGCAAAAGCCCATGGGCATAATCGCCACCTGGCGGGTGTCGTAAAACACTTCCGGCGTCAGATTCAGCCACTGCCGCAGGCGCACCCCCGAGGCATCGTCCCAGGGCACGCCCGAGGCGTGCACCTTGGTGCCCGGGGCCTGGCCAATCACCAGTAAGCGAGCACTCGCTTCGGCTCTGATCACCGGCCTACAACCCTGTGGCAGACTCAACTCACAAACACGGCAGGCCCGAACCTGGTCTAAAACCGCCGCTAAATTATCCGTCATCGATTACAAAAAACCTGCCGCTGCCGGCCCGAACCGGGCCAAAACCACAAGATAAAACAGTTGACGCTTGCAACCAACCGCTATAAACATTACCGCACTCAATAGAGATACGCTTTATCGGTGCGCTATGAAATTGGTGATTGGCAACAAGAACTACTCCTCCTGGTCACTGCGGCCGTGGCTTCTGCTGAGCGCACACAAAATCCCCTTCCAAGAGGTTCGCATCCCCCTCTATCAGGCCAATTCCAAAACCCAGCTGGCGCAATACTCCGACGTCGGCCTGGTACCGGTGCTGCACGATAACAGCCTGGTGGTATGGGATTCACTGGCTATCTGCGAGTACGTCAGCGAACGTTATCTGCACGGCCGGGGGTGGCCGGAAAACTACCAGGCCCGCGCCCAGGCCCGAGCCTGCTCCGCCGAGATGCACTCGGGCTTCACCACCATTCGCAACCAGCTGCCCATGAACTGCCGCGCCAGCGGTCGGCAGGTGCCGCTCACCGATAAACTGCTGGAGGAGATTGCCCGCATCGACCGCATGTGGGCCCAGTATCGCCACCACAATTCCGCCCATGGCCCCTGGCTGTTTGGTTGTTTTTCCATCGCCGACTGCATGTACGCTCCCATGGCGTTACGCTTCAACAGCTACGGCGTGCAGCTGAGTAACCCCAGCCAGGAGTATCTGCAAACCCTGCTCAACCACCCCGCTATGCAGAGCTGGCTGGCGGCCGCCCGACAGGAGCCCGAGGTGATTGCCGACGCCGAAATCGGCCAAATTACCCCCGCCTGAAGCCACTAGGCATGGATTACCAAGCCGTTAAAAACTACTGTCTGGCCAAGCCGGAAGCCGAACTCGACTACCCCTTTGGCCCCGATGCCGCCGTCATCAAGGTGCGCGGCAAGCTGTTTGCCATCCTTAGCGAACGCCAGGGTGTGGCGCAGGTGAACCTGAAGTGCGATCCCTACCGGGCCCAGGCCCTACGGGACCTCTACCCGGCGGTGATTCCCGGCTACCACATGAACAAAAAGCACTGGAACACGGTGCTGCTCGACCACACCCTGGTAGCAAGCGAAATAGAGCTGATGATCGACCACTCCTACAGCCTGATCATCCGCTCCCTGAAACGGGCCGACCGCCAGTTTTTAAGCCTGCGCTATGGCGATGCCCTGTTCGAACCCATCTAGGATGCGCTCGCCCTACTCAGCTGGCAATGCGCACCGGCAGCCGCTTCGCACCCCAGTCACCGGGTGTTGCTTCAAACACGCCGGCGCAGGCGGTGCCACAGTGGCGACAATGGCCCTGCTCATCCAGATGCCAGCCCAGCAGCCGATACCAGTCGCGCTCTATCAACGCTTCACCACAGTGGTGACAAAAAGTGGTGTCACCCTCAGCGTCATGCACATTGCCGGTGTAGACGTAACGCAACCCCGCCGCCAGGCCAATCTGGCGCGCCCGCTGCAAAGTCGCGGCCGGTGTGGCGGGGGTGGTGTCCATCTTGTAGTCGGGGTGGAAGGCGGAAAAGTGCAGTGGTACCTCCGGCCCCAGATTATCCACCAGCCAGCGGCACATGGCCTCGAGCTCAGCGGTGGAGTCGTTCTCACCCGGTATCAATAATGTGGTGATCTCCAGCCAGGCGTTGGTCTCGTGTTTGATCAGTTGCAGGGTATCAAGTACCGGTGTCAGATGGCTGCCGGTCAGTTGGTGATAGAAGCGATCATTAAAGGCTTTCAGGTCGACATTGGCGGCATCCATGTGGGCGAAGAAGCGTGCCGCCGGCTGCGGGCAGATGTAACCCGCGGTCACCGCCACCGACTTCACCCCCGCTTCGCGGCAGGCGATAGCGGTATCCACCGCATACTCCAGAAAGATCACCGGGTCGTTGTAGGTGAAGGCGACACTGCGACAGCCCATGGCAGCGGCGGTCTTGGCCAGCTGCTCGGGGCTCGCCTGGTCGGCCAGGGTATCCATCTGCCGGGATTTGCTCATATCCCAGTTTTGGCAGAACTTACAGGCCAGGTTGCAGCCGGCGGTGCCGAAGGAGAGCACCGGCGTGCCGGGCAGAAAGTGGTTGAGGGGTTTCTTCTCGATAGGGTCGACACAAAAACCGCTGGAGCGGCCATAGCTGGTAAGCACCACCCGGTCGTTGAGCCGGCCGCGGACAAAACAGAGGCCGCGCTGCCCCTCCCGCAACTTGCAGTAACGCGGGCAGAGGTCGCACTGAATACGGCCATCGTCAAGGGTGTGCCAATACTCAGTGTCGGTGACGCGGCTGGCTGGGTGGATGATGGTATCGCTCATGGGCGCACCTCGCTATACTTTGCTGGTTGTTGCCTAAGCCGGCGTTGCAAACCGGCAATCGGATCTCTTAACTAAGCAGATCTCCTAGCTAGTAGATATTGAGGCACAACACTTTTTGATCAAGTGTTCAAACAAAAATCGCACGCGGAGGATGCCATGGCCACCAGCGTTCGCCCCTCAGCCATCGCCGGCCAGTTCTACCCGGCCGATGCCCACTCCCTAGCCGCCGTCATCAACCACTGTCTGCAGCACGCCAAAACGCACCGCTCTACCACGCCACCCCAAGCGATCATCACCCCCCACGCCGGCCTTATCTACTCAGGCCCCACCGCCGCCGTAGCCTGGAGCCAGGCGCTGGCGCGTACCACCCCCATCCAGCGGGTGGTACTCCTCGGTCCCAGCCACCGGGTCGGCTTTTCGGGTGTCGCCACCAGTCCCGCTCAGGCCTGGCGTACCCCCTTGGGTGAGATAGCGCTCGACCGCGAAGGCGCCGAGGCGCTGCAAAGCCACCCGTTTGTGCAGGCCTTCGCCCTGGCCCACGCCCAGGAGCACTGCCTGGAGGTTCAGGTGCCCTTTATTCAAACCCTCTGGCCCAAGGCCAAATTGCTGCCACTGCTGGTGGGTGACGCCTCGGCTGAGCAGGTGGCAGCGCTGCTGGCTCCCTACTGGGGCGATCCGGAAACCCTGATCGCCATCAGCTCCGACCTCAGCCATTTCCACGACTACGCCACCGCCCAGGCCATCGACCAGCGCACCGCCCAAGCCATTGAAGCCGGCCGGGTGGATGCCATTGGCCCCGAGCAGGCGTGCGGCTGCCGGGCGTTGAATGGCCTGTTGCTGGTGGCCGGCCAGCACCATCGCCCGGTAGTCACACTGGAGCTGTGCAACTCTGGCGATACCGCCGGCGACCGCAGCCGGGTAGTTGGCTATGGCGCTTTTGCTGTGCACTAGCGAGGCCGCTGATGATTGAACCGGAACTGCAAACCCGACTGCGGCAACTGGCGCGGGATGCTATTAACCAGGAGCTGCGCAATGAGACGCCGCCGCCCCTGGCAGTCAACCAATGGCCGGCGGCGGCCAGAGCCCCCGGCGCCAGCTTCGTGACCCTCAAGCGCAATGGCCAGTTGCGCGGCTGCATAGGCAATATCGAGGCACACGAACCCCTGGTGCAATCCATCCGCGACAACGCCATCAGTGCCGCCTTCCGCGATCCCCGTTTTGCGCCCTTGGCAGCCGATGAGTTGGCCGACTTGGAACTGGAGCTGTCGGTGTTGACCACCCCCTACCCTATTTCAGTCGCCAGCTGTGAGGAACTGGCCCGGCAACTGCGTCCCAATATCGATGGTTTGATCCTCTCCGCCCATGGCCGGCGGGGCCTGTTTCTGCCCCAGGTATGGGAGAGCCTGCCCCAGGCCAATGAGTTTATCGCCCAGTTGAAGCGCAAAGCCCACCTGCCCGACGCCATCGAGCCGCCGGAGCTACAGTGCGAGTTATTCCAGGTACAACATTTTTGATACTCTGCCGCCCTGCCACCGTCACCCATTGCAATGAACCCCCATGACACGACCCGCCACGACAACCTCCACCACCATGCTACCGACTATTGACTTCGCACCAGGCGCCCACAGCAACCCCGGCGCGGCGCTCGACCACAGCCTGCACCAGCTGGGCTTTGCCCAGGTGAGCAATATCGGTATTGATCAGCAACTGCTGGCCCAGGTATTTGCCACCAGCCGGGAATTTTTTCTGGGGCCACAAGCTGCCAAGGATGGCTGTCGCTATCGCAGTGCGGCGGAGAATTTTGGCTACCAGGGGCTGTTTGATGAGAACCTCGATCCCGACGCCCCGGCCGATATCAAAGAGTCCCTCACTCTGCGCAATATCATCCACCAGCCACCGAGCCTCGAGCGCTGGCCATCGCCCGCCTTTCGCGATCTGATGCAGGCCTTCTTCGCCGACGCCTTTGCCGCCGCGAAGCGTCTGCAGGTGGTAATTGCCGAGCAGTTGGGGGTAGCCGGCGACTACTTCACCCGCCGCCACTGTGGCGAGTGCACCAGCCTGCGCCTGCTCTACTATCCGCACGATCTCCAGCACCAGCTACAAGCCGGGCAACTGGGGGCGGGAGCACATTGCGATTACGGATTTATTACCCTGTTGTTTCAGGATGAGATAGGCGGGTTACAGGTACAAAACCGGCAGGGGGCGTGGCTCAATATTCCACCCCAGGCGGGCAGTGTGGTGATCAACAGCGGCGACCTGCTGGAGCGTTGGAGCAACGGCCGCTACCGCTCCACGCCGCACCGGGTGGAGGCCAAGCTGGGCCAGCAAGCGCGGCAGTCGATTGCCCTGTTTGTCGACCCGGACAGCAGCACCCTGGTGGCGCCACTGCCCACCTGCACCGGGCCAGATAACCCCGCCCGCTACCCGCCCATCACGGCGGCGGAGCACCTGCACAACAAGTTATCGGCCACCCACAAACAGCGCTTCGAGGCTTGATGATCAGGCGCGCTAGGCTCTGGCCGGGGCCAGGCGGCTGTAGAGCCGGTAGCCGGCCGCCAGCAGCAGGCAGATAGCCCCCGGTACACCCAGGGCAGCGAAATGCCACTGGCCATACAGCAATGCACCCACCACGCCACCGGTTATAAAGCCCAGAATAATCAGAATGAAGAGCACCGCTTTGCGCCGGTCAAAATTGCCGCCGCGCAGGAAGGAGCCGAGCATAATGCCCAGGTCGGTAAAAATACCGGTGAGATGGGTAGTTCGGAGAATGGCGCCACTGTAGCTGGTGGCCAGGGCATTCTGCAGGCCACAGGCCATGGAGGCGAGGTAGTGGCCAAAAAAGAGCTGGTTATTGAGTGCCGGAATGGCCAGGAAAAGCAACGCAGCCTCCAGTACCAGCAGGGTGTCGTAGTGGCGACCCAGCTTCAGGCGGCTACCGGTCAATAGAAAACCGGAGACTGCCGCCCCCACCAAAAACGCCAATAACACCCCCAGCAGATGCAGCACTTCGCCCAACTGACCATGGGTAATGCCGGTACCAACCAGAGTGGCGGTGCCAGAGAGGTGGGAAACGGATTGGTGCTCAAAGCCCAGCAGACCGATGGCATTAACACTACCGGCCACCAGGGCCAGCACAAAAGCCCCGTATTCCACCCATTTTGGTAAACGCTTAATCAAGATGCTTCGATTCGATAATTGAGGAGAGAGAGGAGCATGGGGCGAGAGACCTTAGTACCACAGACTACAGGGTGGCCAGCTGTTGGAAACCGGGGGCGACCTCAGCCGCCCACTCACTCACGGTAACGTCAGCCACCAGCGCCGCCGAGGGACCCTGCCAGCAGTCGCTGATCATCGCCTCAAGAGGCTCAGAGGGGCCGGCCAATACCGCTTCCACCGAGCCATCGCGACGATTGCGCACCCAGCCGGAGAGGCCACGGGCAGAGGCGGCGGTTGCAGTCCACTTTCGGTAGTAGACCCCCTGTACTGTGCCGGTGATGATCAGATGCACCGCTGTCACTCCTTTAGCCTCCCTGTTATGCCTGTTGCTCTGTTGCCGATCGCCCTGCTGCCATTGCTCTTCGGCCAACGATCAGGTTCCCGTTACTATACCCGCCAGCAGCAAGGTTAACGCATAGCCCACGGAGTAAGAAAGAGCCAGGGCCGGCAGAAAGCGGATATAACGGCCAAAGGTCATCCCCTCCAACTTGCTCATTACGATAATCCCGGCGGCGGACCCGATGATCAGCAGCGAGCCGCCCACCCCCACGGCGTAGGTCAAACCCAGCCAGTTGCGCTCATCCAAGGCCGGGTTGGCCTTTAGCAGAGCCGCGGTCAAAGGCACGTTGTCGAGTATCGAGGAGACCACACCGGCAACAAAGTTGGCGTACTCCGGCGCCAGCAGCATATACCAGTGGGCCAGTTGGGTCAGCACATCGATCTGCTGCAACATACCGACAATCAACAGAATACCGAGGAAGAAGAGCAGCGTGTCGTACTCAATCTGGCGGATATACTCCAGTACCTGAGTCTGCTCGCTATCGGTGACACTCATACGGCCAACCAGGAACATCAGCGACAGGCCGGTGAGGAAGGTGAGTACCGGCGGGATCCCAAACAGCACATTGAAGATCATGGTGCAGACAATAGTAGCGAAGAAAATGGCGGTAATGGCCACATCCACCCGGGTAAAGGTGAGCTCAACCGGGGTAGTGCTCACCCGGCCCTTACTGCCCCAGGTAAATATGATGGCCAGCAGCACCACACTCACCAAGGAGGGCACCAGCAGGGTGACCAGCTCCACCATGGTGACATGGCCGGCCAGGAAGATCATCAGCGTGGTTACATCGCCGGTGATCAGCGCCACACCACCAGAGTTAACTGAGAACACCACCAAAGCCGCCATTTTGAACTTTACCTCCCGCTCAACGCTGAAGGCCTGCACCAGCCCCAGGCTCACCAGGGTGGCGGTGACGTTGTCGCAGATGGCGGAGAGCACCAGAGAGAAGATCGCCACCATCAACAGCAGCGCCTTGACCGGCAACTCCGAGGGGAAAATCTTCTGCACCACCGACTGAATCATGCCCTTGGCATTGAGGTAGGCCACGAAGGTCATGGTCGACATTAAAAAGAGCCAAAGGCTGGCAATCTCGAGCAGGTTCTCGTTAAGGGCGTGCAACACCTCCTGCTGCTGCTCGGCACCGGGCGCGGCAATAAACAGAATTATCCAGGCGAGACAGCCAATGAACAGGGTGGTTTTCGCCTTGTTGACGTGGATCACCTCTTCAAAAATGATCGACAACAGAGCCAACAGGGCGAGCAGGATAAGGGCGACGCTTAAAAGGTTCATGAGTACTACCTGGCAATTGCTGGCACCCAGCCAACCAGCCGAGCGCATTCCATGCCCCCCAAAGATTAGGAAGCGGATAAACGGCGAGGACCGGTCAATTGACTATTGGTATTCGGATACCACCGGCAGAACCCCGGTGGCAGCTATTCCAGCAGAAGAGGGCCGATATTAGACACCGGCGGTCTCCGGAAGAAAGCCAACTTTACACCCGAGACACAAACGTGCCATTAACTTCAAGTCAGCTTCCAGGTCGAGGGCGCGAAGGTTAGCACAGCCCCCCTACTGCGTAAATTGGACAAAAGTCTGCCGCTACAGCGGTAAAAAACCTATCTTTGGTAGCGGCTTGCGATGAAAGAAATCGCGACTGCCCGCTGCTGGAAATCTGCCCGGCGCAGCCGATGCTAGGGGCGGGCAGCGCTACATTAACGCCCGGAAGGCGCTGACCGGAAACTCGTCACAGCCCAGCGCCTGGTACTCTTGCGCACTCCAGAAATAGTTACTCAAGCCGTAGTAGAAGAGCTGGGCGTAGAGCTCACAGCGCGCTTCGGTCGAGGCAATCGCCTTATCCCCCCGCAAACGCGCTTTGATATCGGCCACGGTGAGCGCCAGATTGGCGCTGTGCAGCTGGCTGTCGAGGATCATTTTGTGGGCGTCATCATCCGTCCAGGGCTGCCACAGGGGCCAGCGGCCACCACCGCTACCGGGCTGGCCGGTGCGCGCAAATTCAGCCCAATAGCCGCGCATGGCCCGGGAGAGATTGTCCCAGCTGGCGGCATCGTCGACCTTGGCAAACAGCGGCAGGCGGGCCACCTCCGCCCGGCCAAACAGAAACACCACATCAATGCCGTGAGCGGCGCCAAACAGAGTCGGCGCGTCCACTCCCAACTGGCGCGGCTGCTCATCCCATTCGAAACGATAGGTGTAGACTTCACCCGGCTGACTGCGGCTCAAGCGCGCGGCCGGTTCATCGACGCCGTTGGCCTGCCACAGGTTGGAGAAGTAAGCGACTGTGCGCTGGTATTCAGCTGGGGCTTTAAGCTCCGGTAAAATTCCCCAGCGGCGCCGGGTAAAGCGTTCAGAGGACCAGAGGAAGAGCTTAAATTCATCGCGGTTGCTGCCCAGAATCACCGGCACCGCGTTGTAAGCGCCCGGCTCACCCAACACCTCCAGCAGGGGTGTTTTGGGCAGCACCACACCATCGCGCAGATTGACCGGCGTCTGATAACCGAGGTCGCCCCGGGGCTCCACACCGCGAAAAATCTCTTTCGCGGTTTTGCCGCGCAGGTAGGCGGTAAGCTCTGCGCTACTCATCTGGTTCTGCAACGTCTTGGCCGCGGCCCGGTCCGCCGCCAGGCCATCGATCACCAACAAACGGTTGATCAGTTCACGAAAGCTGTAGGGCAGGCCCGGCTCCGGGTCATCGCGGTAATTTTCCGCGGCCGCCAACGGCACGGTTTTGGGGTTGCCACTCTGGGCGATGGCCTTATGGAACAGACCCTTGGCGGCGGGGGAGCCCAACAGGGCGAGGACATCGGCACCGCCGGCACTCTCGCCAAAAATGGTGACGTTGTTTTTATCACCGCCAAAGGCTTCGATATTCTGTTGCACCCAGTTGAGGGCGGCGATCATATCCAGCAGGCCAAAATTACCACTGGCATCAAACGGCGTTGGCGCCGCTTCACGCAGAGCGGGGTGGCTGAACCAGCCAAATACCCCCAGGCGATACTGCAACGCCACCACAATCACCTTCTGCTCGCCGGCCAGATTGCGCGGTACCGCAATCTGCGCGCCGCCGAGGGTGTTGGCGCCACCGTGAATCCAGACCATCACCGGCAGTTTGCTCTCGGCCAGTTGCGCCTGGCTCAACCTGGGCGACCAAACATCCAGGTAGAGACAATCTTCGTCGCCGTAGGGAATGGGGCCGCCGCCCAGCTTAAACGGCAAAATCTGCGAACACATGGAGGGTTGCTTGACCGCCGCCAGGGTGCCACGCCAGGGCAACGGCGGCTGCGGCGCCCGCCAGCGCAGATCGCCCAAGGGCGGTTCTGCAAACGGAATACCCATCCAACCGTAGGTATCGCTGACATCGGCAAAGCCAATCACCTCACCGGTGGCCAGCTGCCGGCGTGACTCGTCGACGGTAGCGGGAGTACGTGGGTAGAAGTAGATAACCGCGGCGATAATCGCCACGAGCAGGATAATGGTCTTTTTTCTTTTCATTGTTATTGAGTCGCTTGGTCTTTTAGTTGTTGTTATTGGTGCCGCGGGAAACCTGCCGCCAGGCGCCAGACAGTTGGCCGCGGAAAAGCCGGTGGTAACTATTTCAAAATTTGGCGGCTGGAACAGCCATTGGCGGGGAATCAGGGCCAGATCTCAATGAAAATGGCCAGAATCAAAAGACGTTAAAACCCTAGCCCCCTTGGGGGGCCGACAATCACCTGCCGAAAGCGCGAGGGCGGCATACCCACCTGCCGGCGAAACGCCTGGGCAAAGTTGGCCGGCTGGCGATAACCCAGGCGTGTCGACACCTCGGTAATTGCCACCCCCTCCTTCAAAAAGCGCTTGGCAGCCTCAAAGCGCTGCTTCTCCACATAGTGGCCGAGCGAAAAGCCCCGGCTCACCTGAAACCCGCGCGACAACTGCCGCACCGAGATTTTGCACAACCCGGCCAGCTCGTGCAGGCTGGGGGACGGGCCCAAGGCCTGAATGCGCTCGTCGATCAACCTCAGGCGCCAGCTGGCCAGGCCGCCTTGCAGGGGCGTCAGCGCGGCGTTGTTGAACAGCCGGCCCAGCTCTATCGTCAGCTCCTGCAGGCCCAGTTCGATCAGGGCGGCGCTGGCGTGGCGCGGGTACATCATTTCACGCACCAGGCGCAGCATCAGGGTTTGCAGGCTGCGGTCGGCCAGATCCAGGCAGTTGGCGAACATCCCCTCCTGCCATTGCAGTGGTGCCTCGGCCCACTGATCCACCAGGGCCGTCGGCAGCTGCGCGACCAGCGAGTCATAGGGGTGAGCATCGCTCACCGGCTCGCTGACGGCCAGTTGCAGCGGTTGCTGGGGCGGCTGCAGAAAGAGGTCGCCCACCTGATCCCAGCGGTAGTCCGGCCAAAGCCCGGAGAAACGGCCCTTGAGGCCGTTGGCGCGGGCGGTGATTTTGATATCGAGACGGTAGTGATCGGTGGCGGGGAGGAGTATCTCCGTGGTCGCTGCCGCGACACGCAGCAACATTACGGTGCCGTGGCCGGTGGCCAACTGCTCAGTAGCCAGCAGGTCGGCCGACTCAGCGCCGGCCATCGCGCGACTCGCCACCGCTGGTTATCCGCGACGCTTCTGGTGGCGCTCCAGGTCATCCTGACGCTTGCGGTCTGACTTTTTCAGCATCACGTAGGTGGCACCGGTGCCACCGTGGTGTTTTTGGGCGCTGTGGAACGCCTGCACCTCCGGTAGCTGTGGCAGCCAATGGGCCAGGCAGCTTTTGAGGATGGGCGGCTGCTCCCGGCCCTCGCCTTTGCCGTGGCTGATCAGTGCGCAGCGCACCTCCTGAGCCAGGCAGTCCTGCACAAACTGGTAAAGCGCACGGCGCGCCATCTCCACCGTGTGCCGGTGCAGATCCAGGCGGGCATCAAGGCTGTACTTACCCAGGCGCAGGTTGCGGTAGACGCCGTTTTGAATGCCGGGGCGCTTAAACTCGAGGATATCGAACGGCGACAGCATTTCGATGTGCTCTTCACCACCGGTGAGGCCGCTGCGTTCGACGATAGCTTCCGCCATCGCCGCTTCCCGGCGGGCAGATTGGTTGAGACGATCTTTACTCTGTTTCAGCTCGATGCGATCGGGGCGGGAGATCGGTTTGACATCGGCCATCGCCTGACGGAAAAAATCATGGTCAGTGTGTTTCGTTGACATGTCTCCTCCTGGATACAACCGGTAACTCGCCAAAGGTTCCGAGTTTAGTGGTTTTTGGCCGAAGGAGGCAATGCCACCGGCGGTAACCGGTGGCATTGCGGAGGCGAGGCAGGAACGGTTAGCGGTTTACCCGGTCGTCGATCAGGCGTTCAACCACAGTGGGGTCAGCCAGGGTGGAGGTATCGCCCAGGCTGTCGATCTCGTTGGCGGCGATCTTGCGCAGAATACGGCGCATGATCTTGCCGGAACGGGTCTTCGGCAGGCCGGGAGCCCACTGGATGATATCCGGACGGGCAATGGCGCCAATCTCATGGACAACCATCTTCAACAGCTCTTTTTTCAGCTCTTCACTGGGCTCGACCTTGTCCATCAAGGTGACGTAGGCGTAGACCCCTTGACCCTTGATGTCGTGCGGGTAGCCTACCACTGCGGCCTCGGCCACCTTCTCGTGCAGCACCAGGGCGCTTTCGATCTCGGCGGTACCCAAGCGGTGACCGGAGACATTGAGCACATCATCAACTCGACCGGTAATCCAGTAGTAGCCATCTTCGTCGCGACGGGCACCGTCACCGGTGAAGTAGTAGCCCGGGTAGGTGGAGAAGTAGGTGTCGATCAGGCGTTGGTGATCGCCGTACACCGTGCGGATCTGGCTCGGCCAGCTGGCTTTGATCGCCAGGCTGCCCTCACCCGGGCCTTCAATCTCTTTGCCCTCGCCATCGAGCAGAACCGGCTGCACACCGAAGAAGGGCTTGGTAGCGGAACCGGGTTTCAGCGCGGTGGCACCGGGCAGCGGCGTTAACATATGAGCGCCGGTCTCGGTCTGCCACCAGGTATCGACAATCGGGCAACGGCCGTCGCCCACCACTCGGTAGTACCACTCCCAGGCCTCTGGGTTGATGGGCTCACCGACGGTGCCGAGCACACGCAAGCTCTTGCGTGAACACTGTGTTACCGGGCCATCGCCGGCGGCCATCAGGGCTCGAATGGCGGTGGGGGCGGTGTAGAAGATGTTGACCTGGTACTTGTCGACTATCTCCCAGCAGCGACTGACGCTGGGGTAGGTGGGCACCCCTTCGAACATCAGCGAGATAGCGCCATTGGCCAGGGGGCCATACACAATGTAGCTGTGGCCGGTTACCCAACCGACATCGGCGGTACACCAGTAGACGTCGCCCTCGTGGTAATCGAACACCACCTTATGGGTAAACGCCGCCTGTAACAGGTAGCCGGCGGTGGTGTGCAGCACCCCTTTGGGTTTACCAGTGGAGCCGGAGGTATACAGAATAAAGAGCGGGTCTTCGGCGCCCATCTCTTCCGGCTCACACACCTCAGACTGTCTGCTGACCGCTTCCCGATACTCCAGGTCACGCCCCTCTATCCAGGCACCCTGGGGGGATTGGGTGTGTTTAACCACAATACAGGTGTGCACGCCTGGGCATTGGCTTAAGGCTTCATCGACACTGGCCTTCAGATGCACATGCTTGCCACCGCGCACCCCTTCGTTGGCGGTGATCACCACTTTACAGTCACTGTCGAGGATGCGGTCTTTCAAGGCATCGGGAGAGAAACCACCAAACACGATAGAGTGCACCGCGCCCACCCGGGCACAGGCCAGCATGGCGTAGGCCGCTTCCAGGATCATCGGCATATAGATGCAGACCCGATCACCCTTCTTCACCCCACGCTCGCGCAACAGGTTGGCGAGTTTGTTTACCTCAATCGACAGCTGGCCGTAGGTGACCAGGGCATCGTTACCCGGCTCATCACCTTCCCAGATGAGTGCGGTCTGGTTGGCCCGGGCGGGCAGGTGACGATCGATACAGTTGACGCTGACATTGAGCGTGGCGCCATCGAACCACTTGGCGATGCCCTTGTGGAAATCGTACTCGCAGACACTGTTCCAGGGTTTGCTGAAGGTGAGGTATTTATCGGCCTGTTCCGCCCAGAAGCCGGCTGGATCGTCAACGGAACGACGGTAATCGGCCTCGTAGGTTGCCTCGTTGATGAGCGCGGATGCCGCAAATTCGGCGGGAACAGGACGGGTTGAGGATTCAGCCATCGGTGAGTAGCCTCCATCTGATTGTTATTGGTGTGTTGTTGGTTAAACCGGGGCTACCCTCTGTGACTAATAATTAGCGGGATAGGCCCTACGCAACACGCATTTATGATGTTCTGGACGGCATGTTATGCCAGGTCTTAGCGCGAAAAAATTAGACTATAGTCTTTGCGGGGCGGTGAACACCAGCCCCAAGGTATCGGATCTTCGGCTACGCCCGGGTGAGAGGGGTCAGGCGACCTGCATGGGAATGGTGTTGGTGCTGCGCTCGACACTGTTGTCCGCGTTGAGATAAACCAGCTTGGGTTTGAATTGATCCGCTTCCGCTTCTGACAACTGGCCAAAGGCGGCGATGATCACCCGGTCACCGACCTGCACTTTGCGTGCCGCAGCGCCATTCATGGAGATGGTGCCGGAACCGGGCTCGGCCAGAATGACATAGGTGGTAAACCGCTCGCCATTGCTGACGTTATAGATATCGATCTGCTCAAACTCCCGCAGACCGGCCAGTTCCACCAGATTCGCATCAATGGCACAGGAGCCGTCATACCACAGTTCCGCCTGGGTGACACAGGCCATATGTAGTTTGCCTTTCAACAAGGTGATCTGCATAAGACTCTTCCTCTATTAGTTGTGGTTAGGCTAATTGGCGTTAGGCGCTGACGGGGGTTCCCGGCGCCATCTCCTCACCCAAGGTAAAGGAGACGTTATCGATCAGGCGGGCGCCACTGGTGTACATGGCCCCCAGAATAGTGATCGCCTGGTCATCGTTGGCCGCCGGCTCCAGGGTTTTGCTGTTGCAGACCGAGAAGTAATCGACGCGAAAACCGGCCGCCTCAATGGCCGCCCGGGCTTCCGCCTCAATGGCGAAGTAGTCGCGCTTGCCGGCCTCGATATCGGCCTGGGCCTGGTTGAGCCGCTGGTTAAGAATATTCACCTTGGGCCGCTCTTCGGCGGTGATAAATCCATTGCGGGAGCTCATCGCCAGGCCATCGGGCTCGCGGAATATCTCCCCGGCGATAATCTCCACCGGAATACAGAGGTCCTCCACCATGCGCCGGATAATCGCCAACTGCTGGAAATCCTTGATGCCAAACACAGCCAAATCGGGCTGTACGATATTAAACAGCTTGGAAACGACGGTGGTGACCCCCTCAAAGTGGCCGGGGCGGCTGGCGCCACAGAGCACGTCGGTCATGGTCGGCACCACCACCCGGGTCTGTTCGGCCATGCCGTTGGGGTAGATCTCTCCTTCGTCGGGGTAGAAGAGATAGTCGCAGTTAACTTCCCGCAGGCGGTTGGCGTCGGCTTCGAAGGTGCGCGGATACTTATCCCAGTCTTCGTTCAGGCCAAACTGCAGTGGGTTAACAAAGATACTCACCACCACCACGTCACACTGTTGCTGTGCCGTGCGTACCAACTCGATGTGGGCATCGTGGAGATTGCCCATAGTGGGCACAAAGCCCACCCGCTTACCCCGCTGGCGCTCGATGGCGAGCGCTCCGCGAATAGACTCAATGTGATGGAATATCTGCATAAAGCCTTACCTGCTTGGTTAACCCGAGGCGACTCGGCGGCCCAACACTGCCCAACGGCAATCGGACCCCGAAAATTAGGGGCGCGATGATACACAGATAAACCGGGGATGTATATCAACAGAACTGTTGAAAAGATGTATAGATGATTGACAAAAATGGCGGAAAAAGACCGGATAAATCGCCAAATTGGAGGGTATTGAACTCGGCCGCCGAGGGTGCCTGGTTTAGTAGTCGGACTGACTGATGTACTCGGGTGCCAAGTTCTCAAAGCGGGTGAACTTGCCAACAAAGGCCGCCCGACAGGTGCCGATTTCACCATTACGCTGCTTGCCGATAATCAGCTCGGCGATACCCTTGTCCGGACTCTCTTCGTTGTAGTACTCGTCGCGATAGATAAACAGAATCACGTCGGCGTCCTGCTCGATGGCGCCCGACTCCCGCAGGTCGGAGTTCATGGGGCGCTTGTTGGGCCGCTGCTCCACCCCCCGGTTGAGCTGGGAGAGCGCAATCACCGGGCATTCAAACTCTTTGGCAATGGCCTTCAGTGAGCGCGAGATCTCCGAGATCTCCTGGGTTCTGCCCTCACTTTTGCCCGCCACCTGCATCAGCTGCAGGTAGTCGATCATGATCAGGCCGGGGGAGCCGAACTCACGCTCGATACGGCGCACCCGGGCGCGAACTTCCTGCGGAGTAAGACCAGCCGTGTCGTCGATAAACAACTGCTTGTCTTTCAGCTTGCCCATGGCGGCGGAGAGCTTCGGCCAATCCTCCTCGGTTAAGCTGCCGTTGCGGATCTTGCCCTGATCGATGCGCCCCACCGAGGAGAGCATCCGCATCATCAGGGCGTTGGCCGGCATCTCCAGGCTGAACACCAATACCGGCTTCGATTGGGTAAACAGGCCCGCCTCAACAAAGTTGAGCGCCAGGGCGGTTTTGCCCATGGAGGGACGCGCCGCCAGCACGATCATTTCGCCACTCTGCCAGCCGGAGGTGCGTTGATCCAACTCCTCGAGGCCGGTGGAGAGGCCGGTGATATCTTTGTCGGAGCGAAACAGCTCATCAATGCGCTCCACCGTCTCTTTCAGCAGGGTGTTCATCTTCTGGAAGCCACCCTGCTTGGGCCGGCCCTCGACAATCTCGGCCACCCGCTTCTCCGCCAGCTGTAACAGCTCGTCGGCACCGAGGCCGGCGGGGTTGAAACTGGTGCGGCTGATTTCACCGGCGGTGTCGATCAATTTGCGCAGGGTGGAGCGCTCCGCCACGATGCGGGCGTAGGCCACCACGTTGACCGCACCGGGCGTGTTGGCCGCCAGCGCGGTCAGGTAGCCGATGCCACCGACGGCATCGAGCTGCTCGTGCTTCTCCAGCTCTTCCGCCAGGGTGACCACATCCATGGGCAGCGAGGCCGCCTCCAGGCGCCCCATCATGGCGTAGATGGTGCGGTGATTGGCGGCGTAGAAGTCCTCTTCGGTAATCACCTCGGCGACACTGTCGAAGCGGTGATTCTCAAGCATCAACGCCCCCAGCACAGCCTGCTCCGCCTCCAGCGAGTGCGGCAACACCTGCGCGGCTTCGATAGTGGCAGGCGCCTCCAGCTCATCGTAGGCGGAGTCGGGAATGGGCTCGAAAGGGATGGGCTCGGAGTCGTTCATGGGTGCTTAAACAGGTTCTGGTCGCCAATAAATCTGCTGCAAAGCCGGGTAGCTTACCATCGAATCCGGCGCTTTGAGAGGCCTAATTTGGCAGGCCAGGGTCTATCGCCCGCCAGCACAGCCCCTTAGTCAGACCATTAATTCGCTGGCTGGGCGAGCTGCCGTTCGCGGGCAGAAACGAAAAAAGCGAATGGCCGAAACCATTCGCTTTGGGTCTTGCACGTTTGCAATCCGACGACTGCAACCAAGCGGCTAGTTGCTCGGTAACTTACTGAGTAACTTACTCGGTAACTTCCCCGGCAACGTAATTTCGCAGTTTACTTGGCGCTTACTCGGCAACGACAACGACTTTGAGAACTTGAGTCACTTCGGTGTGCAGTTGCAGGTCGATATCGTACTCACCCAGGTCGCGCAGCGCGCCCTCGGGCAATTTGACTTCGGCTTTGGCAACGGCCACGCCGGCAGCGGTGATCGCGTCGGCAATGTCGCGAGTACCGACAGAACCGAACAGTTTACCTTCGTCACCGGCTTTGGCGGTGATGGTTACCTGTACCAGTTCAGCCAGCTTCTCGGCACGTGCAGTGGCTTCAGAAGCCTTTTCAGCGGCAGCCGCTTCCAGTTCAGCACGACGAGCTTCGAACTCAGCCACGTTTTTCTCAGTGGCTGGCAGAGCCTTGCCCTGAGGCACCAAAAAGTTACGACCATAGCCGGCTTTGACAGAGACCTTGTCACCAATCTTGCCAAGCTTGCCCACTTTCTCGAGCAGAATAACTTCCATCTCGTTTACCCTCTGTTAAATAGTCGGTCGCAGCTACAGTGCGCTACGACTTGGGCGTAAACCGCCCGCGTAAATTTAAGAAACTGTCCAAAATTGCCAGCAGTGCCAGTAGGGTCCGAACCGGAGCCACAAAAATCAGCACTGCGTAGAACACCACCAGCCAATGGCCGCCAAGCCCGCGGGCTTTAAACAGCCAGTGCATCAACCCCAACCCCACCAGGCAGGGAGGGGTGATAAACAGGGCCGACCAGATGAGATAGTCGTTCCCTGCCCAATAGCAGTAGAAGGTCGCCGCCATGCAGGCCAGGGCCATGGGCAGGCCCATGCGCAACCCGTGAAACTCCTGCTGGAAGCCACCGGGGTTATAGAGCATCGCCTGCCACCAGCGCGCCATGAGTAACCCGGGTATTGCCGAGGTTAAACAGGCCAGCGCCATAGCGCCCAGAGTATTGCGGTTGGTTAGCAAATCCAGCGTGGCTCGCAACTCGGCCACACCCACTTCCCCGCTCTGCAACTCTGGCGGCACACCGCCGCTTTCCCAGGCAGCAATCACCTGCTCTATAGCCGCTCGCCAGGCGTTGGTGATTTCGGTAACCGCCGCGGGTACCAGCCAATAGATGACCAGAACCGCCAACAGGGTACTGCCGATAATCGCCGCCAGGGCGTGATTCCAGGAGCGGCTCCAACGCAGTACCAGCGCTGCGAACACCAGTGCCGGAAAGGTGGCCAGGTAAACCAGCATCACCAACTTGGTGGCGAAACTGGTACCAAACAGGCCATCCGCTGCGTTGGGTGCTATGGCACTACCGGTGAGCAAAATCACCGTCGGCGCAATCGCCGCCAGTAACACCGTTACACCCCGGCTACTGCCCAGGCGCAAAAACACCAGGGCGACCGCCGCGTGGCTGACTACGGGAATCCCCAGAATCGCCACCAGAGCGGCCTGAAAGCGGCCTCGCATTATGTATTGTGCTAACGCACGAAAAAGCTGTGCCAGAGCACGCTCCCTGTTCTACTTTTCTCTATTCGTGGCTGTCAGTGTATGGCAGCAGTGCCAGGTAGCGAGCGCGTTTGATCGCAGTCGCCAATTGGCGTTGGTATTTCGCCTGAGTACCAGTGATACGGCTGGGCACAATTTTACCGGTTTCGGTAATGTAGGCCTTCAGGGTATCCAGGTCTTTGTAATCAATCTGATCGACACCTTCAGCGGTGAAGCGACAGAATTTACGACGTCGGAAAAATCGAGCCATGGATATCCCCCTTACTCTTCTTCGTTTTCTTCAACAGCGGCATCTTCATCTTCTTCAGATGAGTCATCGTCGCTGTCGTTGTCTTCACGGGCCTGGCGCTCTTCGCGGCGAGACTTACGCTCGCGGCTCTCTTGCTCGGCCTTCATGATGGGGGATTCGCCGGTGATGGCTTCGTCGCAACGGATAACCATGCTACGCAGAACGGCATCGTTGTAACGGAAGTTGGTGGTCAGCTCTTCCAGAACTTCATTCGAGCACTCAACATTCATCAGAATGTAGTGGGCTTTGTGAATTTTGTTGATGGAGTAAGCCATTTGACGACGGCCCCAGTCTTCCATGCGGTGTACTGCACCGCCGGCCTCTTTGATTGAGCTGGTGTAACGCTCAACCATGCTGGGCACCTGCTCGCTCTGGTCAGGATGGACCAGAAACACAATTTCGTAGTGACGCATGTATGCTCCTTACGGGTTAAGCCTCCCATCCGCGGGTCAGACCCGACGCACAGTGAAGCAAGGAGGGCTGCCCTCAGTAGCCTGTGACAAGCACAGCAACCACCAAATAGCAGCCATTAAGGGGCGCGGATTGTAGATAAAAAGAACAGCCAGCGCAATAGTATTGCCGCAATCAGCGGCAATACCGGGCAGTTTTGGCTCAGAGGGGTGGGGTTTGGCTGGCAGGATTAGGGATTGGGGACGGCACCGATGCACTCAACCTCCACCCGCGCGCCCAGGGCCAGACCGTTGGCCCCCAGAGCACTGCGCACCGGGTAGGGATCGCTAAAGTAGGTTTTATAGATGGCGTTGAACGCGCCCCACTCGGCGATATCGGCCAACATCACCGTGCACTTCACCAGGTCGCTCATGGCGTAGCCTGCGGATTCCAGCGCGGCTTTCACGTTGTCCATGGTCTGCTTGGCCTCCGCTTCCATACCACCTTCAACCAAAGTGAGCGTGCCTGGCTTAACGCCAATGGTACCGGCCAGATAGATGGTGTCGTTCACCACCGCCACTTCCGAAAAAGGGACCCCCTGCGGGTAAACAGCCCCCTTGTGAATCAGTGCCACATCGGCTGCCTGGGCAACCCAGGCGCTACTGGCGGCGAGGGAGATGAGTAAAACACGACAAACTTGCAAAAACATAACGGGGGGAGTCTCCAATCTATATAAGGATGATTTAACGCTCGCTGAGCACCTGCTGCCAAACCCGGAAGAGTTCCGCATCGAACAGATAGAAGCTCAACACCAACTCGGCAAACTCTGGCTCGCAGGCCACCGCCAGGGCGATTTCCGCCGCCTCTTGCCAGGGATAACCGAAAACGCCACAGGAGATGGCCGGCAGCGCCACCGTCTGACACTGGTTCGCTAACGCCAGCCGCAACGAGTTGGTGTAAGCGTCACGCAAAGATTGCGCCGGATTGGCGGAGTGTTGATAGACTGGCCCCACCGTGTGAATCACATAGCGGGCGGGCAGCTGAAATCCGGGCGTGATTCGCGCCTGCCCGGTGGCGCAGCGCTCCCCGTCGATAGCCGGAATCGCCCGGCAGGCGGCCAGCAGTTCGGGCCCCGCCGCCCGGTGAATAGCACCATCGACGCCACCACCACCCAGCAGACTGGGATTGGCGGCGTTAACAATGGCATCCACTTCTGCCCGGGTGATATCACCCTGCAGTAGTTGAATAGTCATAAGCTACTCGCGTTCGGTACGCTTCCACTGCGTCTGTTTTTTCTTAAAAAAGCCGGTATAGAGCCCCAGTTTCGACACCACATAGACAGGCAGAAAGAGCAACTCTTTGGGGCTGAGAATAGAACGCCCCAGTGCCAGCCAGATCACCAGAACCGAGGTGATTACCGCCGCCACCAGCGCCGACACCAGGTAAGCGGCCGCGCCCACCTCAAGCACCAGGCCGAGCAGGGTAAAGGCCACAAACACCGCCACCGAACAGAGCAGCAACAGCGACAGGGGTGGCACGGTCAAGTCCAGCATAAAGGCAAAAATCGCCGGCGACTGCCGCTGCAGCGCAGCCTTAAACAGTGGCGGCGTGAATTTCTGGATCATCCCCATATGGCCGTGCTCCCATCGCTCCCGCTGGGATTGCAGTGCCTCTTTAGTGCTCGGCAGGCGGCTTTCGACCCGGGCGTCGTTCAAAAACAGGGCACCCTTGCCCAGGCAGGTCAATTCGATGCCGAGCTTCATATCCTCGACGATTTCACCCGAGGCGATAGAAATAGTGGAGATATCCGGCCAATTAAAAGCCATTCCGGAGCCCAGCAGCGGCACCGACATACCCAGGGTGGTTGCCCCTTTACAACGCACCTCGTTTTTCACCAACACGGCAAACTCAGAGATTTTGATCGGCAGGCTCGCCTCTGGCGGCGCCTTTAACAGGTAGCTCGATTGCACAGGGCGCTGGTACTGCCGGGCGGCGCACTTCAGTTTTTTAATGGCGCCGGGTAGCGCCTGACAATCGGCATCGACAATCACCACCACCTCGGGCGGGTCGGCGCGCAGATACTCAATACCGTGGGCCAGGGCGTAACCCTTGCCCCGCTGCTGATCATTGAAGCGCTCGAGCACCACACAGCCGGCCTCGCGGGCGATGTTGGCGGTGTTATCGCTGCAGTTATCGGCCACCACCACAATCTCATCGCCGGGCTCCAGTTGCGCCTGCAAAATTTCCAGCGTCGGCAACAAGCCAAGCTCTTCGTCGTGCGCCGGAATCAGTATCGAGCAGCGCACACTCTGGCTCTCATCCACCGGCCGGCAGCGGTAGCCGAGGGCAGCCACACACTCCACCACAAACATACCCAAGGGCACAGCCACAATCAGAGCTATCACCCAACAAACGAGTGCCACCATGTTGACTCCATCAACTCAATTAATCCTCGGTGCCAACAGCCAGAGAGCTGCCGGACATCCGCAAAGAATAGCAATACCCAACGCCGCATCGCCACCTCTAACTGCACCCGGATTACCCGAGCCACAGCTGGTGACCGTTAAACCGACAATTAGCACGGCTCACCATTAAAACTTTGAGTTCTGTCGGGCTTGCCCGTAAAGTATGGCGAGCCAAAGCACCCGAAACCAAAGGATGGTTAACCTATGTTGCTCACCTGTTACGCAACACCCCCGCAGGACTCGCCACCCGTAGCCACCACTCGCGCTACCGCTTATCCCCCAGGCCCCATTGCCCTGTTCGGCTTGGCTTTATAAATCCCGCGCTGTTGTGCGAACCCCCAACTCACTCCCCGGTAACTCAGCTACCTGCAAATTATGAAAATAGGCTACCTAAGCAACATCTACCCGGTCACCAGCGGTACCTTTATTCGCCGTGAAATACACGCCCTGGAGCGACAGGGCGTCACCATCAAGCGTTTCGCCTTCCGCACCTGGACGGAAGAGCTGGTCGACCCGGCCGATATCGCCGAGCGCGAAGTCACCCACTACCTGCTCTCCGGCAACAGCAAAAATCTGCTCAAGAATGGTTTAAAAACGCTGCTCGGCCGGCCCAAATATTTCTGGCGGGCGCTGAAGATTGCCCGGGAATTAAACCGCAACGCCAAGGGGCCACTGGTCCACCACATCGCCTATTTTCTGGAGGCCTGCAGCCTGTTTGTCGAAACAGAAAAAGAGGCCATCGACCATGTACACGCCCACTACTCGACCAACACCGCCGCCGTGGCGATGCTTTGCCGGGAGCTGGGCGGGCCGACCTTCAGCTTCACCGTGCACGGCCCGGATGAGTTCGATGCCCCCTACCACTCCAGCATGCCATTGAAAGTGGCCAAAGCGGCATTTGTGGTAGCGATTACCGACTTTTGTAAATCCCAAATCGTGCGCTACAGCAGCTACGACCACTGGCACAAAATTAAGGTGTTCCGCTGTGGCATTGCCACCGACGAATTCACCCCCTCCAATCACACCTTTGACGATAACTACCAGTTAGTGTGTGTTGCGCGCATGTCGGGGCTAAAGGGCCAGATGCTCTTCCCCGAGGCGATCGCCCCGCTCACCGAAAAATATCCCAAGCTAAAAATTGTATTGGTTGGCGATGGCGACATTCGGCCACTGCTGGAGGCAAAAATTAAAGAGCTGCAACTGGAAAACTTTTTCGACCTGTGCGGCTGGCAATCCAATAAAGAGGTACACCGCATTGTTGGTGAAAGCCGGGCACTGATTCTGGCGAGTTTTGCCGAGGGGCTGCCCATCGTCTTTATGGAGGCCTTCGCTCTGGGGCGACCGGCAGTGGCCACCTATATTGCCGGCATCCCCGAGCTGATCGATGAAGAGTGCGGCTGGGTGGTACCGGCGGGCTCTATTCAACGGCTGACAGAGGCGCTCGACAAAGTACTCGCCGCCAGCCCGGCCGAGCTGGAAGCTAAGGGCGCCGAAGGACGCCGCCGCGTGGAACAACAGCACGACATCAACGGCCTGGCCAGTAATTTAAAGGCCGCCTTTAGCGAACAGATTGAGCGCAATAATAGTTAGCGTTTTTTACCACCTGAACAACGCGCCAGCGCATCCCCAAGGCCCTTAACCGGGCCTTTTTTATGGCTGACTCCCCACCCGAAGAGCGCTAAGCCAGCGTTAAGATTCGGCGCTATCTCGCCCCTGTCGTCACTGATTCTTGCAAAAAAGTACTACGCGCAACGCCATCAAAACACAATCCACAAGCCGAAAAGAGTGGTCGAAAATGACAACAAAATTGACGGATTTAGCCATATAAAACCCAGCGACATATAGTAACGTCTCGATCGCTGAATAAAGCCGTGAAAATGGTCGATTAAATACCAATAAAAACAGAAGCAGCAAACTACAAGAATAGAATCAATCTCCAAGCGAGAAGGACCTCATCCGCTGTTTGAACCCAACGGATCGGACAACACTAGCCCCTTAAAAATAGGGAGTGATTATGTCTGCCATTGCCAAACTCTATATCTGGCGCAACCGGGGCCTCTTCCTCGGTACCCGAGAGATGCCCGCGCGCGATTTCACCACCGGTTCCGACCAACTCATTGTCTGCCTGAAAGGCACCATGACCCGCCGCTTTCCGGGTGGCAAAACCGTCGCCTTTCGCTCGGTGCTACTGCGCGCCGGCACCAAAGTACCGATGCAACAAGTCACCGCCAGCGGCACCATCATCGCCATCTGCCATTTGGACCCGGTCGGCCAGGACTACCACGCCGTCGCTCAAAAAATGGCGATAACGATCGAGAACAACGCCTTCCACCACCAGGATGAAGATCTGATTATTCAGGAGTTGTCACGCATCGTGCGTAACGACATGGGCGATTCTGAAGCCTACCACTGCCTGGATAATCTGCTGCTGCCTGCACCGCTCCAGCGCCAGACCTTTATTCAGTTCGACCCGAGAGTAGTGCGGGTTTTACGCCACATTGAAACCACCGTGCGCGACAACATTGAAATTGCGCAATTAGCGGAACAGGTATTTTTATCGGAAAGCCGGTTGGTGAAACTCTTTAAAAATCAGGTGGGCATTCCCATCACCCGCTACCGAATTCGATTTCGCGTTTACGTGGGGTTAATTTATCTATCCCTGGGTTTTTCTGTCACTGATTCGGCTCTGGCAGCCGGCTTTTCCAGCACCGCACACTTTTCAAAATGCTTTAGTGCTATTCTAGGCATCCCGCCATCATCCAATCTTTTGCAGCCGCCGTTTATGGAGGTGGTGTTGGCCGAGGAGATAGTGGCCGCGATCCGGGCAGAGCAGGGAGCGCCACTGACCAGCACTATGCCGGCGGCCCCGGCAAGCAGAGTGGCAACTTAGACCAGCCCACCACCGAACCTGCCTCCCCGCCAGGCCGGAACCCGCTCATGGGCGACCGACACTCGGCCAGCGCCACCCGCTCATGCTAGAATGCCCGACCAAAATTCCTGCAAGCAGCGTTAGAGACCGAGTCAGAATGAGCGATACAGAATCCCCTAAAAAAGTCGGCATGATCAGCCTGGGCTGCCCCAAGGCACTGGTGGACTCCGAACGCATTCTCACTCAGCTCAAGTTGGAGGGATACGAGATCAGCGCCGACTACGAAGGTGCCGATGTGGTGGTGGTAAACACCTGTGGCTTTATCGACTCCGCCAAGCAGGAGTCGATGGATGCCATCGCCGAGGCCATGAAAGAGAGCGGTAAGGTGATTGTCACCGGTTGCATGGGCAAGGGCACCGATGCTGAGGCCATCAAGGCCGCCAACCCCGGCCTGCTCAGCATCAGCGGCCCGGCCGACACCAACAGCGTGATGAGCGCCGTGCATGAGTTCATCCCACCGGCCGAACACAACCCCCTGGTCGACCTGATCCCGCCCGAGGGTATCAAACTCACCCCACAGCACTACGCCTATCTGAAAATCTCCGAAGGCTGCAACCACCGCTGCACCTTTTGCATTATTCCCGATATGCGCGGCGACTTGGTCAGCCGTCCCCTGCACGATGTGCTGCAGGAGGCCCGCCAGCTGGTGGAGGGCGGCGCCCAGGAGCTGTTGGTCATCTCCCAGGACACCAGCGCCTACGGCGTCGACACCCGCTACAAGCTGGACCTGATCGAAGCCCGCGAGACCCGCATGCAGGATCTGGCCGAAGCCCTAGGCCAATTGGGTGTGTGGGTGCGTTTGCACTATGTCTACCCCTACCCCCACGTCGACAAAATTATCCCGCTGATGGCCGAGGGTAAAATTCTGCCCTACCTGGATATCCCCTTTCAGCACGCCAGCCCGCGCATCCTCAAATTGATGGAGCGCCCGGCCCACGCCGAAAAGGTGTTGGCACGCATTAAAAGCTGGCGCGAGATCTGCCCGGAGTTAACCATCCGCTCTACCTTTATTGTTGGCTTCCCCGGTGAAACCGAAGAGGACTTCCAGATGCTGCTCAACTTCCTGGAAGAGGCCCAGCTCGACCGGGTCGGCTGCTTTACCTACTCGCCAGTGGAGGGTGCCCGCGCCAACGAACTGCCCGACCCGGTACCGCCGGAAATTCAAGAGGAGCGCCTGGAGCGCTTTATGACTACCCAGGCACGCATCTCCGCCGCACGCCTGCAACGCAAAATCGGCACCGTGGTTGAGGTGTTGATTGATGAGGTGGATGAAGAGGGGGCGATTGGCCGCACCTGGGCCGATGCGCCGGAGATCGACGGCATGGTCTATCTCAATGGCGAAACCGAATTAATGCCCGGCGACATCTGTTACGCGCGCATATTCCAGGCCGATGAACACGATCTGTGGGCAGAGCTGGTCCAGCCGGAGGAGTTTGGCAGCCACTAGCCTATTTTCAGACGTGCGCTTGAGCTAGTCGGTGCTTACGGAATAACCCTGGCTATCGGTCAACTTCACCAGCCACCACTGGGTAGTCGAATCCCCGGCGACAAAGCGCATATGAGCCGCCATATTAACCAGTGTGGCGGCATCGGGCTGCAGCATAGAGGCGATAAAGCTTTCAATGTTGTTGGCGAGTTTTATAAACTCAAAACCGTCGTGCTCAAACTCAAAAATAGCGCCGGCACTGGCACCACTCACGGGCATTAATAGATAGTTGCCCGAGTATGGAATCTCGCCTATCACCACACAGGCATCGATCCACTCGGGCAGTAATTCACGCGCTTCCCGCGCATCCAAACCGAGCAGCCACTCCCGAAAGTAGGACTCCAGGGTAGTCCACTGCGCAGGCTCGGCGATATAAAAGGCGGCGTCGCCGCTCTCTGGCTCGTGGAAGAGTGTGAGTGAGCCAAAGGTCTGATAAAAAGCCCCGAGATAATCTGCCGCCGGGCAGGCCTCCAGACCAATGGGGTCGGTGCAGTGGTGGCTAAATTTAACCACCTTGGTGTTGGCCGCATTGTTAATCTGGCGGCACTGAAATTCACCCCTATGGGCAACCACCCGCTCTTTTAACGCTGTTAGCACCGCTTCGCCTCCCTGCTCGATTACCGATTTACGGCATGATCGGATTTACTACCCGCTCACATTTACTGCGCTGCCTACAATTCGCTGGGCTTTTTACAATTTACTGGGTTGCGCTGCCCGGCGGCAGCACCTGCTCGCCGGCTTGCAGCCCGGCCACCACCGCCACCCGGCCATCGGCGTAGCGCTGCCCCAGGCGCAGAATACGGCGCTCTATGCCGTCGTGGCCGACCACCCAGGCCAAATCCAACTGGCCCACTTCGGCGATGCGATCGGCGGCAATCAACAGCACTTCACTCTCCCCGGCCGGCACCTGTAAACGGGCATAGAGGCCTGGCAACAGGCCACTGCCCTGGTCTAATCGGCACTTGATCAAAAAGCTGCGCGAGCCGGGGTTGCCGGCCGGTACCAGCTCTTCGATAACGGCGGTGCGTTCACTGTCGAGGGCGGGAATGGTAACGGTCAGCGACTGCCCAAGACTTAGCGACAGTGCCAGTGCCTCGCGCACATTGGCCTCCACGCGCAGGTAGTCGGGGTTGTAGAGCGACAGCAGCGTCATACCCGGCTGCGCGGTATCGCCGGGCTCGGCAAAGCGATCGACAATGCGGCCAGCAATGGGCGCGCGCACCTCGGCGAAGTCGAGCGCTGTTTTGGCCTCCTGCAGGGCCTGTTCAGCACTGGCCTGGCCCGCCTTGAGCGAATCGTGGTTGGCCTGGGCCCGGTCCAGATCCGCCTGCGCCAGCAGACCGCGCTCGGCCAGATCGCGGGCCCGTTTTAACGCCTGCTGCGCCTCGGTGTAACGGGCGCTGGCCGACTGCACATTGGCCTCTGCCTGAGAGACACGCGACTGCAGGTCGCCCCGCTCCAACACCACCAACAGATCCCCCGCTTTAACGAGGTCACCAGCGCGCACCTTGACCTGCTCGATGCGAGCCAACAGGCGGGCTGCGATTAACGTGGCCTGCTTGGCCTCCACCGAGGCTGGCACCGCCTCAAAAAGCGGTAGGCTCTGCAACTCAACCACAACGGCATCGCTGGTATCGGGCGCACTTACCGCGCGTTGCCCGGGCGGCACCTTGTCGTCGAAACTGCCCGCCATCCAGGCCACCATCACCAGCAGCACAACCACGGCCGCGACAGGAAAAAGCCACTTTGTTATTGATTTGTTCATCCATCAGGCCTCATTGACTGGTGGTTTATCGGCGGGGGCTCGGTCGTAGACCAGCAGGTAAACAACCGGCACCACCAGCAGCGTAAACAGGGTGGAAGCGAGTATGCCGAAGATAATGGCCAGCGCCAGGCCACTGAAGACTGGGTCGAGGGTGATCACCAGGTTACCCAACAGCGTGGTACCGGCAGTAAGCAGAATCGGCCGCATGCGAATGGCACCGGCGCGCAGCAGGGCCTGCTGAATGGGCGCCCCCTGGGCTCGCTCCTGGGTAATAAACTCAACCAGGATCAGCGAGTTGCGCACCACAATACCGGCCAGGGCGATCATGCCGATCATGGCTGTGGCAGTAAACAGAACCGGGTCGGGGGCGCCGGCCACCTGCCGCTCGCCAAACTGGTTGAGCAGCCAGAAGCCCGGCATGATGCCAATAATGGTCAGCGGAATGGCCGACATAATAATGAGCGACAATCCCGCTGAGCTGGTCTGTATTTTTAATACGAAAAAGATACCCACCAGAGCAAAGGCAAAGGCCAGCCCCATATCGCGGAAGACATCGACGGTGATCTTCCACTCTCCCTCGCCGGTCCAGCGCACGGAAATATCTTTCGGCAGCTGCCAGCCATCGCCGGCACCCATAGCCAGGTAGGTGCGCGACTGCCAGTCGCTGGCCGCCCCCTCTGGTGTCCCCAGGTCGGCGTTGACATCGGCAATCACCTCGGCCGGGGTACGGCCGGAGAGCTCGGCCGTAACATAGACCACCGGCTGCAGATCCTTGTGGTGAATGGTCTTATCGGCCGGCAGCCGTGCAAACTCACCCAGCTCACCCAAGGCCACCAATGGTTGCGGCGCCACCGCCAGGCCACTGCTGCTCGACTGCTTGGCGATACCGGGCCGGCCGCGCACCTGCAGGCTGACCAGATCGTGCTCGGAGGTGCGCCCCGCCACCGGCAGGCGCAGCTCCAACGGCAGCGGTTTCGCCTCCCGCGCCAACTGCAGATAACCGGCGGTTACCCCCTGGTTGGCCATCAGGATCACCTGGTTGATGTCGGCGGTGGCCACGCCGGAGAGTGCCGCCTTCTGTTTATCGGTAACAAAGCGCAGCCGCCAGGAGTCTGCCTCCACAGTGCTGTCGACCTCGGTCACAAACGGCTCCCGTTGCAGGCGCGCCATCACCTGGGAGGCGGCGGCCTGCAATTCGCGGTAGGGGGTCAGCGGCTCACCGTAGACCTCCGCCACCAGGGTGCTCAACACCGGTGGCCCTGGCGGCACCTCCACCACCTTGATGGCGACGCCCTCACCGGCCAGCGGTGCCAGCGCCGCGCGCAGGCGCAACACCACACTGTGCGACTGGTGCTCGCGCTCGGTTTTATCGAGTAGGGTGATACGCAGGTCGGCCATGTGCGGCTGCAAACGCTGGTAGTAGCGGCGCACCATACCGTTGAAGTCGATGGGCGAGGGATTGCCCACATAGGCGGCCACCGCTTTCACCTCGTTAAACTGGCGGACCTTGGCAGAGATGGCAGTAGCCATGGCTGCGGTCTCCTCCAGGCTGGTCCCCTCCGGCATATCGATCACCACCTGCACCTCATTCTTGTTATCGAAAGGGAGCAATTTCAGCGGCACCAGGCGCAGCATGGGCAAGAGCGCGGCCGCCAAAAAGAGGGCCAGCACCGCCCACAACACCCACTTGGCTTTACGGCGACTGGTGAGCAGGGGGCGCATAATGCGTTCGTAAACTGCCGAGAGCCCAGAGCTCTCCTCTGTTACATCCGGCGGGCAGCCGGCCAGCAGTTTCATGGCCAACCAGGGGGTCACCACAAAGGCCACCACGGTGCTGGTGATAACACTCACCGGTACGTTGAACGCCATCGGCGCCATGTAGGGCCCCATCATACCGGTGATAAACGCCAGCGGGATAAAGGCCAGCACAATAGTGACGGTCGACATCACCAGCGGGGTGCGAATTTCGCTGATGGCGGCGATGATGCGTTCTTTCAGAGAGCCCGATTTCTCGCGCAGGTAGCGCTCGATGTTGTCGACCCCGGTGATCGGATCATCCACCAACAGCCCCAGGGAGAGAATCAGGGCAAACAGGGTGACGCGGTTGATGGTGTAGCCAAAGAACATATCCAGCGCGAGGGTGATGCCGTAGCTGATCGGCAGTGCCATACCCACCACCAGCGCCGAGCGCCACCCCAAAAAAACCGCGATAAAAACCACCACGGTAAAGATGGCAAATACCAGGCTCTGCGCCAGATTGTTGACCTTCTCATTGGCGGTCTGGCCGTAGTCGCGGATCACCTCCAAGTGAATATCCGAAGGCAGAAACTCGCTCTGCAGGCGCGCCATCATGGCGTGAATCTCCTGTGCCACCGTCACCGCGTTACTGCCCCGCTGCTTAGCGACACTGATGGCGACCATGGGCATCCCTTCGCGCCCATCCTGGTAGCCCTGGGCGAAATCGATCCAGGTGTAGTTGTCCGGCTCGGATAGGCCATCGATCACCTGGGCCACCTCTTCCAGCAGCACCGGTTGGCCATCCACCACATTGATTACCGTCTGCCGCAACTCGGCCAGGGAGCGGATAAAGTCACCGCTCTCCAACTGCAATACCTCGCCGCCCAGAGTCCAGTGGCCGCTACTCTGCAATAGGTTGGAAGCTTGCAGGGCACTGATGATATCGGCAACCGAGCTGGCGCGGGCGGCCAGGCTCTCTGGGTCGGGTAGGATCTGGATGGTACGCGGGCGGCCGCCGACGGTGGCGACCACACTGGTGTGGTGCACCGACTGCAAAAAGGTGGTGACCTCCTCGGCCACCCGACGCAGTTCGTAATCGCCGGTCTGTTGCGGGTTGCTGCTCCATAGGGCCAGCAACAAAATGGGAACGTCGTCCACCTCTACCGGGTTAACCTGCCAGCGGCTCACCACCGGCGGAATCTTGTCCTGGTTGGAGTGCAGTTTGTTGTAGGTGTTGAGGATTGCCTTCTCGCGATCTTCACCCACATAGAAGCGCAGGGTCACGCTGCTTTGACCAGCCTGGCTGGCGGAGTAGACATTCTCGACCCCGGGAATCTGTGCCAGCAGCTTCTCCAGGGGAATGGTCACCTGCCGCTCCACCTGCACCGAAGAGAGCCCCGGCGCGGCCACCAGCACATCGACCATGGGCACCACAATTTGTGGCTCCTCCTCGCGCGGCGTCAGGCTCAGGGCCAGTACGCCCAATACCAGCGAGACAAACAACAGCAACAGCGGCAGTCCGCCGGCGAGGCTGGTGCGGACCAATTTATCCAGGGGCGATTCTGAGTTCATGATTTTGAGTTCATGGCGGCTTCCGGGCAAACGGGTTAAGCCCTAATTAGGGCGCGGCAAGCATAGCACAAGCGCTTTGCCGTTCGCCCTACCCAAACCGTTACCAACACCACCCGTAAAGCCATTGCGCATTACTGATTTATTCGTTGCGCAAGGCAGCCGCTCGCTTATCGGTCAGTTACTGGCGGCCGCCTCACACAGCTGGTAGGTGCGGCAGATAAACCCTAAAGGCGCTGGCGTGGCGCTCTTCTGCCAGCTGTTGGAGCGCATCGCCCGAGCGATAAATTTCTCGCTGTTGCTGGCAAGCCTGGACAACAGTTTGGCTTTGGTTTCGGCATCCAGAAAACTGTATTGCAGGGAATTATTATGAAGGGTTTGCAGCTCCTCCCAAGAGAGATCGAACTCCTTAACCGCGACAAAGAATTCATCGGTAAGCCGGCTGTCCCACATGCCGCGATCATCGGTCGATAGGGCCACCGGAATATCGACCCGCAGATACTCTGGGAAGGGGTGCTGGGCGTAGTTCTGCACATACTCCAGTAATTTATTGCTGATTAAATTGATCTCCACCATATAGGGGCCGTGGCGCATCAGCACCATGGTCTCCGGGTCGGTAATTAAATTGACTCCGTGACCAATGCGGTCGGCGCCCAACAGCAGGGTATCTTTCACATGGTCGTTGGGCTCATCCACCTCACCGGCGTGGATCGATAATTTCACCCCGGAATAACGTTGGCGCAACTCACGCAGCGTCGGCAAAAAGCGCAGCGGGTAGCCCTTGTCGTTATCCTCCCGGCCCACCATATTGACCCCAACCCAGAGGTCGTTGTGCTCATGCACAAACTGGTAAACCCGTTTCAAGTCCTGCTCGGCCGAGGGCAAAAAGCGCAAAATAGCCGACTGAAAACGGACCGTCACACCCGTGGCCAGGGCATCCTTGCGATTGATACGCTCACGAAAAATCGCCACCACTTCGTCGGCCGCGAAAAGAGTACCATCCGCCTTGAGATAACCGTCGGCACCGGCCTGGGTCTCCAGGTAGAGCATCCCCTCGGCACCAAAGGCGGCCATATTTTGGTAGAGAATTTCGGCAATCAGATAGGGGTTGGTGGTCAACTCATTCAAGCGCTGCCAGTGGGTTTCAAAAAATTCGTTGCGCCCCTCGTGCAGCTTGTCGAGCCGAATACTATCGAGCCAGGCGGCCTTCTCCTCGGCACTCAGTTCGACCAGCGGCTTGTACTCGGCTTGTTCACAGGCCGGCAGCTTGGCGAAAGTACGGGCGCTGATATTGCGAAACATCAGGTAGTAGCGATCACCACCAAAAGCATTGCCACCGTAGCCCCGGCAGTTTTCTATTTTGATTTTTGTGTAATAGTTATAGCCTTTGGTGCTCTGAGCCAGTGCACCGTCGTACCACCACTGGGGCAGACCAGAGCCGGATAAGTGGTTGTGCAGATCGCCGCCTTTGGGCATCAGGTAAAGGAACTGGTAGAGCTCAGCATCACTGGCGCTGGCTTTAAACTGTTCAAACCAGTCGTGGGGAGAGGCCGCTTCCACTACCCGGCCCAACAACAGACCAGGCACCAGCACTAACAGTAAAAGGTGTTTTTTAAATTTGTTCATTAATGCCGCCCTTGCAGAAAATGAAATGCATTTAACAGTATGATGGCCACTTAAAAACAGTACCAATCTTTGGCTAAAATATTGCACCAATTCTACGCCGATAAAATTCCGGCATCGTCTTTAATTTAAATTACACCGTGCAATAGTTATGAAAGCAGCCGTTATTGTTGATATCGAAGTTACCAATCCCACCATCTATAAAGAGTACATTGAACTGATCACCCCCTCCGTTTTCGCCCGTGGCGGCCGTTATCTGGTGCGTGGCGGCAACCCGCAAACATTGGATGGCAATTGGCAATCCAGCCGTATGGTGGTAATGGAATTTCCCTCCCGGGAGGTAGCCGTTGGTTGGCTAGAGGATGAGAGTCTGAGCGATATTCACAACATGCGCCGCAATAACTCTTCCAAGTGCAATATGATTATCTGCGACATGATCGAGTAGCGGCCAAAGCCGCCACTCGCTGCACCACCAACTTGCTAAGGGTGGTGCTGCCAGAACTGCTGGTGTACCGCCAGCAGCTCCTCTTTCATCGCCGCTACCGGCCCCCAAACGCGCACCGGCTTCTGGCCCGCGTTAAAGACCTCGCGACAGGGAAGATTCATGGTTGGATTGGCGTCGTGAGCGCCGGTAATCGCCAGCAGGTCCGCCTCGGTCACACCAAAGACAATGCGCCCGATATTGGCCCAGTAGCTGGTGGCCGCACACATCGCGCAGGGTTCCACCGTGGTGTAGAGCGTACAGTTCCACAGGTAGTCGGCATCGAACTGCTCCGCCGCCCGCCGTGCCAGAGTCGACTCGGCGTGGTTAACGGTATCGATATTGCCCTGCTGCAACAGAACGGTGTGATGGTCCGGCGCCACCAGCACCGCGCCAAACGGGTGCTTACCTTCGGCCAGCGCCTGTTGGCAGACGGCCTCCGCCGCCAACAGGTTGCTGTGCATTTCGCTCTCCGTGGGATCCGGATTACCGAACTGCCAACTCATAAATACTCCTTAACAACAACGGCTCAGTAGGCAAAATTGGCGGCGATGCGCTGCTTTAAATACTCCTGAGCGGTAATGGGTTCATAGAGCTTGTTGGGCCCCTGAATCACCATGGGTTTATTAGCCTGACAGAAAAAGGCAATGCTGTAGCGGGAGCCCAAGTATTCCTCGGCGGTGGGCATGCGCACGCGATGCAGCGTCGACTTCAACTGGTCGTCACTCCAACGCATCAGCATGTCGCCGATATTGCAGGTGACCAGATTATTCTTCGGCACCACACTGGTCCACTCACCACTGTCGGCCTCCCGTCCCGGGCAAACCTGCAAGCCCCCCTGGCCTTCACGCTGGAAGAGCAACGTCAGGCAATCAAAATCAGAGTGGGCTCCGGCCCGCCACTCACCGTTGGTAGTATCGGCTTTACTCATTGGGTAGTAGTGCAGTAAGCGCAAGGTGGATTGATAACCTTCACCTTCCGGGTTGTGTGCTTTGGTGAAAAAGTCTTCCGGGAAACCCAACTTCAGCGCAAAGCAGGAGAGTACACGCATGCCCAAGGCCCACGCCTCGGCTTCAAAATTGAGACTGGTGGCTTGAAAAGCGGGCAGCTCCTCTTCACTTGGCCAGAGATCATCCATATGCGGTCGGGTCACCTGGAAGGACTCCTTCTGATCGGCCATGCGGGTGGAGGGGCGCACCTGAGCTTTGGTCTCCCAGCCAGCATTCAAACCGCCACCCTTTAATGGGTATTGCGCTTTGATGGCGTCATCCAGGGCAAAAAACTGTTCGGCAGAGGCGAACATGCCATCGATGGCATCCTGATCGATACCGTGGTCAGACAGTTGGAAAAAACCTACATCAGTCGCCGCCAACCACAACTGATCGGCGATCTCGGCTTTGCGTTCGGCGAAGTTTTCTAAACTGATAACTGGCAGGGTGCGTTTGGAGGTTTCTCGACCCTGGCTGCCCAAGGTGCTTTCGAGATTTAATTCATCTAGCGGGTAATTTGACTTAGTCATACCGTTCTCCTCAATAATAATTGAAGGAGCAATGACCCAACCGAACACGTCGGCTTGACAGCTTCTACTCCGGATTGGTTTTTTATAAGTAAAAAAATCGTCCTGATTTTTTTACTTACGCTACGCGAAAAGCTGGCACAGACGCGTCGGTCTGCTGGCTTTCACTTCGCGCTCTTCTTGTAACCCAATAAATCGTCCTGATTTTTTGGGTTAACGCTCCGCAAAAGGCTGGCGCAGACGCGTGGGTCTGCTGGCTTTCACTTCGCTCCCATTTTGCCTACCGGCAAAATGATCGGGCTCCTGCCCTTGTTCTATAAAGTAAAAAATCGTCCTGATTTTTTTACTTACGCTACGCGAAACGCGGGCGCAGACACGTGGGTCTGCTGGCTTTCGCTTCGCGCTCTTCTTGTAACCCAATAAATCGTCCTGATTTTTTGGGTTAACGCTCCGCAAAAGGCTGGCGCAGACGCGTGGGTCTGCTGGCTTTCGCTTCGCTCCCATTTTGCCTGCCGGCAAAATGAGCGGGCTCCTGCCCTCTTTCTATAAAGTAAAAAAATCGTCCTGATTTTTTACTTACACTACGCGAAACGCGGGCGCAGACGCGTGGGTCTGCTGGCTTTCGCTGCGCTCCCATTTTGCCTACCGGCAAAATGAGCGGGCTCCTGCCCTTGTTCTATGAAGTAAATAAATCGTCCTGATTTTTTTACTTACGCTTCGCGAAAAGCTGGCACAGACGCGTCGGTCTGCTGGCTTTCGCTGCGCTCCCATTTTGCCTACCGGCAAAATGAGCGGGCTCCTGCCCTTGTACTATGAAGTAAATAAATCGTCCTGATTTTTTTACTTACGCTTCGCGAAAAGCTGGCACAGACGCGTCGGTCTGCTGGCTTTCACTTCGCTCCCATTTTGCCTACCGGCAAAATGATCGGGCTCCTGCCCTCTCGTTATTACAGGTTCAGTTCTCTTCGGCCGGCTCCGGGGTGTGTAGGAACAGGAGCACGGCAAATATGATTACGATAAACCGGAAAGCGGCGGATTGGCCGTTCCAGCTGGGGCTCTGCCACATCAGGAACCACTCGGCACCCACGGTCATAAAGCCGGTAAACCAGAGGGTGATACCCAGCACTAAACCCAGGGTGGCCACCTGCTTGGCGGCAGCAAAGCTGGCATTGGCACCCCGCCCGAACCAGAGCTTGGTGGCGGCGAAAAGGCAGATAATACCAGTTGCGCCCTCAAAAGCGATAATTATCCAGTAGGCAAAATGGTGGAATGCCGGCAGGCCGATGGCCCGCCACATGGCGGCATTGCCTTCGAAAGTGGTATCCATCATCAGCACATGCTGCACAAAGTTAAAGTTGGAGTAGTAATCGGTAATATTGTTAAAGGCCACCAGGGTGGCAAACAGGCCCACTTGTGCAACCAGCACGGCCTTGGCAATTCTCAGGTAGTTCATGCGCGACTCGACATCCACTTTCGTAATGCACCTTCCATAGCAACTTTAATACCGACACTCACACAAAATCGTCCAAACGGTCAAAATTTATCACGCAAGCCGAGCTGGTGTGGTGGTGCTGGTCGGCGCAGCCCCTGAGAGCGGCTTTTAGTCTATGCCAAAGAGAACTACCAAGCACCAAAGATGACACTCCCGCCGGCAAATGCACAGTAAAAGACCACATTTAGTGCCGTTACTGGCCATCCTTACCCAACCGGCGCCTCAACCACCCACCTGGAACGGCTTTTGTAGCCGTTCGGCCGCCCACACAACCGTTTTACTGAAAGATAATAGACGGCATATATATTGCTGGCCAATCAGTCAGGTTTTTCAACAAGATAGGCTCATGACCACTAACACGCTTAAATCCGATATCACCGCCATCGTTGGTGATGCCAATATCACCTTTGAAGCCGCCGCCTTGGCCTCAGGCTCCAAAGACAGCTTCCATTTCTCGCCAGTGCTACTGGAGGATCTCGACGGCAAATCCGCTGATCTCATTGTTCGGCCAGAGACCCAAGCGCAGCTGGTTGAAATTGTGCGCTATGCCGTCGCCAACCGAATCCCCATTACCCCCCGAGGCGCCGGCACCGGCAACTATGGCCAGGGGGTACCCATGCAGGGCGGCATACTGGTCAACACCAAGAAGCTGAACCGAATAATCGAACTGACCAGCGACTACGCCCGCGTCGAGTGCGGCACGGTGCTCTGGCAAATAGAGAAACAAGCCGCCCAGGTAGGCGCGGAGCTGCGCATATTCCCGAGCACCATGCCCACCTCCAGTTCGGCCGGATTTATCACTGGTGGTTCCGGCGGCGTGGGCTCCATCACCTGGGGAATGCTGTCGGACAACAACAATGTGCGCGCGGTTAAGGCGCTCACCATCGAAGCCGAGCCGCAGGTGCTTGAGCTCACCACCCCGGAGGAGATTCGGGATGTGCTGCACAACTGCGGTGTCACTGCCTTTGTCACGGAAGTGGAATTTGCCCTCGCCCCCAAAACCCAATGGCATCAATACGCCTTTGCTTTCGATGATCTCTACAGCGCCCTCGCCGCCGGTGAAAAGTTGGCACACAATACGCACATACTTAAACGCCTGTGCAGCGTCTTTGAGTGGCCAATCCCCTCGTTCTTTTTACCACTGGTAAAGAAAGAGGCCTGCCCGGAGGGTAAAGCCCTGCTGCTGTTGATGTGCAACCTGGAACCGAGTGAATTGGTGGCACAGCTGGGTGACTTCGATGGTCGGTTGACCTTTCATGCCCCGCCGGTGGAAGAGAGCGGCCGCGGTTTTCAGATATATGATTTCACCTGGAACCACACCACCATGTGGGCCATGAAAACAGACAAGCAGTACACCTATCTGCAGGACTCGTTCGACAAGGACAACTACATGGAGCAGCTTCGAGCCCGCAAGGCCAAGTATGGCGACCAAGTGTTAACCCACGTTGAGTTTCTGCAGTCCAACGGTGAAATTCGCCCGGGAGGCCTGAGCCTGGTGCATTACCAGAGCCGGGAACAGCTGTTTGGTTTGATCGACTACTGCGAATCGATCGGCATGCGGATCTCCAATCCGCACACCCACTTTCTGGATGCCGATATTCGCTGGTATGGCGACTACCTGCTGGCCGCCCGCAAGCGCTGGGATCCGAACAGCCTGTTAAACCCCGGCCATTTGCGGGCGCTGGAAGAGTAAATTTTCTCAAGTTGAGTACGCAAGATGAGCAATGGCGCAGGCGGGCAACACGCCATCACAAAAATATGGAACGCCAAGCTCAGCAATGAGCCCGGCTGGAGCCACATCGAGATCGTCGACGGCACCATCGCCAGTCTAACCACCAGCAACACCCTGGCCGATGCACCGGAAGCCCCCGGCCAACTCAACGCGGCTGGCCGGGTAGTGCTGCCTGGCCTGATCGATGCCCACACCCATATCGATAAAAATTTCAGCCCAGTGGCCAACACAGCTGGCACACTCGCTGGTGCTATCGAGGCCATGGCCGAGTACAAACAGCAACGCACACTGGTTGAGGTCTCGGCGAAGGCGGAACAGGCCCTGCAACAGGCCATCAGCCACGGCGTCTGTCTGCTGCGCAGCCATTTTGATCTGGGCAGTTTTTCCGACCTCGATATTCTGGCCGCGCTGGTAGATCTTAAAGAGCGCTATCAAAATCGAATCGACCTGCACATCACCGCCATGGGGCCCACCGAGACCCGCGACAACATTATTCTAATGCGCGAAGCGCTGGCGCTCGGCGCCGATTATATCGGTGGCGTACCGGCACTCACCGGCAACCCCTTCCAGGCTATCAACCACGCAGTGGAGTTGGCCCTGGAGTTGGACAAAGGGCTCGATCTGCACATCGACGAAAAAGAGGGCACCGAATTTCTCACCCTGGAGATGCTGGCTGACCTCTGCCTGGCCTGTAATTTTCAACTGCCCGTGGTCGCCAGCCACTGTGTCAGCCTCGCCTTTTTACCGGAGGCGGCCCGCGATGCCTTAATAGAAAAGGTGGTCGCAGCCAACATTGCAATTATCGGCCTGCCGGTTTGCAACCTGAATTTAATGAGCCGCCAGCTCTGGCCCGCTGCACGCGGCATCACCCCCATTAAACGGCTGCAGCAACTGGGCGCCACCGTCTGTGTGGCCTCCGATAACGTGCAGGACCCATTCAACCCGTTTGGCAATTACGATCCGTTATTGGCCAGCCATATCGCCTGTATCGCCGGCCAGCTGACCGCCACCGAAGAGCTGCATAACGCCGTAGACCTGGTGACCAACAACCCGGCCAAGGCCTTCGCTCTAGCCAATTACGGCATTGCCCCCGGCAACCCCGCCAGCCTGGTGATCACCAATGCCGAGAGTTACGAGCACTGCAACCGCACCCTGCCTGCCCGCCTGGCCACCGTCTTTAAGGGCAACCTGGTTTATCAAAAGGAAATTATTGAGCACTGGTTTTAACTATGAAAATTACCGTACCAGCCAAACCCTACCCGGCGGAGATCGACCTCACCGAAACCGCCGTGGTCATTATCGATATGCAGAAGGATTTTATTCTCCCCGGCGGTTTTGGCGAATCCCTGGGCAATGACGTCGCCCTGTTGGGCGCCGCCGTACCCCCCTGTGAGGAGCTGTTGGCCCTCGCTCGCGCCAACAATCTGTTGGTGATTCACACACGCGAAGGGCACCGGGGCGATTTAAGTGATGTCTTTCCCGCTAAATTGGAACGCTGTAAACCGAGTTGCAAAATCGGCGACCCGGGCCCCATGGGCCGCATTTTAATTCGCGGCGAAGATGGCCACGACTTTGTCGACTCTCTCAAGCCCCTGGCCAATGAGGTGGTGATCGAAAAGCCGGGTAAGGGCGCCTTCTACTCCACCGAGCTGGATCTGATATTACGGCGCCACCATATTAAAAATCTGTTGGTCGCCGGCGTCACCACCGAGGTCTGCGTCAGCTCCACCATTCGCGAAGCCAACGACCGCGGCTACAACTGTGTGGTGGTGGACGAGTGCTGCGGCTCCTATTTTCCCGAATTTCATCGCGTCGCCCTGGAGATGGTCGCCGCACAGGGTGGTATTTTTGGCTTTGTCTGCCAGCTCACCGATTTAACCGCAGCCATCAACAAGGATTGATAAACCTATGAGCAGCGCAACCTTTAAACCCGCCCTCTGGCACAAAGGCGATTGGAACGCCTATTTCGGCTTTGGTACCAATATTCTGGTCAACATGCTGGTACTCACCAGCCTGCTGCGCTACGTGGTAAAAATGCCCGACGAACTGGTGTTCGGCCGTATATTACCGGCCACCGGTTTAATGCTGCTGCTCTCCACCGCCTACTACGCCTGGCTCGGCTACCGACTTGCCCAAAAAGAGGGGCGCAACAATGTTTGCGCGCTGCCCTCGGGTATCGGCGTCGGCCATATGTTTATCGTTATTTTTGTCATTATGCTGCCCATTCTGGATAAAACCGGCGATCCAGTAAAAGCCTGGGAAGCGGGCCTGGCCTGGGTATTTATCCAAAGTGTGATTTTAATGTTGGGCGGCTATCTCGCCCCCTATGTTCGTAAAATCACGCCGCGCGGTGCTCTGCTGGGCACCCTGGCGGGGGTCTCCATCACCTTTATCGCCATGCGCCCGGCCATGGAGATCTACACCACGCCGTTAATCGGTGTGGTCTGTTTTGCCTTTGTACTGGCCAGCTGGTTTGGCAATGTGCGTTTTCCCCTGGGGCTACCAGCCGGCCTGATCGCCATTTTGTTTGGTACCGCTTTCGCCTGGGGCAGCCAACTGTTTGGTTACAACCCGGCGCACATGGATGCCAACGGCATAGTTGCAGCGTTAACCGACTTTGGTTTTTCGCTACCCATTCCCGCCTTCGGCCACGTCTTCAGCGGTTTTGAATTTATCGGCATTCTGTTAGTAACGGCCATCCCCTTCGGCATTGCCGATCTGGTCGAGGCGATGAACAACTGTGAAAGTGCCGAAGCCGCCGGCGATAAATACCCAACCCACCGCGTGGTCACCGCCGATGGCGTGGTGAGCATGATCGGCTGCCTGATGGGCAACCCATTTATCAATGCCGTTTACATTGGCCACCCGGGCTGGAAATCGATGGGCGGCCGCTTCGGCTACTCGCTGGCCACCGGCTTAACCATTTTTGTGTTGAGCGTGTTTGGCCTGCTCTCTATGATTTTGCAGATTATCCCGGTGGTGGCAATTCTGCCAATTCTGCTCTACATCGGCATGCTGATTGGTGCCCAGGCGTTTCAGGAGTCACCCAAATCCCACGCCCCGGCGATTATTCTGGCGTTAATTCCGCACCTGGCGGCGTGGGCACTCAATTTAATCAACAGCGCCCTGGGTGCTGCCGGCACCAGCCTGGCGGCGATTGACCCCGCCGCTCTGGCCAACAGCGGTATCTTGATTCACGGCTTAGAGACCCTCGCCGGCGGCGCGATTTTGAGTGGTTTGATTCTCGCCGCCATCTCAATTTTTATTATCGAAAAAGATCTCTTTAAAGCCATGCTCTTCTCCCTGGCCGGTTCGGTGTTGAGCTTCTTTGGTTTTATGCACGCCGAGAGTGTTGGTGTAGGTGTGGCCCTCACCCCCGCTATCGCCTACCTGGTGGTGGCCGGCTTTCTATTGCTGATGAAATTTGCCCACCAAGCCAAACAACATGAGCCGGTAGCCGCCGAACTGGGAGCCGAAAATGAGTAACCCTTTTGATCTCGACGCCTATTACGAACTGATGAAAACATTGGTGGATATTCCCATTCAAGCGGAGTGGGAAGCGGTAATTAAAATGCACCTGGCCACGGCCGCCAAGATGGCCGCCATCATCGAAGCGGCACCGGTCGACCCCAACAGTCTGGAGCTGGCCAGCGTCTTCCACCCGGGAGGAGCCTAAATGTTTAGCTTACAAGCCGCCAGCAGCGCGGCCGAAATCGCCAGCGCGGTAAAAGCACAACAGATTACCGCGCAGGCGGTGATAGAGTTTTTTCTCGAGCGTATCGCACGCCACAACCCAACACTGAATGCCTTTACCGAGGTGCTCACCGAGCGGGCCTTGGCCACCGCCGCCGCCATTGATAAAAAGATTGCCGCCGGCATCAATCCAGGTGCACTGGCGGGCGTGCCTTTCTCGGTAAAAAATCTGTTCGATGTCGCTGGCATCACCACCCTGGCCGGGTCAAAAATTAATCGCAGTAATACCCCGGCCAGCCGCGATGCGGTATTAATCGAACGATTGGAGGCCGAAGGCGCAATTTTAGTGGGCGCGGTAACCATGGGCGAATACGCCTACGACTTCACCGGTGAAAACGCCCACTACGGCAACTGCCACAACCCCTGGGATACCAGCCGTATGAGCGGTGGTTCCAGCTCCGGCTCCGGCGCCTGCGTCGGCGGTATGCTGGCCCCCCTATCGCTCGGCTCCGACACCAACGGCTCCATCCGTGTACCCTCGTCTCTGTGTGGTTTGGTGGGGCTGAAGCCCACCTACGGCCGCCTGCCGCGCACCCGCAGTTTTCCCTTTTGCGACAGCCTCGATCACCTTGGGCCATTGGCGCGCAGCGTCACCGACCTCGCCCTCAGCTTCGACGCCATGCAGGGTTATGATGCCGGTGACCACGGCTGTGCCGACCGGTCACCGGTCGCCACCCTGGCAACACTGAACGATGGTATCGAAGGGCTCACCATTAAAAAGGCGGCGGGCTATTTTGACTGCCAGGATTTCCCCCAGGCCGAACAGGCGCTGGCAAAAATCAGTGCCGCACTGGGCGCTACCGAATCGATTGCCGTACCGGGCGCGAAAGAGGGGCGCTCCGCCGCCTACTTAATCACTAATGCCGAGAGCAGTCGCCTGCATCTGCCGCGCCTGCAAACGCAGCCGGAAAATTTCGACCACGATACCCGCGACCGCTTTATCGCCGGCACCATGCTGCCCGCGTTGTGGACCACCCGCGCCCATCAGGTGCGCCACTGGTATCTGCAACAGGTGCTGAACATGTTTCAGGAGGTGGATGTTATTCTGGCGCCGGCCACCCCCTGCGTGGCTCCGAAAATTGGCGAAAAAATTCTGCGTATTGGCGGTGAAGATCTGCCCCTGCGACCGAACCTTGGTTATTTCACTCAACCCATCTCGGCCATTGGTCTGCCCGTTTGTGTAGTACCAACCATCGATGATGATTCCCATCTGCCAATTGGGGTGCAGATTATTGCTGCACCCTGGCGTGAAGACCTCTGTCTTCGCGTAGCAAAAGTCTTGGAAGAGAAAGGCTACACCGTGCTCGAGGCAGGCGCTTTTGGTAACGATTAACCCGGCGTTAGTTGTTGTTGAGTTAATCGCGGCAAAGGGTGTTGCCGCTTAGGTCGAAGACCATTACCAGCCCCACAGATACTGGCAAACCACCCGCCAGGTTGGGGCATCTATTGCTGGCGATAGGAGATCGCCTGCGATGCCTGGCTAGTTGAAGTTTATGTCTCGAAAATTATTGCTTGGAATTATGCTGGTGATCGGCGTGCACGCGTTTGATGAACTGGTACTGGTTATCTCACTGCCCTCGATTGCCCCCCAGCTCGGTTTGCAGGAGACCTACGGCCTGACCATCGCCGCCTATATTTTAGCGGCGATCACCGGCATGAGTTGGTCCGGCCGGTTGATCGACAGCCTCGGCCCACAACGGGTGCTGGCGTTCGCGCTCATCGTATTTAGCAGTGGTATTGTGCTATCGATCATCGCCTGGAACAGCCACTCGTTTATTTTCGCCCGTACCCTGCAGGGCTTTGGTGGTGGCATAGGTAACACCTGCGCCTTTGCCTTGATTAATCTGCTCAATACCGGTCGTAATCGCGGCCACGCGGTAATGGCTATTGACCTCTCCTGGGTGGTGCCCTCAGTGGCGGCGCCCTTGATTGGTGGTCTGCTGGTCGACCACCTCAGCTGGCGCGCGATTTTTATTCTGCAAATACCCATTATTGCCACCATCGCCTGGCTATTGCTGCCCAACCTCGGCCACCTCAATCGCCAGCAACCACTGCCCAGCCTGCGCAATTTTATCGATGCCCTGCGCGTCGCCTTCGGTACCGGGCTCTTTTTATACCTGGTCGCACAACCGCTCAGTTGGTTGTGGCTGGCAATAATTCTTGCCGGTTTTATTATGCTGCCCGCCTTTAACCGGGTAATGCCCCAGCTTTGGTGGAAAGGCGGCACGCCGCTAGCGCTGCCAATTTTGGTGGGGCTGTTAAGCTTTACTGCCTTTTACGGCATGGAGGCCTATCAACCACTCTTTTTAATTGACTACGCCGGCCTCTCCACCAGCCACGCCGGGTTTATTGTCACCTTTGCCAGTGTCAGCTGGTTATTCGGTTCGCACTGCTCGGCCAGAATTTATCCGCGCCTGTCGCGTCTGCAGTTGATGACACTGGGTAACTCACTCCTGCTGGCGGGTATCACCTGCCTGGGGTTTATTTCCCTCTCGGAATGGGCTATCGGTTGGATGTACCCCAGCTGGGCGCTGGCAGGCCTTGGCATGGGCTTTACCTTTAATGCCTCGCGCACTTCGGCCATGGAGAACACACCACCCAATCAGGAGGGCTTTGTCGCCACGGCGTTGACTCTGGCCTCCAATATGGGCATTGGCTTAAGTTCCGGTATTGGCGGGGCGATAAAAAACCAGGTGTTTGCCGGTGCTGGCGATATGCGGCAGGTGCTTTTGTGGGTGGTGGCCTTGGGCTTTTGCGTGGTGCTGTTCAATCTGTCTATGATGGTCCGCCGCGCCCGCGGCTTCTCACAGAAGCCAGCCCGGCAGCCCTAATTAAGTTATCGGGCTGCTGGCTGGAACTAGCTGAAAATACCGCGCTATTCGGCGGTGTCGGCCACCTGCTGAATGCGGGTGACGCGCTGGTCTATCTCTTTGCGTACCTTTTTCTCATCAAAGGTAAGCAGGTGGGTGCCATCGGCCACCTGCTTACCCCCTACCCAAACCTGTTTTAAATTGCGCAGGCTGGAGGCCAAAACATAGGAGGCCAATGGTTCGTAAATGGGGCCAGTATCCGGGTCGCGTAGGTCGACCACAATAAAGTCGGCAAATTTACCCGGCTCCAAACTGCCAACATCTTTATCGATACCCAACACCTTGGCGCTGCCTAAGGTGTGCAGGTAGAGCATATCCTGAATGGATAAGACATCGGACTTCTTGTAAAGACCACGCATGGTGTACAACCCGATACGCAAATTTTGAAAAGGGTCGCTGACGTCGGTGCAACTTTGATCGTCGAGCCCCACGGCAACGGGAATTCCCAACTCACGATACTTCACCACATCGGCAATGCCATCGGCCAGGCGGCCATTGGAGGTGGGTTGCCAACTCATTTTTGCGCCGGTCTCCACCACCTTTTGCAAAATGTAATCGTTGGTGTGAATAAAATGGCCAAAAATAAAATCTGGCCCTAACACGCCGGCATCAAGATACCAGTCAAACTTTTTCTGCTGCTCCTCAACCGCACTTGGACTCTCTAGAAAGTGGCTCTGATTGATGACTCCAAACTCGTGCATCACCGTCCCTTCCAGCTTGGCGGTGCGATTGGTGGGATTAAACTGCTGGGCACCAGAGACCGCCATCTTTAAAAACAGCGGGTTCTCGGCCATCAATGGCTTGGCAAAATCGTACACCGCCTGATAGCGCGCAATAATCTCCTCGTCGCTGCCCACCTCCGACAACCACGGGCTGTTAATAAAACGCAGGCCGGCATCAAGCTTGGCTTTTATCTGATTCTCTTCAAACGGGCCAGGTTTGATAAAGGTCGGCGCTACCGCGGTACTGGGATCATCGGAGAGACGGTCCACCGCTGGTGGATAGGTAAAATCGTAGGCGGTGGTAATACCGTTGCGTAAAAAGTCGAGACTGCCGTGCAGGGTAAACCAGTAGATATCGTCGGCATTGGTGTGGCGCAGGTAGTAGTCCCAGGCTTTAAACCAGCCATAGAGGTTTTGATCGTGGCCAAGGCCGCGCAACGGGCTCATATAGATATGGCTGTGGGCGGAAATAAAACCCGGGGCCACCACGGCGCCCGCCAGGTCGATCACCTTTTTGGCCGACACTGCCGGTGGTTCACCCGCCGCCACCGCCACTATTCGGCCATCGTCCGCCACCGTCATATAACCGAGGAAGGCATCGGGTTGATCCTCGGCGACGGTAATTAGCGTGGCATTTTTAACCAGCAGTGCCACCGACTCCTTGGCCAGCACCGGCTCGGTTAAAAATACGGCCACTAACAATAAAATTCGCCAGTGTTTGTTCATACGGGTTACCTCTTTATAACTGTTAGCGGCCGTTAGTGCGCGGATTACGGCCATCAGCGCGAATTTTTTATCAGCGGTATTGAGGTTGGCAATTAGGCCAGCACTCTTAACAGCACCCAAGCCAAACCGAGCGAGGTAATGCCAAGTCCCAAGCCGGTTTTAATATCGTCCAGGTTCCACTTACAGCGCACAAACAACCAGGTAAGGAGCGCACCGATCAACACCACGCTTAATTGGCCAACCTCGATGCCGGAATTAAACAGCAACAGCGCCAGAATCGTCTGATCCACCGGCAAGCCCAGTTCCGAGAGGGCACCGGCAAAACCGAGGCCGTGCACCAGGCCAAACAGAAACACCCACACAAAGCGCAGCCAACCGGTGGGCCTGTGGCGAATTAACTCGAATCCGGCCCAGGCGATGGAGAGCGCAATCAATGGTTCAACAATGGCGCCGGGCATACGCACCACGCCGTAGGTACTCACCACCAAGGTGAGGCAGTGAGCGACGGTAAACACCGAGAGCAGCGAAACCAACGACTTCAACCGCATACGGCAAAACGCCAGGGCAAAAACAAACAGCAGGTGATCCACCCCCCAGGGCAGAATATGTTTAAACCCCTGGGTGAAGTAGAACTGCCAGGCGAGAGATTGCTCCTCAGTGGCGCCAGCAGACGTTGTCGAGCCGGAAAAGTTGAGCCTTGGGCTCGACTGCATGGCAATCAGCCAACGGGTTTTACCAAACTCCTGCTGGGCCTGCTGCAAGGTGAGCGAGATCGGTTCTTCGAAAACAAAATCGGGTAGAAAAACCACCGACAAGGCACGGCTGGCCGGCGGCAGTTGCTGTCGGGCAGTCAGGGTGACCTTGGGCCACTTTAGTGGGTCGAGATAGTCGGCGTGGCTGGCATCGGCAAAGGCGAGCTGCCAATCCCGCCAGAGGCTGGCGTCATTGCGTACCTCAGTGGCGCCACTCTCATCCTCCAGTTGCAGCTGAATAGCCGCCAGTGCCTGCTGCACAATGTTTTTTAACTCTGCGTCAGTCAGGGGCTCTGGCCGCAGGCTGGCCTGGTAGTAGGCCGAGCGATCAGGAAAATAACGGGAGGGGTCGAGCTGCAGAGTCAGCTCGGCGACATTGGCCTCGGTGACCAGGATTTTCGCTTCCGTCATATTGAGCAGATGCGCCTGCGCCGTGCTGGCCCACAGCACCAGTGACGCCTGCCAACAGCGGGGCAGAGTCTGCCAACAAACCACTGACATCGCCCGCAAACAATACCGGGCAGCTCCTGCCAAATCGCCCATTACCAAACAACCGGATGCGTTTCACCCGTGGTGACATTAACAAAACCGCCCGGGTTCTCCTCATACGGGGCCACCAGCTGCCACTTCCAGGGTGAGGCGGTTAAAAAGGCAAAGCGCATACGATCGGGCAGGCCGGGGCTGGTTAACCACTGCAGGGTGTCGGCGGCATCGTGCAGGGCTTCCACCTCAGCCGCCACCTCCGCCACTGGCCGTTGCGAGACCAAACCAGCAATCTCCAGCTGTACCTTGGCAACCACCTTGCCCTCTTTCACCAATACCCAGCCGCCCTGCATACCGGCCACGGTATTGGCGGCCAGTGCCATCGCCTGATCATCGTTACCCAGCACCCAGATATTGTGGATATCGTGCATCTGCGAACTGGCCAGTGCCGAACCCGCTGTTACCGGGCCAACATTTTGCCAAAACATTTTCGAGACCGCCGCCGTGCCGTGGTAGCGATCGATCACCGCCACCTTGTTGATACCCAGGTCCGGCCGGGCCTCTACAGTACCCCTGGCCGTGACCGGCAACTCGCCGGTGATGAAATCTGGCTCAAAATAGAAGGGTTGCATCAAGGCCACATTGACACTGGTGCGACCGGCCGGTGCTTTAATGGTGAAGTCGTCGGCGGTTAAAGCGCGGCCGACATTCATGGTCTGTTTCACCCACTCGGGGTAGGTTACCTTGGCAATCGGCAGCAGGTACTCTTTGCCCTTGGAGGCGAGCTGGCCGTTGGCGATAACCTTATCGATCACCACCTTGTCAACATCGGATAAAAACACCAGGTCGGCGTAACGCCCAGGCGCGATAGCACCGACAAGATGGTCGATATGAAAGTGGCGGGCGGTGTTGTAGGAACCCAGGGTGTAGGCGATGGCCGGCTCCACACCGGCTTCGATCGCCGCGCGAATATTAAAATCCATGGAACCCAACTGTTGGGTGGCGTGCACGTCGCGATCGTCGGTGGTGACACTCACGTTCGACCAATCCTTTAACCCCTGCTCCAGTAAATAGGGGAACAGAATTCGAATGGTGTCGACCCGCACCTCCAGAAAAACTCCGCGCCGCAACTTTTCCAACCCCTCCTGCAACTGCTTTACCTCGTGGTCAGAGGATAAACCGGCCGCGGCAAAGGCGTTGATCTCATTAACGCCGGTGAGACCACTGCCATGCCCCTCAACGACACCGCGTAGCTCCCAGGTGGCTTCAATCATCTCCCAGATACGCTCATGGCCTTTAGTGCCGGGAGTGGTCACGGCGGTCCAGTCCATCACTTCTCCCAGTGCCACCACCCGCTGATCACTGGCCAGAAAATCTTTCATCTCCTGATAACCGTAGTAGCCGCCACCCAGCTCGTATTGGGTGGGCGGTGTGGCCGAACCGATCGCGGGAAAGATTTTTAGCGGGCTGCCCGCCGCCTCCGCCTTTAACCAGTACTCGGCGTTGTGCTCGCCGATCACATTGGACATCTCGTGGCTGCCCTCCACCGTCCAGGTGTTGCCATAGGGGATCACCAGCGCCGCTTCATACTCCGCTGAGAGGTAGGAACTCTCGATATGTTTGTGGGATTCACCAAAGCCGGGAACCACCGTTTTACCCTCGGCATCGAGTGTTTTCGCCGCCTGGCCCGGCCAGGTGCCGGTGGCACCCACCCAGGCGATGCGCTTGCCGGCAATCACAATATCCTGGGCTGGCAGCCACTCCCGCGTAAAAACATTAAGGATGGTGGCATTGCGAACCAGCAGATCCGCTTCGCGCCGGGCCAGCGCCACCTGCAGCGCCTGTTCGCGCTCCACCAGTTCCGCCTTTAAAGGCCGCTCTTCGGCCTGTGCCCAGTCCGCACCCAGAAACAGCAAGGTCAGCGCAGCTAACCGCCCGCGTGCTGGATAACTAAAAATTTGACTGAGCTTAACCATACGACCACCTCGCTAACCACTATCTGGAAACAATTACGCAACAAAAAATTGCATTGTGATTAACAATGCAATTAGCTTACCTTTTCTGACCAAGCGGCCAATATTTGGATTAAAAATTGCTAAATTAAAAAATACCAAGAAACCCAATTGGCAATGGCTAATTGATACAGACACGAAAACCACACACCCAGCCCAAGCACCACCCGCCTAGCGGCGCTATAACAGCAAGAGATACCCACCATGCTTAACAAAATAAAAGTATTGTTTTCCGCGGCGCTGCTGGCCTGCATGGCAGGCTATGCACAAGCGGAGGTCCTGTTAATTGAAAATGCCACAATATTGACCCTGGCCGCCGGCGAAGACCAAGCCTATAGCGGCTATATCTTGTTTGATGACAATAAAATTCTCGCCGTCGGCGCGGGCGCGTTTAGCGATAGCAAAACCAAGATTGACCAGAGTATCGATGGCAGTGGCAAAATTGTGATGCCGGGGTTTGTCTCTGGCCACAACCACTTGTGGCAGTCGGCTTTTCGCGGAATCGCCGCCGATAAAGAGCTCTACGGCTGGTTGGAGAAACTGCACTTTACCTACGGCAACTCGTTCAGTGATGGTGACTTTTATGCCTTTACCCTGCACGGTGCGTTGGATCAACTGGCCAAGGGCATTACCACCAGCTACAACCACAGCCAGCGGCTCAATGCCAGCGAAGCCCAATATATGGAGTCGCTACAGGCCGAGCTCGACGCAGGCCAGCACTTTATCTTCTCCTACAACACCAACTTACATCAGGACGACAAAGCAATCCGTAACGATGTAAAAGCGCTGGTAGACAAGGGTAAGGAGCTGGTTGGCCACTCGGCCATGCTGGGCGTTTCGCTGCACTCAACCGGTATCTACGCCGGGGAGGATAAATTAAAGCTGGAGATGGAGCTCAGAGAGAAGTATCACTTAACGGCACAAATCCACTACCTGGAAGAGTACAACCGTCGCTTTATTGATCGTAAAAAGTGGCCTATGTTGATGAGTACTAACGCCGTCGCCGACGGTGTCTCTTTTGCCCACTTTATTCAGACCACCGACCAAATATTAATGGATACCGCCAAGCGCGGCGGCGCCATGATCTGGAACCCACTCTCCAATGGTCGCCTCGCCTCCGGTCTCTCCGATATTCCCAAATATCGGGCCATGGGTGTAGCCGTGGGCATGGGCGTTGACGGTGCAGCCAGTGCCGATATTGCCGATCCGTTTGAAAATATGCGCATGGGGATGTACGCCCTGCGTATGCAGGAGCACAACGCCAACGTCATGCTGCCCATCGAAATCTTGCGTCTGCACACCTTAAATACCGCCGAGGTATTAAAAGTAGACGATCAGGTCGGCAGCCTGGAGGTGGGCAAGCAAGCCGATATTCTGGTGATCGATACCAAAACGCCACTCACCGGTGCTATTTTTGATGTACCCGCGCACCTGGTGTTTGCCTGCAACTCGGCCAATATCAGCCAGATTTACGTGGCTGGAAAATTAATGGTGGAGGATGGTGAGGTACTGGGTCAGGATCTCCCGGCTCTGGCAGAGGAGGTGGCGACCCGTGTTGAGCGGATTCGCACTGCGGCGGGAAAATAGCCGCGCCTTGATAGTGATTAACCGCTGCGGATTAGTCATTTTTAGCTAGCCTTCAGGCAACCTGGCCGCCGCCGTTAACTTACGGTTGCGGCCATAAATAACTACCAATCTTCGCGATTTCTTATCCAATCCAGCGGATAGCTGGAGACTTCCGCTAACATCTCTGCCAACGAGTTAATATAGTGGTCGCAATAGAGCTGACCAATTTCCGCGTTGGCTTTGGTGGCATCGCCGGAGCAACCACACTCGTGCAGATCCTGCGCCTGCCAGCCCATGTAGGTACTGCCAATCACCCGCAGCCAGCGGTAACGCTCCTCAACTTTTGCCAACAGCCCTTCGTAGCGTCTGGCTTTTTCCATTTTCACCAGGTCTGGTCTTAAATGGAGCATCATTGAGGTCTCCACCTGGCCGGCATGAATACCAAACTTACGTTCGTCTTCGGGCACTTCCGGCAGATCGGGCTTACCAAAACTCCAACCACTACAGCCCACCACCATCATGTCGTGCTTGATGCGCAACTCACGACAGCAGATCTCCATAATTTGCGGTTGGCCTCCGTGGGCATTGAAGAAGACCAATTTTTTAATACCGGCGCGATTAACGCACTCGCCAATTTCCATCCACGATTTCAACAGGGTCTCTGCCGTATGGGTAAGCACACCGTCAAATTGCAGATGCTCGGTGGATTTACCAATGTGTTGAGTTGGCAAAACCAAAAGGGGGATATCGTCTGGCACCAGGTTTGCTGCCCGACGACTAATCTCTTCGGCAATGGTGGCATCGGTGGAGAGAGGCAGGTGCGGACCATGGGGTTCAATAGCACCCACCGGTAGTAGCGCAACCGTCGTCGACGGGTCAAACTCGCTAAATTGATCGGTGGATAGATCCTGCCACAAAACTATAGACATAACTGGAACACTCTTAAAATGACAAACTTCAAGACCGTCAACCCAACCACCATCCGCGCTCCCTTCGGAAATTACGTGCATGGTATTGAGGCGCCCGCCGGGTCTCGTCTCTTTTTTACTTCGGGCCAGCTTGGCACCGGCAAAGATGATGCCACTCCCGAATCAATCACCGAGCAGGCCACCATCTGTTTTACTAATATTCAAGAAATATTAAAGGCCAACGCACTGACCATGGCCGATGTGGTAAAAGTCACTGCCTATGTCACCAGCCGCGACTATTTCCCAGCCTACATGGCTGTGCGCGATCAATTTCTGCCCCAGCCTGTAGCATCCACACTATTAATTGTGGGCGGCTTTACCCGCCCGGAATTTAAAGTAGAGGTGGAGGTGATCGCCGTGACCAGTGAGATCTAATTCACAGACCAGCATCATTTTTGGCCACTCAGTCAGGTTTATGTGCCACGGATGAGCATTTTTAAATTAAATATCGCACTGCACCACGCCCGCCGCTGCCGGTAGCGCCACCTACCTCGCAATCACAAGCCGAGGTTATACGGTTAACCTCGCTATCCTATTGGTGATTACCAAGAAAAACCCAACGCCTCTGCACCAGAAAACCGCAAGCCGGTAGCAAACCGCCCCCGAGATATCCTGACCAATTGGACAAGATCGATGGTATAGCTCTTGCTAACACAAATCACGACAGGTGGCTTAAGCCGCGCTGCTATGGACTGGCACAGTTATGCCCACACATAACTGGAAGCTGCGGTTCTATAGGATATTTATTTGCACGCACTTTTTTGTTTAGGGGTTTTGTATGAAAAGAAGTTTTCTTGCGAGTTCCATCGCCGCTGCTTTAGCAACCTTGGCCGTACCAAGCGTCTTTGCTGAAGACGATGGCACTATGGAGACAGTGTCTGTCGAGGCCAGCGCCGACGACAAACTGGGCATCCTCTCCTCCGAGCCGGTCGACTCAGTATTCGGCTTCGGCAAATCCGTATACGAAACTCCACGTTCGGTCAGTTCCGTTTCGGCTGAATTCCTGGAGGAGTTCAACATTACCGGTATTAACGATATTGCCACCTTTATTCCTGGCTCCTTCACCACCTCCTTCTTTGGTGTTGCCGGTTCGCTCGATATTCGTGGTACACCAGCCGATAACTATTTCCGTGGTGTTAAACGCTTAAACAACGACGGTATCTTCCCAACACCCATCGGTGCCAGTGACCGCATCGACGTTATCCGCGGCCCCATGTCGCCTATCTCCGGCCCAAGCCGGGTGGGTGGTGCGCTGAACTTTATCCCTAAATCCGCCCGCGCCGATACCGGTGCCTATATGGATGATGCCAGCGGCCAGTTTGGCTACACCTTCGGCAAGTGGGACAAGAGCGTAATCCGCGCGGAAGTGGGCGGGCCAATGACCGTCGGCAGTAAGAAGGCGGGTTACTACATCTTCGCAGAAGTGGAAAACTCCGGCAGCTACTACGAAAATGACTTCAACGATCAAACCCTGGTGCAAGGCTCGTTCAACGTCGACCTGAACGCCACTACCCGGATCGAGTTTGGCGGCATGTACCAAAACTGGGATGGCCACGAAAACGGTGGCTGGAACCGCGTCACCCAGGACCTGATCGATAACGGTACCTACATTACCGGCCAGCCCAACTACACCCCGCCCGATGTCAATGGTGATGGCCTGATGAACGACGCCGAAATTAGCTCAGGCTTCACCGACAGCGCATTTGGTCCTGGCGTTACCTGTTTTGGTGGTTCGGTACAGCTCTTCTGTGTTGACTCCACCACATTTGGTGCAGCCGACCCAGCGGACTTCACCGCAGATTCCATTCCAGCCCAATACGGCATCACCCCAACCGGTACCGCACACCTGGATCACAGCCAGGTGCTGATTACCGACGAGGATCTCTATAAAACCGAAGCCACCACCCTCTACTTCGACATCATCCACGAGACCATGTCCGGTTGGACCTTCACCAACAAGTTGTTCTACGATTCCGCCGAATCTCGCAATAGCGACTCCTACGGTTTCTCCAAGGCGGGTGATACCTACGTTATTGAAGATCAATTCATTGTTGCCAAGAAATTTGAAAGCGATATGGTGACTGCCGATGTTCAGTTCTCGCCTTCTGTTCGTTACACCGATGCCTGGTACGCCAACGACTTCGTGCATGAGATCTTCGACCGTACCGACTTGACGGTCGGCTTCCTGCCCGCCAGCCAACAGGCCTCCAGTGTTAACAACGGCACTGTCTCTGAGCCCTGGGGTATTAACGACTACTCTGAAGCCATGCAGTATGGCCTCGCCTTCCTCACCGACATGAGTTTCTTTAAAGATCTGAATGTGTTGGTCGGCGTACGCTACGACTATGTGGAGATTGAAGGTCGCACCGGCACTCCGGCGGCGTTCTTCTCCCGTACCCCCGGCGCCAAAGCCTCGGATGAAGACGATGCGGTCTCCTACACCTTTAGTGTCTCATACAACCTCCCCTTCGGCGTTAACATTTACGGTACCACCGCCAAACAGTCCACCATTCTGGCCGGTACCCACGACGCCGTGGAGCTGGGCCTGATTCAAGATGGCAACTGGTTGGGTGAGTCGGAGATGAACGAGATTGGTATTAAAGGCCAGCTCTTCAGTGATCGCCTCTTCTTTGGTATTTCTACCTTTGATCAGGAACGTGTCTCCATTAACAGCAACGTGGCCGAATCCAACGAAGCACTGCAATCCGAAGGTTACGAGGTTGAGCTGCGTTGGGTACCGATCGATCCGCTCTCCATTATTGCCACCTACTCCAACACAGAAGTGACCCGCACCGACCTGGGCGGCGCCATGTTCACCTACCTGGGTGCGGCGGATCTGCCACAACTCGATCCAACACTCATTTGGGGTGGTGCAGTGAGCGGTGTCTTCTTCACGCCTGAAGATGAACCATCGCGTGGCGGTGTGCCCGAGAACGTCTACAGCTTGTCAGCGGCTTACCGCTTCAATGACAACTGGGCAGCCAACGTCAGCTGGACCAATGTCGACTCGGTTGAGCCTTCACCCATGGGTGGCCTGGTACTGCCCAGCTACGACATTGTGAACGCCTCGGTCTCTTATGTATCCAAAGAGTTTGAAGCCAGACTGGCGCTCAACAACGTTACCAACGAGGAGTACTACCGGGCCAACTTCCCAGGCTTGTACGGTAACCTCTCGGTACTGCCTGAGAAGCCATTCAGCTACACTGTTGATCTGACTTATAAATTCTAATCGCCATCGAAAGACCCCGGGCTTCGGCCCGGGTTTGACTACCGCAAACGACCGTGACTGCAACCATACCTTTTATTCAGATAAACCAAGTTGGTAAAACTTTCTCTGGCACTACGCCGGTACTGAAAGATATTAATTTCAATATTAACCGTGGCGAATTTATCGCCATTATCGGCCCCAGTGGCTGTGGTAAATCAACGCTGTTAAAGCTGATTGCCAATCTGATTTCCGCCACCACCGGTACCATTATTGTCGGCGGTGGCAAGAGTGATTTCTCTCCGGAGAAGTTAGGGTTTGTATTTCAGGAGGCCAACCTGCTGCCCTGGCTCACCACCGAGCAAAATATCGCGCTACCACTGAAACTGCGCAAAACCCCCAGCCAAGAGATTAAAACCAAGGTTGAGCAACTGCTGCAGCTGGTCGGCCTGAGTGACCGCGCCAAACACTTCCCCCGGCAGCTATCAGGTGGTATGCGCATGCGCGTCTCCATCGCCCGGGCATTGAGTACCAACCCGGAGCTGTTGCTACTGGATGAACCCTTTGGTGCACTGGATGAGATGACCCGCGACGACCTCAACGAATCGCTGCTGTTGTTGCGTGAGAAAAACCCCTGGACAGCCGCCTTTGTGACCCACTCCATTACCGAGTCGGTCTTTTTGGGTTCCAAGGTGTTGGTGCTCTCCGCCAACCCCGGCCAGATCTACCAGGTGATCGACGTCCCCTTTGCCTATCCGCGTACGGCTGAACTCAGAACTACGCCGGAATTCCAGGCCAAGGTAAGTGAAGTGACCGCCTGCCTGCACAGCTTGAGGGCCCTATAAGATGAGCCAATCGCTTAGCCTCAAACAGCTCAATGTGATTGTGCTGCCGCCCATCGTGTTCGGCGCATTAATGTTGGCTGTCTGGTACCTGTCGATCTATCTGTTCAATATTCCCGACTACCAGCTGCCCGCCCCTCACCAAATTGTGGAGGCGGGTATGGAGGAGTCGAGCACACTCTGGTCGGGCACCTTACAAACGGCGCTGGCCTGCGTCATCGGCTTTATGACCTCGGCAATTATCGGTGCAGTATTATCACTGGCGCTCGCCTCCAGCCGCTGGGCCTATAACGGTATCTACCCCTATGTGCTGATATTAAAAATGACACCGGTAATTGTGCTGGCCCCCATCATCACCCTCTCCTTCGGCCAGGGGTTAACCAGCATCACGATTATCACTTTTTTAATCTGCTTTTTTCCCATTGTCGCCAACACCACCATGGGCCTGATCACCATCGATAAAAATCTGGAGGACCTGTTTAAGGTTTACCAGGCCAGCGCCCGGCAGAAGTTGATTAATCTACAAATTCCCAACGCCATGCCCTACTACCTGACCGGGTTAAAAATTGCCGCAGCGTTAACGCCCATCGGCGCACTCTATGGCGACACCATTGCCGGTATGGGCTCCGGCGATAAAGCCGGCCTCGGCTTCGTGGTGGTGATCTTCAGCACCCAGTTAAAAATTCCGGCGCTCTACGCGGCGGCCTTCACCGCCTGCACCATCGGCTTCGTCTTTGTTGGCTTTGTCAGTTGGCTACACTGGTGGCTGCTGCACAATTGGCACAACTCTTACTCCTTGAAAGATGATTAATATGAATTCACTGCTGAAATTAGTCGGCCTGGCAGCGGCCGCGGTTGTGCTTAGCGCCTGCAACCAGGAAGCGACAGAGACAAGTTCAGGACCGGAGCTCACCAAAGTGGTGTTAATGAGCGACTGGTACCCACAGCCGGAACACGGTGGCTTTTATCAGGCTCTGGCCAAGGGTTTTTATAAAGATGCCGGCCTGGATGTGGAGATCCGCTCCGGTGGCGGTATTCGCGATATACGCCCGCTGGTGGCACTGCGCAAGGTCGATATCGCCATTGGCACCAGTGACACCACCTTAATTGGCGTCAGTCGCGGCCTGCCCCTGGTCTTTTTAGCCCCCTATTTTCAGCACGACCCCCAGTGTGTGATGTTCCACCCGGAGCTCGGTGTGAAAACCCTGGCCGATCTGGATAACAAGGTGGTTATGATGCAGGCATCACTCTCGCACGCAGAGTACATGACCAAAATCATGAAGCTGAACCTCAACTTCATCCCACTCGATTACAGCATCTCCCGCTTTGCCACCGACAAGAGTTTTGCCCAGCAGTGCTTTTTAACCTCAGAGCCGGTACACCTGGCCGCCCAGGGTATTGAGGCGGAGGTAATTCCCCTGTCGGAGTCCGGCTTCGACCCCTATCGCCATCTCTACACCTCCAAAGCGTTTCTGGACGAGTACCCCGAAGCGGCCAAAGCCTTTACCGAGGCCTCTATCAAAGGCTGGGTCGACTTTATGGAGGGTGACCCAACTCCCGCCTTGGAAGCCATCACCGCAGCTAATCCACAACAGCAGGCCGAGCTGATGACTCAGGCCATGGCGGCCATGAAGAAATATCACCTGGTGGATGGTTTCAGCGAGCGCGGCGAAGTGACTGGCACCTATCAAAAAGTCCGGCTCAACGATCAAATTAAGGCGCTAAAAGCGTTGGAGTTAATCGACCCGGAGCTCGACTATCAAAGCGCACTGCCCGAAGCGGAACTGCCCAGCCAGTATCAGTAGCGCCAGCAATCAATCGCTCCAATTATCGACAGCCACAGCATGACTCAAACCTTAATTAAATCCGGCCACCTCTGGGGCCATGGTGTGGCCGATCTCTTGATCGATGGCAACACCATCATCGCCATTGCCGCCAACCTGCCGGCGCCGGAAGGCTCCTGTGAGGTAATCGATGCACGCAATAAATTTATCTATCCGGGTTTTGTAAACACCCACCACCACCTCACCCAAACCCTGGCCAAGGCGATGCCGGCTGGCATCAATTCCGATCTCAACCACTGGCTGGGTGCCGTGCCCTATGCACTCTTGCCCAAAATTACACCAGAGGTGATGTACCACAGCGCCGTGGTTGGCTTTTACGAGCTGTTGCGTTCCGGCTGCACCACCTGTGCCGACCACTTTTATATCTACCACCAGGATTTTAATCCAGAGCTGGAGGCCGCCCTCTACCAGGCTGCCGAAGATACCGGCATTCGCTTTGTCCACTGCCGTGGCGGCTCCACCCATCTGGGTACCCACCGCGGCACCAGCAAGGCCCGTCAGATTCCTGAAGATATCGATCTCTTCCTAAAACGTTTGGATGAGACCCGCAGCCGCCACCATCAAACCGCAAGCGATGCCATGCACAAACTGGTGGCCGCGCCCACCTCCATTGTCCACACCAGTCCGCCGGAAGATCTGCGCCAGATCGCCGCCTATGCCCGTCAGCACCAGCTGCGCATGCACTCGCATCTGCTGGAGGTGCCGTTCGATAACGAAGCGGCGCAAACACGCTACGGTTTAAGCGCTATCGACTACGCCGAAGCCGCCGACTGGTTGGGGCCGGATGTCTGGTTTGCACACCTGGTGCACGCCGACAGCAGTGCTATCGCCAAACTGGCGGCTACTGGTACCGGCATCGCTCACTGTCCCACCTCCAACTGCCGCCTGGGCAGTGGTATTGCGCCGGCCGCGCTGATGGCCAACCAGGGTATGACCGTCAGCCTGGGTGTGGACGGCTCCGCCTCGGCCGAGTCGGCCAGTATGATGAACGAGATGCTGCTCGCCTGGTTGATTCATCGCGCCGTTGGCGGCCCCGAGGCAACCACCGTTGAACAGGTTTTTGATTGGGCCAGTATTAACGGCGCCCGTCTGTTGGGTTACGACACTTTGGGTAAATTAGAGGCCGGCTGGTTGGCCGATTTCTCCATTATTAATCTGGATCAGCCGCGCTTTTGGGGCGTGTGGGAGAAACCCTGGGCACCGGTAACCTGTGGTGAACCCATTGCAGTGGAGCAGGTATTTGTCAACGGCCGGCGGGTACTCAATAACGGCCAGGTCGGCAAGCTGGATTGGCAGCAGCTGCAAAACACCACGCAACAACTGGTCAGCCAACTGATGGCGGGCGATTAATTCAGCCCTCGTAAAATAGGCCTTATTAAAAATAGATCTTCGGATACTCACCAGAGCGCGGCCACTGCTGGCCGCGCTCTGGGTTTAGGCGATCTGTTCGGCCAGCTTGGCTTTGGTTTCGGCATCGCAAAAGCTGGCCGCCACCGCATTTATTTGCAACGCCTTTAAATCACTCAAACTGAGATCCAACTGCTCCGCCACCCAGCAGAGCTCCTCAATTAAGGTTTTATCCACCGCCTCCGGGTCATCTGTGTTGAGGGTCATTTTTACCCCCCGCTCGCGCAGGGCGGTAAAGGGGTGCTCCTCGGCGCTCTTGTACAGATGCACACAGTTGCTCGAGACACAGACGTTAAGGGTAATCCCCTCGCGGACTACCCGCTCGGTTAGGGCGCTGTCTTCAATCACGCGTACGCCGTGGTCGAGGCGATGGACTTTTAAATCATCCAGGGCACTCAGCACCCCCGCCGCCCCCGATGACTCACCGGCATGCGCCGTACAACCGAGGCCCGCAGCACGCACCAAATTGTAGGCCGGCGAGAAGCGGTCACCGGTAAAGCCGGCGGCTGCTTCGTTGCCATCCACCGACAAACCCACCACCCGCTGGCTGCGATTGGCCACCATCCACTGGGCCAGGGCCAAAGCTTCCATGGCCGTCTGTTGGCGCAAAATAGAGGGCAGCAAACGCACATCGACCCCCAGCTCCGCCTCCACCCGATCAAAGCCGGCACTTAATGCCGGAAACAGCTGCTCATAGCCGAGGTTGGCCCAGTGGGTTGGGTTAACAATCAGCTCGCAGTAGATAATATTTTGCGCAACGCAGTAGCGGCCAAATTGCCAGGCCAGTTCGGCCGCCACCTCGGCACTGTCGACCAGTGAACAGATCCAATCCAGCGTCTCCAAAAACTGGCTGAGATCCGCTGTGTCGAACAACGTTTCCAACGGCCGGGGCGGGGTAATATTTTTCGCCTGGCACTGGGCGGCAATAAATTCCTTGGAGATACACCCCTCCAGGTGGATGTGCAGCTCCAGTTTGGGCATCGCTTGAATAGCGGATTTCAATTCACCACTAATCATTGGTAGATCCCCGGCTCCGGCTCCCAACCGGTTAACAGATGGCGACCAATTTCGTGCATCTTCCACTCCACCGGGTCGTGCAACGATAGAGTACGGGCATTGCGCCACCAGTAGTCAAACGGTTGCTTGCCGGCGACACTGCGGGTGCCCATTAAACCGTGAATGGCACTGGTTGCCGCCAGGGCCGATTCATTGGCGGCCACCTTGGCGGCACTGATCGGCATGGCCAGCTGGCCGCGATCAATCTCGCCACGTTCAAAGCTATCCAGCAGGCGGCCACAGCGTTGCACCAGGGCGTATGCGTTGGTGAGGTCGGCCACATATTTACCAATATTGCGCCTAATAAACGGGTCGTTCACGGCCTGATCCACACCGGTGGCGGCCCAGGGCCGGGATTTCTCCTGAATAAAGGGCAGCGCCGCGGCAATCGCCCCCAGGCCCATACCCACCAACAGCGCGGAGAAACCCGCCTGATAGCGCAGGCTTGAGTGAATCAACGGTGCCTTGCCCGGAACCGATGCCACCCACTCGGGCGGGCAGACCACTTCGTTAAATTGAATGGAGCCGGAGTCGGTGGCGCGCTGGCCGAGGGCATTCCAATCCCGCTGAATATCGACCCCCGGCGTGCCCTTGGGAATTAACAGCAGTTGCATACCCAACACCGGATTCTCTTCGGTCGCCGCAGCCGGATTAAAACCCCAGGTGGCAATCTGGTCCGCCTCGGCGGCGGCCGTGGTATAGATCTTCGAACCGGTTACCACAAAGCTGCCATCCGCCTGGGCAATGGCGCGGGTATTAAGTGGTTCCACCGCGCTGCGGCCGGCCTCCGCCACCGCCAAACCCAGAACGTGGTTTTCATTTAAAATCGAATTGGCCAGGCGCGCCTGTTGAAACTCTGGGCAGTAGGCAAAAATTTCCCGCACCAGCTCGTCGTGCACTTTGAAAAGCTGCGCTACCGAACAGTCGACCATGGCCAGGCGCAGTTGTGCTTCCAAGCTGCAGGCGTGCGACACGCCGTAACCACCCAGGCTCTTCGGTACCGCCAATTTAAACAGCGGCGTATGGCGCAGGCAGGCCATGCTCTCGGTGGGGTAGCGGCCGCGCTGATCGTTGCTGATCGCCAGCGGCGCCAGCTGTTCACTGATTACCGCCTCGGCTTCAGCCAATAACGCCAACTCACTCTTCTCTAATTCCGGTGCGGGTAATACTTTACCCAGCAGGGGCGATAACGACTCCACGATCTTCTCCCAGTCTCTACTCTTTCACTAACTTCAATTCGGCTAAACCCTGCACCACTCAGGTGAGTGGTGGTGGCTCTTGGTGGGCGTGCTGCGGGCAGCGGCAACAGACCACCACCGGAATAAATTCCTGTTGAAAGCTGTCGATCAACCCCAATTCGGTGAGGCCGTAGTCGGGTACCCCGGCCAGGCCGACAAAAGCCAAAATCATAAATGGGCTGGGCAGCTGGCTGCCCAGACTATGGGCGGCGGCATCCACCTCATCGGAGGCCTGCAGCACGGATTCCCAGGGTTGGTCCGACATAATGCCCGCCAGCGGCAGCGGTAAGGCGGCGAGTACCTCGCCATCGGCCACGGCCACGTAGCCGCCGCCGTTATCGCGCAGGCTGTTGGCCGCCAGCGCCATGTCGGCATTGTTGGTACCCAACACCACCATATTTTGGTTTTCGCAGTTGGTGGTGCTGGCAATGGCGCCACGCTGCAAGCCAAAACCACGGACAAAGCCGCCCGCTTTTTTACCCGTAGCGTGGTGCCGGTCGATCACAAAAATTTTCGCGGTATCGGAGCTAGGCTCGGCCAGGACATCGCCAGCCTCAACCGGCAACTCAATTTCGAAGGCGCGTTTAAAGTAGCCGTCGTACATCTCCATGGCCCGTACCCGGGCACTGGTCGCATTCGCTTCGGCCTGAATTGCAAAATCGGCGGCGGTCACCGGGTAGCCAAAGTTGATGGTGTTGTAGAGATAATCCGGCAGCGGGTCGTTATTGCCAAACAGCACCCTGCCGCTTTCTGATGTGCGCTGACCATCCTGGTAGGTGGCGACAATGTTCACCTCGGCCAGGTTATCCAGAATCAACAGGTCGGCGCGGCGGGCGGGCGTGACGGAGCCAATAATATGGTCGAGCCGGTAGTAGAGCGCGGCATTGAGCGAGGCCATGGCGTAGGCCTCCAGCTCCGGAATGCCACAGCCGATGGTTTTGCGCACGTGGTGGTCAATATGGCCGACCCGCTGAAGATCATCCACGTGGCGGTCATCGGCACAGAAAGAGAAGAAGGGTAACGCCCCCTGCACGGCTTTCGGGTCGGCAAATACCGAGGCGATGTTGTCGTTCATGGAGCCGGCCATCACCGTAATAGCCACACCGCGGCGAATGCGGTCCAACACCTCATCCACCTCAAAGGCGTTGTGGTCGTCGCCAATGCCGGCGGCAATGTAGCCATCCAAGGCGTCGCCGCCCACCCGTGCGGTGTGGCCGGTGTTGCGCCGCCCCAGCTGCAGGGCCGAGGCAAACAGGCGCGACGCCCGTTCATCCACGGCAAAGGGGTTGCTCTCGCCCACACTCACCGCATTGCAGCGTTGAATGCGCTCCATCTGCTCAACCTCGGTGACCGTGGCACCGCCCAACTCCAGTTTCGGTGAGCGCGGTATACGGCTGGAGATCTGTTGGAAAATTTTCAGGGGGGTTCCAGTTTCCGCCACCCAATCCATCGCCCTGGCCCCCAGGACATTGCCAATGCAATTGGGGTCGGCCAATACCGTACCCGTCCCCTTGGGAATCACACAGCGGGCAAACTCACCCGGGGTGAGCAGCGTGTATTCAATATGGAGATGGGTATCAATAAAACTGGGGGCAATAAATTTTTCGTCCAGGTCGATGATGGTGGTCGCCTGATAATCACTGCCACGTGGCTTGAGCGCGGCAATAAAGGCCCCGGAGATCAACACATCCAGCGGTAGTATCTCTTTGCTGTGCAAACAGAGCACGCGGCCACCGCGCAGCGCCAGGTCCGCGGGGGCCTGGCCGGCGGCCACCGCGTTAAGCCGCATTAAATCTTCCGCACTCGGTGCATAGTGGGCGCCCAGCGCCCCCGAATTGAGCGCGGCATAGGGGTTGCCGGCTGTAGGGTCATTAGCCATTAGATGAATGGAACCTGTACTTTGCCAAATTCGTGTATAACCAAATAGTCAAAATTTTGGGTAGCCACAGCGGCCGGCCAAAACTCAGCGGTTTAAGGCAAAGCAATAGCCAGACCAATCAGAATTGAGCTCGACTAAAGCCTAGGGAACGCTATTTGCTAACCACTAAGTCAGGTTTTTTGAGAGGAGCCGCAGGGTGTTGTCCCGCAAGAGCCCAGGTTCAAGCAACGCACCCTTACGAAGCACAGCAAAGCAGAACGCACGGCTTTGGATAGACCACCCGACAAGTTGAACGACCCGTTATGAGATCGAGATTGGACCAATTTTTCAAAATCAGCCAGCGGGGCTCCTCGCTGCGCCAGGAATTCATCGCCGCACTCACCACCTTTGCCACCATGTCGTATGTGTTGGCTGTGCACCCGAGCGTGTTGGCCGACGCCGGCATGGACCGCGCCACCATGATCACCTGCACCGCGCTGGCCGCTGGCATCTTCTCCATCTTAATGGGCGTGATGGCCAACCTGCCGATTGCCCAGGCGCCCGGTATGGGCTCCAACGCGCTGTTTGCCTACACCATCATCCTGGTGATGGGCGTGCCCTGGCAGGCCGCACTGGGGTTAACCTTCTGGAGCGGCGTGATCTTTTTTCTGATGACCGTCACCGGTGTACGGCGGTTGTTACTCGAGGCCTTCCCCAATGACCTGAAAACCGCCCTGACCGTGGGCATTGGCCTGTTTCTGATGTTCATCGGCCTGAAGAACGCCGGCATTGTTGTCGCTGCGCCGGCACCGGTATTAATTGCCGTGGGCGACCTGAAAAACCCGGCGGTACTGCTGGCCGCTATTGGGGTACCGGCCATGGTGCTGCTCGCACACAAAAAGGTACCCGGTGGCATTCTCATGGTGATCGCCGCGATTACCGCCATTGGCTGGTTTATTCCCAACAGCAGTGGCGGTACCTTAACCGCCGTACCGGATGCCATCGTCTCAAAACCCGTCTCCTCTACTTCGCTGTTTATGGCCTTCGACCTGGGCTACCTGTGGAAGAATTTTGCCTTCGCCTTTCCCGTGTTGCTGTCACTGGTTTTTATTGATCTGTTCAGCTCTCTGGTAGCCATTCGAGCCATGTGTATCCGGGCTGGAATCAGCGAGGGCGCCAATAACAGTAAGCCGATCTATCGAGCGCTAGCCGCCGATGCCATCGCCACCATCGGCGCCTCTGCCATCGGCACCTCCACCACCAACGTCTACGGCGAATCCGCTGCTGGTATTGAGAGCGGCGGTCGCACTGGCTTGACGGCGATATTTGTTGGGCTCTTTTTTCTGCTGGCGCTGTTTGTGAACCCGCTGCTGATGATTATCCCCGCCCACGCTACCGCACCGGCGTTGATCCTGATTGGCATATTGATGTTTACCGAAGTCCGCCATATTCAGTTCGACAATCTGGCGCTGGCCGGCCCGGCAATTTTATGCATGATTTTAATGATGGTGACCTCCATCAGCGATGGCCTGGCCCTGGGGTTAATCTCTTACGTGATAATTCGTGTACTGTCTGGCCAAGTTTTTAAAGTGAGCCCAATGTCCTGGTTATTGGCCGCCTCGTTTGGCCTTTACTACCTACTTATTTAACGCTCTCACGTCTGACTCTGTGGCAGATAAGGGGGGCTGAAACAGGGAGGGGGAACGCTTATCAGGCAGTGCGGCGCTCACGCGACCTGATAAGCGATTAGAGGCGGGCCTCTATCGGGGAAACAGCAAAGACTTCAATCAACCTATCAATCAACTTGCCACCGACTGACTGCCCCGAACCGGAGGCGTTAAACCCACGCCGCGCAAAATGGTGGCACTTAGGAAATTGGCAATCTCGTCGATCATCTCACGTTCGTACTCGGCGCGATTCATAATAGTCAACACCTGAATGTCAAAATCCGCGTAGTGCTGGGTCGACGACCAGATTAAGAAAATCAGCAGCGTCGGGTCCACGGGTAACATTTTGCCTTGGGCAATCCACTGCTCCATAACCTCGGCTTTTTTACGCACAAACGGGCGCATTTTATTGCGCATATAGTCGCGCAAGCGGGGCGCACCGGAGATCATCTCCCGGGCAAACAATTTCGACGATTGCGGGTGGCTGTAGGAGAGCTCCACCTTCTGACGGATGAACTTATCCAACACCACGCTGGGGTCGTCATCCTCTTCGATCTCATCAAAATAGTCATTCCAGAGATCGATAATTTCATCAAGCACCGCCACATAGATATTGGCCTTGCGCTTAAAGTAGTAGTGCACATTGGCCTTGGCGATACCGGCCTTATCGGCAATCGCCTGAATACTGGCACCTTCATAGCCTTTCAACACGAACTCCTCTCGTGCCGCGTTCAAAATCAGCTCCTGATTTTTATCGCGGATTCGGCCACGCTTGTACTTTTTTTTGCTGTCGAGACTAACACTAAGCTCGATGTTATCGGTCATTTAACGTTTCCTTTTACCAGGCGTAAAAATAGATTTCCTATCTATTTTTACGCACGTGAATTAAATACTGACGCAAAGGCGTCGCTTTGCTGGATTTTCTTCACTCCCATTGCCTTGCGGCAATGACGGCACTTCCTTGTGCCGTGCTTACCAGGCGTAAAAACAGATTTCCTATCTATTTTTACGCACGTGAATTAAACAGTGACGCAACAAAGGCGTCGCTTTGCTGGATTTTCTTCACTGCCATTGCCTTGCGGCAATGACGGCACTTCCTTGTGCCGTGCTTACCAGGCGTAAAAATAGATTTCCTATCTATTTTTACGCACGTGAATTAAACAGTGACGCAACCTTTTGTCATAACTAGGGCGCCGCTTTGCTGGATTTTCTTCACTGCCATTGCCTTGCGGCAATGACGGCACCTCCTTGTGCCGTGCTTACCAGGCGTAAAAACAGATTTCCCATCTATTTTTACGCACGTGAATTAAACAGTGACGCAACCTTTTGTCATAACTAGGGCGTCGCTTTGCTGGATTTTCTTCACTGCCATTGCCTTGCGGCAATGACGGCACCTCCTTGTGCCGTGCTTACCAGGCGTAAGAATAGATTTCCTATCTATTTTTACGCACGTGAATTAAACAGTGACGCAACCTTTTGTCATAACAAGGGCGCCGCTTTGCCGGATTTTCTTCACTCCCATTGCCTTGCAGCAATGACGGCACCTCCTTGCGCCGTGCTTACCAGGCGTAAAAATAGATTTCCTATCTATTTTTACGCACGTGAATTAAACAGTGACGCAACCTTTTGTCATAATAAGGGCGTCGCTTTGCTGGATTTTCTTCACTGCCATTGCCTTGCGGCAATGACGGCACCTCCTTGTGCCGTGCTTACCAGGCGTAAAAATAGATTTCCTATCTATTTTTACGCACGTGAATTAAACAGTGACGCAACCTTTTGTCATAACAAGGGCGTCGCTTTGCTGGATTTTCTTCACCGCCATTGCCTTGCGGCAATGACGGCACTTGCTTGTGCCGTGCTTACCAGGCGTAAAAATAGATTTCCTATCTACTTTTACGCACGTGAATTAAACAGTAACGCAACCTTTTGTCATAACAAGGGCGTCGCTTTGCCGGCATCTCTTCACTGCATCACCCTGCTTTAATAGTGGCGCGCCCAACTGTCACGGCATAGGCAATCTATTGACTTGCAACTAAAATTTACCCACGACTAGTTGGCATCCAATTGGCCATTAACCCCTTTCACCAACCACTGCATGGAGAGCAGGTAGGCATCATCGGCGCTTTCGCCAGCGGCAATTTGTACCACGCTCGCCTGATCGGTAATTGGCCCGCGAAACACATTGACTTCGCCACTTATCATGGCCGCCCGCGCCTGATCAATCAGATCCAGGGTCGCCTGCGGAATATTGGAATTTAGGCTCACCAACTGGCTCGCATCTTTCTCCACACCGACCCAACGATTTTTACTTTGCCAGGTTCCAGCCAACTTCTCTTCGATAATCTCTTTATAGATGGGGAACCAGTTGTGTACTACCGAAGCAAGATGGTATTCACCCCCGGCTGCCGCACGATCGGATTGATAACCGATACCATAAACTCCGGCCTGGGCAGCGGCCTTAATCACCGAGGCGGACTCGGTATGGTGGGTGATCACATCAGCTCCCTTGGCAATTAACAGCTCGGTCGCCTCCTTCTCTTTGGCCGGGTCGCTCCAACTGTTGGTCCAGATCAGCTCCACCTTGGCATTCGGGTTTACCGACTGCACCCCCAGGGTGAAGGCGTTAATACCGCGCAATACCTCGGGAATGGGAAAAGAACCCACATAGCCAATGACGTCGGCTTTGGTGGTTTTACCAGCGAGGATGCCGCTCAGATAGCGGCCCTGGTAAGCGCGAATCTGGAAAGTACCAACATTGGCCGCCTGCAGATAACCGGAAGCGTGTTCAAAAGTGGTTTTACGATAACGCTGGGCAACCTTTTTAACCGGATTTAAATAGCCAAACGAAGTGGCAAAGATCAGATCCTTACCATCGCGCGCATACTTGGTAAGAATGCGTTCGGCATCCACACCGGGAGCAATGCCATCAATAGCGGTGGTCACCACCCGTCCCTGAAAGTATTCATCGACTTTCTTCCGGGCCAGTTCGTGGGAAAGGGTCCAACCGCCCTGACCAACGGGGTTTTCGTGCAGAAAGCCGACCTGCAAAGGCTCCTCGGCCAGAGCCTTGGTGATTGGTAGCGCGAGCGTCGCGACAACGGCAACACAGGCTGATACAAATAATTTTTTTATCAATCTCATGTTTTCCTACTCTCTAATGGCTGGCACTAAAGTTGTGTCCCAGCGCCTTGGGTGCAGACTCAATACCACGGCGCCGATCACGAATACTCATAATCACCAAGGCCACAATGGTAATGATGTACGGCATCATCGCCAGGATGCTGCCGGGAATTTGAACATTCATCCCTTGTAAAACCAGATGCATTATCGACGTAAAACCAAACAGCAACGCCCCCAGCACCAATCTCCCCAAGCGATGGCTGGCAAAAACCACCAGCGCCAGGGCGATCCAGCCGCGACCGGCGGATAACCCTTCCGACAAAATAGGGGTATAGACCAGCGAGAGATAACTGCCGGCAAGCGCCACCAGCACCCCACTAACCACCAATGCCAACAAGCGCACCTTATTCGGGGAATAACCCAGCGCGTGAGCCGCTTGCGGGTTTTCACCGACACTGCGCAAAATCATACCGGCGCGTGTGCGCTGCAAAAAATAGAGGGCAGCAACAAACAGCACCAGCGTGGCATAGGTCATTGGGTCCTGGTTGAAAAGTACCTTACCAATGACGGGCATTGAACTTAACCCAGGAGTTACAAGCGTTGGCATGCCCTCAATTGACAGCCCGATAAAAGGCCCACCAATAAAGGCTGAAAAACCAATACCAAATATACTCAGTGATAATCCGGTGACCACCTGATTGGCATTACAATAAAGCACCAGCCAGGCGAAGATTAAAACCAAAAGCACACCCGCAGCGGCGGCGACCAGACAAGCCAACAGCAGCGAACCACTTTTATAGGCAACAATAAAAGCAACCACCGCGCCCACCGAGAGCACACCCTCCTGGCCCAGGTTGAGCACACCTGATTTTTCCAAAATCAAAATACCGATACCGGCAATAATGAGCGGTACCGCCGCGCGCAACGTGGCAAACAGCAGTGTATCCAACAGTTCGATGGTCATCGTTCCACCTTGGGCTGCAGTTGGTTGATCAACTTATCCGCCGCCAATAGATAAAAGAGAATCAGGCCCTGAAACGCCGCCGCGATAGCGCTCGGCAGCTCATATTGCAACTGCACCGACTCCGCGCCAACATAGGTGACGCCGAGCAACATGGCCGCCAACAACACGCCCACAGGGTGCATTCGACCCAAATAGACACAAATAATTGCCGTGTAACCGTAGCCCACCGATAACTGTGGGATCAGTTGGCCAACCGGGCCGGTTACCTCGGCTGCCCCCGCCAGGCCGGCACAAGCCCCACTGATCAGCAAAACCAAAACGACATGTCGATTAATACTGATGCCGGCATTTTGCGCAGCCGCTGGATTATTACCCACCACGCCCAACTCAAAACCAAAGCGCGAACGCTTTAACAGCAGCCACAGCAACGCCACCAACACGAGCGGAAAAAAGATGGAGATATTCAAACGGTAGCTATCACTGAGCACGGGCAACATCACCTGCCCGGCAAAAATGGCCGATTCGGGGAAGCTGAAACCACCCGGGTCTTTTAACGGCCCATTGACCAGGTACATCAACAGATGGACGGCAATGTAGTTAAGCATAATGGTGGTGAGAATCTCGTTGGCACCCACCCGAACCTTGAGTGCCGCAGCCATGGCGGCCCACAGCAGGCCACCCAACACGCCGGCCAACAGCACCAACGGCAGACACCAGAAGCCTTCGCTGTCGGCCAGTTGCAGAGCGCACCAACCGGCGGCCATACAGCCAGCCAGGTACTGTCCTTCAGCACCGATATTCCACACCCCGGCTTTAAAACAGAGCAATAACCCCAGCGCACACAAGACAATTGGAGAGATCTTCAGCAGCAGTTCGCTAACGCCGTAGCCATCGCGCAGAGGATCCAACAGAAAATAGTAGAGGCCATCGAAGGGCGCGATATCGAAAAAGAGAAACAGGACCCCGCCGGTGGCGATGCTCAGCAACACGGCTATCACCGGCGCGGCCAACGCCAGCCAGGCCTGTGATTTAAACAACGGCCTAACCATCATCAGCCCGCTGCCTCCACCGGAGCACTATCGTGCAGGCCCGCCATCCAGTGTCCCACCTCCGCAACACTCCACTGGGCCACCGGGCGCACCTGGCTCAGCTGCCCTTCAAACAGTACCGCCAGGGTGTCGGCCACCTCCAACAGTTCGTCGAGATCCTCCGAGATCACCACCACCGCCGCGCCCCTCTTGGCGAGTTGCTGCAAACGGCTGCGAATCAGCCGCGCCGAGTGGATATCCACCCCCCAAGTGGGACTGTGGCAAACCAACAACTTGGGTTGCATGGCCAGCTCCCGGCCCATAATAAATTTTTGCAGATTACCGCCGGAGAGCGACCCGGCAATCGCATTGGCACCACTGCAGGACACCTCAAATTGTGCGATAACCTGTTCGGTTTGCGCGCGCATGGCCCGCCACTGTACCCACTGCCCCGGGCGCGCCAGGCGGGCTTTTAAATAATAGTTCTCGGTCAGAGTTTGGCCGATGGAGACCGATCGGGTCAGTCGCTCGGAGGCGACCGCCGAAATACCCCGCGCGTAGCGCCAGGCCAAACTTTTTTTGCTGATATCAGTACCGGCAAAATGAACCTCACCACTTTGCAACTGCGACTCACCGCTGATAGCGTCGACCAGGGCATTCTGTCCATTGCCGGCAATACCCGCCACGCCTAGCACCTGGCCGGAATAGACCGACAAATCCACCGTTTTTAATCGATCGGCATCGCGATAGTGGCGGGTGCTGCTGGCCTGCTTGAGCTGTAAGACACAATGACCCTGGCCCGCAGCCGAGTGCTGGTTCGGCTTTTCGGCCAATTCACCACCCATCATCAACCTGGCAATGGTCTCTTCGCTCACCTCAGACGGAATCACCTCCGCCACCACCCGCCCTTGGCGCAATACGGTGGCACGGTCGGCCAGGGCGGTGATCTCTTTTAACTTATGGCTGATATAGATGATACTGGTGCCCTGCGCCGCCAGCTTTTTGAGGGATTGCAGTAAGGCGTCGGTCTCATCGGGACTGAGCACCGCGGTGGGCTCATCCAGAATCAGCAACTTCAACTGCTCCTGTAACAGACAACGCAGTATCTCAATACGCTGCTGCTCACCCACACTCAGGTGCGACACCACGGCCTCCAGGTCGAGCTCGAAGCCAAACTCCGCCGCCACTCGGCGGGCTTGCTCCGCCAGTGCCGCCCGACTGATAGTGCGCGTAAGACTGGTATGCAGGTATAAATTCTCCAGCACACTCATGCTCTCAAATAGGGCAAAATGCTGCATTACGATGCCAATGCCCAATTTTCGTGCATGCTCTGGGTTTTTAATGGACTGCTCGCGCCCCTCCCAGACGATGCTGCCGGCGTCGGGCTTCAGCAAGCCATAGATCATCCCCATCAGGGTACTTTTACCCGCACCGTTCTCGCCTACCAAGGCGTGAATCTCGCCGGCTGCGATATTAAGGCTAACCGCCTCGTTAGCTCTTTTCTCGGCAAAGCTCTTCGATAAGCCAACCAGTTCTAAGCGGTAGTTGTTCAATTTTCCTGACCAATCGGACAATTTGAGTTTGGAGTTGCACCGCAACATATATGCCAGCTACCAGAGTCGATTATCCATTACACCGATAGCGTCATTATTGACTCACAAAAGACGTGATCAAGCAAAGCCAAAAACAGGCTAAATGTTCCATAAATATGCACAGTTTGGCTACTTATACGATTTACGCACGACAATCTCCCACACCTGTCATCAATATCAGGTGGCGTCATAAACATAAGTATTTGGTAAACAACCCCACACTTAGTTATATAGCCCGACAAGAGGGAAAAATATTATATCTGGCCAATTGGCCAGGTTTTTGCTGGCAGAAACGCGTAACGAAAACGTGAGCCGCAACAACCAGGGGAACAATGCCTGGATTGAGGAGAATTTGTGGAAATTACCAATATCGATTTCAGCAGCTACGACGAAAGCCAGCCTGCCACGCTTAAAGCACTGGGCGATCAGGTCTATGCAGCGTTGACCAGCAGCGGCTTTATGACCGTCTCCAATATTGGTATCACACAGGAGCTGCGCGATCGCATTTTCGCCCTAAGCCGCGACTTTTTTGGGCAAGCCGAAGCCGATAAGCATCAAGTTGGCTATCGTACCGCCTCGGAAAACTTTGGTTACCAGGCAATGCTAATGGAACACCTGGACCCAACCAAGCCCGCCGACATCAAAGAGACCTTTACCATGCGCAACGTCGAGCGCTACTTTGATGACCCCAGCCGCTGGCCTTCACAGGAGTTTCGCGACCTCATCCTTTACTTTTACGATGAGGTCTTTAAAGCCGCACAAAAGTTGATGCGGGTGTTTGCCGCAGTGTTGAAGACAGACAACGACTTCTTCATCCAACGTCACGCCGAGCGCAATAACGTCACCCTGCGCCTGCTGCACTACCCAAGCTTTGACGCCAACCAGGTCAATGATGAACAGCTGGGCGCCGGCGCCCACACCGACTACGGCATGATCACCTTACTCTTCCAGGATGGGGTTGAAGGGCTGGAGGTGTGCGATAAAGACGGCAATTGGTTATCGGCACCGGCTTACACCGATCGAATTATTATCAATACCGGCGATTTAATGTATCGCTGGACCAACGATCTGTTTCGCTCCACGCCGCACCGCGTGCGCCCGCAAACAGAAGGCCGGGAGCGCTTCTCCATCGCCATGTTTATCGACCCGGATGAGCAGGCTATGATTGAGACCCTGGCCAGCTGCATCACCCCGGATCGCCCCAACCGTTATCAACCCATTCGCGCTGGCGAACATATTCTACAAAAAATACAAGCCACTCACGGCACAGCCTATTGAGCACTTCAGTATGAGAAAATTAAGCACCTGGTTTTTTACCTTAACCCTGTCTGCACTACTCGGTAATAACTGTTTCGCCTTGGATAAAGTAGTGTTCCAACTCGATTGGTTACCTGGTGGCGATAAAGCCCCCATTTACGCCGGCCTGCAGGAGGGCTTTTTTACCGCCGAAGGGCTGGAGGTGACCATCTCCTCCGGTAAAGGCAGTACTGACGCCCTGACCAAATTGGCCACCGGCCGCGCCGATATCGGCTCCGCCGGATTGGGAGCGCTGCTGTCGGCACAGGCGCAACACAAAATACCGGTTACCGCCGTGGCGTCGATTTTTAATAAAGGCCCCCACGCCTTTATGACCGTCAGCGACAGCGATATTAAGAGCGTGGCAGACCTGAAAGGTAAAAAGGTGGCCACCTCGCCATTTACCTCCTCCAATATATTTTTACCCATCGTTTTGCAGGTTAATCAGCTAAAAGAGGATGACCTGCAGCTGATCTACAGCGACCCGGGCGCCTTGGGTCCAATGCTGGCCACCGGTCGCACCGACGCCATTATTGCCTGGAGCACCGATCGCGAACGCTACGACTATCAATTGCAGCAGGCCGGTAAAAGCCTGCGGCTACTCGCCTGGTCGGATGCGGGCATGGATATTTACGGTATCTCTCTGGTGGCGGGTAACCGCTTTTTAAAACAACGGCCAGAGGTGGCTAAACGCTTTGTGCGGGCCTACCTGAAAGCACTACAGTTTGTTAACCAGCAGCCGCAAAAAGCAGCGCAAGATGTTCACGCCCTGGTACCCGAAGTCAGTACAGAGGTCGCCTACACCGCCATAGTGGAATTTAATAAATTATCCGACAACGAGATCAGCGCTCAGGAAGGCGTTGGCATCTTTACGCCCGCCCGCTTGGCCAACACCTGGCACTCCGTCGCCCAAGCGCAGAAATTGATTCCGGAAAGCTTGGATCTCACCACTGCCGTCACTGCCGAATTTTTACCTACTAATTAATCAACAGCTTTTTAACGATGATCTCTCTTAACACTATTAGCCAACAATTTACCCGTGCCGACGGCACTATTCAGTCGGTCTTTGACAATCTTTCGCTCACCATACCTACAGGCAATTTTGTCTCCGTGGTTGGCCCTTCGGGCTGTGGCAAGTCAACGCTGCTCAAAATCATCAGTGGTTTACTCAAACCCACTAGCGGTTCGGTAACTATCGCCAATGAAGCCATTACCAAACCCCACAATCGGGCGTCACTGGTTTTTCAGAAGCCCAATTTATTACCCTGGCTAACCACCCTCGAGAATATTCTGTTTCCCATCAAACACCGCCACGGCAAAGTGAGCGAAGAGCAGACTAGCGAGGCCCGCTACCTGCTCTCCATGATCGGCCTGGCTGAACACGCTGATAAACGGCCGCAAGCACTCTCTGGCGGCATGCAACAGCGTGTCGCCATTGCCCGAGCACTGATCTCCAACAGTGACATTTTGCTCATGGATGAGCCTTTTTCTGCCCTGGATGCCATGACCCGTGAACGGTTGGGTTTTGAACTACAGGCACTGCTCAGCAACAGCAATAAAACCACTCTGTTTATTACCCACTCAATCCCGGAAGCGGTTTTGCTCTCGGATAAAGTCATTGTGCTTGATGCCGGGCCCGCCCGTATTGTTGATGAGATCGACATCAACCTGCCCTCCGAACGCAACATCGAAACCCTTAACGACCCGAGCTTCACCCACTACTGCGATCTGATTCGCCATTACTTCTACCAAACACCGGCACAAGCTGCGGCTGGAGCTCACTGATGAACCGACAACAACTCCCCGCTCTGCTCGCATTGGTGGTGTTACTGGTGGTCTGGCAGGCCGCCTGCAGCCTGTTTGCAATACCCGATTACATACTGCCGGCACCGACTCAGATTTATGCCGCCATCGTCGATGTCGGTGGCGCACGCTGGCTGGAGAACCTGTGGGTGACGCTGCGCATCTGCCTGTTGGGTTTTGGTGCGGCGATTGTTATCAGCCTGCCACTGGCGGCACTGATGACCGCCTCCTCCTGGTTGCGCAACGCCCTCTATCCATTGCTGGTGGTGATTCAATCCACCCCCATTGTCGCCATCGCCCCGCTGCTGATTGTCACCTTGGGCACTGGTGATCTGCCGCGGGTAGTCATCACATTTTTGATTACCTTTTTCCCGATTGTGGTCTCCGCCACTACCGGCATGCTCAATACCCCAGAGGAGCTGATTGAACTGTCGCGCACCATTGGTGCCCCGCGTTATCGGGAATTTACCCAAATACGGCTGCCGCACTCCATCCCCTATATTTTCAGCGGCCTGCGCATTGCCATTACTCTGGCCATTGTCGGCACTGTGGTGGCGGAGTTCGTGGCGGCGGAGAACGGCCTGGGTTACTTTATTCAGTTTTCCACCTCCTTTTTTGCCATCCCCAACGCCTTTGCCGGCTTGGTAATTCTGTTGTGTCTGAGCCTGGCACTGTTTTTTACCGTCACTGTGTTGCAAAAACTGCTGTTTCCCTGGAGTCTGCCCGAGGAAAAATAGTCATGCTGGTCAAAAATATTCACAGCCTGGTCACCTGCGACGATCACAATCGCGTGCTGCACGATGTCGACCTGCTTATTGAAAACGGCATCATCAAAGCCATTGGCAACAATATTATTGGCCATCCGGAGGATACATTAATCGATGGCCGCCAGTTGCTGGTCTACCCCGGGTTGATTAACACCCACCACCACTTTTTTCAATCGCTGGTGCGCAACCGGGTGGATCTCGACTGGAGCCAGTTGTCGCTGCTTCAGTGGCTGCAGAGCATCTACCCCATTTTTGCCAAAATGGATGAGGAGTGTATCTACCAGGCAACCATAATCGCCCTGGCGGAATTGATTAAATCGGGCTGTACCACCGCTTTCGACCATCAATACAACTACAGCAAAAATGCTGGCAGCCGGGTGATCGACCGGCAATTCGAAGCCGCGCAACTGTTTGGTATTCGCCTGCACGCCGGGCGCGGCACCAACACCCTGCCCATGCACGAAGGCAGCACCATTCCCGATTTAATGTGCGAAACCACCGACCAGTTTATCGACGACTGTGAACGCTTGATTGGCCGCTACCATGATCCGCGTTGGGGCTCCATGCGGCAGGTGGTGGTTGCTCCCTGCCAACCCATCAACTGCTACCCCGAGACCTTTCGCGAAGCGGCGGCATTGGCTCGCGCCCACGACGTGAGCATGCACACCCATTTAGGCGAAGGCGAAAAGGCGGCGCTGCAGGCACGCTCCGGTTTGTCGAGCATCGACTGGTGTATCAAGCAGGACTTCTTCGGCCCCACCTGTTGGTATGCCCACGGCTGGGAATTCAGCGAGCCCGAGATCGAGCAATTGGCCTCCAGCAATACCGGTATCAGCCACTGCCCGGCACCAGTATTTTTGGTGGGTGCCGAAATTACCAATGTCTCCTACATGCAACGTCAAGGGTTACGCCTGGGTCTGGGTGTGGATGGCGCCGCCTCTAACGACAACTCCAATCTGGCCGAATGCCTGCGCAGTGCCTATCTGCTGCAGTGTTTAAAAGCCAAGGAGTTAAGCTACCCTATTGCCGAAGCCCGCGAGTATCTGACCATGGCCACACGAGGCTCGGCCGCCTGCTTGAACCGGCCGGACCTCGGTCAACTGAAGGAGGGGCTGTGTGGCGACTTCTTCGCCATCAACTGCGACCGCCTGGAGTACGCCGCCACGCTGCACGACCCAATGGCGTTGCCGGTTAAGGTGGGCATCAACGGCCCGGTGGATCTGACCGTTATTAACGGCCGTATTGTTTGGCAGAACGGCGAATTCCCTTATTTGGATGAAGCTCAGCTGGTGGCCCGCGCCACCGAGGTGGCCAACGCATTGATGGCCCGTTAACACCTCGTCTGGGACAAATTTGGTTTAACCTTGCCCACAAGATCCCGGTAACTGTTGTCCCACTCAGCCAAAGCTCCCGGTTCAGCAGCTTTCACAAACTCATGCTCACCGGCAACAGCGTTGAATCAAGGCTGGTACCCGGTCACAACCAATGCCAAAATATTCCGCCGACCAGAAATCGAGCTGGAGACCTTTGTGCTGTATTGGCCGCAACCCCGCCGCACTTACCTGGCTGCCTGCTATGGCCTCTGCCAACTGACCCTGTTGCTGATAAGCCTCGGCACTAACCACGCCCATGGTGAGATAATCATCGACCAAGAGATCGCCTACGGCAGCCACCCCCTGCAAAAGCTGGACGCCTACTACACGGCAGAGAGTCACGACGCCATTGTTATCCTGGCTGTGCACGGCGGAGCCTGGTACCACGGCGATAAGGCCGGTGACGGTTTTGCCCAAGCCAAAAGCGATTATTGGGTGGGGGAGAAACTGATTTTTGTTTCGGTGAACTACCGCCTGATGCCCGAAGTTAATCCGCTCGACCAAGTGCAGGATATCGCCAGCGCCCTGGCATTTGTTCGCCAGCACGCAAGCGAGTGGGGCGGCGATGGCGAGCGGATTGTACTCCTGGGCCACTCGGCAGGAGCACACCTGGTTTCGCTACTGGCCAGCCGCGCCGATCTGGTAGCACGCCCATCACCCATTGCAGGCACCATCTCACTGGATAACGGTGCCTTCGATATCTACCGGGTAATGCGCCTGCGCCGCCACGCCCCCTTCTTTGATGCCGCTTTTGGCACCATCCCTAAAGTTTGGTATGACGCCTCAGCCTCCAATTTTGTTACCAGCGCCATGGCGCCACTGCTCGCGGTCTGCTCCAATCTGCGGCCCAATGCCTGCGACCAGGCACAGAGTTTTGCCCAAGCCGCCCAGGCGGTGGGAGCCCAGGTTCAGGTTGTGCCGGTGGCCAAGACTTACCAACAGGTCGGTTTGGATATTGGCGTTGATCTGAGCTACACACAGATGGTGGATCAATTCCTGGCAAGGGTCGCACCTGAACTCGCCGAGCTGGTCGGCCAGCCACACACTCCCCAGCCGACGAGCAAGCGCTCGCCACCAGCAGAGTGATAAGCGCTATTAACGGTACCGCATTAACCACCACCATTTTAAAAAGCAGCACACCTCTCTATGAGCAATGACCAACACATCCGCGAGGCCTTTGGCCTGACACTTTTGAAAAACAGCCACCCGGATATTCGCCGGTTAAAACGGCAAACAGCAAATACCACACTGCACGGTAATAAATTTTGGCAGGCAGCCAGTGTCTTAATCGACTACCTGCAGGAGTTCCCTCCCGAACCCGGCAGCCGGATACTGGAAATTGGTTGTGGCTGGGGGTTGGCCGGCATTTTCTGTGCGAAGCAGTACGGCTGTGAGGTGGTGGCACTTGACGCCGATGAATCGGTCTTCCCTTTTTTGGAACACCACGCGCTACTGAATCAGGTACAGGTGGATACGGTACAGATGGGTACCGAAGCCGTGACCACCGAACAGTTGGCTGGGTTTGATCTAGTTATCGGCTCGGATATCTGCTTTTGGGAGAGCCTGACGCAGGCGCTTGGGGAATTTATTGAACGGGCCATCGACGCCGATATTGAGCGTATGGTCATTGCCGACCCCGGCCGGCCAACGTTTCGCACACTGGCCGAAGCCTACGCTGGCCACGATTATGTGCGCTACACCGATTGGGCGGTACCCGAACCACACAACAGCTGGGGCCTGATATTGGATTTGGGCGCGCCATGAAATAAACTCCCCAGCGGTAATACCACCAAGCCACACAGCTCAGATACGCTGTTAATACAGTTCGATAACAAAAACAGCCCCGACAGGAATCGATTGCATGGCAGAAGACGCCGCTAGCCGTAACGACCAGGATAACCCCTACAAAATACTCCTTGAATCCACCAAAGCCATCCCCTGGAAACTCAACTGGGTTACCAAACAATTTGAATACATAGGCCCACAAATTGAAAAGTTGCTCGGCTGGCAGCAGGACAGCTGGCAAACCGCCCAGGACTGGATCGACCGCATTCACCCGGAAGAGCGCGAGCAAACCGCCAATCTCTGTATTTCCCAATCGGAACACGGCATAGACCACGAAGCAGACTACCGCGCGCTAACCGCCGATGGTGGTTATGTCTGGGTGCGGGATGTCGTGCATGTACTGCGCAGTGAAGGGGTCACCACCGCCCTGGTCGGCTTTATTTTTGATATTTCCGAACGCAAGAAAATGGAAGATGTATTAATGCATCTTAACAAGCAGTTGGAATCACTCTCCTTTCACGATGCCCTCACCGGCGTGGCCAATCGCCGCTTGTACGATCAATCCATGGAGGCCGAGTGGGCCCGGGCACAACGCAACCAGCTACCCGTCTCACTGATCATTATCGATGTCGACCACTTTAAACAGTACAACGACGTTTATGGTCACGTTGCCGGGGACCAGTGTTTGATTAAAGTGGCGGAGACATTAAAAGGGATCACTCGGCGCTCATCCGACCTACTGGCCCGTTACGGCGGTGAGGAGTTTGTTTTGATGCTGCCGGATAGCGACCGTAAATCGGCCCTGGTGCTGGCGGAAAAGTGCCGGCACGCCATTGAGGCGTTACAGATTCCCCACGCCGGCTCCGCCTCTGCCGGTGTAGTTACCATCAGTGCCGGGGTCAGCAGCCAGGTACCGTCAGAGTTGTTGTCGCCCACCAAGCTGTTTGATACCGCCGATAAAATGCTCTATCTCGCCAAAAGCAACGGCCGCAATCGAATTGAGAGCACCGGCCCGAGAAGTGAGCCCAGCAGCAAACAATCCGGTTAATTTTTGTCGATTACCCGCAACAGGTTATCGACAGCTGATAATCAACCATTTATCAATTGTCTTTTGAGCGCACACCTTTTTTTACACTCACCTTTTTTACACTCACAATCGAAACAACCCAAAACAGTAACTCCCGGCACAGTTAATAGCCGTGCCGGGAGTGTAATTATTAAGTTTATTCTCTATTAAAGTTCCACCTTAATTTTTACGTAGGGCACCGGGGTGCTACTGCCGGAATAGGTTTTCTCACAACCCTTGCCTATCCAACCTGTCCAGGAGCCCAACAGGCCGACATTGTGGCCAAGGCACTCCAGGCCAGCCAGGTCAAAGCTGTCGAAATAATTGGGCGATTCACTATTGCCTTGGTAAGCGCGAATTGCAGCGAAATAGGTGGGGGTATCGTAGGCGCCATCTTGATGCCAACAACTGGCGGGCAGACTCCGTTTTAACGAAGCACCATACATGGCCAAACCATTGGTATCATAGTTGGGCATAGTGGAGGGCATTACGCTTCCCAGGCTTACCCAGGTCTCGCCACCATAGGGCGGATAGGTACCTGCGTGATAGGCCTGGGAACACTCAAATTTTACCGGCTGTGTACTGGAGGTAACCCAGGTTTGAATAGGAATCAGGGCGCTGGTACTGTCGAAAGTCTGCACCCAAAATGGTGAGGTAATCAGGCAGCCACTGAGCATTGCCGTGGCTCCGGCCATACCGGCGGCAATGGTTAGGGTTTTAATTCTAGCGGCGTTTTTTTTAAGACAACGGGCAATCGGGTGAAAGGTTTCCATATTCATGACCTACTCCTAAACGCAGTGTTGTTTGAAATTTTTTATCAAGCACTTACGTTCAAATAGTGATGTCAAAAACAGAACCATCCCATAACATTTTTTCTACCCGCCGGTGTACATTTTTCGCCACCCGCTTAAACAGTTGATTTTATTTTATATATTCGGTCGATTTATTTTTATAAAAATAACGAAATTATCATTAACAACAGCGTATAAAAATCAGTTACTCCGCCATCTCGCTCATTAACTGCCACTGTTTATCGGCTTTATTGATCAGTTCCTCCTCGGACGTCTCTTTCGTTAACTGATCCCAATGTTTAAGCGTATCCAACCAAAATTTATCGTAAAAAAGATAGAGCTTACCCTCTACAATTTTATAGCGTTTTGGGTTTACATCGACCTTTTCGCCTTCCAACATTGCATAAGCACACCAACCGCCATACTGCGGAAGATAGTTTTCAGGCGCCTCTAAAAAAGCGGATTTATTATCTTGATTGGTAAAGTAGTAGGTGGCCGTTTTGTACACCGTTGTTATTGACTTGGAACCAGGCATTGGCCCCTGTTGAAAATAGGAGACGGGATCATAGCCCGCCAACGCCACTCCTTTTTTAAGGTTTAATGGTTCACCCGCCAGGGCGATTTGGGAAATAAGCAGCAGGGCGACTAGCGAGAGAATTCTTGGCATAACAGACTCCTTAGCAGCTATTCAACACCATATTTCCGGTGCGAACTCTTTTCCAAGCAGATAAAAAATGTGGCGACCGTGGAATTTCAAGCCACGACTTGTGTGTACGCGGAAGGAAGTTATCAAGCTTGCTGTGCAAGTAGAAGCACCGGCCTTAAAAGTGATCTTTTTGTTATTTTAGTGGCCGGAAGATGCAACGGGATATCATCTTTAGCTATCGATATAACCTTGGCTATTAATATAGTGATGCGGGTCATAAGATCAACGGGAGCGATTGCCACTGGGCAAACCGCCCCGTTTTGCGAAGGAGGGCGTTAAAACAGCGGCTAAAAAATCGTGAAGGCAATCAGGGCCAAAACCAAGCCGGCAAAGGGTACCACTACCGTCAGCTTAGCCAGCGGCAGGTAGGCATCTTTATGCGACTCACCGCAAATAGCCCGGATCAGAGTCACCACGTAGCCATTGTGAGGCAGAGAATCCAAGCCACCGGAAGCAATGGAGACCACCCGGTGTAATGCCTCCGGGTCCACCCGATGATCGGCCGTGACGTCCGCGCCGGTATAAATAGGTGCCAGCAGCGGCAGCGCTATCGATTGCCCACCAGAAGCCGAACCGGTTAATGCACAGATCACCGTCACGGCAATCGCAGCGCCAATCAGGCCGCCACCGGGAATATCGGTGATAAAGGCCACCACGCCGGCAAAGGCCGGCGTCGCCTTGGCGACCGTGCCAAAACCCACCACCGCACAGGTATTGGCGGTGGCAATCAACGCCCCGGTCGCCCCCTCGGCAAAGGGCTGGCTTAGGCTTCGGAAGAATCGGTAATTGAGCAGATAGGTGAGCAGTAAACCACTGAACAGCGCCACAATCAGCGCTGCGGTACCAAATAGCTGGTGGCAAAAAAAGGAGACACCCAGCACCGCCACCAATGGCAACAGGCATAAAAACGGGTTGGGTAGGGTGGTGCGCTCAATCTCGGCCACATCCCCCTCGCGCTCTTCAAAGCGTTCACCCCGGGCTACCGCCGTGGTGATCATCCTGCGCATCCAAAAATAGCCGGCCACGGCCATAAACAGCGCCGCTGCAATACTCACTGGCCATCCGGCGTAGGGGGTGGTGCCCAGGTAACGAATGGGAATCCAATTTTGAATTTCCGGTGAGCCGGCGGAGGTCATGGTAAAAGTGACCGAGCCAAAAGCGATCACCGCGGGAATAAAGCGGCGCGGCAGATCGGCTCGCCGCCACAGACTCAACGCCATGGAGTAGACACAAAAGGCAACGATAAAAACGCTGACGCCACCGTAGGTGAGAATGGCACAGGCAGTCAGCAGTGCCAGTGCTGCATGCTGCATACCGATACGACCGATTACCCAGTTGGCGATACTTTCGGCGGCATGGCTGTTCTCCATGGCTTTACCGAAAATGGCGCCCAGCAGAAACATAAAAAACCAGTCTTTAAAAAAGCCGGTGAAGCCATCCATAAAGGTGCCAACATAATTGGCTTGCCCTTCAGCAGCCAACTGCGCAAACAGCGGCAGTCCACCGGTGACGGCAATTAACAGAGCAGCCAGGGGGGCCGCAATCAGCAGGTGCATACCACGAATGGCAAACACCACCAGCAGAACAAGTCCGGCGACTAGACCAAATAAACTGAGCATAGGAAGATTCTTATATTATTGGGTGGTTTTTATTTGGGGTTCGCCCGAGTCTAGGCGAAGTTGTTAGGGGGGATCAAGTTAGCCAGCCTCAGGGGCAACCTCCGCCACCAATGACTCTTACCATCGAGAAAACTTTCGCGGTATTTATTGCCACTGTGGCGCTTGGCAAAATTGGCAGAGAAGCGCCCGATAAGCGAGTGTTTATCGGGCAGTAAAGCCCCTTATTTATTCATCAGGCCGCGAATAGCAGCCGGCAGATCCGCTGGGAAGACCACGGTTTTACTGTTGGCCGACTTGGACAACTCGCCCAGGGATTTCACGTATTTTTCACCGAGCAGATAAACCACCGGTAGCTCCCGCTCACCGATGGCGGAAGTCACCATCTCAATCGCCTGCTGGCTGGCCTTGGCCAATACCACTTGGGCTTCGGCGTCGCGCCGGGAGGCTTCCAGGCGCCCTTCCGCATCCAGAATGGCGGCCTGTTTGTCACCGTCGGCGCGGGTCACCGTCGCTCGGCGGGCACGCTCGGCAGCCGCCTGCTCCTCCATCGCCGCCTGCATGGTGCCAGAGGGATTAATATCCTGGATCTCCACCGTTTTCAGGGTAATACCCCAGTCGGCGATATCGTCTGAAATGGCATTCTTCAGCTGCGCTTTGATTTTGTCCCGCGACGAGAGGGCATCGTCCAGATCCATCTCACCGATAATGGAGCGCAGTGTGGTTTGCACCAGGGTTTGAATGGCGATGCGGTAATCCTCTACACCGTACACGGCTTTTTCCGGTGAGATGATATTGATGTAGGCCACCGCGTTGGCAATGATCACGGCGTTATCGCGGGTGATCACCTCCTGAGAGGGAATATCCAGCACAATATCTTTAGTGGTGACTTTATAGGCCACCTCGTCGATGTAGGGGATAACAATATTCAGACCCGGGTTAAGTGTCATGTGGTATTTACCCAGGCGCTGCACCACCCATTTATAACCTTGCGGCACCAGCCGCACCCCCTTGGCCAGGGTGACCAATACCAAAATCAGTATGGCAATCACCACATACAAACCTGCATTCTCAATGCCCATTGCTTAACCCTTTTTTAATTAATAAATTTATTGATCGCTCACTGCCGACGCCTAACTGGTGTTATACCTTTTCCACCACCAAGGCATTGCCAACCACATCGACCACCCGCACCCGGTCGCCGATGGCAACGCCCTCATCGACAATAATCAGCCACTCGTCATCGCCCAAAATAGGCACTGGAAAACGCATGCGCCCGCGCCGCTCGGCATTGGGCAGCAAAATAACCTGGCCAATTTCACCGAGGATGGCTTCGCGCGATAACCCCGCTTTGGTTCGATCAACAGATAATGGTTTCAAATATTTAAACCAGGCGAAGGCCAAAATAACTGAGAGGATCGTCCAGAGCAGTATCTGCCAGGTGAGCGGAAGCTGTGGCCAGAGCAGTAGAATGCCACCCACAATAATCGCGGCGACACCAAACCAGAGAATAAAAAAAGTGGTCAACGCCAGCTCACTGAGAATCAGTGCGACACCCATCACCACCCAATGCCAATAGACTATTTCCATTGCGGCTTGCTCCAAAAGCTCCGACCCAAACAGCTGGCGGCCGGATTCAAAATTATGATCATAGTCTGCCGCAGGCAGGCCACGGCAGTAATTTACTGCGGGCCAATCTTGGCACAGGCGGCCGGGAGGGTAAACATTGGCCACGATGGGCACTGCGGCCACAAAGACAGTGTGGCCAGGATTATCGATCATCTCCCACGCCTGCGAATTAGCCCTGTTCAAGCTGCGCTAAATTGGTCATTATCCTGCCCCCCTTGCCCGCCACGGCGGCGATCAACTTTTAATCAACCAAAGATAGTTAAGGTTATGTGGTTCAAAAACCTGCGCGTTTATCGCTTTACCAAACCCTTTACCCTCGCACCCGAAGCGCTGGCGGAGAAGCTGGCCGAACAGCCCTTCCACCCCTGTGGCAGCCAGGAGTTGACCCGTATCGGCTTTGTGCCGCCACTGGGCGATGAGGGCAGCGAACTGATCCACAGCAGCGCTGGCTACACCATGCTCTGCTGCAAAAAGCAGCAAAAGGTGCTGCCGGCGGCGGTGGTCAACGAGGCCCTGGAGGAGAAGGTTAAGGCGCTGCAGGCGGAAGAGGGGCGCAAGCTCGGCCGTAAAGAGCGGCAACAGCTGAAGGAGGAGCTCACCCTCACCATGCTGCCCCGGGCGTTCACTAAATCGAGCAAACTGTTTGCCTACGTGGCGGCCCCCGAGGGGTTGTTGATCATCAACAGTGCCTCAGCCAACCAGGCCGAAGAGCTGCTTATTACCCTGCGCGAACTGCTCGGCAGTCTGCCGGTGGTGCCGATCACCTGTCGCCACATTCCAGTACAAGTGATGACCAACTGGCTGCTGCATCAACAACCGGCCGATGGCTTGCAACTGGGCCAGGAGTGCGAACTGCGCGACCCGGGCGAGGCCGGCGGCATTATCCGCTGTAAAAACCAGGATCTGACCGCAGCCAACATCATCAACCACCTGCAGGAGGGGATGTATGTGGCCAAACTGGCGCTGATCGCCAGTGCCGGCATTGAGTGTATCGTCGATGAAAACCTGGCGATCAAGCGGCTGGTGTATGGTGATCGCATTCAGGAGAAACTGGACCAGGAGAGCCCCGAAACCGCCGCCCAGCAATTTGACGTCGATTTCAGCTTAATGACACTGGAACTGGCCAGCTTCCTGAAGCAGCTGTTCGCCGCCTTTGGTGGCGAGGACCTGAGCCAACTGGAAGAGGCGGAGTAAACCGCCACTCAGTGGCGCTTCTCCAAGGTCTGCACCAGACCACTGGTGTTGACCTTCATGCTGTAGCCGGTGAACTCCAACACCCGTATCTTGCTGTAGCCCAGGTCGATGACATCGCCCTCCACCGTGAACGGATCCGGGCTCAAACGATGGCCGGAGGAGATTACCGTCCACTGGTTGCCGTTGAACTCCCAGACATCCTCACCGACCCCCATCTCGTCGGCCGAGAGCCCCCCCACCTGGGTGATCAGCCAACTGCCTTGCAAAGAGTCACTGGAGAGCTTGGCATCGGCGAACCCTTCCGGCGGCAGGCCGCCGTCGCAGGGCATATCCTGGAACACGGTTTTACCGGCCTCGTTCTTACACTGGTAAACCGGCCCCGCCTGGGCCTGGGTCACTAAGGCCGCCGCCAACAGGCCGGTGGCAATCGCTATCGATCTCCTCATGAGTGCTCCTTTTTATTGTTAGCGCCGTTGTGGTCAGCACTTCTGCTGTCAACGCAGTTATTGTTTACGCCCCCGCCCATCAACTTGCCCGCTTGGCCAGCAGCGCCGTCACGGGGTAGAGCAGCTGCCCCCAGAAGCTGTTGGGCAGGGGCTGGGTGGTGCCGTAATCGGCCGGCCACAGATCTTTGGGCATATGGTAGGTGCCAAACAACTTATCGAAAAAGACAAAGTGGGCAGCGTAGTTGGTATCGATGGCCGGCCGTTCCGAGCTGTGGTGCCAGTGGTGAAACTGCGGTGTGACAAAAATGGCCGCCAATGGCCCAAACGACAGCTTCAGGTTGCAGTGGATCAATACCGCCTGCAGCGCGGCGAAGGTGACATAGATATTAAGCGCGCTGGTATCCGCCCCCAGCAGGTAGAGCGGCACCATCACCATGGCCCGCTCGGAAAAGACCTGAATAAAGTGGCCACGGGAGCCGGCCAGCCAATCGAGCTGCTCGACCGAATGGTGCACGGCGTGAATTGGCCAGAGGGGTTTCACCTCGTGGTAGAGGCGGTGCTCCCAGTAGAGAACAAAATCGGCGCACAGGGCAATCAGCACCACCTGCAGCCACAAAGGCATGGCCTGTACCGCCGCCTGCAGTCCTTCGCTCACCGCCCATTGGAAATGGGCAGCGTGGTAGTTGGCGTAGATTAAAATCGCCGAGATCATCAGGTGGTTAAAGCAGAAGTAGGCGAAGTCCAGAGCCCAACCAGAGCGCAGAATCACCTGGTTTTTGTACTTCGGGAAGAGCTTCTCCAGGCTCATAAAAATAGCCACCGAGCCGAGCAGGGCCAGCACCAACCAATCCACCCCCAGCGACAACTGCTTGGCTTCAACCGGGCCTACCGGGATGGTATAGCCGCCCAGGGCAAAGGCGATTAGGGTCAGGCCAATACCGGTTGCCCCCAGCCGCTTATAACGCCCCAGCAGAAAGGTCATCACGCCAAAGAAGAGCGAGAAGTACATACCGTATTTAAGCACCTGTTGCAGCTCTTTGGCGTCGTACACCCGGCGCAATTCGGTGGTGGTTAGGTAGGAGGGGTAGAGATAGGCCAGCACGGCAAGCAGGCTGAGGGCGCCAAGCAGAAGTGCGGCATAGCCGCTGATACGCCCCTCACCCAGGCGAAATTCACGGGCTCGGTCCAGGGGCACCTGGCGCGCCCGGTATTGATACTCTTCATCCATAACTGTCTGCTCTCCTGAGAAAATCCAGCCAACACCAAGTGTAGGCCGGGGCTGCGCCCAGTAACGATCTGCGGCTCGACTATCAGCCACTCAATCCTCAACCGCTCGGCAGACAACGGCCAGGCGCTACTATACAAACAATCGCGGGCCTGGCCGCCCTGTCTGTTGTACCGCTGTGAGTCGCTTCTCACTTTGATGGCCATCGGCCGACTAGCGGTGCTCGGCAACCCCCAGCTCACTAAACAGCGCTCGTTTGGACCACAAGCGCAGCACCACCAACAGAGCCACACCTCCCAGGCCTGCCAGGGTGGCGATAAAGCCGACTAAATCGGCCAGGGCGCCCAACAGAAAACCACCCACCGCCGGCGCCCCCATGGTCATCATGGTCCACAGGCTCATCACCCGGCCGCGAAACTGTTCCACCACACTCAGCTGCGCCAGCGCCTGGCTGCCAATGCCGGCCATGGTGGTCGACAGGCTCAACAGGCCCACCATAAAGGTTAATAACCAGGGCGAGACCAACCAGCGCAGGGGCAGCAGCATCAGGCTGGAGGCGGTCAGGCTGACCAGCACCCAGCGCAACAGCGCCGTCTCCTGATCGCTCTGGCGGGTGAGCAGCAGGCCACCCAGAATCGAGCCCGCTCCTGCAGCGCCAGTCAACCAGGCCAACTGCGTAGCGCCACCGGCCAGCAGTTTACCGGTGATGGCCGGCAACAACTCCAGCACACTGCGCCCCAGCAGGCCGTTGACCATGGTCAGGGTGAGAATCAGGCGGATGGCACTGTTGCCCTTTGCAAAGCGCAACCCCTCCACCATCTGCGCCCAGACACCTTGGCCGCCAGCGCCGTTGGCCAGTGGTAACAGATGCACCCGTAACAGCGCCGTCACCGCGCCCAAAAACAGTAGTGCAGAGACCGCAATCGCCACCGCCGCCGAGCTGTGGGCGATAATCACACCGGCAATGGCCGGCCCAACAATACGGGAGGTGTTGTAAACAATGGCAGAGATACCGATGGCACTGGGCAGCCGCTCGCGAGTCACCAGGCGCGGAATAAACGCCAGCCGCAACGGCTGGTGGGCGGCGGTAATGAGGCCGATGATCAGCGCGCTGCTGAGCAGGCCGAACAGCTCTAACCAGTTGTTAAACAACCCCACGGCTGTCAGCGCCGCAATCAGGGCATGGCTGCCCAGGGTGAAGAGCAACCCGTTGCGTGGATTGATTCGATCCGACACCACGCCAAACACCGGTGCCAAAACAATGGCTGGCAGCAGCAGACAGGCACCGAACACCCCCACCCAAAAGGCGGAGTGAGTCAGTTCCCATGCCATCCAGCCCAGTGGAAAGCGCAGCATCCAGGTGGCCAGGGTCGACTGGCTGGTGGCGATAAAATAACGGCGGTAGAGGGGCTCGCGCAGGGCGGAGTTGGGCTGCAGGGCAAACGGCATAAGAGAACTTAAGTAACCACAGAGAAAAACGGCCCCATGCTACGCTATTCGCCCACAAAAAGCGCACACCATTCCGGATGACGGCCTGCCCATTTGAAATTGGCCACCGGCGGGTATTACTATGCCCAACGCCCATCATAAAATAACGAACTTCGATAGACCCTAGCCGGAAGGGCCAGGCCAGGACCAGCGATTAACCACCTATGCCAACTTATAAAATTCTGCTCTTTATGAAACGCAAACCCGGCCTTACCCCCACCGAGTTTCGCGACTACTACGAACAGCAGCATGTCCCGCTCTGCTCAAAATACATCAAAGGCCTCAACCGTTACCTGCGCCGTTACCTTGAGCCGCTGCCCAACCCGGAAACCGGACAGTGCCTGGAACCGGAGTACGATGTCATCACCGAGCTCTGGTTTAACGATGAAGCGCTGTTTAAAGGCACGGTCAACTACCTGTCGACGCACACCATGCCCGATGAAGTAATTGCTGACGAAGAGCTCTTTCTGGATAGAACCAAAAGTCGCATGACCATAGTTTCCGAGGCTGAATCCGCCCTCTAATCCCGCAACCGCAAGCGCTCGCGACCAGCCATTGCGCACCCGCACGCTATCGATACTTGAGGTACTCTTTGTCCGAATCCCAGGGCTTGCCCTTCCCCCGCCGCATTGTTGCGGTTTTCGCCCTCTGCAGTGGTGGCCTGACCTTAATGATCGACGCCTCCATCGCCAATATCGTGCTGCCCACCCTGGCCCAGGACCTACAGGTGAAAAGCTCGGAAGCGGTGATGGTGGTTACTGCCTACCAGCTGATTCTGGCCATGACACTCATGCCCCTGGCCGCGCTTGGCGAGCGCATCGGCCATCGCCGGCTCTACTGCGCGGGTTTAATCATCCACAGCCTGGCAGCGCTTTTGTGTTTGCAGGCCGACAGCCTGCCACTGCTGATTGCCGCCCGCGCCCTGCAGGCAGTGGGCACCGCCTCGGCCATGAGTGTGGCCTTTGGCCTGATTCGGGCCGTCTACCCGCCCCACCAGCTGGGCAAGGGCATGGCCATTAATACCATCGCCAATGCCAGCGGCACCGCCCTGGCGCCGGTGGTGGGCGGCCTGGTATTAACCTTCGCCAGCTGGCACTGGGTGTTTGCCGCCGCGGTGCCCTTCTCTCTGGTGACGCTGCTGTTTAGCCGCTACCTGCCGGCACCGGAGCCCCAGCCACACCCCTTTGACCGGCGCGGCGCCCTGCTCTGTGCCATCACCTTTGGCCTGGTCATCGGCGGCCTGGAGATGACCAGCGGTGGGCCGGGCCTGCCCCTGGCACTGTTGGTGCTGGCCGTTGGTATTGGCGCCGCCTGGCTGTTTGTTAAACACGAGCTACAGCAGGAACACCCGGTACTACCTGTGGATCTGCTCACCCAGCCGCCACTGGCCCTGGCGCTCATCTCCAACTTCGCCACCGTGCTCGGCTCCATGACACTGCTGATCTTTCTGCCCTTTTTGCTGCAACACCGCTTCGGTTATTCACCGGCAGCCGTCGGTGGATTACTCGCCTTTTACGCCCTGGCCAGCGTCATGATCGCCCCCACCTCGGGCTACCTGTCTGACCGCATTCCAGTTGCCATTCTCTGTACCGCCGGCATGGCGGTGGCAGCTACCGGCCTGATCCTGCTGGCCCTACTGCCCGAGGCGCCCAGCCGGGTCGATATCGCCTGGCGGCTGTGGGTCTGTGGCGCCGGCTTCGGCATGTTTTTCTCCCCCAATGCCCGGCTGGTCATTGGCTCGGCACCTATGCGCCGGGCCGCGTCGGCGGGGAGCATGGTGACCACCTCACGCATGCTCGGCCAGGCCACTGGCGCCACCCTGGTGGCGGGTCTGCTGGCCCTGGGCTTGGGCGACGGCAATGCCCCCATTTTCTGTGCCCTGGCCTTGATACTCACCTCTGGCTCAATCTGCGTGGTGCGGCTGCTGGGTGAACGGCGACAGAACACGGCCAGCGCCGGCTGAGCCATTGGCCCACAGGTCGATTGAGATCAATAGCCCAACTGAAGGCGACGGCTACACTGGCACCGACCCTACCCACTTGGCTGACTGTGAAGCAGGCCAGTCGGGCTGGAAACGCACCGCCACCGTTCGCAGCACTGCTATCGCCACCGGTTTGGCGTTAAACTGCTTCTCGTCTCAGAGCCCATATAGAAGGCAAGCATCATGAAACTGCTACAGTCACGCACCCTATCCGCATTCACACTCACATTCACATTCTGCCTGGCGCTGGCCACCGGTGGCCTGGCACTCGCTCAGGATGATGAGCTGGTATTGGAAACCGAAGAGATCAAACCCGTACCCGGCCAGCAGGAGCACACCCTGGGGGTTAAGGTCTACAGCGTGGAGGAGAGCGACGAAGGGGTTAAAATCAGTGTCTCGGTGCCCCAGGAGATCGCCAACGGCAGCCAGGGCAACCTGGAAGAGGTGGTGGTTTACGGCAAGCGCATCGAACAGGACAAACCCCGCCCCACCCTGCCGCAGATTAAACGCTATGAAGTGATCAACAACCTGGAAGAGGGGCGCAGCGGCATTGTCCTCTACCTGGGTAAAAACGAGGATTTCGTCCTGCGCTTCAACTACAGCGACGACCGTGTGCAGGACGGCCCCAACCTGTTGGAAAATTAAACCCGCAGCGCCGGGTAGGAACGCTAAGGAAACTTTGCGCAGCCCGGCCAGTCTACGCCACACCTCTGTGTTGTCGTCGTCCTGCTGGGAGCTGCCATGAAACTCAAACTGCACCACCGCTGTAAACTTCTGTCACTAGCCCTGCTCGCCACTGCCGGAGCGCTGCTCAGCCAGGGTTGCGCCACCACCAGCCAACCAGATCCAAGCGATGCTATCGCCGCGATTATTGATCGTGGCTACCTGCTGGGCGAAGAGGTCAACAAGATCCGCCAGTATGAAATTGATGGCTGGCAGTACCTCTCGGATGAGGCCATCATCCTGCCCGCCCGCCCTCGCCAGCAATATCTCATTACCTTTAAAAACAGCTGCCCCGGCCTGAGTTTCACCCCCGTTATCGGCTTTACCAATACCGGGCTCAGCGTGCTCTCTAACTATGACGCGGTAATCATTCCCGAGCGGCACAATCGCCTGCACGAGAAGTGTTTTATCGACCACATTTACACCATTACCCGGGCCGACAAGAGCGAGCCGGAGGCCCCTGAGGCGACAGCGCCCACTGAGGCGACAGAAGCCCCGGATGCAAACGCACCGGCTCCGGCAGACGCCGACCAGTGAGCCCAAGCAACCTCTGCCCGCCGCCGCTTTCGGTTAACTGATAGCAGCGGCGCGTTAGACTTTGCCGTTTAAATTGGCTAGCGTTGACCAGTGCTGCCCATCGAACAGCGCCAAATCAGAACAAGAAAAACAATCCCGAAACCGGCAAGACCAATCCCCAACCATAACAATCAGAAATAGAGGAGCCCGCCCATGAGTGATGAGTCCAGCGCAGAAATTCGCGATGCCCGCCAGGACTGGATGGTGCAACACCGTAATATGTACCTCAATTCCGGCGGTACCCTGGGCCACATCATGGACCTCACCGCCGTCGGCGGCCACAGCCTGGGCACCCACTGTTTGATCAAGTACACCGGCCGCAAAAGCGGTAAGGTGTTTATCACCCCACTCTGTTACGGCATCATCGGCGGTGAAGTGGTGCTGGCAGCCTCCAAAGGAGGCGCCGATGAGCACCCGGCCTGGTACCTTAATATCCGCGCCGCCGATGAGGTGGAGTTTCAAATTGCCAGCCAGGCCTTTCGCGCAAGCTGGCGTGAACCCGAAGGGGCCGAGCGGGACAAAATCTGGAATTTTATGGTCGACTGCTACCCCTTTTACGCCAACTACCAGGCCTCCACCCAGCGCCAGATTCCCCTGCTGGTGATGAAGCCCATCGAAGAGATCGAGCTCTTTAAAGTGTCTGACGCCACCGGCGAGCGTAAATTCTAAGCCGCGGCCAAGCCCCGGCCAAACCCACCCAGCCACGGTCCGGCCGTGGCATGCCCGGGTGAGTTAGGTCATAATCGCCGGCTCATCCGCATTCGCGTCATTCCATCACCTTTCAACCACAGTTGTCGATCATGAAATATATCGGAGCGCACGTCAGCGCCGCCGGCGGTGTGCAGAATGCGCCGCTCAATGCCCACAAGATTGGCGCCACCGCCTTTGCCCTGTTCACCAAAAACCAACGCCAGTGGCAGGCCAAGCCGCTGACGGAAACAGAGATCAACGCATTTCAGGCCAACTGCCAGGAGCTCGGCTTCAGCCCCGAGCAGATTCTGCCCCACGACAGCTACCTGATTAACCTCGGCCACCCGGAAGCGGAGCCGCTGGCCAAGTCCCGCGCCGCCTTTATCGACGAGATGGAGCGCTGCCAGCAGCTGGGGCTGATCTACCTCAATTTCCACCCCGGCTCACACCTGAAGAAGATCGACGAAAACGACTGCCTGGCGCGCATTGCCGAGTCCATTAACCTGGCTCACCAGGCCACCGAGGGCGTTATCGCCGTGATCGAAAACACCGCCGGCCAGGGCAGCAACCTCGGCCACCGCTTTGAGCACCTGGCCGCCATTATCGAGCAGGTGGACGACCGCAGCCGGGTTGGCGTCTGCCTTGATACCTGCCACACCTTTGCCGCCGGCTACGACCTGCGCAGCTGGGAGAGCAGCGAACAGACCTTTGCCGAATTCGAAGCCATCGTCGGTTTTGAGTACCTCAAGGGGATGCACCTGAACGGCTCCAAGTCGGCTTATGCCAGCCGTGTCGACCGCCACCACAGCCTCGGCCAGGGCAACCTGGGTATGGCGGTGTTTGAATACATCATGGCCGACCCCCGCTTCGACGGCATCCCCCTGGTGCTGGAGACTATCGACGAGAGCCTCTGGCCGGAGGAGATTGCTCTGCTGGCGAGCCTGGCCCAGGCTGCCTGAGCGACGCAGGCAATGACCAGCCAGCCGGCGGCTGCCTCCGAACATCGCCAAGCGCCGACTGTGACAAGGATTTGCACGCCGGCACTGGCTAAAATGCGCCATCGATAATAACAAGCGACACAAAGGACTATGTCTGATCAGCCAGAGCAGCTCACCGCAGCCGTGCGAGCGCTTCTCCACTCCGATAAAACAGTACTGCAAGCCGTAATCAACGCCGTACCCACCCCCATCTTCTTCAAAGATGACGAGGGCCGCTATCTCGGCTGCAACCGCGCTTTCGAAAATTACGTGGGCCTCACCCGAGAGGCGCTGGTGGGCCGTTCCGTATTCGAGCTGTTTGAGCCAGAGCTGGCCCGCGTCTACCACGAGGCCGACAGCGCCTTGCTCCAGGCGGGTGGCGAGCAGGTGTACGAGGCCCGGGTAAAATACGCCGATGGCTCCATTCGCGACGTTATGTTCCACAAGGCGGTATTTGAGGCAGAGTACGAGGGGATTTCCGGCCTGGTTGGGGTGATTCTCGATATTACCGAACGCAAGAAGATCGAGTCCGAATACCGGCAGCTGGCCCTGACCGACACAGTCACCAGAATTGATAACCGCTTTTCATTTATGAGGAGCGCTGAGGCCGCCATGGGGCGCCTGGCCCAGGCCGGCAATCCGGTCAGCCTGATGCTGATCGATCTGGACGACTTCAAAGGCATCAACGACAACCACGGCCATTTCGCCGGCGACACCATTCTGCGCGAGGTGGCCCAGCGCCTGCGTCAGGTCATCCAGCCAAACGATATGGTCGCCCGCATAGGGGGCGATGAATTTGCCGTGCTGCTGCCCGACACCCAATGCCCCGATGCTCTGGCCTCGCTGGCGGCCAAGCTGATTGAGCAGAGCGCCCGGCCAATAGCAACCGGCGACCAGCAGATCTGCACCGGGGTCAGCATCGGTATCGCCTGTGCTCCGCACCATGCTACCAATGTCACCGCGCTGCTGAGATGTGCCGATCAGGCGCTCTACCAGGCCAAGTCGCAGGGCAAGAATTGCTTCCATCTCTTTAATAGCGACCAGCCTGCCGCCAATCAGGAGTAGATACCGGCCCACCAGCCGATAACCGCCAGCGGCGCAATTTCCACCCGGCGATTGCCACTCCACGCGGAATGCTTCACCGCGCCACCATCCTGAGACCTGGTTCATGTTTGCCAGCGTCGTATTTGACGCCTTCGCCATGTCCGACTAAAGCTTACTATTGAGCGCCAAATTTACGGCCGCTTCAGCCTGTGGGCCTGCGTCCATCCAGCCAGCGCCGTCAGTCAGATTCAACCTGTACATCCAAGCTGATTGTTCAGCTGTTTACTCTTCACACAACCACCAATTGGAATCAATGCCATGTCCGATGCAGTCTCTTCCTTCTCGTTAATCACGGAAAGCTTTCAAAAAGGAGCCAAAAAGAAGATCGAAGCGTGGTTGACGGGTATGGGCGCCATCGCCTCCAACAAAGCCATGGTGAAGTACTCAGAGCTGCCCTTTATGGCCACTCAGGATGCCCACGGCTTTGCCTGGAGCCGCAAACACGATGGTTGGGTGGATATTTTACAAAGCGACGACCAACTCAAGCAGGTGGTCTGTAATATCCGCTACCCCAAGCAACGCTGGTTCTCGAAACAGAAGAAGGATTGGCAGGCGTTGAATAACTCTGCCGGAAAACTGTTTGGCAGTGCCAAAACCTTTGACTTTGGCGAGAAGCAGGGCCGGCTCTACAAAACCAAAGATATCGACGTGCTGCTGACCGCCTACCAGAAGAGCCGCAGCAGCCACATTGAAATCAAAATCGCCCGCGGCGGCTTTTGCAGTTAACAGGCAATTAACGGGCAGACAACCCCTGTTTGTAGGGCGGTACCCGTAGGCGCAAACTGTTTTGCAGATAGGCAACCGTCTTGTACTGCCCGGCCAGGACAATAATTTCGATCAACTGTTTATCGTTGTACACCTTGGCCAGCTCGGCCCAGGTTTCATCGCTGATCATGGAGTCGAAATGCAGCTCCTCCATCGCCCGCAGCAGAGCCCGCTCGTGGTCGACCCAACCGTCTGCGGTTGAACCATCGATCACCCGCTCCACCTCCTCTGCGGAAATGCCGTTGCGTTTACCGATCACCACGTGAGAACCCCACTCAAAGGGCGCCTGGCTGAGCCAACCTACGCGCATAATGGCCAATTCACGATCGCGAATGGGCAGCTCGCCATCGGAGAGAAATTTTTTACTCACCTCCAGATGCGCGTGGTAGAGCTCAGAGTGTCGGATCAGTATCTCCAGGGAGTCGATATCCTCACGCGGCTTGCGCACACCGTCAACCACCACCATGCTTATCTCATCCAGCAATTGCTGTTGTTGTGGACTGCGCGCATCGGGTGCCAGGGCGGCGAGCCTGGGCGGCTGGCCAAGGATATACGCTTCCCGCTGACTGGTATCGCGATCGGGTTCGCTGAAACTCTCGCTGGTTCGACGGCTATCGCTCATCAATCACTCCTCTCTGTTATTGTTAAACTGGCCAAACAATAACAGAGCCCCTGCGGAAACTCAGCATCGCAAAAACTGGATAATACGCATACACGGATTGCCATCCACGAATGAGAACCTTAGTGCAGGCACCAGCTCACCCAAGCACGCCCTGTTACTGGCCGGGGTTTAACTCACGCAGCAACAATATGGCCTGCTCTGCTTCCGCCGCAGTCATCCCGCCCTCCTGCAGCAGGCGAATATTGCCCTCGCCGTCGAGCACAATTATTGCAGCACTTTTCTTCTGTAACTGCCACCGTTGCCGGCCAACGCCAAGGGCATCGACTACCAGGCGATCCTCGGGGTGGGCCTTTTTACTCTTCGCCACCTCGCCCGCCACCAGCCCCGCCGTACCCCACAGGGCATCGGCAGAATTGACCAACTGGGTTACCGGGATTATGTCGCGCAGGCCGGCCGCCGCCAGGGCCTGATAAAACGGCTGGTTTAGCTTGTCGATACCGGCGCGGGCGGCCACATACTCAAAAATCTGTACCGGCCCGCCTGCACTGGCGCTCTGCCAGGGGACAAATAGCGCCTCACCATCTACCAGCAAACACTCACCCTTATCGGTAATACTCAGTGCCGGTAGGGTCTGCCCCAACTCGAGCCCAAGCGCCTCCCCCCAAGGGGACGACAACAGGCCAACAACGAGGTAAACGTACACTTTTATTATTCTGGTCATACTGGCAACCCGTTGAATTAAATGATGAACCGGGAGTCTTATTGGCTAACGCTTTTTATGGCCGCGTTGCATAGTGGCCAGTTAAGAGATCACCACTCGCTCTCTGGATTCGCCACCACTGGCCGCTGAACTGTGGCTGGCCAGGCGATAGACGCAGAAATCGAGCAGGCAGTATACTCCAGGCCAATTCTCGCCAAGGTAGGCAAAGAAAACGACTATGTTTATTCGATTGTGCTCACTACTGTGCTTGGCCCTATGCACACTCATGTGCTACGCGGCACCCACCGAGTTACTCAACCTGGATCAGCGCCACTTTCTGATCCGCCAACCACAGAATATCGCGCAGTTCTCCTTCACCGGTTACGACAGCAACTGGCGCTGGCTGAGAATTCCCAAACCGCGCCTAACCGAAACCGCCACTGGCAGCCTCTATCAATACGGTGACCAGGCCGATGACCTGATCTGGAAGCTGCAGGTAACCCCCACCGGTAACACCGTCCAACTCGATACTGACATCACCGCTAACCGTGATCAAAAGGTTGTCTACCTGGCCTTGGTCTTCTCATTCATTGATCAACTCACCAGTGGCCGCCTGGAGGTGACCAGCAGTGGCCAACAAACCAGCACTCTGCCACTACCATTGGCGCGGGCACAGCTTACCGGAGTGACACAGTTCAGCGTGTTTGATGACGCTGGCAGCAAGCAGTTTACACTCAGCCTGCAAACCCCGGCCGATATCCATATCGACAAAACCCTGCGCATCAAGTTGGTCAGCAATGCCATCGCCAAGGGGGAGGCGGCCCACAATCGCCTAACCCTGACCTTTGCCGAACCACCCAAGTTTTACGCCAGCCTGGACGAGCGGCCAGGGGTCACCAGCCAGTCCCACTGGTACCCTTTCACGCCCAACAATCAAACCGCACCGGGTGAATTCGGCCTGCAGGATTGGCTGAAGCTCCCCACCGAGGCCATCACCGCGCGTGGCGCCAGCCTGTTCGCCGACAATCAGCCCTTCAAGGTGTGGGGCACCAATGTCGAGTATCAGGCCAATGCCCCAAGCCACGCCGAGGCTGAACAACGCGCGGCCTTTTTTGCCAAATACGGCATCAATGGCGTGCGCCTTCATAAACTCACCAACCCCGGTTGGCAGGGTTTGGGCAACAAACATAGTGCCAGTGACTACGACCCCAAACGACTGGAGCTGTTTGACTACTTCACCGCCCAGTTGCGCAATCAGCAGATCACCTACGGCCTCTCGCCCATCTGGCAACTGCAGGTATTCGATGGCGATCGCGAAAAATTACTCGCCTACGACGAAGTTAAAAAAGCCGGCAGCACCCGCGGTCTGATCTGGTTTGCCAAAGATGTACAGGACCTGCACATCGCAACCATGCTCAATCTGCTCAACCACAAAAACCCCTACACTGGCCTGAAATACGCCGACGACCCTGCCGTTACCTATTTTGAGATCCAAAACGAGGAGGATGTTTTCTTCTTTAGCACCGGCGCCTCGGTGGCTCGCTCACCAACCTACTACGCTCTATTGGCCGGCCAGTTCAGCGATTGGCTACTGGCCAAATACGGCTCCCAGGCCGGGCTGGAACAGGCCTGGGGCAAAGCTGCCATCAACGCCTTTAAGAACGAGGGCGGTGCCAGTGATGAGGCTTTGAGCAAGCGCAATATCTTCCCGGTAGGCAACCCCTGGTTGTGGGACAACCAGATCCAGGACCGCGCCCGCGGCCGCCGCCTGCAGGACACCGCCCGCTTCCTGTTTGAGCTGCAAAACAACTACTATCAGCGCGCCAGCGAAGCGATTCGTGCGGCGGGCTTTCGCGGCCAGATAGTCGCCAGCAACTGGCAGGCGGGTTCGGGCAGTGCCCATTTCCTGAACTTAATTTCCGATGCTGAACACGGCATGATCGACCGCCACAACTACATGGGTGGCGCCAGTGGTACCCCCGGTAATCTTGGGCGCGGCAACAACTACGCCATGCAGTCCGGCTTCCAGCTCAACAACTACACCATGCTGCCCGAACCCGGCAGTGGCCTGCTCAGCGTGGGCATGCAACAGGTGCAGGATAAACCCTTCCTATTAAGCGAATGGATGTCGGTCGTACCCAGCGAGTGGGCGGCGGCAGACACCACCATCATCGCCGCCTATGGCATGGGCCTGCAGGATTGGGACATGAGCTACCACTTCGCCTCCAACGCCAGCGGCTTTACGCCATCACTCACCTTTCCCGGCCCCAAAAAATTTAACAATCTAACCCCCGTGGGCGTCGGCCTCTACCCGGTGTTGAGCCGCATGGTATTGCGCGGCGATGTCGCTCCCGGCCAGGTCATCGCCACCCGCCGGGTCAGCCTGCGCCAGGCCTACGACAGCGATTTCGACTTCACCAATATCACCTTGCAGGAGAACGATTTTAAGTCCTTTAGCGGCACCCCCAGCCACAACGCCCTGGCCGCCGGCCAGGTGCTGGTGCAGATCACCGACGACGATCAAGCCTCCAGCATCGGTGACTGGCAGCAGTACCAGCAGGGCGACACCATCACCGCCAGCACCGGGCAGCTGAAATGGACCGGCGGCAAGGAGCCACACTCCGGGTTTATCGAGATCAACACCGGCGGCACCCAGGGAGTGGCTGGCTTTGCCGAGGATCGCCAGCTTGCCTTCAACGACATGACCATCACCCCACACAGCAACTATGCCGTCATCCTGACCACCGCCAAGGCCCGCCAACAGACCCTGGCCAGTGACAAACAGGTGTTGATCGTCGCCATGGCCCGGGCTTACAACAGTGGCATGGTGCTCACCGACGACCTGATAATCGAGGCCGGCAAAGCCCCAGTGGTACTGGAACCGGTGCAGGCGGAACTCGCCTTTAAACGCCGGCAGGGCAAGGTGACCGTGCTCGACCACGATGGCTTGCGCACCAATAAAAGCTATCGGCTGGAGGATGGCCAGTTCCAGCTCGATACCGGCCGCGATCAGAGCCCCTACTATCTGGTTGAGTTCGATTAACGTCCGCAACCGGTAGTCTCTGCGCATAGGCGATACCCGGCGCCAATATTCGCCCGCCACCTTGCGGGAATTGCGCCCGGGGCCGTCCTTTCTCTGGAACCATCATTCAGCGCTACCCTCCAACCCCTGTTTGGAGGCCGCCGTTCCCTCTCCGCCACGGTGGCCCTGCCGCCTTCGCGGCCGTAACCGTACAGAGCCTCTTGCCGTACGCCATTAAGAGATTGAAATAGAGAGTTGTAGTAGATGCGTAAGCTTTTGATTACCGGGGCCTGTTTGTCTATTCTGGCCAGTGGTTGCGGTACGCCGCCACCCGAATCGACCTCCGCCGCCACCGAGACCCCTATGCTAAACCCAGCCAACCCCTTTGCTGCCACCAGCCCCCTGGATTACCAGACGCCCGATTTCAGCAAAATTCACATCGATGACTACGAACCCGCCTTTGCCGCGGGAATGGCCGAACACAGCGCCGAAATTGAGGCCATTGCCAACAACCCGGAGGCACCCACCTTTACCAACACCATCGTCGCCATGGAGAACGCCGGCGCCCTGCTGCATCGGGTGGATGTGGTGTTCGGCAACCTCTCGGCGCTGCTCTCCAACGACGAGTACCAGCGCATTGATACCGAAATGGCGCCTAAGCTGTCGGAGCACAAAGACAACATCTACCTCAACCCCAAACTGTTTGAGCGGGTGCAGGCCATCTACGATCAACGCGACCAGCTGCAGGCGGAGGATCGCCGCCTGATTGAGGTCTACTACACCGATTTTGTGCGCGCCGGCGCCAAGCTCGATGCCGCCGCCCAGGCACGCCTGCGGGAGATCAACGCCCGCCTGTCGCTGCTGGCCACCCAGTTCTCCCAGAATATTCTCAAGTCGTTCAAAGACGACACCATTCTCGTGGCGGATAAATCAGAACTGGCCGGCCTGTCGGAGGAGGATATCGCCTCCCTCGCCGCCGCCGCCGAGAAAGCCGGCAAAACCGGTTACCTGATCACCCTGGTCAACACCACCCGCCAGCCTATTTTGGGCCAGTTGGAGAACCGCGCCCTGCGCCAGCAGATCTGGCAACAGTCTGCCGAGCGCGCCCACGCCAGTAACGACCCGGTGCTGTTGGAGCAGGTACAGCTGCGTGCCGAGGCAGCCGCGCTGCTCGGCTACAGCAACTGGGCCGACTACACCCTCGACAACCAGATGGCCAAGACTCCAGCCCCGGTGTTTAAAATGTTGGATGACCTGGCGCCCAAAGCCCTGGCCAGAGCCAAAGCCGAAGCCGCCGATATCCAAGCCGAGATCAGCAAAACCGGGGGCGACTTCGCCCTGCAGCCCTGGGATTGGGCCTACTACGCCGAGCGGGTACGCAAAGCCAAGTACGACCTGGATGAAGATCTGCTCAAACCCTACTTTGAGTTCAACACCGTCCTGCACGCCGGCCTCTTCTACGCCATGAACAAGCTCTACGGCATCACTTTTAAAGAGCGCAAGGATCTGCCGGTGTGGCAGGAGGATGTACTGGCGTTTGAGGTGTTTGAGCGCGATGGCAGCAGCATTGGCCTCTTTTACCTCGACCCCTACGCCCGCGAGGGTAAAAATGGCGGCGCCTGGATGAGTTCGTTTGTCGACCAGAACCGTCTGCGCGGCGAGAAACCCGTGGTCTACAACGCACTCAACATTCCCAAGCCAGCCGCCGGCCAACCCACCTTGATGACCTTCGATGAAGTCACCACCATGTTCCACGAGTTTGGCCACGCCGACCACGGCCTCTTCTCCGACGTGGTCTACCCGTCGCTCTCCGGTACCGAAGTGCCCCGGGATTTTGTCGAATTCCCCAGCCAGTTTAACGAGGATTGGGACATCAACCCGGAGGTACTGAAACACTACGCCCGCCACTACCAGACCGGCGAGCCCATTCCCGCCGACCTGTTGCAGCGGCTGCTGGAAGCACACACCTTTAACCAGGGCTTCGATACCGTCGAGTACCTGGCGGCAGCGCTGCTGGATATGGAGTGGCACACGCTGCCCGCGGGGCAGGCGGTGACCGATGTCGATGCCTTTGAGCAGGCCGCCCTGGCCAAGCACGGACTCGACTTCGCTCCCGTGCCGCCGCGCTATAAATCGGCCTACTTCAGCCATGTCTTCGGTGGCGGTTACTCGGCCGGTTATTACGCCTACCTCTGGACCGAGGTGTTAGCGGCCGATGCCTTTGCCTTCCAGCGTGAACACGGCGGCCTGACTGCCGAGAATGGTGAGGCCTACCGCCAGGCGATTCTCGCCATCGGCAACAGCAAAGAGCTGATGCAGAGCTACCAAGCCTTCCGCGGCCAGGAGCCCGGTGTCGAAGCCTTGATGGTCCGCCGCGGGCTAGAGACACAATCCCTTCAGTAATTGCGGACGGGGTAATCGGCAGCCGCGTGAATCGCCGCTGCCGTTGCCCCCAAAGCATCTAATTAGTCGCCTTCATCCGCCGCCATTCAACAACACCCCTCAACACCCCCCCCCCAGCAGCACTGAGCGAACACCCCGCCAGCGGTATTAATGGTGATCAGAAATGTTAAGCCCGGAGAAATTAAGATAGTGACGATAATTTTTCTGGTAAACCGACTCCCCCATCAGGGCAATTTGCCGCTCCATAAAAGGCTTGAGCATCCCCGCCAATTGGCCATCGGCCACGGCCAGAGCAAACGCCTCCACGCTTGAAAGCGCCCCGGCATCGGCCACCTTGCGCAACAGGTAGTCGGAGCTTTTCTCAGGTCTGAGTGCCACCTTCGGCAGCGCCTGCAACCAGGGGTTTTGATGCAAAATCCGCTTCGCCTTGCGCCAGGTGGCGTCGATCAGAATCAGGTGTTCATACACCTGCAGGGCGCCGGTTTGGTCGTCGGCCTCACTGCCAATATTGGTCGCATCGGGAAACAGCAACGCCAATTTACTTTGCCGCAGCGGCGCAAAGTGCTCCCCTTCCTTCACCAACACTGCAGGGTAGCGCTGCTTGATTAACGACACGGTGGAGAGAGTGCGGCCGCGCTCTTCCGGGTGGCGCAAAATGGTAATCGGCGGTGGCGGCAGAATCGGATCAATAGCACCACAATTACAGACCCGCTTGGGCAGCGCACAACCAAAGCAGTAACGGCTGGCGCTAAGCGGATGGTGATAGATGGCCGTGCGTTTGAATTTATTTTCCGCCCGGTGCAACCGCACGCCGATTAGCTGGCCGGCCTCATCCACCTGCAGTTCAATCTCGCGCCGGGCAATGCCCTGCTCCAGCTTGGTGGCATCAACCACCGCCAGCCGATAACAGTGATCGGCAACGGCCAACGGCTCACCAGCAACCATCAGCACATGGCCGCTGTCTCCGGATTTCGGCAACTTGTCTTTGCGCCAAGCAAGCAGATTACCGGGTTTCAAATTGGCCAAACGGTTACTGCCGATCTCCTGCAAGATGGCAAAGTAGTGAACCGCTTTGGGCCTGGCTAATTGGTAGGGTTTACTGAGCTGCAACTGCTCAAACAGCAGGTTGATCAACCCCGAGCAGTCGCAGGCGATAGCCTCGCCGGTGACCACTGGCTCGCGGGCGAAAGCGCGGTTGGGCAGTGCCAACCAATGATTCAACAGTTGCTCTGGGGTCAAATAAAAATTCCTGTTAACGCTCAAGCCAACGACTCGGATCGGCCCGGTGCCAACGGCGAAAATCCTGAATGCCGTAGTACTCCTGATCCTCGCCCACCGCATCGGTAAAGCCATCGTAGCGCCAGGCAAACTGCGACCACCACTGGCCACGGTCGGGGAAGAGCATAAACTCCGCTGGCACCGTAGCCTGACCCACGGCATGCAGTTCACGCCCTAAATTATCGTGCAGGATCACCTCCACCTTATCAGGCCGGGGGCCGGCCCGCTCCAATACCCGGCGCACACCGCCGGTTACCGGGGCGATCACGCCATCGCGAAAAATATAACCACCCACCACCTTGGTATCGCGGCTGTTGTCCCAATCCTTGGCCAACAGATGCCAGCCGTTGTTGGCATCCGCCGACGACCAGCTGTAACCACCCGGTACCACCTTCTCCAAAAAACGGGGGCCGTTGGAGCCGTCTCGAATGGAGAAACAGTTAACCTCATACATCTGGCCATCCAACTCGACGGTGCCCTCAATTCGGCCCGGCTGTTCAAAATGGAGTTTAAAGGCTTTGTCTTCCTTGGTGACCGAGCCGATCACATTGGGCTCACAGCTGGCGGTAAACAGCAGGTCCAATTTAAAGCCTTCACGGTCGTAACCCAGACGAAATTGCTGCATCGGTTTTAGTGTGCGAATCGACATCGACCAGGGGGTAACAAAATCGTATTTGTCGTAATCAATGCCGTAACGCCCCTCCGGTAGCACGCGCATCTGCTGCCAATCAAAGAAGAGAAAATTCCAAACATTCTGGCCGGTAAGATTTTTGGCCGAGGTATCCCACATGGCCGGGCCACCCAACATGCAGTTCATATTGGGGCGAAAGTGATTGTAAAAAAAACCGTTGATGTTCTGCTCAGGAATGGCCCAGGAAAACCAGGAGCTGTCGGTCCAGTAGGGGTCGTCGGTTAGATTTAGATTGAGGTGGTCGGCAATATCAGGGGTCAGTTCCTGTTTGGGGGTAGGTGACATCAATGTTTCTCCGCGGGTCAACCATCTGCACCGCCAGAGACAATTATCCGGCTGCACTGCTGGGCGCTTGTGGCTCATTATTATTTAGCCGTTATAATGCCGCAAACCGGTACGCACTGCCACGCCCTCTCAATTGGGTAACCGGTTTTTACCGCAGTTTTTGCAAGGCTCAGGCCCACTGAATAATAATAATTTTTGGCCACGGGCCAACACAGCGGATTAGAGATGACAGGACAGATAATAATAATTAATGGCACCTCGGGCTCGGGCAAATCAACCACCTGTGAGCTGTTTGCCAAAAGCGCTGAGGATTTCTGGCTGGTTTACGGCATTGACCATTTTCTGGGTTCCACCTACCCCAAGGCTTACAGCCACGGTGGTGAACGCAGTGAGCAGGGCATCTACACCTACCCGGTCGACAGCAACGACCCCAACAGCGCCTGGCGCTGGGGCATGCAGGCGCAGGCCCTCAAAGCCTTTGCTGTCTTTCACGAGTGGGTCGCCACGGCCGCGCGCGAAGGCTGCAATATTATCGTCGACCATATTTTATTAACCGACCCGCCCCTGCTGCAGGATTGCATCCGCCGCCTGCACGGATTACCGGTATTAATAGTGACCCTCAAGCCCGACTACGAGGTGCTGCTGAAAAGAGTCGAACAGCGCAACATCGGTAAGCGCTTCTCAAATTCCAATCTCAATGAAGAGCAGGTGGCCAAATCGAAAGAGCGTCTGGCACGCCTGCGCCCCTGGTTTTACGAAGAGGTCTATCGCAATACGGTTTGCGACTTGGCCATTGATACCGTCGCTCACACACCCGAGTCGGTCTGCGCCCAAATTAAAGCGCGGCTGGCAGAAGGGCCGGGCAGCGCAGTCGCCGAGCTCGCCCGGCAGTTTGCTATTCAATAAGCCGATTTAAAACACCGACTTCAGTTAATCGGTCGCAGCGTTTTCGGATTGAGCCATCAGCAGCGGCTGAAAATAAGCCCACACCTTGGCATCGCAGGCCGTGGCTTTCTCCATAGCCGCTACAGCTTCAGGTAGACGCTGTAATTTTTGATAAGCCTCGCACAGAAAGGAGTAACAGATAGCGCGATTGTGGGCGGAGCCATGTTGATAATCAGCCAACGATGCCAGCATTGACTGCAATCCGCGATCGGTGTCACCAAAGCGGATATCAACTGCGGCTTGCGTGGCGCGCACCGCAGTTTCCCAGCCAATCTGAGCCATAGCACTGGCGACCAGCTCCCGAATAGAATCCCCATCCTCATAACCCAGGCTAAGCTCGCCATAGGCAATATTATTCTCCAGCACATAGCGTACAAATTGCCGTTGATCTCCCTCCGGCAGCGAAGCATCTTCACCCGACTGCAACAGGCGCAACGCATGTTTCTGCCAATATAAAAATTCCGCATATTGGCAGTTACTGGAGTATCCATAACCCAACAACTGACACAGCAGGATGCTACGCTCAAAATCTGGGCAGCTTTGTACGTAATCGATAATCGCTTGCGGCTGGGCACGTAGAAAGAGCACGTAGGCCATGCCGACGTGGTAGCTGTAATTCTGTTCAACTTGGTCGCTGGTGCGGGCAAAAAGCAGGGCCCAGATGCGGCGACCATCACTCACCAAGCCTGGTCGTTTAATGGAGCCAAATAAGGCCAGAAAAAACAGTAAGCTATTCACCACCCCAAACAGCATGCAGTAAAAATTCCATTGACTACCACTCGGGGCTGAGTACGCCAATGCGAGAGCTAGCATGGCCAAGCACAAATTCATAAGTCCTCCAGCCGCCAAGGTAGCCACCAGTCGCCAACGCTGCCTTTTATCGGGCGGAAACAGGCAGTAAGCCAACCCCAATGTAGGTGACGTACAAAATTGCCAGAGGGTATTGCGCCCTTGTAGCGTCCACAGAGGTTTGCCTTCGCCAATTATCACCGCAGGACACTGCCCACCTACAAGCAAAGCCACGGTAAAATGCGCTAGTTCATGGGCAATTACCGCCATTACCGTCATGACGCTATACCAAGCCACTGCAAGCAGCAAAAACCAGAGAATGGAATCGGGCTGCCAGCGAATCAACCATTCGCTGCCAACAATCAATAGTGGATAAAGCAGCCAAAAACGTCGGCCTTTGCGTGTCACACGGCGCTGCCAGCAGTTGGGACAAAAACGTTTATTCTGGGACTGGACCACAAATAAACTGGTTAATGACGATTGGCAACCACAGCCACAGCAACACACTTTTTCCTTGTGATCCGATTCCTGCATCCCGCATACCTTAATTTTACGCTCAACCAAAAATTGACCAGCCCGTGTGTTCAACCAACTTCTCCAATGCCGCGGAGCCGAGTTTGCTGTTGCCGATTTTATCCAGCCCCGGCGACCAGACTGCAATCGACGCGCGCCCCGGGGCGATAGCTAAAATGCCACCACCGACACCACTTTTTCCGGGTAAGCCTACCCGATAGGCAAATTCACCGGAGCCATCGTAGTGGCCGCACATCAACATCAATGAGTTGATGCGCCGCGCCCGCCGTGGCGAAACCACGCGCACGCCGGTCACCGGGTTTTTACCGTCACCCGCCAAAAAAAGCCCGGCCCGGGCCAACTGCCGGCAACTCATGGCGATGGAGCAGTGGTGAAAATAGGTGCCCAAAACGTAATCGACGGGATTTTTTAAGCGGCCAAAAGAGGCCATAAAATGGGCCAACGAAGCGTTGCGGTCACCGGTTTCCAACTCCGACCTGGCCACCTTGTCATCAATGGCGATAGTGTCGTCCTCGGCCAGGTAACGAACAAACTGCAGAATCTCCGCCAGCGTCTCTTTCGGCTGGTGGCCCATTAAAATGGCATCGACAATCGCCAGCGCGCCGGCATTGATAAACGGGTTGCGCGGCTTACCGCTCTCGTGCTCCAGCTGCACAATCGAATTAAACGGGTCGCCCGAGGGCTCGCGCCCAACCCGCGACCAGATGGCATCACCCAGTTTGCCCAATGCCAGGGTCAGGGTGAACACTTTGGAGATACTTTGAATGGAAAAGAGCTTGTCGCTGTCGCCGGCGACATACAGCTGGCCATCAACAGTGGCGACCGTGATGGCAAATTGATTGGGGTCGACACAAGCCAGTTGCGGAATATAGCTGGCCACCTGGCCGCGATCATCACTGGCGCCAATGGTGGCGACGATCTCTTCTAAAAATTTTTGCACGCGACAGCCCTAATCAGCGCAAATTAACAAATTACTCCAGGCAGTATAGCCATTGCCTGTGGTGGCTGGCGTTACACGCAGACCACTACAGGCTAACATCCAATACCGTTGCCGCCAGGTTGTAGTGGCCGTGCAGATAACCACGATAATAGCCACTGCGTAATTTGGCGATGGAGAAAATCAGTTGCGATTTCTCGGTGATCACCACCCCCTTCTCTTTCGCCACCAACTCGGCACCGGCCAGATCCAGGCGGCTGCCGGAAACATCGATGGCCGCGTCGCCGGAGAGAGACACATTGGTCCCCTCCAGATGGCTGTCGACCAACGTCAGCGCGGTACCCGGCCCAGCGACACGTACGTTGTCCAGCAGCACCTTGGCGTTGCGCACAATTAACTGCTCCGCCTGCAGATCCTGCAACAACACCCGCTCGCAATTTTCGATCACTACGGTCTGGTAGTGGCCGCTGATGCGCAGCCGCTCACGGTTATCGACGCAGTGGTAGTCGCCCAGATTGGGCTCGATCACGGCCGCATCGCTGACGGCACTGTGATCGGGAAGAGTCGTGTCGGCGCGTAGAGCCGTTAACAGCCGCTGATTAAATTGTTGTGTGTGGCTGTGCATGGGCACGTGCTCAGCGCCATCAATCACCTGCAGATCGGCGTGAGCCAGTTGCCCGGCCAACATCTGCCCGGTACGCAACGGCGCCACGCCATCGCTGCCACCCCAAATCAGATGCACCGGCTGCTGCAGGGTGTAGACCGCCGAGGAAAAATCTTCGTTTACCAACGACAGCGCGGCATTGGCGTTACTCTTGCCGTTAAAGACCCTGGCCCAGATAAAATCGAAGCGGCCGATACTGCTCGTTGGATCGTGAATTTTATCCATCCAGCCCAAGCCGACCCCGGCAATCAGTTCACCAAAATTACGCGATGCATCCCCCAACAGCGGCACGGTATCGCCGGTGAATGAGCCCGCCTCTTCCTTCAAAAAAGCGGTGCGCTCCAAAATACCGGCGGCGTCCACCAATATCAGCGAGCGCACCGCCTCGGGAAAGAGCACGGCAAAGCGCAAACTCACCGCTGCGCCCATGGAGTGGCCCACCACGGTGATGGGTTGCTCGCTGATATCGCGCTTTAAGGCGTTTAACACCTTGGCGTAGTTGCTGGGCGAGTAGCGGCCGGCGGGGGCGTCAGAGCGGGCAAAGCCCGGCAGATCCACCAGCACCACATGAAAATCATTCACCAGCGCCGGCACCACGGGCATCCAATCCTCCATACCCACCTGGCCCAGGCCATGCACCAGCAACAGCACCGGTTTGTCCTGGGCACCGGTTTCGGCAACAAACAGTTGGGAATTAAACACCGGCTCCAGAAACTGCCGGGTCCGCCACTCCTTGGGCAACTCCGCCGCCTGTACCAGCAGCGGCGCTAACCAAGCCAGCGCCAATAGATATTGCAAAGGCCGCAACCGATGGGAGGGAAAAAGAGAAGCTGCATTTTTCACTAAAGACATGATGATTCGCTAGCAATCAGATCAATTTTGAGCGCGCCAACCTCAGGCTTAAGGAGGCTCAACGCAGCCGGAAAGTAATGCAATAGGACTTTTGAGCCCGCCTCAGGCTTGCGGTTCAATGGCGGGCTGTACTTGTCCGCAATGGCCAGGCAGCCCCTGGCGGGGTGCGCTGGACCAGGTGGGGAGCGCGATAGAATGATTATTCCTAGCGCAGCTCAACTATTTGGCCGCGGGAATAATATCCGGATCGAAGGTGGCCTGTCCCTGGCCATTAAAGTAGGGAGTGCCAAAGAGCAGCAGTTCCATGGAGCCTGCCGCCAGGCTCTGATCAAACAGCAGCGCTACCCGCCCGCCCAGGTAGGGAGTCAAGGCGCCCAGCAGCTCTCTCGCCAGTGCGGTATCGGCAATGGCACAGTGCAGCACCACGCCGCTTTTGTTGGCCTCGTCGCTAAAGGGCTCGATAGTAACGCCGCCCAACTGATGGCTGGCCAGCGCTGCCCCCAAGCGCTGGGCAATCTGCTCGCGGCTGGCCAGCCCTTCATGAGCAATAATCTGCAGATGAGGCGGTGCGCTGGCATGGCCTTCGGCAAACTGGTTTAACAGCGCCTGCACGGTCTGTTCGGCCGGCGCTGATGCCGCCACCCACTCACCTTGCCAGCTGACTTTGCGGCTATCGGAGATTACCGGCAGTGCCAGCAACACTCCCTGCTCATTCTGCTCCAGCACTCGCGGCAGCGGGTACTGCTCGCCGGGTGTTAACCACAACACCAATAGCCCAGCGATCACCAGTATCACCGGAGCCCATAACCACCACATTTTTTTCATTGATCTCTTCCCGGCGCGCACAACAGAATAGAACGATTCACCCGCTCCCCGCGGGGGCGCCAGTGTAACAAAAACAGCTCCCAGGCCCAATCGGTCCGCCTGGTGAACACTGTCCCGCTTATTTCACCCCAACCGGAGAGCAATTTTTAATCACCACCTTGCCCTGCAACAGGTTGCCCTTGGAGTATTCATTGAAATAACAGGTGTTGGTTTCAGGGTCGTAATTTTCGATCCAGAGGTTGTCATCTTTCCAGGTAGCAGCAATGTGCAAGCGACCTTCGGGTACCGACACCGACATCACACCGCCATAATTTTTGACAAAGACCTGCTGAAAGTGAAAGTAGTAGGCCAGGCTGCCAACCAGCAACACCAGCGCGCAACTGATCAAGGCCGGCTTCCATTTTTCCCGCTTACCCAACAGCACCAACAAACCGATGGCAATGGCGATAACCAGCATCCAATAAAAATAGGTAATCATAAGCAACTCCTCACACAGCGATTAATTCCAGCACGCGCACGTAAATTGATTCCGGGGGCAATTCAACCACGGGCGATCGCCGATCGCCCAACCGAGGTATCAATTTATTCCCGGGTAACCCCACCACGGGCGACCACCGATCGCCCCTACAGGTGAAATATTTGATCCTCGCAGTAATCCGAACCCCCGTAGGGCAGAAAACTGTTCCTTCGTTTTTTGCATTCTCCGCCATCCATGGCGATCGGCGACCGGCGGTCGCCCAATCGAGGTATAAATTTATTCCCGGGTAACCCCATCACGGGCGATCGCCGATCGCCCCTACGGGTGAAATATTTGATCCTCACTGTAATCCGAACCCCCGTAGGGCAGAAAACTGCTCCTTCGTTTTTTGCATTCCCCGCCATCCATGGCGATCGGCGACCGGCGGTCTCCCAACCGAGGTATCAATTTATTCCCGGGTAACCCCACCACGGGCGACCACCGATCGCCCCTACGGGTGAAATATTTGATCCTCGCAGTAATCCGAACCCCCGTAGGGCAGAAAACTGTTCCTTCGTTTTTTGCATTCCCCGCCATCCATGGCGGTCGCCCAACCGAGGTATCAATTTATTCCCGGGTAACCCCACCTCGGGCGATCGCCGATCGCCCGCTCGGCATTTAACAACGTTTTACCACCTGCACCACCCCCGGGTCATATTCCAGGCGCTCACCGGTGGTACCCTTGTTGGTGTACTCCATATGACTCAATACAAAACGCATCGCCTCCAACCGGCCCAGGTCACGATCATTACCCTGCACCACAACCCAGGGACAACGGTCGGTGGCGGAAGCGGTGAACATGGCCTCCTTGTAGCGGGTAAAGTCGTGCCAGTGTTCCTGAGCCTGGGCATCCACCGTGCTCAGTTTCCACTGTTTTAACGGGTTGGTCTTGCGCTCCTCCAAACGCCGCTTCTGTTCAGCGACACTGATCGAGAACCAAAACTTCACAATCTTAATGCCGTCTTCCAGCAGCATATCTTCAAACACCACCACCTGCCGCAGAAAGCGCTGATACTGCTCCTCGTCGCAAAACCCCATCACCGGTTCCACCACCGCCCGGTTGTACCAACTGCGATCAAAAAAGGCGATGCGCCCCGGATCCGGCAGGTGGTTGATATAACGCTGAAAATACCACTGTCCCATCTCCATTTCGGTTGGTTTCGACAGCGCCACAATCTGGTAGTGCCGCGGATTCAAAAAGCGGACAAAGCGCATAATAGCCCCGCCTTTGCCGGCGGTATCCCGCCCCTCAAAAATAATCAGCAGACGCTGGCGCTGGCTGTGCAAATGTTGCTGCATCCAAACCATTTCAGTTTGTAAATTGACATATTCCGGATCGGTTTCCAGCGTGTGTAGAGCCATAACTTCGCCCACAAAAAAGTTGGAGTTGAGAGTAGTGAGGTAACTCAGGATGGCAAATCTAACTCAGCAGCTTCAGCCCGAGCAATTGCTTTTAGTGGCCAGCCGTAGGGGCGACCGGCGGTCGCCCAACCGAGGTACAAATTTATTCCGGAAGTAACCCAACCGCGGGCGACCACCGGTCGCCGACCGCCATGGCTGCGGAAGGCCGCCCCGGGGGAATGCAGAATACGAAGCGGTCTGACGATTCGGAGCGGTTATCTGCCCTAGAGGAGGAAATATTGAAACCCGGTGGGAACCCCAACTACTCGCGAGACAACCGGGAAGCGGGGTTTTGGCCGATCAACCACGCCTGAAAGGCACTGCTGGGCATGGGCTTGCCATAGAGGTACCCCTGGGCCAGATCACAGCCCAAAGATTGCAGATACTCAAGCTCCGCCTCCTGCTCTATCCCCTCGGCCACCACCGGCTTTTGCAAATTGTGACTCATCTCTATGGTCGCTTTTACAATCGCCTGATGTTTTGGGTTGTGGGTAATATCGCGGACAAAACTCTGGTCGATTTTCAGCAGACCAAAGGGAATCTTGGCCAGGTAAGCCAATGAGGAGTAGCCAGTACCAAAATCATCCAGGGCAATGGTGAAGCCGCGCAGGGTCAATTTTGCCAGCGCCGCCTGACTGATCTCCGGGTCTGTCATCAGAGCCGACTCGGTAATTTCAAACTGGATGCTGGTCGGGGGGACTTTATACTCACGCACCTTGGCCTGGATATAGTCCGGCAATTTTTTATCGAACAGATTGCGCGCCGACAAATTGATCGAGACCTTCAGGTCTAAGCCCTTATCCAGCCAGGATCTCAAATCCCGTAGGGTAAGGTCGATAACCCGGTAGGTCAGTGGCTTGATCTGATCGGTGGCCTCAATAAAAGGCACAAAATGGCCGGCACTCAACAAACCCCGGCTCGGATGGTGCCAACGCACCAGCGACTCGGCCGCACAGCAGCAACCACTGGCCAGATCCACCACCGGCTGGTAGTGCATCTCAAACTGGTTGGACTCCAGTGCATCGCTGAGACTCGCCATCAGCTGTACCCGGGCACGCACTTCGTTATCCGCCTCCTTACTGTAGATGGCGATAGTGGCATTGGTTTTTTTCGCCTGGTACATAGCGATATCGGCACAGCGCAACAGCTCATGGCTATCGAGCTCACTGGTCAACGCTTCCACCAAGCCAATGGCCGCTGTGGCCTTCAGACTGAGGTCGTCAATTTCAAAGCGAGCCTCAAAGACACTGCCTAACTTGTCAATGTAATAGCCCGAGGAGTGGCTGCTGTTGTGCTGGTTTACCACCACCACAAATTCGTCACCACTGAGGCGAAATACCGCCGCCACCGACGCCGGTAGCGCCTGAGTGATGCGCTGCGCCAACTGCTTCAGCAGTCGGTCACCCACCGGATGACCAAAGGTATCGTTAACCTCCTTAAAGCGGTTCATATCCAACAGCATCACCAACACCTGAGTCTCCCCCAGGCGGGCAATGTATTCGTGGTAGGCCAGGCGATTGCCCAGGCCGGTGAGGGAATCGAACTTGGCCTGTCTGGCCAGTTCTTCCAGAGATTGGGCATTGGCAATACTCATCCCCACCGAGTGACTGATCATCTCAAACAGCACCATCTCCTGCTCGCTGATCTCCCGCTGGCGATTGGAGACCAACAACACGCTGCCACAAGCTTCGTTATTGGCAATCAATGGGATGGCGACAATGGTCTGTGGCGTATAGCCAAGCACCTGGCCGATACGAGTAGCAGCCTCAAGGTCATCCTCCGCGCCCTGATAAATCAGCACCTTGCGCGAGGAGACCGCCCGGCCTGAGAGCGTGCCTTGCAGAGGCAGCTCCATATCCAGTAGAAAATTCTCCGCTCTGACGATGGTGCCGTGCAGGCCAACCACTTTTAAATAGTGGTGATCCGAAGCCAGCTGCAGCATCAAGCCATCGGTCCAGCCGTGTTCGGTAATAAACGGAGGAATAGTGCGGCTACCCAACTCTTTTACGCTGGTGACATTCTGCAGGCGGGTGGTAATACCGTGGGAGAGAGTCAAAATCGCCAGGTGATCGTTGAGGTCCGATTGCGAGCGTAAAAAACAGATCAACAGCAACAGCAGCACCGACACGACAATAGTCAGCGCCAAAAACAGATGGCCATAGGCGTGGGAGAGCTCCCGCATGCTGGGGAGCGCCAGGGCAACAACCGCCAAACCGATGCTGACGACGGCACGCACCACAAAGACCGAGGCCGCCAGGCGATGCCAGACATTTTTTGCCCAGACGGCCCAGGCCATAAAACACATCGCCAGGCTGACCGCCACCGCCGAATAGATATGCAGATAGGCAACCGAGCCAACGCTATAGGTGAGCAGAAACAGCAGAACAGAGGCGGCAGAGCCCCATAACGGCACTCGCTGATAACCCGAATCAAAACGAAAGTGGACAGAGCCCTTGAGCAAGGTGTAGGTGAGCCCCGTAATGGCCGAGGCAAACAGCAGCATCATCGGCCAGGAGGCGTAAAAATCCGGATCCAGTGCGGAACGCCCCAAGGCGATGCTGATGGTCATAAAGACAAACGCTATGCCCCACCAGAGCAGGTAGCGCCGTTTGGGGTCGGCCTGCCACATGGCAAACAGCACAGCCGCCGAAACCAGGTGTATAAAGGGAATAAATAGCGAAAACATGGATAAACCAATGCACCTTTTGGGCGACCGCCGGTCGCCCGTACGGCTGCGTATTATTATATTTGTGTGTACCCCAACCATGGGCAATCGCCAATCGCCGACCGCCATGGATGGCGGGGAATGCAGATCACGCAGGAGCGGTTATCTGCCCTACGGGTGAAATATTTAAACCTGGCGGTTATCCGCACCATCGTAGGGGCGACCGGCGGTCGCCCAACCGAGGTATCAATTTATTCCGGATGTAACCCCACCACGGGCGATCGCCGATCGCCCGAATAGGGCCTAGGGACAAAATTTACCAAATTAACCTTTAAGTAATAGCACAGGATTTAATCAGCGCCACAAGATAGGGCAGAGGTTCTACTGGCAACAAGCGCCACCCCAGCCAGAAGGATGGAGCGGCCACGGACGAGGGTTAGCGTTTAAAGGCAGTCGGCCACTCAATCGATGGTTGAGCGCAACGACAGGGTCACATCGTCGCGCAACGGAAAGGCGACACCAGAGACCGCCCGCGGCACATAGTGCTGCTCCAGGGCCGCCACCTCTTCCGGGCTGAGGCTCATCTCCAGGGCGGCCAGCGCATCGCTCAGGTGGTGCGGTTTGGTGGCGCCCACAATCGGCGCGGTAATGCCCGGCTTCTGCTGCAACCAGGCGTGGGCGATGGTGGCCGGCGCCACACCACGGGCCTGGGCGATAGCCGCCACGGCGGCGGCAATCTGCTGGTCGCTGGCGTCACTGGCCAGACTGTAGCGGTTGGCCTGGGTACGCTCGGTTGCCTGGTCAGCCGGCCGAACCAGACGACCACCGGCCAGCGGGCTCCAGGGAATCACCGCCACCCCCAGGTCCTGGCAGAGCGGCAGCATCTCCCGCTCCTCTTCCCGGTAGAGCAGGTTCACCTGCGGCTGCATTGCCACAAACGGCGTCCAGCCGTGCAGCTGAGCGGTGTACTGCAGCTTGCTGAACTGCCAGGCCATCATCGACGAGGCACCCAGGTAGCGGGCCTTACCCGCCTTCACGATATCGTGCAGTGCCTCCATGGTTTCAGTTACCGGCGTCTGTTCATCAAAGCGGTGAATCTGGAAGAGATCGATATACTCCACCCCCAAGCGGGTAAGGCTGTCGTCGATGGCGGCAAACAGCGCCTTACGCGACAAGCCACCGGTATTGGGGGCATTGCGCCAGGCGCCGTAGGCCTTGGTGGCCAGCACCACCTCATCGCGATAGGCCATATCGCGCAGCGCCCGGCCGGTGATCTCCTCAGAGCTGCCGGCGGCATAGAGGTTGGCGGTATCGAAGAAGTTGATCCCCGCCGCCAACGCCTGGCGAAAATAGCCGCGACTGGTGCGCTCATCCAACACCCAGCGCCAATAGGAGCCGCCGCGGGCGGCATCGCCAAAACTCATGCAGCCCAAACAGAGGCGGGAAACTTTTAATCCGGTAGAGCCAAGGTTGACGTATTGCACGGGGTTCTCCTAAGGCAGAGCCTGCGCCTAACGGCAGGTGGAAAATGGAAGATGAATCGGCCTGAATTATCGAAAGAGTAGGGCCTGAACAGTTTGCATAAAGCGCAGGTTAGTAGGGTAACGTGTTTTAGCGTGAATTTTTATGGCGAATTTACTTGCTGTGGCAAGGCACTTTTAATCAGCGATCACTTGGTTTTTTATGGGATTTCAACACCAACGATTGCCTGCCCAAGCCACGCTTACTCAGCAACAAACAGCTCGGCAACAGAAGCCACCAGACGCGCCGGTGCCGGCAGCTTGGCCTCATCGCCCGCCTGGTACTTGCCAGTTTGCACCAAGCAGCCCTGCAGGCCGGCGGCGATGGCACCCAACACATCGCTGTCGACATCATCGCCCACCATCAAGCACTCTGCCGCCGGGCAAGGGGTGGAGGCCACCACCTGGGCAAAAAAGTCTGGGCTCGGTTTGCCCATAATCACGGCTGGAGTATCGGCCGCCCACGCCACCAGGCGAATAAAACCGCCGGCATCCAGCTTCAAGCCCTCTTCATCTTTAAAGTATTTATTCATGCCGATGCCAATCAGCGCCGCGCCGGCTTTACACAACTGAAAGGCATGGTTGAGATTGTCGTAAGTGAGTGCCTCGCGGGCATCGCCCAACAACACACAGTTGGGGTTGCTCTGGGGCAGGTGGGCAAATTCAGCGGCCAGGGCCGGGTGCAGTAAACAGTAGGGTCTAAGCCCGTGTTGTTCCATATAAGCCTTGGCCGCCATGGGCGCGGTAAAGAGCTCCTCCGCTGCCACCTCAATACCCATCGCCGCCAGGTCCGCGCGAATGGTCACCGCCGGCTTGGTGGCGGTGTTGGTGACAAAGCGCAACAGCAATCCGCGCGCGCGGGCCTCTGCAATCGCTTCTACTGCCCCGGGAAGCAAACGGCTGCCCTCGTACAAGACGCCGCTTAAATCCAGCAGCAAGGCGCGATAATTGAGCGTCATAAACACCTCTGCATAAGAGCGATCATTAAACGAGACCAACCACGGGCGGTCGATGATCTTTTGGGCGACCACCGGTCGCCCCTACGGGTGAAATATTTAATTTCGGTGTTAATCCCAACCCCCGTAGGGGCGACCGGCGGTCGCCCGCACACACAAATCCATTCCGGTGTAATCCCAACCCCCGTAGGGGCGACCGGTGGTCGCCCGCACACACAAATCCATTCCGGTGTAATCCCAACCCCCGTAGGGGCGACCGGCGGTCGCCCGCACACACAAATCCATTCCGGTGTAATCCCAACCCCCGTAGGGGCGACCGGCGGTCGCCCGCACACACAAATCCATTCCGATGTAATCCCAACCCCCGTAGGGGCGACCGGCGGTCGCCCGCACACACAAATCCATTCCGGTGTAATCCCAACCTCCGTAGGGGCGACCGGCGGTCGCCCGCACACACACAAATCCATTCCGATGTAATCCCAACCCCCGTAGGGGCGACCGCCGGTCGCCCGCACACACAAATCCATTCCGGTGTAATCCCAACCCCCGTAGGGGCGACCGGCGGTCGCCCGCACACACAAATCCATTCCGGTGTAATCCCAACCCCCGTAGGGGAGATAATCGCTCCGAATCGTCGGACCGCTGCGTGATCTGCATTCCCCCCGGGGCGGCCTTCCGCGTCCATGGCGATTGCCAACCGACGGTCGCCCATCTGACGTATCAATTTATTCCGGTGGAAACCCCAACCACGGGCGATCGCCGATCGCCCCTACGTTCTTTGGTTGTTTGAATTCGCGGTCGCCCGCCATTAACCGAAATATTAAAACCCCACCTTCGCCCGATAAACCCCACCAATCACCAGATACTCCCCCTCCCCCTGCAATACCCCCGGCAGTAACCCAGGAAAATAGAGCAGTTTGGCCGAGGGGATGGCAATCTCCATGATGTAGTCGCCAAAGCTTTCACTGTGCAGCCGATCACTGGAAAATGAGTTGAGATTGTTCAATAGCAGTACGCAGTGGTCCTGGTCGAACTTGCCGAGCAGGTCGTGTTCATCCAGCTGGTTAACCCCGCGATAGAGCAGCCAGTGGCTCTGCCCGGGCCAGCGGTGATTCAGTTCATACTGGCAATAGCTGTAGAGCAGGTCGAGCTGCGCTTCCAGGGCATTGCTGTTATAGAGGCCGCGATTGACATCGGCCAGGTAGTGCCGATAAGTCGCGCCGTTAAAATCCTCCAGCCGCCCAGCGTGGCTGCGCGGTCGCAGGCCAAAGCGCGACTCCACCCACTGCTTAAGCACCGCCGCCTCCACTCCATCGGCATTAAACATCCAACCGCGCAGCAGACGCAGATAGTCGGCCTTGTCGCGGCGAACATTGCTGGCCGGGTCAAAACCCGCCTCGTTCAGGCACTCCAGCAAAAAGGCCGAACGCATATACTGCTGAAAATGGAGCGCCCGCCGGGCGGGTTCGGCCACGTCATCCAAGGCTTGGAACAGCTGTTGGTGCAGCTCCAGCACACCATCGATGAGCAGTGGCGAGGGCTGCTGCTGAAAAGTCAAACCACCCAAAATAACGGCCGGTAAATTGCAGCGATTGATAGAGCTGCGGGCAAAGGCTGGCAGCGAGGCGCGCTGGGATGGTGTAATAGCCGTCATGATTCCCACACAAGACTTAGGGTTTATGGAACATACGGCAAACATCAGCAGAAGACAACGCTACCGGGGCAGCCTGTTGGGGCTGGCCGCCGGCGATGCGGTGGGCACCACGCTGGAATTTAAAACCCCCGGCAGCTTCACTCCCATCAGCGATATGGTTGGCGGTGGCCCCTTCGGTCTGCACCCCGGACAGTGGACCGACGACACCTCCATGGCACTCTGCCTGGCGCACTCGCTGGTGGAGTGCCAGGGCTTCGACGCCAGCGACCAGATGCAGCGCTACCTCAACTGGAGCCGGCACGGCTATATGAGCAGCAACGGCCGCTGCTTTGATATCGGCGTCACCGTCTCCGAGGCACTCAGCCGCTTTCTACAAACCGGTGAGCCACTGGCCGGCTCCAGCAACCCCTTTGCCGCGGGCAACGGCTGCATCATGCGCCTGGCACCGGTGGTGATCTACTTCAGCCCGAACCTGGCCGATAGCCTCGAATACGCCGCCTTAAGCGCGCGCACCACCCACGGCGCCAAAGAGTGTGTGGATGCCACCACCTACTTCGCCTCTTTGTTGCACACCGCTTACGCCGGGCAGAGCAAAGCGGAGATCCTCGCCAGCGAGCTCTACCCGCCCACCACCAAAAAGGTGCTCGCTATTGCGCAACAGCACTACCGCCATAAAACCCCACCGGAGATCAAAGGCACCGGCTATGTGATCGACTGCCTGGAGGCCGCCCTGTGGAGTTTTGCCAGCACCGACAACTTCCGCGACGCCGTGCTGACCGCCGCCAACCTCGGTGACGACGCCGATACCACCGCCGCCGTAGTGGGGCAGATTGCCGGCGCCTATTATGGCGAGCAGGGCATCCCCGAAGCCTGGTTGAGCAAGCTGGTAATGCGCAGCGAGATGGAGCAGCTGGCAGACCAGCTCGGCCAAAAAAACTGAAGGCAGCCCCCAGGAAGCTGAAGGCTCTACCAAAGTAGCTGAGGGCTCTAGCTGACCAGCTGCAGGCTCTTGCCAAAAAGGTTAGTGCAGCGGCCACATGGCTAATGCCCGAGCCACACAGCCTGCGGTTTAAATGGATTTGTGCGTGAGAGGGCGACCGCCGGCCGGCAACCACCAAGGATGCCGTAGGCTCACCCGTGGAATACAGAATACCAAGCGGTCCGATGATTCGTAGCGGTTATCTGCCTCACGGAGGTGGGGTTGACGCCGGATAGGTCCAATACCGGCACCTAAAACATCCTCCAAACCCAACCACGAAATACAACACATGCGTTGTAATTTATACCATCACAGTGTAATTTAGCCTCCAGAAACTGGCACGGCTGCCACACCGAGTGGGTGTGGCCGGGTGACAAACATAACAATCGGTTTCATCGCTGCGCGGCCCCCTGAGTTCTCTCCGGGGGCCGCCAACCCTTCAGGCAGGGACATCACATGCAACACTCCTCCCCCCAAAGTCATTTCCAGCAACTGCAAGGTAAACGCATTATCGTCACCGGCGCTGCCCGTGGTATTGGTGCCGGCACGGTGCGCGCTTTTGTGCGCGCAGGCGCCCAAGTGGCGGCGCTCGACATCAACGCCGAGGGCGGCCGCGCCGCCACCGCCGAGGCCAACGCCCAAGGCGAGGGGTCGGCCACCTTCTACCCCTGTGATATCGCCAACCCGGAACAGGTGTTTGCAGTCTTTGCCGAGGCCGAACGGGCCATGGGCGGCCTCGATGTGCTGGCCCATATCGCCGCCATTGAAGAGGCCTGCCCGGCCGAGGAGTTCACCCTCAACGACATGAACCGCACCTGGGGTATCAACATCAACGGCACCGTGCTTACCAACCAGGCCGCCTGCAAACTGATGCAGAAGCAGGGTAAAGGGGCGATCATCAACTTCGCCTCCGACGTCGCCCTTTCGGGCATGCCCAACAGCGCCCTCTACGCCGCCTCCAAGGGGGCCGTGCTCTCCTGGACGCGCACCATCGCCTACGAGTGGGCGCTGAAATTCAATATCCGCTGCAACTGTATCAACCCCACCATCAAAACCCCCATGTACGAAGCCTGGCTCGCCAATCTCACCGACGAGCAGCGCCAGGCCCACCTCGCCAATGAGAAACGGCAGGTCCCCTTAGGCGGCGCCATGGGCGATATCGACAAAGACATGGCCCCGGTGATGGTGTTTATGGCCTCCGATGCCTCGGGCTTTATCAATGGCCAGATCGTGCCGGTCAACGGCGGCCGCAATATGTTGCGCGGGTAAATACCATCCAAACAAAATGAAATTTTTAAGCCAGCGGTAATCCGCACCACCATACGGGCGACCGGCGGTCGCCCCTACGGGGAAATATTTAATTCCCGCAGAATCCCAACCTACGTAGGGCAGATAACCGCTCCTTCGTGATCTGCATTCCCCGCCGTCCATGGCGGTTGCCGACCGGCGGTCGCCCGCACACAAATCCATTCCGGTGTTAATCCCAACCCCGTAGGGGCGACCGGCGGTCGCCCGCACACAAATCCATTCCGGCGTTAATCCCACCCCCGTAGGGGCGACCGGCGGTCGCCCACACACAAATCCATTCCGGTGTTAATCCCAACCCCGTAGCGCCGACCGGCGGTCGCCCTTGGCTTCGCATCACCACCTAATAACCAAATGACCCGCAATGACCAACATCTATTACAAATGCGCAGCAACGCCTGCTTTAATCCGTGCCGAGCGGCGCAAAATTGACGAACAATCGCGCTGATTTTTTGCTTACGGTGTCACCCTATACTACGCTTTTTTTAAATATTCCCGGGCCGCAGTGAGGCGACTTACCCGAGGGCAAAGACAATTAGGGGAGAGGTGCGCGTCCTTGGCAACAGATCCCGTTGCCCCGCGCACTCCAAGGCAAAACACCAGCCAGCAATGAATAAGAAAGCACTAATAAACCTCAAACAAATTTCACTCAGCACAGCGTTGCTGACTGCGTTGGTGTTCACGCACAACGCGGTCAGTGAAAACGGCTACTCAACCGGCAATAACAAAGATTGGCAGTGGGATACCACCAAGGCCACCAAATACGCGGTAACCGTCAACAATCAAGGCAGTCTGCTGGGTAAATTTTGTTCATCGGAGGATGGCTCCTGCATCTACATGACCTACCTCGGCACCGATTGCGAAGAGCGCTCCAAACGCCCCGCCACACTCAGCTCCAACGCCGGCACACTCAAGGTTACGCTCGGCTGTAAACACCTGAGCGACAACCACTACTTCTCCATCACCCAACCGGAAAAGGTCGAGGCGCTGGTGAAACGATCGGACTACCTGAAGATCTCCATGGAAGTGAAACCCAACCAGGTCCGCCAGGAGGAGTTCAGCATGGCCGGCTCCGCCAAAGCGATCGAAAACCTCGACTTCAATATGCAGGTGCTCTGCTACCGAGGTTGCGACGGGAAATAAAAAGGGCGATCGCCGATCGCCCCTACGTTCTTTGGTTATTGGAATTTCGCAGTTACCCCACCCCCGTAGGGGCGACCGGCGGTCGCCCACGTGCCCAAATTTAATCCCGCAGAAATCTGAACCCCAAATGGGCGAAATATTTAATCCTCGCCGAAATCCAAACCCCGTAGGGGCGACCGGCGGTCGCCCATGTGCCCAAATCCAAATCCCGCGATAACCCCAACCATCGCCGGGCGATCGCCGATCGCCCCTACGTTCTTTGGTTATTGGAATTGCGCAGTTACCCCACCCCCGCAGGGGCGACCGGCGGTCGCCCACGTGCCCAAATCCAAATCCCGCGATAACACCAACCATCGCCGGGAGATCGCCGATCGACGACCGCCATGGATACGGAAGGCCGCCCCGGGGGAATGCAGATCACGAAGCGGTCCGACGATTCGGAGCGGTTATCTGCCCTACGTTCTTTGGGTATTGGAATTTCGCAGTTACCCCACCCCCGTAGGGGCGACCGGCGGTCGCCCTAAATTCTTTCACCCCACAAATAATTTATCCAATTGCCACCGGGCTGGATTATTTTGAATATATTCCCGCAGCGCAGTCAGCTCCTGCTCATCGCGCACCACACGTTCCCAATAATTACGCTGCCACACTTTCACTCCGGAAGTGCCCCCCAATTGATTAATCTGTCTGGTGACTGCCGCTTTAAATCCGGCGACTAATGCTCCCAAACTGCGCGCTTGTAACCTTGTCCGCGCGGTCCCCTCACTCGCCTCGCCGTTTTCTATGTGAACAATGCCATGGAAATGGTTCGGCATGATCACCCAGTAATCCAAAGAAATTTCGGCACGCATCTGTTCACTCAACAACCACTGTTCAGCCACCACACGCCCCCAATGACCAAGCGCCATTTCACCATTAACCACCTCACCAAACAGGCAACGGCGCTGATCGGCACAAAGCGTAATGAAGTAAGCACCACCTTGGGAATAGTTGTAATGAGGCAGACGGAGAGAATGTCGGGCAGTTGGCATGGGTTGCTCCTAACAGATGGGCAGAAGAGCCCGAATGCTAGAACCGCCAACAAACGTCAACAATGTCAAAAAATAGGCGGATGAACAGAAATAGAAACCAGTTCACGTGGTGAATTTATTTACGTTTAACCAGACGCCAGAAATGAAGGGCGGCCGCCCACGTGCCCAAAGGCAACCCCCGCGGTAATCCCAACCAACGACGGTCGAATTATTTAATCCCTGCGGAAATCCGGCCCAACGATGGACGAAATATTTAATCCTCGCCGAAATCCAAACCCCGTAGGGGCGACCGGCGGTCGCCCACGTGCCCAAAGGCAACCCCCGCGATAACCCCAACCATCGACGGGCGGTCGCCCCTACAGGTAGCGGCCGGCGCTGGCGATAACCACGACCAACAACCCCAGGCTCATATTGATGGCAATTAACTTGCGAATCACCCCCAGCTGCTTACCACCCTCCGGCCAGTTTTCCGCCATTACCGCACGCCCCAAACGCTGGTAAGGCACAAAAAAGACGTGGCCATAAATGGCCATCATAATCACGCCCAACAACAGCATGGTATGGATGTACGAGCGCACATTACCCATGCCGCCGTAAACAGCGAAAATCATCCATAAACCGGTAATCAGCAATACCGCCACGGCCAGAGTTACCCAGACAAAAAATTTGTTGAACACCTGTCGCCACAACTGCAGGCGCACGGGTGGCTCCAGCAACTGCCCGGCCACCGGCCGCAGGCACATATAGGCGAAAAACATTCCCCCCACCCAAATAACCGCACTTAAAACGTGAAGCGCTAACGCAATTGGCATACTCCCTCCCAAGCTCAAAAAATAGTCGCCGGATTATAGCCTGAATGTGGAAGTGGTTACCCCGTCAATAGCAGTCCAACCTCCGGCGCCGGACATAGGCCACCTTCAGCCCTCGATTTGTTACAAATGCAACAACTCAGGCGAAGCCTTACTTAAAGAAATCAACCACTTACAAACTGGCTCGAAAAATGAAACCGAAGCGCTAGTAACGCCAGACAAAGCCTTAACGGCCCCGGGAAACGGCAGCCCGGGCTCGAACGGTTGAGAACAGCTTAGGGAGAAAATAAGGAAGCCACCATGTCGACCATTATCCAATTCCCCGTAACAGACAAACAAAAAGCCTCCGACATTGAAGTCGTCATCGACAAAGCGCTCGGCTCCATTCCGAAAATAGACCGGGAGAAGATCCGCTTCGAGCTGATCAAAACCATCGACAGCTACGACGCCTTCTTCACCGAGTGGTCATTGACGGTCCCCGAAGATAGCAGCGAAACCCTGAAAAAACAGATCTACGACATCGCCCGCCAGGAGCACGAACGCAAAATGCTGATGCTCGCCGATATCATCCGCCTGAAGATCCGGGTGCTGGTGGCGGAATATCACCGCAAGGGGTAATGCCACCTGTGGGGGCTGCCGTTATTTTGGGTAATCGCCCACAGGCCCAAATCCCAATCCCGTGGTAATCCCATCCATTACCGGGCGGCCGTCCAACCGAGGTATCAATTTATTCCGGGTAACCCCACCACGGGCGACCGCCGACCGCCGACCGCCATGGATGCGGAAGGCCGCCCCGGGGGAATGCAGAACACGCAGCGGTCCGACGATTCGGAGCGGTTATCTGCCCTACGTTCTTTGGTGGTTTGAAATCGCAGTTACCCCACCTTCGTAGGGGCGACCGGCGGTCGCCCACAGGCCCAAATTCAAATCCCCCGGTAATCCCATCCATTACCGGGCGGTCGTCCGAAAAATAAACACTGGTGGTAAACCGCTAAAACCGTTATCCTCGCCCCGGCTTTACGCCCCCTTCCATATTCGGTCGTTACAAATCCCCTGGAAACCAGATGCAATTCTCAGATTTAGGTCTGCGTCGAGAGCTACTTGATGCTGTCTCTGCGCAAGGCTACACCACGCCCTCCCCCATTCAGGCCCAGGCTATTCCTGCGGTATTGGAGGGTCACGACGTCATGGGTGCCGCCCAAACCGGCACCGGCAAGACCGCAGGCTTCACCCTGCCCATACTCCAGCGCCTCAGCCAGGGCACACCGGCCAAGGCCAACCAGGCCCGGGCTCTGGTGCTAACCCCTACCCGCGAGCTGGCCGCCCAGGTGGGCGACAGCGTCAGCCGTTACGGCAAGCAACTGCCCCTGCGCTCCACCGTGGTCTTTGGCGGTGTGGGTATCAACCCGCAGATGATGGCCCTGCGCCGCGGCGTCGATATTTTGGTGGCCACTCCCGGCCGCCTGCTCGACCTCTACAACCAAAACGCCGTCCGCTTCGAGCACCTGGAAATCCTGGTACTCGACGAAGCCGACCGCATGCTCGATATGGGCTTTATCCACGACATCAAACGGGTGCTGAAGCTGCTGCCGGCCAAACGCCAGAATCTGCTCTTCTCAGCCACCTTCTCCGACGACATCCGCGCCCTGGCCAAGGGGCTGGTGAACAACCCGGTGGAGATCGACGTGGCGCCGCGCAACACCACCGTCGAGCGGGTTAAGCAGACGGTCTACCCGGTCAACAAAGGCGACAAGCCAAGATTACTGATCGACCTGATTCAAACCAACGACTGGCACCAGGTGCTTGTCTTCAGCCGCACCAAACACGGCGCCAACCGCCTGGTGAAACAGCTCGACAGCGCCGGCCTGCCGGCGGCGGCCATCCACGGCAACAAAAGCCAGGGGGCGCGCACCAAAGCGCTGGCCGATTTTAAAGAGAACAAAATTCAGGTGTTGGTGGCCACCGATATCGCCGCCCGCGGTATCGACATCAGCCAACTGCCGCACGTGATCAACTTTGACCTGCCCAACGTGCAGGAGGACTACGTGCACCGCATTGGCCGCACCGGCCGCGCCGGCGCCAGTGGCGAAGCTTTGTCGTTAGTGGCCGAAGAAGATGCCGATCTGCTGTTTGCCATTGAGCGTTTCACCCAGCAGATTATTCCGCGCGAGATTCACGAGCGCTTTCCGCCCTCGTTTACCCTGCCGGAATCGAAACTGAAAGCGTCGCAAAACCGCAAACCGAAAAAGCCAAAAAGCGAGCAGCCCAACGGCAACCGCCAAGCGAAAGCCAACGCTAACGGCCAGCCGAGAAGCGGCGCAGCCAGGCAGACAGAAAACCGCGGTGACGCCCCCGCCAATCGCAACCGACGCAGACGCCCTCGCAGAAAGCCCGCCGCCGTGCGCGACGGGGCATAGTAGGGAGCCCGGTGGATAGGCCACCGCTGTTTGGGCGGTCGCCCAACCGAGGTATAAATTTATTCCCGGGTAACCCCACCACGGGCGATCGCCGATCGCCGACCGCCATGGATGGCGAGGAATGCAGATCACGAAGGAACGGTTATCTGCCCTACGGGTGAAATATTTAAACCTGGCGGTAATCCGCACCACCGTAGGGGCGACCGGCGGTCGCCCACATCGGGCGCAAATTTAATTCCGGCGGTAACCCCACCACGGGCGATCGCCGATCACCGACCGCCATGGATGGCGGGGAATGCAGATCACGAAGGAACGGTTATCTGCCCTACACGTGAAATATTTAAACCTGGTGGGATTCCGCACCATCGTAGGGGCGACCGGCGGTCGCCCACATCGGGCGCAAATTTAATTCCGGGTAACCCCACTACGGGCGATCGCCGATCACCCCTACATTCTTTGATTATTTGGATTCCGGCGGTCGCCCGCCACTGCCGTCAATTAAAATCGATCGCTTTCGGTGTAACCACCGCCTTACCCGCCGCCGCCCAGGCATCAAAGCCACCGGCGATGCTCTTCACCTTCAGATAACCCATCTCCTGCAGGCTCTTGGCCGCCAGCGCCGCCCGGCCGCTGCTTTTGCAGTAGACCACCAGATTTAAATCGCGGTCGGTCAGCTCCGGCGTGGCGGTTAATTTAAACTCCAGCAAGCCGCGCGGAATATTGATCGCCCCCGGCACATGGCCCTGGCGAAACTCATCCGGCTCGCGCACGTCGATCACGGCGGCGGCCTCCTGTATGGCCTGCTCGGCCGCATCCAAATTCACCTCTTCAATCATCTGTTTGGCTTCGCCAACCAACGCGTGAGCATCTTTCATATTTGTTCTCCTGGCTTGCTGATAAACAGCCGTTTAGAGCTGTTCGCTTCACGAAAAGTTTAGTGGCTTACGCGGTGAATTAAAATTTGTGGGGGCTTGTCAGATGGGTGCGCCGATGCCGTCGGCCTGTGCAACAAGCAGCGTGTCCAAGCGTGGCTTAGGCAGAGTAAGCGCCGGCGTGTGGCCCCCCCAGCAGCCCGCCACTGCGCTCTGCTAGCGGAGCTGACCGGGCGGAAACCGAGGCCTGCCAATAATTACCAAGCTGTTGGTTGAATTCCTGGCGCTCATTCCTTAAGGTCTACGGCAATCGCGATACCCGCCATTCACTCATCGACCATTGGAAATCCAAACATGCGCTATTCAACCTTGGGAAGCAGCGGCCTGCAGGTCTCCAGAGTCTGTCTGGGCACCATGACCTGGGGCAAACAGAACAACCAGCAGGATGCCGACCAACAACTGGCCTATGCCTTTAGCAAAGGCATTAATTTTGTTGATACCGCCGAGATGTACGCCATCCCGCCCAGCCCGGAAACCTATGGCAAAACCGAGGCTATTATCGGCAACTGGCTGGCGCGCAACCCAAGCCAACGCAGCGAATTTATTCTGGCCACCAAAATCTCACCGGTGCCCTACCTGCGCGACAACAAAATGCTCACCCGCGAAACCGTGTTAGAAGCAGTTGATAACTCACTCAAGCGCCTGCAAACCGACTACATCGACCTCTACCAACTGCACTGGCCCAACCGCACCAGCCCGCACTTTGGCAAACACTTCCCCAACCACTACAAAATCACCGACTTCAGTGCCGAGGCCGAAACCGCCGGCATGCTCGATATTCTGCAGGGGCTGAATGAGTGTGTAAAAGCGGGCAAGATTCGCCATTGCGGCCTCTCCGACGACACCACCTGGGGCATCGCCACCTACCTGAAATTGAGCGAGCAGCACCAGCTGCCGCGCATGGTCTCCATACAGAATGAATTTAATCTGCTGCACAGCAAAGATTGGCCCTACCTGGTCGAGCACTGTGCCATGGAAGATATCGCCTTCCTGCCCTGGTCACCCTTAGCCGGCGGCCCGCTCACCGGTAAATACCTGGATGGCGCCCGCCCAGAAGGCAGCCGCTGGACCATCGCCCAGCGCAACGGCCTGTTCCGCGATACCGCCGCCGTAAACGAAGCGGTCAAAGCCTACGGCGCCATCGCCCAAAAATACAATATCACCACCGCCCAGCTCGCCCTCGCCTGGTGCGACCAGGTCGACGGCGTCACCTCCACCATCATCGGCGCCACCACCATGGCCCAGTTGGAAGAGGATATTGCCGCGTTTGAAATTGAATTTACCGAAGAGATGCGAGCCGACGTGCAGGCGGTGCTGAAACAGTACACCATGCCGTTTTAAATTCGAACGCGTGGTCGTATCAATTTCGGGAGGAATCCAACCACGGGCGATCGGCGGTCGCCCCTACCGGTGAAATATTCAAACCTGGTGGTAATCCGCACCACCGTAGGGCAGAAAACTGTTCCTTCGTTTTTTGCATTCCCGCCATCCATGGCGGTTGCCGACCGGCGGTCGCCCGCGTGCCCAAATTCAATCTCCGCGGTAATCCCAACCATTGCCGGGCGACCATCGGTCGCCCGCACTCCTTAGCCATTTCACCGCACCCAAGCCTGCCCAGCGCCCGGTGGCAAAACAGGCGGTTAACAGATAGCCGCCGGTCGGCGCCTCCCAATCGAGCATCTCGCCGGCAACAAACACCCCCGGCAATTTTTTTACCATCAACTGCTCATCCAACTCCGCAAAAGCAACACCACCGGCGGAGCTGATCGCCTCATCAATCGGTTGCGCGGTGGTGACCGGCAGCGGCATCGCTTTTAACAGGCCGGCCAACCGCTCTGGCGATGCATGGGCTAAGGAACCCAGTCCACTATTACCCGGCCCATGATCACCGGCACGCTGCACACCAGCCGCCGGCGCACACTCGGTTAACAACGCCAGGCAGCAGGCCGACAATTTAAATTTTTTGCGCAGCAGGTTGGCCAGCGTTAACCCCTTACGCGGCGCGCTGAGTTTGGCTACCACCTCCGCGTGCGACAATTTCGGCAGCCAATCCAAAAACAGTTTGGGCGCGCTATCGGCCGGCAGCGCCAAACTGTCGCGAATAGGCGCGCTTAGGGCATACACCAAACTGCCCTCAATACCGTACTGGCTAACAATAAACTCACCGGTTTTTTCCACGGTGATCTGTTCGCGCCGATCATCCACAAGCGGCTCGCCCGCCGCCAAAAACAGCCGTACATTTTTAAGCGCCGCACCGGCATAGCGCTGCTGAATATAGTCACTCCAGGCAATTTTAAAGCCGCAGTTACTGGGTTGAAGCGGGGCCACCGTCACACCGGCAGCAGCGAAGGGCTCCACCCAGCCACCATCCGACCCCAACCGCCGCCAACTGCCGCCGCCTAAGGCCAACACCACCGCATCGAAGCGCCGCACCACCTCCCCTTCGGGCGTTGCCAACTGCAACTCGGTGGCACTATCAGCAAAGCCCAGCCAGCGGTAGCGCGGATGAAACACCACCCCCTGCTGGCGCAGGCGATGCAACCAGCGGCGCAACAAGGGCGCCGCCTTCATATCCGTGGGGAAAACCCGGTTAGAGCTGCCGACAAAGGTATCGATGCCGAGCGCATGAATCCAGGCGCGCAGCTGCTCGGGAGTGAACTCGTCGATGATTGGCTTTAGCGAAGCTGCCGCCTGGCCATAGCGACTAATAAATTGCGGGTAGGCCTCGGCGTGGGTGATATTCATTCCCCCCACACCGGCCAACAAAAACTTGCGGGCCACACTCGGCATCGCATCAAACACCGTCACCGTAAAACCGGCATTGGCAATCTGCTCGGCGGCCATTAATCCGGCGGGACCGGCACCGATAACGGCCAGATGGGGAGGGTTATTTGGGGAGCAGGTAGACATAGGCAACGGTTGAGAAAAAATAAATAACGAGCTTTAGATTATCGTGCAACGGTTAGCGGGGTGCCCCGATTAACTTAGAAACGATCATCCATAACATACAATTGGCAAAATAGCGTCGGCAATAATTTAAATGAGTAAGTTGCCCCCCCCCTATTTCCAATCATAACTCACCCCCATTTGGCCATTATTTTCAGGGTATTGAGCACCGGGTTGGGCGTAACATTCACCGTCATTAAGCCCGGCAAAATATTGAGGAAACTGTCGTTTAAGAGATTATTGGCCTGCTCAGCAAAGTAGCGCTTATGCTCATCCGACGCGGCCATCAACTCCACAATAAAGTCGCGGCGGTTTTCCAATACAAAGACAATATCTTCCATATCGTGACTGAAGTAATCGCCTTTGCCCCGATCCAAAAAGGCCTCAAATTTAGTGGCCAGAAAATCAACCGGACTAATCACCTGCAAGTACAAATTATCCTGCAGTCGGTATTTCGTTGCGTTTTGCACCGCCGTTTTATACCAGCGGTTGGTAAAACCCAAAGCTTCAGCATCGGCCGACATCACATCCAATTTTATTCGGGCGTTATCAGCCCTATACAACCAACGACAAATTGGGCCGCTGGTGTCTTCGACAAAGCCCTGCTGCCGCAATGACTCGGCAAATTTCTGATACTGCAGGTAAGTGCCTACATCAACAATTACATCAACATCTTCTGTTTGCCGAACACCCGAATAAGCCGCCTCGTCTACCAACAGCACCGTGGTACAACCACCCACAAAGGTCACTCTTGGCAAAAGCGGGCCGAGCGCTTCAGCCACGATGGTCAACTGCCGCAAATTAAAATCGTAATTGGTATTTTTCACGTCTCAAGCAGCCTACCGGTTATCAGGCTTTTCAAATGGGCCCGGGCGATAGCAAGCTCCCGGGGTTTACCCAAGCGAACCGCGTCCACCAGTGCCAACGCTTGATACAGGAGCGCATCGTTTGCGGCGGCCAGCGGTACCCCGCTCACAATCGGCTCCACAATCACCCCCTCCTGTTCACCGCCGCTGACTGCCCATATAGCAGCCGGCTGGGGAGGCACTATCTCTGTATTAACCAACGGGCAATTCCAGGCGGTCGCCATACCCCGGCCATAACCCAACGCTTGTGCGGGAAAGGCGTAACGTACGCCGTAGCACAACCACTCGGCCAAACCATTGGCCTCCGCGTAGTAGATACCCTCCCGCTCCACTAAAAGGTGAGCCACCAACAGACGTTTAGCACTTTTGCTAACCTCGCCGGCGCTTAGACTTAACTGTTCAGCCAACTCTCTCACCGTTACCTGCTGGCCACTGCGCCTCAGAGACCAGTATTTGAGTGCCAGCAATGTATCCTGAGGTTTTAGCATCATAACCATCTACCACGTTTCCTGTTTCGAAACAGGAAACATGGTAGATCACTCCAGTTTTTATTGTCAACCCCGGTGCCATTAACGGGTGAGGCAAGTGATAGCGGCTGATTGGCCCATTGATGATCGTGAACAGTAAGCGCCACACCACACACTCCTTACCCATCAAGCCGTGGCATTTATGAACTGAACGATTCCAATAGAACTGTGTGCCAAATTCGATAAGCGCCATTAAACTAGCGCCTTTTACCCTCACAGAAATTTGGCCTTGCCCCAACAAGCGCCCCCACCCAAACGCAAGGAGAGTTTAGTGGCTGCACGCCAATCATCCGCAACCGCCAGTGGCCTTGCCGCCCTATAGCCACTATGAGCGTACTGCTGGTTCTGATTATCTGTTCAATACTGCTGGTGATTGCCTTCGACTTTACCAACGGTATGCACGACGCCTCCAATATGATCGCCACCCTGATTGCCTCACGAGCGATGACGCCGGCGCAATCGATTATTCTGGTGGGCGGCTTTACCTTTTTGGGGCCGGTGTTGGGTGGCACCGCCGTGGCTGACACCATCGGCGGCTTTGTCGATCTGCAATCGCTACAGGCGTTTGACGCGGTGGTGGTGGTCACCTGCGGTATGGCGGCGGCCATCGCCTGGAACCTGCTCACCTGGCGTGTGGGGCTGCCGTCGTCCTCCTCCCACGCCCTGGTGGGCGGGCTGATAGGCGCGGTTAGCGTGGGCGCCAGTTACCACGATATTCACTGGGGCTTCGCGGCCCTGGCCGAGGGCCAGCTCACCGGCGTGAGCAAAATTATTATCACGCTGATCACCTCACCCGTACTCGGCTTCCTGGTGGGCTTTAGCCTGCACCGGCTGATGCGCTTTCTGCTGCGCGGCGCCAGCTCCAGCGCCAACCAGAAACTACGCCGGGGCCAGTGGTTTACCGCCGCCGCCATGGCCTTTGCCCACGGCACCAACGACGCCCAAAAAGGGATGGGCATTATCACCCTGATGCTGGTGCTGGGCGGCGCTATCGATCAGTTCTACGTGCCACTGTGGGTGATCTTGATCTGCGCCACCAGCATCACCGTCGGCACCCTGCTCGGCGGCTGGCGCATTGTCCGTACCATCGGCTTTGGCATCTATAAATTGGGGCCGCTGCACGGCTTCGATGCCCAGCTCTCCGGCTCGGTCATTATCTTTGGCGCCTCGCTGATTGGCGGCCCGGTCTCCACCACCCACGTCACCAGCACCGCCATTATGGGCGTCGGTGCCTCGGAACACCCACGCGCGGTGCGCTGGGCCAAGGCCCACGAGATCATCGTCGCCTGGCTGATTACCATACCCATCACCACCGCCATCGGTGCCGCACTCTATGGCGTGGTCACTCTTTTCCGTTCGCTGCTAACCCTGTGAGTTCAACCATGACCACTGCCCAACGCCGCCCCCTGATTAAAACCCTGCTCGACCGGGTCATCCCCCCCAGTACCGATTTTTTTAGCCTGCTGGTACAGCAGTGTGACAACGCCGTGGCCTGCACCGAGGCGCTGGTGGCCTACATGGAGACCGGCGACGAGCAGTACGCCCTGCGCGTGCGCGAGCTGGAGCATGTCGGCGACAAGATCAAGGCGCAAAATCTGGAGCTGCTGCACCGGGCCTTCTCCACCCCCATCGACCGGGAGGATATCTTCCGGGCCACCACGGTGATCGATACCCTGCTCAACTACGCCAAAACCACCGTGCGCGAAATGGGGCTGCTGCGGCTGCCGCCCGACCAACACACCCAGGCCATGGCCAAGCTGCTCGACAGCGGTGCCCGCGACCTGCAGGCGGGCTTCAGCGCCCTGCCCAAAAAACCGGAACAGGCCGCCAGCGCCGCCGAGCAGGCGCGCAAAACCGAACGCAAAACCGAAAAGATCTACCGCGCCGCATTAGCCGAACTGTTCGATGCCGAACACTACCTGGCCACCTTAACCGACGCCCACCGGGACGACGCCAACACCCTGGAGGTGCTGCTCAAACCCCTCGAACAGGATCAGCGCGCGGCGGTCGCCTCCAGCGTCGCCTTTGTGGTGGAGATAATGAAACGGCGCGAGGTCTACCGGCATATGTCCAACGCCGCCGACCGGGTCGCCCTGGCCGGAGAGACACTGAACGATATCGTGGTGAAAATGACCTAAACGGGTTTAGGGTTGCGCTGGTGAATAAACCCATGCCCATCAGAAAAATAGATTGCCGGAGGGCGCGATGAAACACTACAAAGAGACATTGCGGGCACTGCAGATTGAGCTGGTAAAGTTGCAGCGCCACTTTATCGCCTGCAACGATCGCATACTGATTATTGTGGAGGGGCGCGACGCCGCCGGTAAAGACGGTGTCATCAAGCGCATCGTGCAGCACCTAAGCCCGCGTGATACCCGCGTGGTCGCCATGCGCAAACCCACCGAACGGGAAATGGGCGCCTGGTATTTTCAACGCTTCGTGCCCCACCTGCCCTGCCCCCAGGAGTTCGTGATCTTCAACCGCAGCTGGTACAACCGCGCCGGTGTTGAGCACGTCATGGGTTTTTGCAGCGAGCTCGACTACCAGCAATTTTTTCGCATGGTTAACCCCTTCGAGCAGATGCTGGTCGACTCCGGCATACAGCTGCGCAAATACTATCTCGACATCAACCGCGAAGAGCAGCGCCAGCGCCTGGCCGCGCGCGAGGAAGACCCACTCTCCAACTGGAAAATCAGCCCCATCGACCGCGAAGCCCTGCGCTACTGGCCGCAGTACACTGAAGCCCGCAACACCATGCTGCGCACCACCCACAACGACATCGCCCCCTGGATAATCGTCGATGCCAACGACAAAAAAAGCGCCCGCATTCAGCTGATTAAAGATCTGCTGTCGGTGATGAACTACAACGGCAAGGATAAAGAGTTGTTGGAGACCGATAGCAAAATTGTGCGCAAGTTTAATGAGAGCATGATTGAGGATGGGTTTTTGGCATCGTGATTTTTTGCCCGGGTGGGTTTTGATTGTCATCGCGGGGAGGCCCGCAACGCCGATGGCAATCCCCACCACGGGCGATCGCCGATCGCCCAACCGAGGTATAAATTTATTCCCGGGTAACCCCACCACGGGCGATCGCCGATCGCCCCTACGGGTAAAATATTCAAACCTGGTGGTAATCCGCACCATCGTAGGGGCGACCGGCGGTCGCCCGTGTGCCCAAATTAAACCCCGCAGAAATCTGAACCCCCAATGGGCGATCGCCGATCACCGACCGCCATGGATACGGAAGGCCGCCCCGGGGGAATGCAGATCACGAAGGAGCGGTTATCTGCCCTACGGGTGAAATATTCAAACCTGGTGGCAATCCCCACCACGGGCGACCGGCGGTCGCCCGCGTGCCCAAATTAAACCCCGCAGAAATCTGAACCCCAATGGGCGATCGCCGATCACCGACCGCCATGGATACGGAAGGCCGCCCCGGGGGAATGCAGAATACGAAGCGGTCCGACGAAGGAACCGTTATCTGCCCTACCGGTAAAATATTCAAACCTGGTGGTAATCCGCACCATCGTAGGGGCGACCGGCGGTCGCCCGCGTGCCCAAATTTAATCCCGCAGAAATCTGAACCCCAAATGGGCGATCGCCGATCGCCGACCGCCATGGATGGCGGGGAATGCAAAAAACGTAGGAACAGTTTTCTGCCCTACATTCTTTGGAGATTTGAAATCGCGGGAATCCGAACACCGTAGGGCAGATGGCCATCCCCGGGCCAACCCGTTACTATTATCCCCCTCAAATAGAGGGGAATTGGTTAGGTATCACCATGAAGCATCCACGCAGTATCTATGAGGCTATACAAAAAGCGGCGCTGCAGTACGCCAAGCAGGGCAATGCCCAGGTGGAACGGTTTCAACTGGGGCTGACCTGGAGCAGCTGCCGGATCACCGCTGATGGGCAGGCCAGCATCGGCTTTGCCATGAGCCCACACGACAAAACCCGGCTGTTGCAGTGGCCGGGGACAGTAGCGGGCAAACCGGTGGATGAACTCACCACGCTGCTGCACTCCTGGAACGGTTTTGATGCCACCCTCGGCCTCGCCGCCTGCAACGCGGTGATCAACTCGCCCAGCAACCCCCTAATGCAGCAGGCGCAGGTGATTCCCGCCACCGAAGATGCCAATCTGGCGGTGTTCCGCTACTTCCGCCCCAAGCTGACCAACAAAAAAGTGGTCGTTATCGGCCGCTACCCGCATATGGATAGCGTGCTGGGTGGCCTGAACTACACCGTACTCGAACGCCAACCCCAGGCCGATGACCTGCCCGATAGCGCCGCGGAATTTGTCATCCCTGAGGCCGATTGGGTATTTATCACCGCCACCTCGTTGATCAACAAAACCTTCGGCCGCCTCAGTGAGCTGGCCAAAAATGCCGTCACCGTGTTAATGGGCCCCACCACCCCCTGGCTGCCGGAGTTTGCCGATTACGACATCGATTTTATGGCCGGCGTACTGCCCACCGATATCGACAAAGCCGAACAGATTGCCATGGAAGGGGGCGGTACCCGCCTGTTTGAGAGGGGCGTGCACTACGCCGTGGCCAATATCGCCAATACGCGTTTGCAGGCACTGAAAAAGAGTATTGGCGAAACCGTCACCCGCCGGGACCAACTCAAGCAGGCGATGGAAGCTTGGTATCAAGCGGGCAACGCTTCACGCTTTGGCCAGTGGCAGGAGCTGGAGGCGACCGACGCGCACTTGTCGAAATTGGATAGTGCGTATAAGCGGCTGTGGGATGCGTGTCAGTAGTTGGTTTTGTTTGCTCGAGTGCGGTAAGCGCAAAATTCAAATAACCAAAGAACGTAGGGCAGATAAAATATTTAATTCCCGCGGTAATCCAATCCCCGTAGGGGCGACCGGCGGTCGCCCAACCGAGGTATCAATTTATTCCCGGGTAACCTCACCACGGGCGATCGCCGATCACCGACCGCCATGGATGGGGGGGAATGCAGATCACGAAGGAACGGTTATCTGCCCTACAGGTAAAATATTCAATCCCCGCAGGAATCCAACCCCCGTAGGGGCGACCGGCGGTCGCCCGCGTGCCCAAATTAAACCCCGCGGAAATCTGAATCTCCAACGGGCGATCGCCGATCGCCCCTACATTCTTTGGAGATTTGAAATCGTAGTAATCCAAATACCGTAGGGCAGAAAACTGTTCCGAATCGTCGAACCGCTTCGTTTTTTGCATTCCCCCCGGGTCGGCCTTCCGCATCCATGGCGGTCGCCTAACCGAGGCATCAATTTATTCTGAGGCAACCCACCACCCACGGGCGATCGCCCAAACGGCTCCTCTTTAACAAATTTAGACGCCATTCGCTTTCCGAAACAGTCAACAGCGCTATATTCCCCTCTTGGCCTACTCTGCCCAAAGCAACCGAATCTCTCACTTCTGGAATCCCGCAACTTATGCCCACAAGTGCCGGCGATCAAAAAAGTCTCACCCCGCCGTCTGCGACCAGTCGTCCAGACCGGTACCCGCAACCCGTGCGGTTACTGGCAGAGGTCAAACAGGGCTTAAAGAAAATTGGCGATAACCCACGGAGCTATCGCAGCAGCGCCTTTAGGGAATGGCACAAACAAGCCCAGACGCTCTACCAGTCCGCCGCTTGGTTCGGTGCCCCGCCCATCATTGAGGAGACCTTTTCCCAGCGTGGCTTCGGCAGATCCAGAGATCTCTTAAACGATGCCCAGATTTTTGCGCTGTTCAAACAGGACGTTCAAATCACGATGAAAGAGCTGGACTATTTCATCGCCTGCTATCGGCGCATGAACAAGCCCGAGCAACCACAAACGTCTGCTGCATCGGCCGAATTATTACCGCCGATCCCCGTCGCCCGACTGAGCAAGCTATGGCTAGTTAGCGGGCTGGGTTTGTTGGCGGTAATGTTTTTGGTGGGGTGGTTGTTTAAAGCGGGAATAGTTACAGCCTGACGGTAGTTAAAACCTGTAAAGAGATCCAAAAGTAGCCTCAGGCGGTATCTCCATCACCACCACTGGCGGCGGTATATACAATCGTAGGGCAGAAAACTGTTCCGAATCGTCGGACCGCTTCGCTTTTTGCATTCCCCCCCGGGGCGGCCTTCCGCATCCATGGCGGTCGGCGACCGGCGGTCGCCCACGTGCCCAAATTAAACCCCGCGGAAATCTGAACCCCCGTAGGGGCGACCGGCGGTCGCCCAACCGAGGCATCAATTTATTCCCGGGTAACCCCACCACGGGCGATCGCCGATCGCCCCTACAGGTGAAATATTCAAACCTGGTGGTAATCCGCACCATCGTAGGGGCGACCGGCGGTCGCCCAACCGAGGCATCAATTTATTCCGGGGAAACCCAACCACGGGCGATCGCCGATCGCCCCTACGGGTGAAATATTTAAACCTGGTGGTAATCCGCACTATCGTAGGGGCGACCGGCGGTCGCCCAACCGAGGTATCAATTTATTCCGGGGAAACCCAACCACGGGCGATCGCCGATCGCCCCTACGGGTGAAATATTTAAACCTGGCGGTAATCCGCACCATCGTAGGGGCGACCGGCGGTCGCCCAACCGAGGTTTGTTTTTTATTTTCGGTTTTTGCCATAACAAAACTTAACACTCGCCAACCAGATATTTACTTACCGCTATAATCCCGCGCGCATAAACGGACCATCACCAACCTGCCTGCGCACCATTCAATTACACACCGGCCATTAAACTCTCGCCTAACCTTACACATTACTTGCTGCACGCATAGCCGCCGTTGGCAGGAGCTAACATGGCGCAATAATTGCGTTTCCAATTCCCTGAGTGTGAATGCCAGTAACTGCTCGGAAGGTACCTTACCCGGTACAAACCTCCCGCCTTACTGAATACAGGCTCCGTTAACCCTATATCGATTTTCGCGCGAATAGCCCTGCTCAACCCGGGCATTCGGCCCGCCGATCAGCGTCGGTCTTCTTTCTATAATTTATACAGTTACAAGGAATACGTTATGAGTGGAAATGAATCCAGGTTGCTTGCCGTAAGTGAAATTTGTAAAGCAACACCGATGGCCGTTGAAATGCCCCTGCCCCTCAACAAAATTTGGGCGGACGATGTCTTCAACCTGGCCACCATGGAAGAGTACCTCTCGAAGAACGCCTTTAAGGCGATGAAGAACACCGTGCAAACCGGCTCGCCGTTGGATGCCGCTACCGCGGATGTGGTTGCCGCCGCAATGAAAGAGTGGGCCTTAACCAAAGGGGTTAAATTCTTCTCCCATATTTTTTACCCCATGACCAACGCCACCGCGGAAAAACACGATGGCTTTATCGTTACCAACTCCGATGGCAACGCCATTACCGAATTTACCGGCAGCCTGTTAATTAAAGGTGAGCCCGATGGCTCCTCCTTCCCCAACGGCAGCCTGCGTATGACCAACGCCGCGCGCGGTTATACCGCCTGGGACCCAACCAGCCCCGCGTACGTGATGCACACGCCCAACGGCGCGACACTGATGATCCCCAGTGTGTTTATGTCGTGGACCGGCGAAGCCCTCGATAAAAAAATCCCGCTGCTGCGCTCCAACGCCGCCATGGATAAAGCCGCCAAAAAAGTACTGAGCCTGATGGGCGAAACCGAAATCAGCACCCTCAACTCCAGCTGCGGTGCCGAGCAGGAGTACTTTTTAATCGACGAAAAATTTGCCTACGCCCGCCCCGATCTGCTGCTCGCCGGCCGCACGCTGTTTGGCGCACCTCCGGCCAAAGGCCAGCAGTTCGATGACCACTACTTCGGTGCTATTCCAGAGCGGGTTCAGGTCTTTATGCAAGACTTCGAAGATCAACTCTACCGCCTGGGCATTCCCGCCAAAACCCACCACAACGAAGTGGCCCCCGGCCAGTTTGAAATCGCCCCCTATTTTGAAGCGGCCAACGTCGCCTCTGATCACCAACAACTGTTGATGACCGTAATGAAGCTCACCGCCAAGCGTCACGGCTTTGTTGCGCTGCTGCACGAAAAACCCTTTGCCGGCGTCAACGGTTCGGGTAAACACGTTAACTGGTCGGTTGGTAACTCCACTCAGGGCAACCTGCTCGACCCAGGCAGCACACCGGAACAGAACCTCAACTTCCTGCTGTTCTGTGGTGCTGTAATTCGCGGTGTGCATAAATTTGGCCCACTGTTGCGCGCCGTTATCGCCTCCGCCTCCAACGACCACCGCCTGGGAGCCAACGAAGCACCGCCGGCCATTCTCTCTGTCTACTTAGGCACACAGCTTGAAAAAGTCTTTATGGACATTAAAGAGGGCAACCTCGCCGCCACCGAACAGGGCGGCCAGATGGATATCGGCCTGGGCCAAATTCTGCCGTTTAAACGCGACCCCGGCGACCGCAACCGCACCTCGCCCTTCGCCTTTACCGGCAACCGTTTTGAATTCCGTGCCGTGGGCTCATCGCAGTCGGTCTCCGGCCCGCTGGTCGCCATGAACACCATGCTCGCCGACTCATTAAATTGGATTGCCGAAAAACTGGAGCCGGCCCTGGCTTCTGAGGTGGATAAAACCGCAGCCGTGGTGATGGTGTTAAAAGAGTTGATGGATGAACACAGCAATGTGGTCTTTGGTGGCGACGGTTACTCCAGCGAGTGGCACGAAAAAGCCGTGGCCGAGCGCGGCCTGAAAAACCTGCCCACCACCGCCGATGCCCTGCCCGCCTTTACCAGCCCCGAAGTGATTCAACTCTTCTCCAGCACCGGGGTATTGTCACCCGTGGAGCTGGAGAGCCGCTACGAGGTCTACTCCGAGCAGTACGTGCAAACCATCGAGGTGGAAGCAAAATTGGTGATCGATATCGCCACCACCAAAATCTACCCGGCGGCCATGAGTTATTTGTCGGATCTCACCGGCACCTACAGCAGTGCCTCGAGCCTGGGCATCTCCCTGGATACCGGCATCGCCAGCGCCATCGCCAGTGCCGCCAGCGGCATGATGGCCGGTGTAGAGAAACTGAAAACCGCCATGGGCAAACACGACTTCCCCGACACCGAAGCGCACCTGGTCTACTGCGCTAAAGAGATCTGCGCACTCATGTTGGAGATCCGCGGCTACGGCGACACCCTGGAAACCCTGGTCGACGACAGCTGCTGGCCACTGCCAAAATACGCAGAGATGATGTTCATCAAATAATTAGCGCTATCTGCGTAATCCATTTGAAAAGCCCCCGTTAATTCGGGGGCGATACTCTAATTTCTGTAATTACCTACCTAGAGCCCAGTTTTAATCTGATTAATGCACGGTCGGTATCCGCCAGATTACCGATATTAACGTAATCAGATATTCCCTCAGCCGCAATTAATTGCGGCTTTTTTTGTTTTTGAATTTATTCCCGGGTAACCCCACCACGGGCGATCGCCGATCGCCGACCGCCATGGATGGGGGGGAATGCAGATCACGAAGGAGCGGTTATCTGCCCTACGGGTGAAATATTTAAACCTGGTAGTAATCTGCACCATCGTAGGGGCGACCGGCGGTCGCCCATGTGCCCAAATTCACCACCCAAAGCAATCAGCTAGCTTGTCGGAATCCCAAACCGGGTCAGCACCTTGCTAAACCGCTCCCGCACGGCTGGGTCGGCAAAGGGAAACGAGCGGAACAATAGTGCCGCCGTCACATCCGCGCGCCGGTTTTTGGCATCCCGGGCCCAGAACCAGGCGCGGGGTTCGTTGCCGGCCAGGCCGTTGGCAATCAGCGCGATCAGCACAATGATGACATGGGCCCCGGGCGAGAGGGCGCCGCGCTCGGCCCAGTGCAGCCCCGCCTCCACCTCCCCCAGCACCAGGTGGCCCAGCCCGCGCGAGGAGTACATGGCGTAGAGCAGAGGGTCGAGTGGGCTGAGGGTGATGGCGCGCTCGGCGCTCTCCATGGCGTCCTGGCCGCGGCACAGGATGGCGCTGGCAAGCCCCCGGGAGTACTGGCCCTGGGCATAGCTGGGGCTCAGGGTATTGGCGCGATCGCACCAGACAATACCGGTTTCAAAATCCCCGGCCAGGTGGTGCGCACGGCCCAGCACCAGGTTGGTAAACGGGTCGACCGGGTCCAGCTCGTAACCGCGCTCGGCATAGCGGCGGGCACTCTCGATCGCCGCCGGCACGTCGCCGCTGTAGTTGAGCAGGGCATCCTGGAAGCGGGTGAAGGAGACGCCGGCATGGGCGCGGGCAAAGTGCGGGTCTAGTTTCAGCGCGCGCTGGAAGTGCGCCTCGGCCATCGCGTTATCGCGGTGATTGAAATGGTACATGGCCTGCAGGCCCAGGTGGTATTCAGCCCAGGCATCGAGAGATTCCGAGGTGCGCAGCCGCGCCAGACCCGCCTCGTGCAGGGGAATTTGCAGCTCCAGTGCGGCGATCACACTATCCACCAGCGAACTGCAAATGTCGTGCACCTCGCTGAAGTTAAAGTCGAACACCTCGCTCCAGAGGATATTGCGATTGCCGGTGTCCACCAAGTCCACCGACACCAGCAACCGGCCAGCGCGGCTCTCCACCAGGCCCGTCAGGCAATAACCCACCTTCAGCGCCCGCCCCACTTCTAAAATATCCACCGCCGGATCGCGGAAGCGAAAGGAGGAGGTGCGTGCAATCACCGACAGCCAGCGCAGCCGCGCCAGGGCGGTAATCAATTCATGGGGGAGCGCATCCGCGAGAATCACCTGGCGCTCGTCGACAGCGACCACGGCAAAGGGCAGCACCGCAATCGACGGCTTCACGGCTGGCACTGGCATTGCCAGCGCGCTTTCGGACGGGTTTGCGGCGAGATCTGTGGAGGGCTTTGTAGAGAACGCTGTAGAGAACTTTGTAGAGGGAGTTAGGGGCTGGCCCGGTTGCGCCGACGCGACCGGCACCTCCTGCCCCTGCACCTCGGCAATAAAGCGGAAGCCCTGCCCGCGTACGGTGCGGATCAGCCGTTGCTGTTCGCCGCTGTCGCCGATGGCCTTGCGCGCGGCCTTAATGCGGCTGGTCAGGGCGGAATCCGACACCACCCGGCCACTCCAGACGGCCTCAATAATCTCGTCCTTACTGACCATGCGCTCGCGATGCTCCACCAGATAGACCAGCAGGCGAAAGACCTGGGGCTCTATCGAAACCACCTCACCGTTACAGCGCAGCTCGACCACCGCCAGGTCCAGCTCGCAGTGGCCAAAACGGTAAATCACCGCCCCGCCACCGCTGGTTTAGCCTTCAGTTTCAACGTCCGTCCTCCCTTAACCATCAAGCATCGTGCAGCAGGCAGCCATCGCCTGGCCGACATTCACCAGCGGGCAAACCGCCACACAATCTCCAACAAATCTCCAGCAAACCGCCATGTTAGGCCCGCCCGTTTTTGGAAAACTAGGGCCTGTTAACACTAATTTAGCACCACTGCTGGAGGTCAGTTTTTTGTCCAGCTAGGCGCCAGACGTGCCAGGTAGTGGGCCTACATAAGCGGCTGGCAACAACGCTGGGCAAAAAACTGGCCCCAGCCCGAAGGGTTGAGCCTGAAATGAGCTCGCTCGTTGTTGCTCACCGCTAATTTGGGCCCACCAAACTACGCGGCTCGCGCCTAGATCGAGCTCATTTCAAGCTCAACAGAGGCGCTAAATTAGTGTTAACAGGCCCTAGCTATCAAGGCCGCAAGGCAAACCACCTAGGCCCCACCCAAAATCTAGCGAAAACCAAAAACAATCGAATCAAGGAGATAGACCATGTCACTCGCAAACCCTGTACAAGCGGCACCCATTGTAGATTTAGAGGCAATCAAAGCCAAACAACAAGCCACCTGGGGCAGCGGCGATTACGCCGTGATCGGCACCACCCTGCAGATCGTCGGCGAACAGCTGTGTGAAACCGCCAACCTGGTCAGCGGCAGCACCGTACTGGATGTCGCCGCCGGCAACGGCAACGCCACCCTCGCCGCGGCGCGCCGCTTCTGCCAGGTCACCTCCACCGACTATGTCGGCACCCTGTTGGAGCGTGGCAGCCAACGCGCCGAAGCGGAACGCCTGAAGATCGACTTCCAGGTGGCCGATGCCGAAAACCTGCCCTTCGACAACGACAGCTACGACGCGGTTATCTCCACCTACGGCGTCATGTTCACCCCCAACCAGGCCCAGGCCGCCGCCGAGATGGTGCGCGTCTGTCGCCCCGGTGGCACCATCGCCCTGGCCAACTGGACCCCGGAAGGCTTTATCGGCCAGGTGTTTAAGTGCATCGGCAAACACGTTCCCCCGGCCGCGGGCCTCAATCCCCCGTCACGTTGGGGTACCGAAGCCGGCATAGAACAACTGTTTGGCAATGCGGTAGACGTGGTCGCCTTCAAGCGCCGGGATTTCAACTTCCGCTACTGCTCGGCAGAGCATTTTCTCGACATCTTCCGCCGCTACTACGGCCCCATCCATAAAGCCTTTGCAGCACTGGATGAAGCCGGCGCCCGTGCACTGGAAGCGGATTTCAAAGCGCTGCTGGCAGAGGGCAACACAGCCACCGACGGCTCGTTAGTGGTGCCTTCGGAATATGTGGAGGTGGTATTGCGTAAACGCGGTTAGAGGATAGGAGGCTGCCCTGGCGGGCGGCCTTTTTCGGCTTACGCCAGGGTTGTGTGGCCATCTGCCCTACGGGCGAAATATTCAAACCTGGCGGTAATCCGCACCACCGTAGGGGCGACCGGCGGTCGCCCACGTGCCCAAATTACCCCCCCCTCAGAAATCACCAAACCACAGCTAACCCAAAGCACGCACCTGATCAGCAATCATAGAATTACCAGACAACAACACCTGTAATTGCGCTTGGGCTCGGGTCATGCCCACGTACACCAGGCGTGTGTTTGCAACTAGATCTTTATCCTTCATCTGGCCGATACCGGCCAATATCACCGCGGGAAATTCCAGCCCTTTACTGCTGTGCATGGTTAATACGGTGACGCGATCCTGCGTTGGGTCGTAGCTTTGTTTGTAGGCTTTGGTTCCCATCCACAGGTGGGGGATACCCGCCTGAGTTAACCGCTTATCAATCGAACTCCCTTGATAACCGGAAACATAGAGCACGGCCATATCCCGCCAATCCATCCCCTGCTCACGCCACGCCTGTAAGCTCTGCACGATATGCTCCAGCTCATTCTGCCAATGGCTCAATGAAATCACGGCCGGCGCGGGACCAGAGGTGCCGGCCGCTTCCGGCGCGATCAGTGGAATATGGTCTTCGTCGGAATCTTGTGAGGTGAGAAAGTCAGCAGCAAAGCGGTAGGCGAAATCGAGAATTTCGCGGGTGTTGCGATAGTTTAAGCGCAGCACCGTGGTACGCCCCTGGGCTTGAATGCCAACACTCGAGAGAGTGAAGTCGAGGCCCGATTTCTTTTTATAGATGGACTGAGCATCGTCGTAGAGCAATAAGAGCGAATTAGATTCCGGGTCGACCATCTGCACCACCAAGGTCAACCACTCTGCCTCGAAGTCGTGCCCCTCATCAATCATGACCGCACCGTACTGGGCGCGAGGAATGCGCCCCTTGTCCACGGCATCCATGACGGAAAACACCTGCCGCTCCCAAATGGGTTCACCACCTTGCAGTAAGTCGACACTGTAGGTTTTTAACTGAGCCTTACACCAGTCGTGAAAATGGTAAACCTGTACCTGCCCGGTTAGCCCCTTGGCCTCCATAACCGAGCGTAATTTAGCGGCCAGGCTGATGTTGTAACAGAGAATCAACACCGGCTTGGCCGTAAGCCTGGCGATTACCTCAGCTCGAAAGCCCAGTATCAAGGTTTTACCGGAACCCGCCACACCATGAATCACCCGGTGCCCTTCGCCCAGGCTGCGGGCCAGCTGCTCCTGCTGCACATCCATAATACGCACAATATCAGGCAACACTCGCTGCTCGGTGGAATCCGTTTCCGGGGCGGGGAAGAAATCTTGCTGGGGCGTATCGATAACAATTTCAGGAAAAAGATAGGCCCGAATACGGTCCATCTGTGGCAGTGTTAACTGGCGCGGAAACTGGTAGTTAAACATCGCCCACAGGCGGGATTGAAACTCCTCGGCATCCGCCGATTCGGTCATCTCATCTTTGTAGATAATCAGGTGGTCGGGCAACAGCCGCTCGCGCACCTCTTCCGGTACGGCGTTAGCCATCTGCTTGCGGGTAATGTTGGTTAACACCACGCCTACGCCCCAAGGCGCCGCCAACTTACCCTGATACTTTTCACAGGTTTGTTGCAAGAGCGGATCTCGCTGCAACTGGTGAACCACCACCAAGCCATACTGGCGTGCCTGTTCTAAAGGGTGTGGCTGCTCGGTTAGCCCAGTAGCGGTTAAATAGGTAACGCTCTTTTTATTGATATTGCGTAGTTGATCTATCTTCCAATCCTTAACCTCTAAAAACAGCAAGCCCCGGGCTGGGTGCAGAACAATAAAATCGGGATAGCGGCGCTGGCGGCCCACGGGAATGTCATACCAAACGATATAGTCATCTTCCAAAAGCGACTTCAAACGCTGGACGAAGCGCTTTTCGCCGGAGGTCATTCTGGCTAAAACATCCTTGCCTAAAGAGGGAATAATCTCTGCCATGAGTTTGCCTAAACGAATGTGGGTTTGCGCTATTGGAAATAGGATATGAACTCTATAGAAGAACTCGGCGCAGGCGTCAAATTTTAAGGCCGCTACACGGCGTGGGGCTTTGTTGTCTTGATGGATAGGTTGTGGCGTTATCTGCGCTACGGGTGAAATATTTAAACCTGGCGGTTATCAGCACCACCGTAGGGGCGATCGGCGGTCGCCCAACCGAGGTATCAATTTATTCCGGGTAACCCCACCACGGGCGGTCGCCCACAATGTTTGGCATGCAGAGAATAAATTATGTGTATATATCAAGCCTGCTCTACCGATATCGAACAGCAGCAATCAATGGTGAATTACCGAGGGGTGATACACGCCCACTCCGCCAACTGCTGATTCGTTTTTAAAGTTACACGTTGATGACAAACCGCCTCGTACAGGTCACCCAGGTCGGAGGTATTACTACCCATCAAAGGTAAGGCGGCTTCAGCCTGAATTAAAAACATCTCACTCATTGGTGACTCCATATAGCCACGCTGCCACCAGTCGATGATTAAATCTCTTGAGTGGTGTAACTGCGGTGCCGAGGGCAGTTTATCGCTCTTGTTGGCGTTTACCGAAAGGGTTGCTGGCAGTAAATTCCAGAGGTCATTATTCTGCCAGCGGGACCAAGGGAAGCAGTGGTCCACGGCGTAGGCATCGCCCTTAAGGGTTTTATCAGACCAGACACAGCGCACCACCTCACCCTGCCCAGTAAGCGTGTTGATACGCCCACGCACCTGGTTGGTATCACGCTTACCTTCATTCCACTCCAGTGCCCGACGATAGATATCCCCGGAATACCTTGCCTCCCATCCTGCCAATAGAGCTTCCCACTCGGTGACAATGGCGGGCTCTACCCAGCAGGCGTACTGGCCTAGCGTTTGCCACAGTGCGGCCGGCACCCGAAATAGACCAAAGCGGGCAAGAGACTCTTTATTCAACTGGAAGGGTTTGTTGCCGTTACGCACAGTTTCCCGTTCGCACTCAAACACCGGCCGGTTCTGCCCTGGGTACTGAATATAATGGGCGGGCATCGCTTTAATGTTAGCGCAGCAGTCACGAATGGCACCCACCAATGCCGCCGCATCAGCGCCATAAAAGGTGGCCCCCAAATTCAAATCGAACGGCGAGAATTTCTTCAGAAAATAGAAATCCTCTTTGGCAAAGCCATAACCCCTGTCACTGTTTGGGTGTTGTCGTAAACCGTGTTTGGTGATTAATGGCAAATAGAGTTTTAACCAATACAAACCCACCAAACCAAAAGGGATCTCTACAGTGTTGTCGGTGCGGTTAAGCACCATACCCGGTGCCCCCTCGGCAATACGAGACAGCACCCGTAACAGCCCCAACTTGTAGGTCGACGATTTATTGTCATTCACAATAATATGGCGCAACAGGGGCAAGCCACCGGTGCCGTCATCCAGCAGCCGCAGGCAGAGCGTCTCCCAGTAAACAGCACCACGCCCCAAGGCATCACCCGTTTTCACATACAAAGCTTCAGACAAAGCGCGCTCTCGCGCCTGGGCTTGTAACTCACCAATCGGCACATCGAAAAATTGCCGGCCATCATCCGGCCCGTGGCGAACACTCATCACCAGTAAACCACCGGGCGCTAACAGTTCACTCACAATTCGAAAAGCGCGTGCGCGCTGTGGTGGTGATAGGTGCATCCAAACCGCTGAAATTAAAATCAGGTTATAGCGCTGCCCCAGCGCCCGCACCCGCTTCAGCTCCGGCAGCGTATCGTCCAGCCAACACACATTGGCATGGCTGTTTGCTTTGGCTAACGCCCGCAACGCTTGGCAGGGTTCTACCGCAGTTACATCCCAGCCCAGCGCTGCCAACCAATTCGCATCCCGGCCAGAACCCGCCCCCAAATCACAGGCAATACCCGGCACGGTAGGCAGCAGATGCAACCAGGGCTGATGCAGCTGCTCCGGCTCAATACTGGTGTATTGAGCGTAAAGTGCTTGATGGTTTTGCTGGTAGTAGTTCATTGGTGGCGGTTAATCATTCACTAAAACTGGAAAATTACGGGGTAGGTAGGCGTTTAACATCACTGCAACAAAAGCGAAAGGGATGCCCAGGCTCAATGCTTTATGAGAGTAAAATGTAAGCTCTGCCTCTACCCTTTTATGGCCTGACTTCACCTATAGCCCTGTCGCAAATTCGCGGATTGCTGAGCAAAAAATAAGAGTTGGCCCTCGCCCCTTTTAAGCTACTACTCAATAACTTGAACGACACCAGAGCACTAACACCAAGCATTAAACTAATCATACTTTAGTATTAAAAAATTGGAACCATAATTAATAAGGCGCCACGGATTTGTGTGGCTGAGCCAATAACTAGAATTCCGTCACACTCAACACCCACTATTAAATTATTATCAGCGGCGGATTTAATTTGGGTGCTCAATTAAATTCTTTAGCGATTTGCTTTTTAAATCACCGGATAAAAAACACTGTTTGCTAAAAAAACAGGAAGACCATTAAGGAAAATAACCATGCCGCAAGAAAATAACTACAACCTAAGCATCACCGCAGAAGAGCTACAAACCGCCACGCAAGCGCTGCAAACGTTTGTTAACACCCTCCGCCCACACCTGGCGAACCTCACCGCCGACAGCCGAAGAGAGCTACCCAAGTTGGGGCCACGAACCCTGGACTTCGTCTTAAAAGCGCGTGAATACGCATCACTCAACCCGGAACTCGCCCCCGTATTTCTCTCCACCGAGCTGTTCGACGCCGACCTCGCCGGCCTGGAAACCCTCAATACCCTGCAACGCACGCTACAACCCATTGCCGAAGCCATAGACGACTCCATACTCCTGGCCGGCAGCGAAGCCTACCAGGCAGCGCTGATCTACTACCGAGGCGTAAAAACCGCCGCCGACAGCAACCAACCCAGCGCCAAAACCATACGCGATGACCTATCCGCCCGTTTCCCCAACACCCGCCGGGCCAATAATAACGAAACAGGCGCCACGATCGAGGAGGAAGGCTCCACGCTGGCCTAAGCCCGGCTCATGCCACCAGGGGGGTTGTTCCAATCCCCCTAACCTATCCAAGCGATACCCCCCGGCCACTTCCGTTATACCCCCTCCTATCACCAAGATAGCCCAGCCCCTCGCCAACCATCGGCCCGCTCGGAATTAGCTCAGCCTAGCCCGCCAAGAGCCCAGGCTAGCCCAATTCGAGCACAGGCTATCCCAAGGCAAGCTCAACCTATCGCCCGCTTAAAACAGGCTATTCGCCAGTTAGCATGGGTTAGCAAAGTTATAGGCTGGGCTATTTCAGGGTAAGAATGCGCTCACTTTTTTTGAGCCGATTGTTGGTTGGAGAGGGCCTAGGCTGGGTGTGTGAGGGGCTGGGCTTGGTTTGAGCGGGCCAGGGCTCAAATTGGCAAGGGTGATTCTTGGTTGAAACCAGCCTTGGCTCGGTTGGCGATGGGCTGGGCTGTTTTTGAGTGTGGTTGGTTTTGGTTGATTTAGAGTTGGCGTGTGAAATTTAAGACCTCGCTCTCGCCTCATGTGTGAAATTTAAGACCTGACCCTCGCCTCGGCGTGACCCTCGCCTCGGCGCAGGTCTTCCTGGATCAGTACCTCGTTGGGAGCTCGTTCCAGTTCGCCACCGGGGGTGTAGGGGTATCCCTGCTGCTCCAGTAGTTGAATAATCGCCTGCTCCAGCGCGGCCTCATTAAAGCTACTCAATCTTCCAATCCTTAGAGTCGATGATCAATGCAGATCACAAGTTACTATGATTGCGTCAAACCGACGGCCTGACCAGTTCTTTTGTGGAGAAGGCACTGATGACCTCTGCCTTATAAACCGCCAACGGTTTACTTTCTGAGAAACCTTGCATGGCGATCTTGTCTGTTTCGTAGGGGGCCCTTCTGATTAGCCTGAAGCCCAGATGAGGCAATGATTTGTGAATGGCGAGATCACCGGGGCGGGCTGTGTATTCAGCAGAGGGTGTCGGCAGGGACTCCGGGCGTTTCAGGGCGGCACCGAAGCCTTCTATCCAGTGCAGCCAGCTCAGATCGCCACTGCACAGCGGACCTATACTTTCCTTGGCTTGTGCCACCACACCTTCATCGCTGTTTATGATCTGGGCGATTGCCAATAAGGCCGCGTTAGCCATAAAACGTTCGTCTTCGGCCTCTGGCGGCTCCGCGTAGGGAGAATCCGGGCGGAACATCAATCCACAATCCCAGGCTAACCAGATCAGCAGCCCTTTTAGCCGGCTGAGATCTTCGGTATTCGCCAGCTCTGGCTGAGAGTTGTCAATTTGCATTAGCGACTGGCTGCCTTCAAACAGGGTTGCCAATGCAGAACTCAACAGCTGCTTTCGCACATCAAGGGGAACGGTGGTTTTCCCCTTTTCTATCCAGCTTTGGGTACGGTCACAGTTCCTCAGCTCCCGCAAAACAGCCAGCACAGCGATTAATTTCACCAGAACACTGTCAATGTCCAGCTTTTGGGCCTTGAGTTGACTCAGAGTGTCTATGGTGTGGCTTACAAGGGTCCTGATCTTACGGTGACAGAGTTGCAGGATCTTCTGACTCTCTTCAGTGCTCAACGCCTGTTGTTGCTGTACGGTTTCCTCTGAGTCGTCAGCATCGATTTGTTCTTCTTCGGTTCGTCCCAGCTTATCTGCACTTTCAAAGGCGTTCATTGATACATCATCGACTTTCAGGTGATAGATCAACACGTCCAGCAGGTAGGCCAAATCTTCCTTGGCTTCAAACCGGCGTTTCTTTTTAATCTTTTTGGTGTCATTGATATCCACTGACATACCGGCAGGGGTGGAGTCCGCCTGATTGCTGCTGGCCGGACCGGAGGCCTGTAGGGCGATGGGCTTGCTGCTTGGCTTGCCTTCATCATCAGAAAAAATCATCCGATGTACGCAGTTCAAAAAAGTGGACAGGTCCGGGGAATCGAAACTCAAGCTAGCCAGGGCATCGCTAAACTTGCGTTGAGCCCCGGTTCTTGAATGCTCCTGAATCTGTTCTACATGGTGAACATAGAACTGAAACTCTTCGCCTTCGCCGCCACTGATACAAATCATGGCAACCGAGGCCAATGCTTCCGGACTGGGCGAGAGATCGAAAGACTGCTGGCTGGCTTTTACGTCCAGTTGCTCCAGATTGATACCGTCAGCATCCATCAGCTGCACATGGATCGGAGCAGAGAGGGTGACTGGTGTCTTGAACTGGATCCTGCCTTCAGCCGCAATGGCGATCCCCAAGGGGTTGCCGGTGGGGGAGTCGGGCTCTTCTTTTTCCCAATTCTCTTTGACTGCCTTCCAGCTTTCTGCGCTGATTTCCGGCGCATTAGCGATATCCGACAGCCCGAGGTCTGCGCAAGCGGCGCGTACCTCGGCATCGGACCGAACCAGCATGATCTCCGTATTGCCGGTCAGCGTGGATGATAGCCAGGCTGGCTTGCTGGGGTTGGCGCTCCCGGTAACCAGATGGCGCCCTCCACTACGGGTGTCTACAACCATATATTTGGCGTGCAGGTAGGTATTTAATTGCTTGTCGGTGTCCTCTTCCTTGGTGAGCAGAGAGGTATCTACTACCCTGACCCCAGCCAGATCAGCCAGTTGAGGTGGTGCTTTGACGGTAGCTGGATCAATACCCACAATCAGCTCGTCGGGGTTTAGCGCGTCCTGCAATTGGGTCAGAAAGTCCAGGCGGCTATCGAAAAAGGCGCCGCCGACAATGACTCGGGAGACTTCATCATTAATTCTGGTTTTTAGCTGGGTCAATAGGTCAGGTCCCTGGGCAGACGACGCAATGATCCCGATATCGTCCGGCGGGGTTGCGCCTGTATTCAGCCAGGGGGCAAAGCCGGTCACTGTCCTGACCATGCTTAGAAGGTGAGTGGGTATGTTTTCACCCTGACTCTCCAGCCATTCCAATACATGGGCCCAGGCTTGTTGTATGACAGCGATGGAGTTTTCATCCTCCTTGCCCTGATAGCGAATCAGGTTGGTGAGCTCCCGATTAACGCCAAAGCCAGAGAGGGTAATGTTATGGCTCCCTATAGCCAGCAGCCCTTTACGCTTACCCACCAACAGAATGATTTTGGGGTGAAAGGCGCCGCTGGATTGCATGGGCACCAGGGTGTAGCGTCGGCCAGCAAACCGTGGAGGGTGGTTGGCAAAGCTCTGCTGGCATTGCGCCTGATCCATAATCAGTACGTTATGTCGCACACCATTGCTGGCCAGCTTGCGTAACAGCACATCCTCGTAGAAGGGCAGGTAGGCGTTAAAGGTGGTCATCAGCGAGGCCTCGTAGCCGCCGCTCTTGATCTCATCCAGCAGTGAAACCTTAGTTACCAATGGCCACCTCCTTGTAGTGCATGCCGGCTGACGAGCAGTGTGTGGTGTCTCCGTTGTCGGTTAACAGGTCCAGATCCTTCAGAACCCTAACCGCCTGATTGAAGCGCGGGCTGGTGTGCACCGCCGCAGGAATATCAACAACTTCCAGCCCCTTGTCCGATGGCCGGATTCGGAATGTAGACTGGCTCTGGCCCCGCAGTTTACGCAGTGCCACCTGAAGGTGGGCATCAATCCCCCACTTGGAAAAAAGCCATACCAAAAGCTCATCAAGGCGCATCTTGGGCCAGTTACTCTCCAGATGAGCCAGCAGCGCACCAAGGTTAATGGGGTAGGCGTGCAAATAGTTGGTCGGGAATACGATGGAGTCATACCCCTTAAGGGTTTCCTCCCGGGCAGCCAGTCCGATCAGCACGCGCAGGGCGGCTTCTATAATGCGTGCCCGGTTTACTACTGATTTTTCTGCCTTGCACAGGGCCACCACTTGTTCGGCTTGTGCCACCTCGTGCAGCTCGTTCCCCCAAGCCTGATATTTAGGCAGCCACTCCCCGCTTGCTGCAACCAGCGTGCTAAACCCGGAATCCAGGGGGAACACATCGCCCACAGGGGTAAGCTCGCCCGACTCCTGCACAAACCAGCGGGCAATGGCAGTACCGTTGGGTAATGCGAGACCAGACTCGGCGTAGGCATCCAGCACCGCATAGAACAGGCCCTGAATGCTGATGGAGAGGAGCTCGTTGCGCTCATAGACACCCCACAGGCCACCCATTTTGGCCAGATTGTCTGGCATCATCCACGGTTCACCATTGGGCATCGCTCCGGAGTAGACACACCCCCGAAAGTGAATGGAGTTCAAGGGTAAACCTTGCTCGCTTAGTGCGTCGCCCAAATCCAGCAGCATGCCTAAGGTACGTTGCCGGGGACTTGCTTCCGGGTCCTGATAGAGATCCTGTGCAAAAAACAGCTTACGGAGCAGCTCCATCTCGACGGCGGACTCCCTTAACTGGCACGGGCAAAAAACGTGCAGCTCATCCAGCCGATCAGCCGAGACCTTGCCTTCTTCTAGGGTTTGAATAAATAGATCGCTGCGAACCCCCTGATCCATCGCTTGTGCCAGCGGGAGACCCAGTTGGCGGGTGTAGCGAATACCCGTAGAGCTGGTGCCGTCAAGGATGGATAGCTCCGCCAGTACACCTAAATAGTATTGCCCCAGACCGCCAAGCTTATTTTTGAAATACGGCTGCGGGCTACCACTGCGGTGAGCATAATCGGCCAGTGTCACCGTTCCGCCCGCCTTGATTTTCGAAATATGCTCGGCGAGGTTTGCAGATCCCACCGTTGCGCCAGCGTGGTGTTCATGTTCTCCGCCTGCTGTATCGGCATGACGGTGTGCAATCAGGGTGAAAAGGCCATCCGCTTTGCGGAAGGCGTCGATAAACCGGTCGTCATGGCTGGTGTATCCGGCCTGTTCCAGCGCCCATATCAACCAGGGATAAAAGCTGTAGTAGCGGGCGCGGTCGGTCACATTGGTAATGCCGGGCAGCAGGCGACCGTAAATGTTGATGCAAGGCGCCTGAACCGCCAGATGGTCCAGGCCGCCTATTTGTCGTGGGGGTTTAACCCAGGCTGTTGTTACGTCCATTTAACCTTCCTGTCTGGTTTAAGAGCGGACAAATTAGTCCGCGATCCTGGTTATGCTATGGGCTAGAGCACCTCGGCTAGTTTCTGCTCGGCTTCGGGGATTTGGAGTTGGCCGGAGAGGAGTTTGGGGAGCAAGTTATCTCGGAGACTCTGCAAGACGCTTATATTTGACTGAATCAACAAAGACTTATTGTGAAACGAATCCAGCAGTGTGGTCGCGATCTCCATTATTTCAGTTGGAGGAACTATCACTGAGAGCGACTTTAAAATATCTGTTTTGAGGTTGGTGAATACGCTGCCATTCCCTTGCGCGAGCAGTTTCTCCTTAACCACTAAGAAAAGTTGATATAGATACGGATCAGTGAACTTAGTTTTAACTGGGAAATATAGCCATCCATCGTGAATACATGCATCGATGTTGAGAAACTTTGGAAGGCCAGGAGTAGCACTGTTCGATAGAATAAGCTCGCCGGCCTTTAACATAACAGTTTTTTTCAGTCCTTCTGGCTTAATAAACTGCTTTGTATTCATCAGAAACCTTGAGGAATCGCTGGTGGCGTCACTAATTTTTACCCACGGCAGTCCTTCCTCAACTAAAAAATCATGGATAGGTCGAGGTGATCCTCCACGCTTAACATGAACATAGTCTCCCAATTTTCCTTTGTCCCACCCCTCCGGCACCCAGCCCATCTCTTCGGTAAAGACAAAGCTGCTGGGGAAGAGTTGTTGTATCTCGGCGGGCAGGAAGTTTGAGTGGAAACCTGCGGCGATATCGTCACCCGCCGGGTTTGGAGTCGGGGCGGCTGGGTTACGCGCTTGCAGCTGCTTTCTTTTTTCGGCTCTTGTTTCCAGCTCGGGGGGGATGGGGTTGCCTGCGGCCAGGGCGTTGTCGATCACCGGATCAAAATCCACAAACCAGCTTTTAAACAGTGCCTGGGCCATGGATTCCAGGGTGGTGTTGATTTGGCGGTTTAGTTCGATTTTGTCATCCAACGCTTTTGCAAACACAAGAAGCTGTTGTCGATATTCTTTTGGCGGAACATCGACTATAAGATTTTGGAGGATAGTTGTATCCAGTTTGCCGGCACCGATTCCAGTATTTTCCACTAGGCCGAGAAGTTTTTCGTGATTAGCCATGAACCAGAAAAGCAAATACCATGGTTCTACAACGTCAGTATTTACCTTTAAGGCTTTCACATCCTGATTAAACGCGACATCCCTTAACGCGATACCAACTTGAATTTTTTGATGCAAAATGCTGCCTCTGACCAATAACAAGATGCTGTCTTTCAGGGCAATTCTGCTTCCATTTGCTAGTCCAAGATCAGTGATTTTCAACTTTGAATCGTTATACCGATTACCGTCCATGGATGAAGCACTGATCCAAGGTATATCACCATTCCAATACTCATCTTTTGACTTGGGTGGAGTTCCACCTGAGGTCCAGGTGGTTATGTCACCTAAACGATATTGAACCCACTCACTCCCCATATCCCAGCCCCACCAGATTCTGCTTAATCACTGCATCCAGCTTTTCCGATTCTGCCATCTGTTGATACAGGGCCTGAGTTAACTCACTCATTTTCTCTTCAAATAATTCACCATCATCTTCTACTTCAGCGGCACCCACATAGCGACCGGGCGTCAGCACATAGTCGTTGGCTTTAATATCGTCTAAGGATGCGCTGCGGCAAAAGCCCGCAACGTCTTTATATCCGCCACTTTGGCCGATAATTGCTCCTGCATTATCGGCACTTCCGCCATCCTTGGCGGTCGCACATCCGGGAATGGTCGCTCCCGGCGTCCTGCCTCCCGCGACACTTGTGCTTCCCTGCACATCGTCCACCGGTTCACCGCGCCAGGCATGGTAGGTGCGGGCGATCTCGGCAATATCGTCACTGGTCAGCTCTTTGTGAATACGGCTGATCATGGAGCCCATATTGCGGGCGTCGATAAACAGTGTTTCGCCCTGGCGGTTGCGGTGGTGTTGGCGGCCGTCGCTGAAGGTCTGCTCTTTTTTGTTTTTGGTGAGAAACCAGAGACAGACGGGAATCTGGGTGGTGTAGAAGAGCTGGCCGGGCAGCGCGATCATGCAATCCACCAGGTCATTCTCAATAATCTTTTTGCGGATCTCGCCTTCGCCCTTGGTGTTGGTGCTCATGGAGCCGTTGGCCAGTACAAAGCCCGCGACGCCGGTCTCAGAGAGCTTGCTGATCATGTGCAGTATCCAACCGTAGTTGGCGTTGCCGGTGGGGGGGCACTTCGTAGCCTGCCCAGCGGGGGTCGTCGGTGAGTTCATCGGGGCCGCGCCATTCTTTTAAGTTGAATGGCGGGTTGGCGAGGATGAAGTCGGCCTTGAGATCCGGGTGCTGGTCTTTGAAGAATGTGTCGGCGGGCACGTCGCCCAGGTTGGCGCTAATGCCGCGAATGGCGAGGTTCATCTTGGCCAGTTTGTAGGTAGTGCTGGTCTGCTCCTGGCCGTAAATGGAGATGTCTTTGGTGTTGCCCTGGTGGTTCTCCACAAATTTGACCGACTGCACGAACATGCCACCGGAGCCGCAGCAGGGGTCGTAGATTTTGCCGTGGTAGGGCTCGATCATTTCCGCCAGCAGGTTGACCACGCACTTCGGGGTATAGAACTCGCCCCCGCCCTTGCCTTCGGTGGCGGCGAAGTTGCCGAGGAAGTATTCGTAGACGCGGCCGACGATGTCGACTTCGCTCTCCGAGCCTTTGTCGTCAACGATGGTATCGATGTTGTTGATGGAGTCGATCAGGGCGGCCAGCTTGCTCACATCCAAATTGAGGCGGGAGAAGTAGTTGTCGGGCAAGGCGCCGCGCAGGGCTTTGTTGTTCTTCTCGACCGTGTGCAGGGCGGTGTCGATCTTGACGGCGATGTCGTCCTGCTTGGCGTTTTTGGAGATGGTGGCCCAGCGGGACTCTTCTGGCAGGTAGAAGGTGTTTGTCATGGTGTAGAACTCCACCATATCCACATAGTCGCCCTGGCCCTCGTCGATGAGCTGCTGTTTGCGAGCCTCGAACTTGTCGCTGATGAATTTGAGGAAGATCAGGGAAAGGACGACGTGCTTGTATTCGGAGGATTCGACGCTGCCGCGGAGTTTGTCGGCGGTGTCCCAGAGGGTTTGTTCGAAGGATTTCTTCGGTTTGGATGATTTTGCTTTTTCTTTGGCCATTGGCTGTTGCTTAGTCTTCGTTAAAGTAATCGGTATCGAGGGTTTTGATTTTTAGGGTGGCTACACAACCCTAAGTGCTCGGTTAATGCAATTATTATTGGCGAGTTAATATTCCGTATATTTTTTGGATTTCCCTTTTACCTTATCGGCAGGGTATTTGGCTGCATTCTTTACAATCTTATTATTGGCGGCCTCAACAATATTAACACTGAGCTTATCGGCTAGGCGGATGAGATAGAGCTGTACATCGGCAATTTCATCGGTGACTTCGGCCAGGGTTTTGGTATCCAACTGTTGTGAGTGCTCTTCCGTAAGCCATTGGAAATGTTCAACCAGCTCGGCCACTTCCACACTCAGGGCCATTACTAGGTTTTTGGGGGAGTGGAACTGGTCCCAATCGCGCTCCTCGGCGAAATCCCGTAGGCGCTGCTTTAGCTTTTCGATATCACTCACCTGTCCACCCATATCCCCGCGCCTGCAGGAAACATCCTTTTTGAATGAATATTTTCATCAATTCTTTAATACCAAAGCATTAATTCTAGACGAACCCACGCCCCAAAACCCACCCTAAATCATGGTTATTTAGTTATTAAAATCAGAAAGTTACCCCTTCTTTACAAACAATTACGTTGCCACTGACCATTTTTTAGCCAAGCCTGTTTGATTTTGGGTACGTTAATAGCGCACTGGGGTTTTGTTGGGGGTTTGTAGCCAGGTGTACCAATCCTTTTGCAGGGCGGCCAGGCCGCCTGGGTAGTGGCGGTTGAAGAAGGGGAGTGGGTCTAGCTCGGTGCATTTATCCAAGGCCTGCTGTTGTTGCAGTTGGGCCATAAGCTGGTGATTTTTGGGCAGCATTAGGAAGTAGATAAAGCTCCAGGCGTTGGCGTAGAGCTGGGTGCGGGCGCTGCTGTTCCAATCCTCTGGCGAGGCGATTAACAGGGTGTAGAGGGGCAGCGGGCCGTTGCGGTTGAGTTGGTTTAACCACTCCTCGGCCAGTTGCACGGTTTTTAACTGGCCGGCGAGTTCGAGCTTTTCAAAATATTCGGCGCTGCCTTCGTTGAACCAGCGTGGGGTTTTGCCAAAGTTGTGGGCGTTGATGATGTGGGTGGCTTCGTGCAGGGCCACCTGCACGGTGTGTCGGCTGGTGCCTTGGTGCAGTACCACCGCCTCGTTGTGGGCCCAGGAGTAGAAGCCAGCCACCGGGGCGGCGAGGCCCTGGGTGTTAAGGTCAGGCGCGATTTTGCGGCGGTAGCGGTTGTATTGGGCCTCGTTGCCATAAACGGATACCACCATATTGGCCCTGGCCATGTTGGCCAGGGGCAGGTAGCCGCTGTAGATGGTGTACACCGCCCGGCCGCCGTTTTGTACGGCGGTTTGTACATCGGCCGGCACGTAGCCTGCGGGGTAGTTTACGGTTAAGGCAAAATAGTCGAGCTGGCCGGGGCCGGCTGCCAACCGCTCGGCCGTGGTGGATTCGGGCGGCTTATCACCAAAGTGGGCTTGCCCCTGCTCATCTACCCAGTGGTAGATCTCCTGGCCTTGGCGTTCGGTAATGCGCGAGGCTGGTTTCACCGAGCAGCTGAACTCATCGCCATGGTTGCCGCTTGGCAACTGCACCACCTCACTCCCCGGCCGTGGTGGCAGCCCGGTGGCCTCCTCCGCTGGCGGCTGGCTGTGGCCGGCAATCAACTCACTCACCGCCACCTTAACCTCTGCCAGCGAAAGCCAACGGCCAGACAAATACCGGCTAAGCCCAGCCGACAGCGCCAGCAGCAAAAGGAAGAGCAACAGGGTGAAGGTTTTAGAGCGAAACAATTGCGCCGCTTCCCTGCCGGTATGGTTTACGAAGGTTCATATTCGCACGCGCCATTTTATTTAGCTATTTGGGTGTGAGTGGTAAGTGTGGTTTTTGTTGGTATGGGTTGGGTTAGTTTAGTCCATAGTGGGAGATAGGTTGCTTGCCCTGACGGGACGGGGTTTGGTTTGCAGGGGGTTGGGTACCACAGACGTGTGTATGACTCGGTTGTGTAGCTTCAGCCCTCTACTCCTGTGAAAATTTGTGGCGGCAACCGCGCCGCGAGTGGTTTGCAGGGGGTAACGCAGCAAGCTGCTCACCCATTAGGGTGTGGTCTCCGCTTCGCTCCGGCTCGCCCTGCAGCGACTTACTTTCTTTGGGCGCGCAAAGAAAGTAAGCAAAGAACACACGCCCCGATGCTTGGGTGCTGCGCACCTGCCCAAGCTCCAATCGAATTTTTGGGGTCGCGATGATGCGCATCCCGCTTAGCATCGCTCAAAGGCACTTCCCTGTGCCTTTGACCACCTAAACTTCGATCTCCAGTCGGCATTTTGCAAAGGGACCCGACGCCAGCAAAGCTGGCTAAGTCAAAATCGCTTTATAGCCGCCAAAGGCGGCGCCTTTAAATCCCCCTTTGCGCAGCCGAGTGGAGGCGCAAATCGGTGGGGCAAATGAACACGACGTTCATTTGAGGGCATCCACGCCAAGGATGCGGAAGGCCGCCCCGGCTGTATGCGCGACCCGCCTATTTGCACCGGAGGGAGGGAAGCCGCGTAGCGACCAAGCATCGGGGCGGCTTGATGCACAAGGATGTGCGAATGCCGTGTAGCGCAGGAAGCGCGAGAACGGCGAGATTGCTAAGACCTTTGGGCGCCCAAAGGTCTTGGCCCGCCTGCGGGGGCGGGACCCCGCCACCTCGATGGCAATCGCAGAATTCAGAACTTAGTCAATGCTCCCAACCTGCTTGGCGGCGCTGCAGGGTGATCAGATTACCGTGCCAGCCACTGAGGGGGCTGGTGAGCGGCGTTGTGTGATCATCGTTGCCGGCCTGCAGCGGAGGATGGCAAGCTTGGCTGCACAGTTGGCCAGAAGCGTCCAATGGCAGTTTGGCGAGAAGTTTTTTCGTACTGTGTCATTGGATCATCGGTTAGCCAATACCTATTTACGGTTGCGCAGTTGGTGACTGTTAAGAGGATTCCTCTTTACCAAACACGCCTTCATTTAATGCCTTTGGTGGGCAGTGAAAAGAAGATCTCATTTTCGGCGGTCGCCCGCGTAGCCAAATTTAAAATCCGCAGCAATATCAACCACTGTTTGGGCGACCGCCGGTCGCCCCTACGGGGGTGAGGTTAATGCGTAGGAGAGATCGGCGGTCGCCCCTACGGGGTGGGATTAATGCGGAGGATTATTATTGCGTAGGGCAGATAACCGCTCCTTCGTGATCTGCATTTCCGCCATCCATGGCGGTCGCCGATCGGCGATCGCCCATGCGGGGCTGGATTTAACCACACCGGTGCCCTGACGCACCGGGATGACGGGCGACCGCCGGTCGCCCCTACGGGGTGGGATTAATGCAGGGATTTACATTGCGTAGGGCAGATAACCGCTCCTGCATGATCTGCATTCCCCCGGGGCGGCCTTCCGCGTCCATGGCGGTTGCCAATCGGCGATCGCCCATGCGGGGCCGGATTTAACCACAACGGTGCCCTGACGTCACCGGGATGACGGGCGACCGCCGGTCGCCCCTACGGGGTGGGGTTAATGCGGAGGATTATTATTGCGTAGGGGCCGGATTTAACCACTATGGCTGGTGGAAATGCATCGTTGCAACATGAGAATGTGTCAGCACTCTTCGATATTCACATTGGTAGCCATTAACGCAGTCAGATCGTGCAGCGACATCGGCTTGCCAAACAGGTAGCCTTGGCCATATTTAACCTTAAACTCAATCAAGGCTTGCCGCTGAAGATTATTTTCAATACCTTCACCAACTATCTGTGCATCAATATTATTCGCGATGGCGACGATATGAGGGATCAACGTTGACCGTACCGAGCCATCTTCCATCTCATTAATAAAGCTTCTATCAATCTTTAATGTATCGCATTGCAACTGCTTCAATTGGCTTAGGTTAGAGTAGCCGGAACCAAAGTCATCGATTGCCACTTCAAAGCCCGCGCGGCGGAGCTTGCGCAACGCTTCAATACTGGATTCCGTGGTTAAGCTCTCTTCTTCCGTGACTTCAATAACAAACTTTACTTTGTTCTTATAAGAATCACATAGCGTGATCAATTCATCGGCATGGACTGAATTGATGTCGCGGGCAAAAAAGTTGATATTAACTTTAAAGTTACTGGCTGCAATGCCTGAAAATTCAGCTAAACCTTGCAGACATCGATTGATAATCACCCGGGTAAAATCCCAGGTTTTATCCTTGCGGCCTATTATTGGGATAAATACGAGGGGAGAAATGCTACTGTCCCGATCTTTAAATCGGGCCAATACCTCACAGCCGATGACGTTGCACTGTTGCAGATCAACAATGGGTTGATACTCACAATAGAAGGCCCCCTTTTTAAGGCCGCGTAAAATTCGGGAATCGATCGACCGGTAGTGGTTCAACCACTTTTGCATGAGCAGATAGATCAGAACGAATAGCAGCCCGGAAACCCCAGCCAAGGCGATTAATGCAACACGGTTTTGCTTATAAAACTGTGAACTTGTTGCCACGACGGTAAGGCAATAGGGCACTCTTTCGCTGCAAAGTGTCTGTGTGTAGTCATATGCTAGCGATATTGAAGAGTGCGCGTTTTCAGGCATTAAACCTTTGGCACCACTCACGTAGGTATATTCTTGGCCGGCCACAAAAACCAGCTCCCAAGGATACTGCTGAGGCATTAAATCGGTAATGGCATCATGCTTGATAATGGCATTGAAGCTGTCCAACCTGGCAACCAAGGCGAATGCTTGATTTTCAAAAAGCATGAGATCACCGTATACCCAAACCTGTAATCCGGCCGGCGTTATGTAATCTGGCTGTGTTTCTGGTTCGGTAACCTTAACCACCCCTTTACCGGTTGTGCATTGCAGGTACCGCCCCTCCAGGTAGCCGATATCTTTTATGTATTTTGAGCGGAACATCGCCTGGCTCATCGACATTAATGTATCTTTACTGCAACCGCTCAGCTTTTCCTGGTTAAGTGGCTGCAGCGTTAACAGAATGTCGTTTTCGATTTCGGATATTCTATCCAAGCCTGCCGATGCCATTGCTGTGATTTCATGTTTAAAGCTTTGCTGTAAGCCGTAAACGGCATAGAAAAACAGGCTGCCGGCAATCAGAGCGCTGGCTATAAATACAATCAGGTTATCCAGTTTTTGGCGAGCAGTTCCCGTCATACCCATCTCGATATCAATATTGAAAGCAATCCCGGCATTCTGCTGTCAGTTTGGCCAGAACATCACCAACAGCATGGCCAATTTAGCCTACTTTGCAAGAAAGTAACACATCACGAGATATCCTAGCCTTTGGACTTGACCTGCCGGCCAGCAATATAGTCACAAATACTGTGGTTGATACCTCACAACCAGTTAAGGCCCCATAAGCGACCGGTTTACAGCCGTAAGCAAGGCACCAGCAGAAGACTTTAATGCATTGATCAGATTGAAGAAGCAGGCCGATATTAGAAGCGAGACAGGCAGATGGGGGCGGGAAAGAAGATACAACGCCTAGAGGCCTTGATCCATATTCGCTGAGGTGGGTTTAATGCAGCGTGCGGCTCTAAAGCAAAATGGGTTGCTATCTACCGCCACTTTCCCAGTAGACAATTAAGCTTTACATCGGCTTTGGCCGCTAAGGCAAGCCAGAGTTGACCGGATTGGTGAGCCTAGGGCCTGTCTGTTCGAGTAGCGCAATTAGGCGAATGGCCAAGCGCTTGCCCGGCTACTCTGTAGAACGGATCGACGATTGCTTGAAAGGGTCCGCAACCCCATACTTTTCAAAAATAGCCGCTCGCTTGCCTTCGGCAACAAACTTCTCCAATTCGGCATTAAACTGTGCTACCAGCTCTTCAGCCCCAGGCCACTGCTTTGAAAAGCCAATATAATAGAGGCGTGTATTGCCCACCGGGTTATCAATATAGTCGATCATGTCAAATTCAGGCGCGTGGGTTTTGATCAGATACTGGCAAACAGAGAGCGAGCAGATACTTAGATCGACGAGCCCATATTTGAGCCTTCGTAAATGTCGCAACTCCAAGTTATTTCCAGCAATTTTATCAACCCGTTTAAACAGATTCCCTTTTATCGCTTGCATAAACTCAGGCGCATATTGGTAGCCCTGGCTGATGCCAACACTATAGTCTTTTAAGTCATCCATGCTCTGCCACTGTATCTCGTTTTTCTTGAGCTTAAAAAAATAGTTGGTGACGGTACAAAGCGGGTCGGAAAAGTAGTAGTACTGCTCCCGCTCAGAGTTTTTTACCAAACTATAAATAGCGGCAATATGGCCGCCTTTGACCATAGTTTCTGCGCGTGACCACGGCAGATTTTTTATGTCAGGAGAATATCCGAGGCGCTCAAGCACCTGCGCCACAATTTCCGTGGTAAACCCGACTATCTTGCCTTCCTGCTCAAACTCGAACGGCGGATAATTTTCCATGGCAATAGGCAGCACTTTTCCCGCCTCGCCTTGAACGTTATGGCCGACAAGCAATGCCAGACAGCCGATAACAGTCATCCACTTCAATAGACCCCCCCTTTGAACAAGCATTCCAACCTCCAATCTGTAGAAAATTAGCCTTATGGGCTACTCCAATATCTCTCATGTTGGTAGCGTCGACCTGGGAATTGAATTTGCCGATATATCTGCCTTTTATCAACCTATACAAAATCGCCATCCAGGTGGGCTGATGGCGCTCGCCCATGCCGGGCCGGATTTAACCACAACGGCGCCGGAACGCCACAGGTCTGCGGGCGACCGCCATGGATGGCGGGGAATGCAAAAAACGTCGCGGTCCGACGATTCGGAACAATTTTTTGCCCTACGGGTGGCATATTTGAGCCTGGCCATCAATTGACTCTGATGGCGACGTTATTGTGGGCCATGGCACCGCTTGGGTTAGAATAGCGGTTTGCCTATTACACCCGAGACAAAACCCATGGCCGTAACGCCGGACGATACCCTTGCCACCAAAACCCCCAGCAGCGCTTTGGAGCCCTTGCGTGAGCCTGCTTACCGCCGGATTTGGGGGGCCAGTTTCCTCTCTAACTTTGGCCAACTGATTTTGGGGGTTGGTGTCGCCTGGGAGATGACCCGGCTGACCGATTCCCCCGCCATGGTGGCACTGGTACAAACGGCGTTAATGCTGCCCTTGATGTTGGTGGCGCTGCCGGCGGGGGCGATTGCCGATATGTTCGACCGGCGCAAGGTGGCGATGACGGGGCTGGCCATTGCCTCCGGATTTGGCTTAACGCTGTCGCTGCTGGCCTATCTGCAGCTCACCACCCCCTGGCTGTTGCTCGCCTTCTGCTCGCTGATTGGCAGCGGTTATGCGCTCTACGCCCCGGCCTGGCAGTCGTCGATTGGTGAGCAGGTGAAACCGGCGGCGGTGCCGGCGGCGGTGGCGCTGAACACCATCAGCTACAACATTGCGCGCAGTTTTGGCCCGGCCGTGGGCGGCCTGCTGGTGCTGGCGGCCGGGGCTCAGGCGGCATTTGCGGTGAATGCCTTTGGCTACCTGCCGCTGATGCTGGCGTTCTTCCTCTGGCGCCGGGGCCAGGTGCCTTCGCGCCTACCGCCGGAGCGGATCAGCCGGGCGATTATCTCCGGTGTGCGCTATGTCTTTCACGCCGGCGGTATTCGTACGGTGCTGGTGCGCGCCTTTATTTTTGGTTTGGGCAGCGGAACCGCCACCGCCCTGGCGCCGCTGATTGCCAAGCATCTGCTGGGCGGCGATGCCGCCACCTTCGGTATTCTGCTGGGCGCCGGTGGCGTGGGCGCGGTGCTTGGGGCGCTCACCATCAACTGGGTGCACAACCATCTGGGCTTAGAGAAGGCGGTGTCGACGCTCTCGGCCCTGGCCGGTATTGCGCTGGTGGGGGTTGGCTTCAGCCACTCGTTGGTGCTGACCAGTATCGGTATGTTTCTGGTGGGCGGTGCCACCATGGTGACCATCTCGCTCTGTAATATTGCCGTGCAGGTGTCGGTACCGCGCTGGGTAACGGCGCGGGCGCTCTCGCTCTTCTCCTCGCTGCTGACCGGTGGTATTGCCGTTGGCGCCTGGTTTTGGGGGAGTGTGGCCAGCTGGTGGTCGGTGGAGGTGGCGATTATCGCCTCGGGGCTTTTCCTCTGCTGCCTGCCGCTGTTGGCTTTCGTGCTGCGCCTGCCGAATATTAACGAGGCCAGTGCTGAGTCGGTCGACCTGGATACCGAACCGGAGGTGGCCCTGGCCATCACCCTGCGCTCCGGGCCAGTGGCGATTGAGATCGACTACCACATCGCCCCGGACGACGCCCGCAGCTTCTACGATGCCATGCGCGATGTGCGCAAGGTGCGCCTGCGCAATGGCGGCTTTGACTGGTCGATCTCGCGCGATATCGCCGACCCGGCGCTCTGGACCGAGCGTTTTCACTTCCCCACCTGGGGCGACTACCTGCGCATGCGCGACCGCTACACCCTGGCCGATATGGCAGCCCAAACCAAGGCCGACCAGTACCAGATTGCCGAGCAACCAAAGAGCATCCGCCGCCGGCTGGAGCGGCCGTTTGGTTCGGTGCGCTGGCAGACGGAGACGCCCGATACCCACCAGGAGACGGTGGTTTATATGGGGCCCTAGGGGCCTGCGGCGGTCGCCCACCCGAGGTATCAATATATTCCGGGGCAATACCAACCATGGGCGATCGCCGATCGCCGACCGCCATGGATGGCGGGGAATGCAAAAAACGTAGGAACAGTTTTCTGCCCTACGTTCTTTGGTGGTTTGAAATCGCGGTAATCCAACCCCCGTAGGGGCGACCGGCGGTCGCCCACCCGAGGTTTCAATTGATTCCGGTTCAATACCAACCACGGGCGATCGCCGATCGCCGACCGCCATGGATGGCGGGGAATGCAAAAAACGTAGGAACAGTTTTCTGCCCTACGTTCTTTGGTGGTTTGAAATCGCGGTAATCCAACCCCCGTAGGGGCGACCGGCGGTCGCTCACCCGAGGTTTCAATTGATTTCGGTGCAATACCAACCATGGGCGATCGCCGATCGCCATGGATGGGTGAAATATTTATGCCTTGTGGTGAGCCCGACCATCGCTGGGCGATCGCCGATCGCCCCTACGTTCTTTGGTGGTTTGAAATCGCGGTAATCCAACCTCCGTAGGGGCGACCGGTGGTCGCCCGCATCCCCATATTTCAATCCCGGCAGGGGGCGCAGAACCATAGCCAAACCCTATCGCATCAATGAAAACAATACGCTTTAACAATAAATAAGAACCGTTATCATTTGGCTTTCACAACCCTTGCTGAGATCAAAACCATGACCAAGACCATCACCTTCGCCGCTATGCACTTCACCATCGCCTTTAGTGTGGCTTACCTGATGACCGGTAGCCTGGTGATTGGTGGAGCCCTGGCCATTGTCGAACCCGCCGTTAACACCGTGGCCTTCTACTTCCATGAAAAGATCTGGAAAAAACTGGAGTTCAAACAGGCGGGCATTCACAACAGCAGTGTGCTGACCCTGTAATAAAATAAAACCGCCGGCAAAGTTATTCACTCTGCCGGCGGTTTTTTATTTAATTTTTGGCTGGGTGTTTTTGTTTTTCAGAGGGGAGCTTTTATTGCACAGGGTATTGCAGAGGGCTTAATGGTTAACGGTAAAAATTAAATACCGACCCGATAAGCCAGGCGCTGCATGCTGTCGCACTGCCAACCGATCAACCCCTGACTTTGCGCTGCGGTTTGGAACTCTTCATAGCGCACATCCGGTGTGGCATTCACTTTGGATTGCCAAGCAATTACCGCATCCGATTGTTGATCCATCGATTTTAAAATATTGTTCATTAACCACTCGTAGCGCTCGGCGCTGTTGGTCTTTTCCAGGTTATTAAGTTTGGAGAGTTTGGTAAAACTGTCGCAGACCATATCGAACTGATTGGGTTTGTGTGAGCAGCCACTGACGGCCAAGGTTATCGGCAGGGTAAGGCAGACCAGTGCACAGGCGACGAACGCATTCATGAGTATTTCACTCCCCTAACCCGCACCGGCTATTCTGTCTAGCCGACAACCTGATAATAATCACAGGTAAGACTCCCTCTAAATATTTCCAACCCGGCCGAACAAAAAAATGAATAGCGAACGCTAATAAAATAAATCGGTTAAGGAAAGTTGCCAGGTAATTTTTTGGGGAAGTCGTCACGCTTGTTTAAAAAGAAACAGAACATTGAATATAAAATTCAACAAAAAATAAAAAACACCCCACCAATAAAATAAAAAAAGATCTAAAAAACTCCAAAACCTATAACGCAGAACCGCGCCTCTTTTATTTGTAGAGAACTTTTAACATTCAAAACCCTGACACTTTCTACAGGTGCCACCTTAATTGCTTTAGCACCTGGCTCTGTTGGTTGGCGTGTAAACTCACCACACAATTTATTGTGTTATAGTGCGCAACTGCCACCGCTCAACCACAGCGGCAAGTAATTGGTTACCTAAAAAAACACCATCATCCTCAAGGAGTGAGGAGTCACTCCTGCGCGATGTGGTAATAAAACAGAGCAAAGATCTTAGGAGTGGGCATGGGCCGGAAAGCGCTATTGTTGGGTATTTTATTGGTGGCCGCCGGGCTGCTGTTGTTGCGTGAGCCGTTGCAGTCGCAGTTGGCGAAATTGTCTGACTCCGGGGAAGAGGCGACGGCATCGATTCCTTTAAAGCCGATGCAACTACCGCCGGAGCTTAAGCAGAACCCTAATTTGCCGGAGAAGTACCGGGCCAAAGGCAGGGTTCGCAGCAAATATTTCTTAAAATCGCAATATTACACCCCCTTGCTCAGTGGCATCGCTGAAGCAACCCCCTGGCAATTGGCGGAACGCGACTACTACCTGCAGCAACTGAAAGCCAATGCCCCCTACGATGTATTGGTAGTACCCACGCAAAACGCGGGCTATTCCGACCTCGCCTCCCGCCGTTACACGGCAGAGACCTGGCAACAACTGCTACTGGCCAATGATTTTAACAGCGTGCCTATTCAGCCGGTGCTCAATATATTGGGGCGTCATCAGCGCGACTATTCCGATGAAGCGGTATACCAACTGGCCGATGAGCTGAAAGTAAAAGCCATCTACTGGTTGTATGCCGGTGATCAAGTGGATGGCACTCAGGGCTATCTAGATCAAGCAACCGGTCATATGGTACCGATGAATCGGGAGCTGAAGCTGGCTGTTGTAAAAGAGACGAACACCACGCAAGCCCCCTGGTTAAGCAGCGAGTTTTTACCCGAGATGCACGCCTGTAATTTGAATGGCGACCCCGAATTAAAACGCACTGCCATCGATTTTTTTGCCGAATGTATGCCCGAGTTGCAACAACAGTTTGGCTTGACCAACAACATTGGTAAAACCCTGGTAACCGATGCCGTCTCTCCCGAGCTAATCACCGCCGGCTTGCCCCTCTCGAGCGATACACACCCAGGCAACCTGGTGGAACAAGCCTACTATGTGCAGCTATTGGCCACGCTGGTCCCCGATGATGCCGCCTTTGTTGAAGCAGACCTGTGGCTGAAGTCGTTGTTAATTTTAAATAAGCTGGACCCGCAATCGACCGATTACAAGAGCCTCAAAGCGCGGGCTTATCTGCAGTTGGGCATGCGACCGCTGGCATTGACCACATTAGGCGAACCAACCACTGCCATTGAGCAATCGGTACGGGCGCTGATGGATGGCAATCTCTACGACCTAAAGGCAGCGGCGGAAGCTATTGAGCTGCCGGTGGCCAAGCTGATCGCCCGCATCGACTACTTCACTATGCTCTATCGCTACCGGGGCCGTTTTAACAGCGATGACCAAAAGGAGATTACCGCTCTGCTGGAGAGTAACCCGGCACTGGGTTATGAACTGAACCGCCGCGTTTACGATGTCGATAGCTGGGCACAAAATTCAAACGTCGACCTGAAACAGTATCTGGATCTGATCTACCCTGGGCCGCGCGACCTGGAAGAGGCGCTGGTGCAACTCAATTGGCAACCTAATAGCACCAATGATTTTTCCGATGTTATTGAATTGGAGTTCCAAAACCATATTGATGTCTTAAAGGAAAAAATGGATCAACCCCACGCCGATGGTGCCGTGGTTTCTGCCATGGATCACCTAACGCTACTGGAGGCCATTGGCCACATCAATCTGGCCGACCGTATTCGATTTCTAGCCAGTACCCAAGGCCGCCCTAAGGTTGCCGCGGAGACCTTTGCCATTTATGAAACGCGACTGGGTGGGCAGGTAGATCTGCTTAAAGCCCGCAACGACTTACTCGCTGTTCAAGCAGAGGACGCCAATGCCACCGAGCGGGCCGAGAAACAGGCCGAAGAGGAACGCTATCGGTGGACTTATGTTTACTACTACGATGCCCCTAACCGCTACCCACACCGGGAAAATGATGAGATTTATTGGGGCATCAATTCGATTGGGCTTTTTCAAGATCGTATTGCCAAGGCGTTACAAAGAAAAGGACGGATTGAGCCCCAATTGTTGACGGAATTTAACAGTCGGTTCAATGGCTCACCCTACAAAATGAATGTTGAATTGGCGATAGCCGATCAGGCCGGAGGCGAGGCAGCGGTAATACCGGTGATCGAAAAGGCATTAACGCAATTTGATGATGTCTGGGGAATTACCTGGCTCTACGTCAAATTACAGGCCGGCAATGGTGAGTTTGGCAAAGCCGATAAAGCGCTGAAGGATTACCGACCCTTTTTTGAAGAGAGCCGAAGTTACAACCGGGTAGGAATCTCACAGGACGCCTACGATGCCGGCAACCTGTTTTACAATAATGGTCAGTTTGATCGGGCCAAATACTATTTTAAAATCTCGGCCGACCTGCGCACCGGCAGTGGTGGCTCCATCCGCGCTTTCGCCAAGTTGGCGTTGCTGGAGCACGACTACCTAACGGCCTACCAGGGATTTTATGCCGGTGCCAGCCGCTACAATAAGACCTATGACTACGCCACCAGCCTCTCGTTAATGAGCCTTTTGGGTAAAGGCGAGCTGGCGTTTAACCTGGATAAAGAGCTACTCACCAAAAAGCCGCACAAGCTGCTTAGTGATACCTTGATGGGCTTGGCACGGTTCAACAAAGAGAGCGATGAAAACTTATGTACCTGGATTACCACCTCGGCTAAGGAGGCTCCTCAGCTGCTTGAGGCCGGCCTACTGCACCAATTTGCCTACACACAAGACAACCTCGACAGAGCCATAGCCGGCAGACAAGCCTCCGACAAGCTGCTTAACTGCGCTAAAAAGGTTGCCGGCGAAAACAACGACTACAGCGACTTCTTCACCGCGCTGGTGGATTTCCACCAGAACTTTTATCGGCGGGATTTTGTCGCTGCCCGAACCAGTTTCGATACCGCCCAGCGGGCCTGTTATCAAATTAATCGCCACGGTATGAAATTCAAGTGCCTACTACCGGAATACAATATTTACTTGGCGGCAGCAATGGGCCAACTGGAGGAGAGCAAGATAACAATGGGAATAAAACCGCCCATGCAATCCGCAATTAAAGCCGCTTTTGATGGCGACCATGAGAGTGCCCTTAAATGGCTGAACAAGGCTTGGGTAGGTTATCGCGGAGATGGCTTCAACCCCAAACGGGTCATTACCGATGAGTATCTGTTTGCCACATTGGTGGAAGCGTTAATCGACAAAACCGGCGATGAACGCTATGCCCAACTGCTGGTGAAAAAGATGCAGGGGTTCGAAACCATCGAGCCCTGGCACTCCTGGCCCTACGCGGTGGAGGCAAAATACTCCACCGACAAACAACGGGTAGAACGCGCCCTTGCCTTCACACTTTACCTGGACCCGAACTCGGCCCGCATCGCCGATTTTAGCGAGGCCGATAAGGAGCAGGCCCGGCAGTGGCTGCAGGCCAATTTGGAGAAGGAGTTAAATGTTAAAGAGGGAGTGAGTTACTGATTTTTTGATTGCTCAATAGCTGGAGCTTAAGACAGCGCAGTAAAAATAATCTTTAACCGCCAATAAGCCCAAACAAAAAAGCCACACCTCTAGAGGTGTGGCTTTTTTATTACGCAGCTAACCAACAATCAGAGCGTTGGGCACTGCTGCACAACCAGTGCGATATTGGCGTAGGCGACGGCCTGTTCGTAGCGCTGGTCGGCGGTGGTGCCGGCGGCGACGGCGTAGGGGTCGGCGCTGGGGCTGACCACTTTCACCAGCTGTACCCAGGCATCCATGGAGTCGCGGTCGCGCTGGTAGGCGTTGAAGGCGCCGTAGATCTGATCGCAGGAGAGCGCGGCCATGCCCGATTGTGACATGGTGCCCAGCTGGCCGGCCGTCTGGCAGCCACTGAGGAAGAGTACGGCCAATAAAAGTTTTTTCATGTGCATCCCACTTGTTGCCTGTTCATATTAGATTCCGCTGCTGTTAGTTTTGCCACCGCAGGGGAGTAGCCGGCTATTATTCCCATTCCCACCCCCGCCTGCCAGAGCGCAACGCGCATTTTTTACATTATCTGCACCGCCATTGCCCAGCAGCCCCGGAATTCACGGGTTGAGTGCGAAAAGTTAATCACTGGGGGATTGACCGGGGAAGAACGTCGGCAGGGGTACAGTGGCGCCGGATTGGTATTGGGCCAGCTCGGCCAGGTGGCCGAGGCGCTGCTGAGTGCCCGGGTGGGAGCTGAAGAAGGCGGGCAGCTCCAGGCCGGCTTCCTGCTGCAGGGTTTCAAACAGGGCGCTGGCGCCGCTTAGGTGGCCGTAGTGGCTTAACAGGGCGCTGGCGGCATCGTCATCGGCGCGCTGCTCCTGGTGGCGACTGAAGGCGAGCGCGGTGAGGCTGGTGGCCTGGGTGACCATCCCCTGGGCCAGGTCACTGTCGCCCAGCCCTACCAGGCAGCTGAGTGCCACCACCACGGTCAGCATGCGGCCGGAGGCAACAATCGGGTCGCGGTTTTTGATGTGGGCGATCTCGTGGGCTATGACCATGGCCAGGGCGTTTTCATGGGGCAGTTTGGCGAGCAGGCCGCGGTGCAGGTAGATGTGGCCACCGAGGCCGGCGAAGGCATTGACCACGTCGTCGTCGATGTAGTGGACGGTGATGGTCATCCCCTGTGGCAGTTGCTCGGCGGCGGCCAACTGGTTGGCCAGGCTTTGCAGGTAGTGCTGGGTGGGCCCCGGCTCTGCCTGCTGAGTGAATTCGCTGGTGAAAGGCTGGGCCAGGGTGGCCTCGGTGCTAAACGGGATAAAGCGCACCAGGTAGCCGGCCAGCACAAACAGCAGCGCCACCATCACCGCCGTGGCCCCCAGCACCGTGACCAGCAGCCAGGCGAAATCCTTAAGCGGGTGTTCGGTGCTGTAGTTGATCCCTTCCGGAATCTGCGGGTTTTCGTAGCTCATCGCTTTTTTGGCCGGCCGCTTAAACTTTGGCCGGGACCATGGCGGTGCCGTAGGCGTATACCTCAACGCAGGTGCTCTGGTTTTTGGCCCCCTTGGTGATGGAGGCGGTCTCCAGTTTGACGTTAACAATCAGCTTGGCGCCGCGCCGTTCGGCCTCCTCCTTCATGCGCAGAATCGCCTCGCGCCGGCCCCGTTCAAGCAGGGTCTCAAAGGCGGTTACCCGGCCGCCCACCAGGTTGCGCAGAGAGGCGGCCACCATTTTGAAGTAGTCCACCGCCACCACCACACTGCCGGAGACCAGCACCCCCTCGGCGCCCATGCCCGCCGGCGGCAGCCGCTCACTAAAACAGAGAATGTCCTGGTATTTGGCTTCGCGTTCGAAGATCGATTTGAAGTGACGTTTTTCCGCCTGCCGGCCAAAGATATAGCCCAGGGTAAGAAGAACTAAAAAGAGAATGAGCTGTTCCATGATCCCTCCCGATATTGGCCTGAGGCTCGCCGACTATTCCAACACCACCGCGGTGCCGTAGACAAACAATTCGGCGGCGCCAGCAGAGATGGAGGAGGTGGAGAAGCGGACATTGATCACCGCGTTGGCGCCGATGGCCTTGGCCTGGTCGAGCATGCGTTGGGTGGCCTCTTCACGGGCGTCGTTGAGCAGCTCGGTGTAGCCCTTCAGCTCGCCACCAAAAACATTTTTCAGGCTGGCCATTAAATCCCGGCCGGCGTGTTTGGCGCGCACGGTATTACCCTGCACCATGCCCAGATGTTTGGCGATTTTTTTACCGGGAACGATTTCGATATTGCTGATCAGCATGCTGACTCCTTGTTGGGTGGTAGCGCGCCGCAGGTGTGGCGCGGTCTGTTCCGCAACCAATAGAGGATCCCGCTTATTGGTTATTGATCAGTTATTAATTAGTTAATTATTGTTAAATTGGCTGGCTAAAGTGTAGTTCAGGCCAGAGGTTGGCGCCGGCCGATTTTACGCTTCGCCACCTCCGTTTGACCACGGCTATTTTGGCGTCAGCTTTACCACTTGGCACCTGTTACAACTGACCATCTATTAGGCCCCCAAAAGGATCTGTTGGCCGGCAAGCGCAATAGCCAAAGAGGTTACACGTGTGACCACTCTGCCGGGGGAATTAAATTCAATTAACTTTTTTCTATGCAGAGCTGCGTGGTTGGAACGGCTCGGTGTGAATTTATCAGCGCCACAGCAACCAGGCAGGGATAATTACTCACCCTTAACCGCTGCACTCAACTCACCCTGGCGGCTTAACCAGGCCAGGAAATGCCGGCCGGACATGGGCTCGGCGTAGTGAAACCCCTGGCCAATATCACACCCCAAACCACTCACAAAATCAGCGTCGGCCTGGTTTTCGATGCCTTCGGCGATAACGCATTTATTGAGGTCGTGGCTCATATCGATGGTGGCCTTCACTATGGCCTGGTTTTTACGTTTATTAACAATATTGCCGATAAAACTCTGATCAATTTTTAAAACATCGATGGGAAATTTGGAGAGGTAGGCAAGTGAGGAGTAGCCGGTACCAAAGTCGTCGAGGGCGATGGTAAAACCCTGCTCCGCCAGGCGCAGCAAATTAGCGCGGCTCATCTCCGGGTCGGTCATCAAGGCGGACTCGGTAATTTCAAAATGAATTAATTCGGGCGCAATCGCGTAGCTTTGTACCTGCTGGTGAATGTAGTCAGGTAGTTGATGATCGAACAGATTGCGCGCCGACAGGTTAATCGACACCGGCAAACGCCAGCCCAGCGCCTGCCATTGGCTTAGCTCTTTTAGGGTGAGGTTCAACACCTCGTAGGTGATGGGCTGTATCTGTTCGGTGGCTTCGATAAAGGGCATAAAAAGGGCGGCGCCCAACAACCCCTGCTGCGGGTGGCGCCAGCGAATTAACGACTCGGCACCACGGCACAAACCCGTGCGCAGATCAATTTGTGGCTGGTAGTACATTTCAAACTGATGCTGCTCCAGGGCCGGCTCCACGGAAGACAACAGCTGCACCCGGGCGCGCACTTCGTTATCGGCATCTTTGTTATACACGGCAATGAGGCCGTTGGACTTTTTCGCCTGGTACATGGCGACATCGGCACAGCGCAACATTTCATGGCTGTCGAGCTCTTCGGTGGTGGCTTCGACCACACCAATAGAGGCGGTGACCTTCAGACTCAAGTCCTGAATTTCAAAACGGGCATCAAACACCTTGGCCAGCTGCTGCGGATAGCCAGCCGCCCCGGGTAGTTTTTCCTGGGCAAGATTGATCACCACCGAAAACTCGTCGCCACTTAGGCGGAAGACTGCGGCCGAGTGCTCGGGCAACACGCGCTGCAGGCGCTCCGCCATCTGCTTGAGCAGTTGGTCGCCCACCAGGTGGCCAAATGTGTCGTTCACCTCTTTAAACCGGTTCAGGTCGAGCAGCATCACCATTAGCGGTGCACTCCCCAGACGCGCTACATGCTCGTGATAAGCGGCGCGGTTGCCCAGCCCGGTAAGGGTGTCGTGGGTGGCCTGCTGCGCCAGCTCATCCACATAGCTGGCATTGGCGATACTTAACCCCACAGCATTGCTGATGGTGGCAAACAGCGATCGCTCCTGGGCATTGACCTGGCGATGCAGCGGTGTGGTGAGCACAATCACCCCGTAAATTTTGCCGCTGCTGACCAGTGGAATGGCAGCCACGGTTTTCGGCACGTAACCGTAAAAGCCGGTGGTGCGCGGCAGGTCGATATCTAACTTGCTGACGTCGCCACCGATATAGACATCCCGGGCACGCACGGCATAGCCGGAGATACTGCCATTAACCGGAATCACCGGGTCATACTGTTGCCGATTCTCCGGCAGGTTGTGCCCCCAAGAGGCCACCACACGCAGCGTGTTGTCGCTCTCAACAATGGACATCAGGCCATCCTGCCAACCGTGGTCGGTAATAAAGGGCGGAATAATGCGATAACCCAGTTCGCGCAGGGAGTCGTTATTTTGCAGTTTGCTGGTCACCTCGTGGGCAATCGAAAGCACCGCCAGGTGTTCATTCAACTCCTGCTGGGAGCGGATAAAACAGATAAGCAGTAAAAACAGCACCGACAGCACAATGGTTAAGGAGAGGTAGAGGTTGCCATGTTCCTGTAAAAGCCCGTGCAGTGACGGCGCCTTAATTAACAGTACCGCCAATAGAGTGGTGGCCACGGCGCGAACAATAAATATCAACGCGGTGATGCGATGCCAAAACCCCTTGGACCAGATGGTCACCCCCATGATGACCCAGGCGGCACCAACCGCCACCGTGGTATAGAGGTGGACCATGCTGATGGATCCCAGGGCATAAACCACCAGGAAGAAGAAAAAAGCGAGCCCGGCAGAGAGGTGGGGTGAAAACGAGTGCTGCTGTTGGGCGTTGAACTCCAAGGAGCCCTTGAGCAGGGTAAATACCAGCGCAGCGACAGCCGCAGCAAAGCCCCCTATAAAGAACCACGATTTGTCATAAGGGGGTAGATAGGCCAGGCGGCCGAAAACCACGGCACCGGGCACGATCAGGAAGGCCGCCCCCCACCACATCAGGTAACGGTTTTTGCGATCGGATCGCCACATCACCAACAAAACGATGGCCGAAGCAAAATGGACAAAGGGAATAAAAACCGAAAACATAGGTTTAGCTTGCGCGGTTCTCGCTCGTTTTATTATTTTTTTAACCAATGGCCAACGATCAATACCCCGCCCCACACAAACCTGTGAGAGAACAACGCTTACTATCGCTAGCCTGTGATTGCCCACCCACAATCCAGGCGACTCATTGGTATTGCATCCATGGTCAAGGGATAACGGCCCCGACAATCGCTGGCGCACTGGCGCTTAGGTCAACGACTTTGGCACGAGGCATATCCTGACAAGTATAGTCCGTGAAACCCCGCCTGGCGCGACAAATTATCGCCAGATAACAGCAATAGCCGCCACAGACAGCCCGCTAAGGGCACCGGCGTCCTCTTGCTCGCTAAGCGGATTAATTAAAAAAGCCACCGCAAGCGGTGGCTATCAAGTTCAGCCGAGGGGGCTGATTATTGTGGGTTGGGTTGGTCCGTAACGGAATTAATCAGCTGTTGCGGATCAGGTAGTCGAAGGCGCCCAGCGCCGCCGTGGCGCCACTGCCCATGGAGATGATGATCTGCTTGTAGGGGTTAGTGGTCACATCGCCGGCGGCAAACACCCCGGGCAGCGTGGTTTGGCCATGGCCATCGATCACTATCTCGCCGCGGTTGGTCAGCTCCAGAGTCTCTTGCAAAAAATCACTGTTGGGCACCAAGCCTATCTGCACAAAGATCCCCTCCACATCCAGCACGTGGCTCTGGTCGGTGGTGCGATCTTTGTATTGCAGGCCGATTACCTTGCCGTTAGCACCGAGCACTTCGGTGGTCATGGCCGATTTAATAATGGTGACGTTGCCTAAGCTGTTGGCCTTTTTCACCAACACTTCGTCGGCGCGCAGGCTGTCGGCAAACTCCAGCACGGTTACCTCTTTAACAATACCGGCCAGGTCGATGGCCGCTTCGATGCCGGAGTTACCGCCACCAATCACCGCCACCGGCTTGCCTTTAAAGAGCGGACCATCGCAGTGTGGGCAGAAGGCAACACCCTTGGTTTTGTACTCGGCCTCACCGGGTACATTCATCTCCCGCCAGCGGGCACCGGTGGCAACAATCACCGTTTTCGCCTGCAGCACAGCACCATTGGCAAGCTCCACCGCTTTGCCATGGGCAGTATCGCGCAGGGCGACCACGCGCTGGTTATTCATAATATCCACGTCGTACTGTTTAACGTGCTCTTCCAGGGCCATGGCCAACTTTGGCCCTTCGGTCTCTTTGACGGAGATAAAGTTTTCAATGGCTAAGGTATCCATCACCTGGCCGCCAAAACGGTCGGCGACAATGCCGGTGCGAATACCTTTGCGCGCGGCGTAGATGGCCGCCGAGGCACCAGCCGGGCCACCGCCCACCACCAGTACATCGAATGGGGCTTTGCTATTGATTTCCGCCGCCTTACGGGCGTCGGCGTCGTCATCAACCTTATTGACAATCTCTGCCAGGGTCATGCGGCCGTTACCAAAGGGCTCACCGTTTAAGTAGAGCGAGGGCACGGCCATAATGCCGAGCTCTTCCACCTCTTGCGGGAAGACGCCGCCATCGATCATGGTCGCCTGAATATTCGGATTTAATATCGCCATTAAATTAATGGCCTGCACAACATCCGGACAGTTGTGGCAGGAGAGCGAAATATAGGCCTCAAAATTCAGCGGTTTGTTGATGCCTTTTATCTGTTCAATCATTTCCGGCGCCGCTTTACTGGGGTGGCCACCGGCTTGTAACAGGGCCAATACCAGCGAGGTAAATTCGTGGCCCATGGCAATGCCGGCAAAGCTGACCCGCGGCGTTTCACCTTCGGGGGCTATCGCCATGCGTGGCAGGCGACCGCGGTCACCGGTTTTAATGGTCAGAGAAACCTTCTCCGACAACTCGGCAATTTCGCGGCACAGGGCTTCCAGTTCCTGGGACTTGGCCGAATCATTAATGGACACCGTTAACGCAATCGGATTAACGATATTTTGCAAGTAGGCGCCCAGCTGCTGTTTTAAAGATGCTTCTAACATTTTGGGTATCCGATAATTTAGAGTAAAAGTTGCCATTCGCCGTCAGTGCGAAGGCGTTAAGGTGTTGGCTTGAATTGAGATTATTAAGAGCGGCACCGGAGGGTGCCGCCTTGGGTTTGGTTAGATCTTGCCAACCAGGTCAAGAGACGGGGCCAGGGTCGCTTCGCCCTCTTTCCATTTGGCCGGGCAGACTTCACCGGGGTTGGCCGCCACATATTGCGCGGCTTTTACTTTGCGCATCAGGTCGTCGGCGTCGCGGCCAATGCCTTCAGCGGTAATTTCCACGGCCTGAATAATGCCCTGTGGGTCGATCAGGAAGGTGGCTCGATCGGCCAGGCCCTGACCTTCGCGCATCACACCAAAGTTATTGGTGATGTTGCCGGCTTGGTCGCCCACCATGTAGTAGTTGATCTTGCCGATGGTGTCCGAGGTGTCGTGCCATGCTTTGTGGGTGAAGTGGGTATCGGTAGAGACCGAGAAGACCTCAACGCCCAGCTTTTGCAGCTCTTCGTACTTGTCGGCAACGTCGCCCAGCTCGGTGGGGCAGACGAAGGTGAAGTCGGCCGGGTAGAAGAAGAAGACCGCCCACTTGCCTTTTACATCGGCTTCGGTAATTTCGACGAATTCGCCCTGTTTGTAGGCGGTGGCGTTGAAGGGTTTGATTTCGGTGTTGATCATGTTTAGCTCCAGTCGTGTTGGGTTGCTGTAAGTAAGTGACAGGAGCCAGTATGTTGATCCTGGCTTGATTGTTGAAATTGATCATAACAAAGCAATCGATAGCCAATATAAATAGTTATGATCTATTACGATATCTACAGCTAATTGCCATGAGCTATGAGAATTGACAGAGGTGTGTACGCAGAGGAGCCATCCAATGCCGGCCAGCGGTGTTTGCCTTAGGCAGGCTTCGGGCCTGCCAGCGGGCCATTTCGAAACGGGCCGTGTTACCGGTTCGCCACTGCGAACAGCGCAGCGACCCCATACCGTGCGCACTCTCAATCCGTTACACTGCCCAGCCAGCCAATCGTCTTCCCAACAAAAACAAAAAGGTAAACCGGCAATGATCAAGCACGTGGTATTAATCAAATTGAAAGCGGACTACGACCCACAACAACTGCAATCTCTGATCGAAAAACTGGACGCGCTAATTGATGAGGTGCCCACCTTGAAACGCTTTGACCACGGCAAAAATGCCGCCGGTGAAGGCGGTAAATTCGATTATGGCGTAGTGGCCGAATTTGATTCCATGGCCGATTGCCAGGCCTATCTGGTGCACCCGGCCCACCAAGCTGCGGGCGCGGTGTTGATGCCACTGATTGCTGAAGCGGCCTCCATGCAGTTTGAATATTAACCTCCTCGATGGCCGTACCGTTGACGGCCATTTCTATTTTCGGCCAGTACCAGCTGGCCGCCTCAATCCAGAATCAGATTTTCCGCCATAAAGCGCATAAAAGTGCGCACACGCTCGCTGTTGCGTAGATCCCGATGGGTGAGAATCCAGATGGAGTATTCGGCCAGGGTCTGACCATCAAACAGCGCCACCAGATTTTTGTGCAATTGCGCCTGTTGGGTGGAGAGAAAGCCCGCCCCCATGCCGTGGTGAATGGCGCTGACCACATCCGGCATGGAGCCGGCGTACATCACCACCTTGGGGTTGGCAATATTCAATGACTGAAGGTACTTCAGGTTGGCGGTGGCGGTCATCTGCCAGACTATCCAGTCGTAATCGGCGGGGGTGGCATCGGCGGGTAGGGTATCCAGATATTTGCGGTTGGCGTAGGCCTTGCCCTTCACCTTGCCCAGGCAGCGGCCGGCCAGCAGCTCCGGTGGTGACTCGGAGATCCGTATCACAATATCCACCTCCTGCTGGTTGATATTGTCGGCCTGCATGGTGCTGTGTACCTCCAGGGTGATCTCCGGGTGCTGGCGCCGAAACTCGGCATAGAGCGGGTAGACATTGATAATACCGATCTCCGGCTGGGAGATACGCAGCTTGCCCTCGGTAACATCATCGCGCCCCTCCGCCAGGGCCAGCACATGGTCGATATTGCCTTCAATGGCCTGAGCGTTCTGGTAGAGCTCCTCGCCGGCCAGGGTGAGTTCATAGCCCCGCTGCAGTTTTTTAAAGAGCTTGCTGCCCAGCGCCTTTTCAAATTGCTCGATGCGGCGCAACACCGTCGAGTGGCTCACCCCCAATTGATTGGCCGCTCCCAGCACAGTGCCCTGGCGAGCCACCGCCAAAAAGTAACGTAAGTTTTCCCAATCGCGCACCCTGCCCTCCTGCCGCTGCGACCTAATGTGCCTGTTGAATGGCTGGAATCGGTCGATTGGACCCGGTTTCAACAGCAGCTTTCAAGCCGCCCCAATGTGCAAATCCAAACAATAATTGTTGAACAATATGCAATTTACGACAATCGCCACCATTTTTACAATGGCCCCTGTTTTACAACAACCGGGGATTCCGTCATGAAAAATCTGTTACTGAGCAGTGTTATCGTTGTAACCGGCTTGTTTGCGTCCTACGCCCTGGCCGGCGACGCCACCAATGCCAATTTGGTGATTTTCCGTACCATTGATGTAGCCCAAACCCGCGGTATTCACTACCGACTGCTGGTGGATGGCGAAGAGATGGGCAAACTCAAGCCCGACACCGTCATCAGTCTGCAGCTCGCACCTGGCGAACATGTGATTACAGCCAGCGACAAGAAACAGAGCCAGATGGTGGTCACTGTAAGCGCCGGTGAAACCGCCTTCGTCACCGGCTCGGTGGATCGAAAAAGGGTAATGAATTTTAGCGAAGCCGAACCCACCGAAGCGGTGCTAGCCACCTTGGCCGACCGCGAAGCGGTGGTGATGGCCGAGTAGACAACCGAACCACATGCCATGCAGCTTAAGCCCGGGGGTCCTACCAAGTGTTAACCCCCGTTTTTTTTGCCCGCCAAAATGCGACGCCCGCCACTGGCCAGCCAGCCAAAATAGATCACCCAATCCGAGATAAACGAATAGAACGGATAACCAAAGGTGGCCGGTTTGTTCTTTTCAAAAACAAAATGGCCGTACCAGGCACGGCCATAACCGATAACGGGCAGCAACAAAAGCCCCCAATAGAGTTGCCACAGCAAGCACACTAGGGCCTGTTAACACTAATTTAGCACCACCGCTGGAGGTCAGTTTTTTGTCCAGCTAGGTGCCAGACGTGCCATGTAGTGGGCCTACCTAAGCGGCTGGCACCTAGCTGGGCAAAAAACTGGCCGCAGCCCGAAGGGTTGAGCCTGAAATGAGCTCGCTCGTTGTTGCTCACCGCTGATTTGGGCCCACCAAACTACGCGGCTCGCGCCTAGATCGAGCTCATTTCAAGCTCAACAGAGGTGCTAAATTAGTGTTAACAGGCCCTAGCAACCAACGTACTGCCCAGGTAGTGACAATAGCGGCAGCGAATATCACTGTGTTGCGTTAAATAGTATTGATAAAACTCAGAATAGTTGGCGAAGGTCATGGCTTGGCCCTGGTTATTATTGTTATCACAAAGGGTGTAATGGTTGTTACCCGGAAGTGGCCACAGTCTACTCCTGCCCTCCCCTGCTTGCCCTTCGCCCCATGCAGTAATTACTTATGGCAGGTGGGTATCGTTCTTAATTATTGAGGGGTTAATTATCGGAAGAGGTTAATTATGGAGAGCGATTAATTATTGAGAAGCGCAAACTTTACGACGGCCAATAACAGTGGCCAGCGTTAACACCCAAAGCGCAACGACCAAAAAAGGCGACTGCTGAGCAACCGCATCAATAATTCCACTGCTATTGAACGACGGCAGTTGTAGCCGTTGCAAACCCCAACTAACGGCCGCCACCAGTGCCAGCCCTCCGGTTACAGCCGCAAATTGACGATAACACCGAAAATGGCGGCTACCCAACACAATTAAACAGGGCAACACCGCCATCACAATCGCCGCCTGCACCAGCTCGATACCGGCCGTAAACGCCATTAACGTTAATAGCTTTGTGCTCAGGTTCAAACCCAGCAGGCTCAAACTATTCGCAAACGCCAAGCCATGAATTAAGCCAAACACACCGGCACAGCAATAGAGATATTTTTTTAACACCGGCTTTAACAAATTGATCGCCGCCAGCGCGATGGTCAGCGCGATAGCCACCTCCACCGGCGCTGACGGCAGGGTTAACCAGCCAAGGCCGGCAACAATCAAAGTGAGGGTGTGGCCAAGGGTAAAGGCACTGACCAGTAGTAGCGCCTGGCGAATGGCCGTGAAACGTTTCGGGCCGGATTGCCAGCGCCCGCGTTTAATAACCATCGGCGTGGTTAACAACAGGCAGAACAGAAATAACAGATGATCAGCACCCGCCAGAATGTGGTGTACGCCCTGCACAAACACCGTATAAACACCCAACAGCGTGCTCGCCTGGGTGCGATCAATTTCAATATGGGTATTGTGGTGTTGCAGTGTGGGCAGCAGCTTTGTGCTCTCCGGTGTTACACCCAAGGCGAAATCCCGGCGCAACGACGCATAGGTAATATGGTTAATCACCCGGTGGGCGATAACATCGTAATCCAACACCAGGTTGCCCACTGAGCTGTTGGCAAACGCCGGGTTTTCGAAATTCAACTGCGCAACCAATTGCAGTTCACCGTTATGCTCAGCCACTTGCAGGCCAGCCACGGTCATAGGCCAAGCCAATTCGTCGCTGGCGTGATCTCGGCCCACAACGCTTGCAAGACGAATATGCTGGCGCAGGTAATCCGCGGCGGCGGCACTATCAAACTGGGAGAAAATCGTTAACGCTTCGTCCAGGTTTTGTGCGGCATGGGCCTTGGGAAAAATCTCCGGGGCGGCAATGAACAGCTGATCAACCGGCAGATGCAACTCAAAAGCAGCGTGATCGGATAACAGATCGATCGATAGCGTGCTGCTTTGGGCGGGGTGCGCGAACACCGGCTTGGCCAACAGCAGCGCCAGCACGAGCAGCCCTGGCAACCAGGTATTTTTAAGCGGGCCACGCGCCGGCACCCTTGCCAGCCATCGCCCACAAAAATTGCCGAGCCTTAAAAGCCCGACAAGCCCACCCCACTCAGCCCTCACAGATCGTTACCGTAATCGAGGGTTTTATCGCGAAATACAGTATGGAAGTGGGTTTGACTGCGAATCACGACGCCGCCCTGACAGGCAATTTCAATCCAGACGCGCGGGCCATCAATGCGCATGTAAGTACCACTCACATCGACATCCACCCCCGACGATTGGCTACCCGCCCAGGCGATATAAGTTTCGGCAAAGGCTGCGTCGGAGGTGTAGTCGGCGATCAAGCCATCAGCCACCGCCTGGCTGTAGTCATCGACAAAACTGGCAATTGCCTCTGTCACTAACGCCTGTTGCGCCGAGCTGAGATCACTCACCAAAATACCACCACGATCGGAACCCGAGGGGTAGTCGTCAGGCATTTCTCCACTGCCGTTGTCGGGGCCAACCAGCACATCCGAGAAACTTTGCCCATCCAGATAGGCGTAATCCAACTCAGAAGCAGAGAGCGAATCGAACATCGCCAGGAAGGCATCGGCTTCGTTATCCAAGGTGGAGTATTCGTTGCTGTCGACCACAAAAGTGCCTTTTGGCTCGGAACCGATATGGTGTGGGAAAGGGTAGCCCTCGCCACTCAGATAGGTGATGTTAAACGCCAGGTGGTGGCCGCCAATCTGCAGCATCCAACGGGAATCGGTGCCCGGGTAGCCAAAGATCGCCACATAGTAGAGATCTTTGCCATAACCGTTCGCGCCCAAATCATTTAAATATTGGTCGGCGGCCATGGCGGCGATCATATCTTCATAGCCGGCATCACTCAGCGCCGCTTTGGCCAACACCAGGACAGCGGTTTTGCTCTCATCCGACATCACTCCAAAACCCAGGCCATTGCGCGGCACACCTCCGGTTGGCAGGTTGGACCAGGTAGTGCGCGCTTCGGCATCGGCGTAGTCCAACTGCGCCGTGGCCAGTTCGTCGCTATCCAGTGTCGCCAGGAAAGCATTGGCGGCACAGGCGATAGCGGTCATCTCATCCGTATCGTCACAATCCCCCAGGCTGACGCTGGCGGTAAGGGTATCGACATCACCACTACTGCTGGTGTTGGATGAGCTGCTCGATGAAGAGCTGCCGGAGCTTGACGACGAACTGCTGGAGGAGCTGCTGCTGTTGCTATCGCCACTGCCGGAGCCACCACAGGCCACCATCGTTAGCGGAGCAAATAGAATCGCCACCAGCCACAGGCGGGTGGTCTTTTTGTGAATAGTCATATCGGTTACACCAGATCATTAACAGATAGAAACCCGTCCCAAAACCTGGTGGCAACCACCAACTCGGTTAGGGCAACGTTAACAATCAGTGTCGCCAACAACTGCGCACCAATTAGTGAGCAAATGTGCAACAAATGTTAAAGCGGTGGCGTTTAAAAAAAGTGGCGGGCAATAAAACCAGGCTGGCCTAGAGAGGCAACTCGAACTTGTAGCCCACACCATAGACCGAGCGGATAACCTCCTGCTCGCTATCGACGGCCGCCAACTTGCGGCGCAGCTTGGTGATGTGGGAATCGATAGTGCGATCGTTAACCACGCGGTGGTCATTGTAAATGTTGCTCATCAGCTGCTCGCGGGAAAATATCCGCCGCGGCTCCTGGGCCATGGTGTAAAGCAGGCGAAATTCCACCGCGGTGAGCGCCAAGGCCTGGCCACTCCAGTAACCATCCAGTGTCGCTTGGTCGAGAGTCAGCGGTGAATTTGCGTTGTCTGGCAGGGCCTGCGCCAGGGGCGACATCGCCTGGTAACGGCGCAACACCGCTTTGCAGCGCGCCACCACCTCGCGCGGGCTGTAGGGTTTGCAGATATAGTCATCGGCACCAATCTCGAGCCCCAACAGGCGATCAATCTCATCGATGCGTGCCGTCACCATAATGATCGGCACCTGGCTGCGCGCGCGAATCTCCCGGCACAGCGTCAGGCCATCGACGGAGGGCAGCATTAAATCGAGCAGCACCAGATCCGGTGCCAGCCGCTCGAAGGCCGCCAGCACCGCGCCGCCATCGGCCACCCACTCCACGTCGAAACTATCACGTTGCAAAAAGGCCTGCATTACCTCGGCCAGGCTCTCTTCATCTTCAACGAGTAACACTTTGTTATTCATGTCGATCACTCATTAACGCGGGCAGTTTGACGGTCACCGCCAGGCCACCCTGGGGGCTGTCGCTAAACAGAAGCTGGCCACCGTGGGCTTTAACTATGGCGGCACACAAATTCAAGCCAAGCCCGGCACCACCACTGCGACGATGGCGCGATACCTCCACACGAAACAGGCGCTCGGTAAGGCGCTGCTGGAGTTCGGCTGCGACCCCCGGGGCGGAGTCCTGTACGGTGACCGTCACCCAGTCGCCCTCTACCCCGACAATGATTTCAACCTCGCCCGGGCTGTCGGTGTAGCGACGGCTGTTCCCCAGCAGGTTGCAAAACAGCTGGGTAATTCGCTGTTCATCCGCCCACACCTGCGGCAAACATTGGTGGCATTTAACCAAGGTCAGCGACAACTGTCGCTGCCGAAAACCCGGCAGTTCGGTGGCAACAATGCGTTCCATAAGCTGCGCCAGGTCGCAATCCATCATCTGGTAGGAGAGCGCGCCGGCATCGGCCAGAGAGAGCTGGTAGAGATCATTGATTAAACTCGACAAGCGCTGGGTTTGATCGTGCAGTTTGGGCAGCGTCTCTGGCGTAAGCGGTATAATCCCCTCTTGCATGGCCTCGATATAGGCCTGCAGACTGGCCACCGGAGTGCGCAATTCATGGGAGATATCGGCCGTCACCTGTTGCCGCTGGCGCTGGCTGTCGTCGAGGGTTTGGGCGAGCTTGTTGAGGTTTTCGGCCAGGCAGGCCAGCTCGTCGTTGCCGACCACCTTCGCCCGGGCTTGGTAGAGCCCCTGACTTAAATCGGTGACAGTTTCATGCAGCTGAATAATGCGCCGGCTGAGCAGCGCCGACAGCGGTATGGCAGCCAGTACCGACACCAGCAGACTGGCGAGCGCTAAACAGAGCAGCAGCGCCCGCTGCTGAGTGACAATCGGGTCCTGCCAGAAGTCGCCCAGGCGCGCCGGTGGTGGTGGCAAACCGATATAACCCACCACCAATGCGGCACTGCCCTCCCCTACCACAATCGGCTGCAGTGTGCCCTCCAAATCGACCTTGCCAACCACCTGGCGGCGCTCCGCATCCAACAGAAAAAATGGCAGTGTGGCCCCCTGAGGCGGCAGGCTATCGGGGGCCGGTCCCGGGGGCTGCATTGACGGAGGTTGACCAATGGGAGGTTGTCCTAAAGGTGGTTGGCCTATTGGTGGCTGATCGGGCCGACCATTGCTCAATCCACCAGGCGCAGGCGGCGCCTGCTCGCCGTTACTGGCTAGAGGACCACTGCGATCATGGGCGACTAACCACGCCCGCCAAACATCCTCCTGCCCGGTAAATGCCTGCCAGGATTGGTGATCACGAAAATAGTCGCCCAGAGGTTCTGCCAAAGTCTGCAGGCGTTCCTGATCGGCCTGCTTGATGTAACTGGTCGCGCCGCGCTCAAAGCTCCAGCGCAACATAAAATAGCCGGCCACAATCATCACCGCCATGGCGGCGACAAAAGCCAAAAAAAGTTTGCTACGTAATTTCAAATTAATTCCAACAATTACCTGAACTGCGTATAGCGACGCGGGTTTGGCGATCCACACTTTTCTGCACTATTTGCGGCATTGCATTGCCATACAATCCGCCGCGTATTATTACCACTGACAACCTCAGCCGCCAATCTACTCCTCATCGCCATCACCATCACCGTCACCATCGCGCGGCTTGCGATAGACCGTCAGCCAATCCAGTACCATCCCCGAGATGGCATTGAAGCGGGCGATACGGTAGGCGATTTTAAGCATCTCCGGCCGCGGCCGAATATGGGGCTCTTTAATTTGGGGCAAAAACCAGAGACTGACCAGCGAGCGCAACAAGCTACTCAAAATAAAAACCACAAAAAGGGTGGAGGCCAAATTGAATGGCAACCAATTGGCGATCTCTGCCCGATAGGTGGCCACCCAACCACCCAGCATTGCGCCCGCAAAAACGAAGCCGGCCATGGTCGACGACTGCAGGGCCGCGTAGATGGCAAAGTTGGAGCGATGGGGACGAATATCGTAGAGGTAGTTGGCGGTGCTCAGGTTAAAGCCGCTCCAACCAATACCGGAGATCAACTGCACCAGAATCAGATAGTAAAAATTGGGCGAGAAGAGCCACAACACCGGCAACCCCGGCAGAATGATCGAGGTGATCATCATCACCCAGCGGTTGCCGTAGCGGTCGGCCACCTTGCCCCAGATGGCCAACATAAAAAACTGCATCACAATCGAGGCCATGCTGGTGATGGCGTACTGGAAATAGGTGAACTGCAGCTCGTCCAACTGGTAGACCGCAAAGAAGGGGGCGGAGATGGCCACCATGCCCTGCATGAAAGCGACAAACAGGGAGTATTGGCGGAAGCTTCTATCTTTGATCGCCTCTTTGCAATGCGCCAAGGTGGAGCTGATTACCGCCGGCTCCGACATCCGCGGGTGTGGATCCGGGTCATGCATGCGGCTGAAATAGTAGGCGGAAACACCGCGACCGGCAGCCGCCGCCAAAAAGATAAAACTAAAGCCCGCCCAGGCCAGGGCAAACTGCTGGCCCAAGGTGAGCAGGCCGCCGCCGGCCAGATACATCACAAACGAGGTGGCCATGGTCAGCCGGGTGCGGTGGGCAAAAAAGACACCGCGCCGGTTGGCCGGCACCAGTGAGCCCATCCAGGCGCGCCAGTAGGGTTGAATAATATTGAGACAGGCGTGGTAGACAATCACCAGCACAATCAGCCAGCGGATGGCCGGCAGCCCCAACCAGGCCGCCGCAGAGAGCAGCGCCAGCAGCAGCACCGCCAGGGCCTGCACCAGTGCGGTTACCACCACCAGTTTCTTGCGCTCGACAAAATGGGCGGCCGAGAGCGACGCCACCTGCACAAAGGCCCCCACGAACTGGGGAATGGCGGTCAGGCTGGAGAGCTGCAGGGCGCTCGCCTGCAGGTGGATGGCGAAGGCGCTGAAAAAGTTATCGCCGGTGGCGGTCATCAAGGCGCTGGCGACGGCCTCTTTTTGCGAGTGCTGAAGGGTGCTGCGCAGACGCCGGTCGAGACGCCGCTTAGCCGTCGATGGAGTCGCCGCCATAGGGTTGGAATGTCCTTGGTTCAATTCAAAAGTGGAGATTAATTGGGGAGCTGCAACGGTTTAACTCTGAATCGGCAGCGGCTCAATCCTGAAACTGAATTTGATAGCCCGCCTGATCATCCAGCGCCAACCGCTCACTCAGCCAGGGCAGGCCCGCGTTTAAGTTCTCCCGCAGAGTATAGGGCGGATTGATCACCAACATACCGCTGCCGTACATGCCATGCCCCTGGGGTTTGGCAGAAACGCTCAGGGTGACATTCAGCCACTTACCGGCCCCAATCTTTGGCAGGCGCGCCCGGAACTGCTCGACCTGCTCGCTGGCCAGCAGCGGATACCAGACCAGATAGGTGCCGGTGGCGAAGCGCTGCAAGCCCGCCTTTAAGGCCTCCAGTACCTGGCCATAGTCACTTTTCAGTTCATAGGAGGGGTCGATCAGCACCAGGCCGCGCCGGCTGGCCGGTGGCAGTGCCGCCTTAAGCTGGCCAAAACCATCGCCCTCGATAATCCGTACCCGTTTATCGCGCCCCAGATTGGCCCGCAGCAGCCGTTGATCAGTGGAGTGCATCTCCGCCAGGCAGAGCTGATCATCGGCGCGCAGCAGGCGGGCGGCAATCACACAGGAGCCCGGGTAGTGGGCAAGCCCGGCGCCGTTCTCCTGCTGCACCACCTGCAGATAATCGCTGAACACCGCCGGCGCCTCGGCCTGCCAGAGTCGGCCAATACCACCCTGATACTCGCCGGTCTTTTCAGCAAAGGCGTCGCTGAGCGAATAGCGGCCGCTGCCGGCGTGGGTATCGAGGTAAAAAATGGGCTTGGGTTTGTTTTTCAGGTACTGCAAACAGAGGCTAAGCACCCAATGTTTGAGAACATCGGCATGGTTGCCAGCATGGAAGGCGTGACGATAACTGAGCATGGGCGTAGAAGTGGCTTGGGCCGGGTGGGCTGAAAGACGGCTACTTTAACCATGCCCAGCCCGGCTGGATAGCGGTTTTTCCTGCTCTTGATTCAGAGGTCTGGCAGAACCTGTTGGCAGAGCAGCCACTAAACCCATCGCAACGTAAGCAAATGGTTAATTAGAAGGCTGCCGCCAGCTTCGACCGGGATACCTCAACCGAGCGGTGGGCTACTTTGCCAAGGGCGAAGATTCCATTCCCCCTGTGGCGATACGCTAGGGCCTGTTAACACTAAGTTAACAGGCCCTAGGCCTGCGGCCGAATCAGATACTTCTCACCGGTGGCCTGCTTGGTGTAGCTGCGCAGTGCCTCCTCGGCCAGTACTTCACGCAGGGAGATCTCCCGGGTGTAGTGGCTGGCGAAGGTGGTGTTGATCTCATCCGCCACCCGCCGGCGCAATACCTGAAAGCGTTCCATACCCAGGCGCTGCAGGAAAGGCGGTAACAGCCAGCCACCCACACCCCAGCACATACCAAACGAGCGGTTCAGCTGAATGGGGTTGAGGTCGAGCGCTCCGTACACATAAACCTGTTTGGTCACCTCGGAGCCATAGGGGCTCCACTGGCTCATCGCCTGGCTGGCGACATTCTCCATGGCGGTTAATATCTGCCCGGCCAGGCGGCCGCCACCAATGGCATCAAACGCCAGCGTGGCTCCGGTGGCGGCCACAGCCTGCACCAGCTGCTGGCTGAAATCCTCGGCGCTGCTGTTGCACACCCACTCGGCACCCAGGCCCTGTAACAGCTCAACCTGCTCCGGCTTGCGCACAATATTAACCAGCGGTACGCCGTCGGCCTGGCAAATTTTCACCAGCATCTGGCCCAGGTTGGAGGCCGCTGCGGTGTGCACCAGGGCGGTGTGATTCTCCAGACGCATGGTCTCCACCATGCAGAGGGCGGTGAGGGGATTGATAAAACTGGAGGCGGCTGCGGCGACGTCGGTACCCGGGTGCATCGCCAGGCAGCTGGCGGCCGGCACCACCCGGTATTGGCAGTACATGCCACCGCCAGAGACACCCACGGTTTTACCGAGCAGCGCCTGGCAGTTACTGCCGGCCGCCACCACGGTGCCACCACCTTCGTTACCCACGGGAATACCCTTATCCAAGCGCTTGGCCAGCGCCTTCAACGCCTGTGGTGGCACGGCCATGGTGGCCACCGCCTCCTCGCCCTGGCCGCTCACCGCCAAGGTGTTGATATCGCCGGCGTTGATCAGCACCGCCAGATCAGAGGGGTTGATGGGAGCCGCCTCAATTCGTACCAGCACTTCGTGAGCCTTGGGTTGTGGCACCGGTACCCGCGCCAAAGCCAGCTGCAGCTGGCCTTGGCTGGTGATGGTGGACTTCAGTTGCAGTTGGGTTTCAGCCAGGGATTCGGCCAACATAAGCACCTCGCTTGCGGATCAGGTTATTGTTTTAATTTTCGCTGGCTCAAACAGCGGTCATGCCGCCATCGACCAGAAGTTGGTGGCCCAGCACGAAGCCGGCCTTGTTGGAACAGAGGAACAGTACCGCCTCGGCGATCTCTTCCGCTTCGCCCAGACGGCCAATGGGGTGCAGCGCCACCACATGCTGTGCCCTTCTCGGCTCCAGGGCGATGGCCCGCTCGGTCATTGCGGTATCGATAACACCCGGGCAGACCGAATTGATGCGGATTCCCCGGCGGCCATATTCGACGGCGGCCGATTGCGTGAGACCCACCACGGCGTGTTTAGAGGCGGCGTAGATGGGCTGGCGGCCGGCGCCAATCACCCCCGCCACCGAGGCGATATTAACGATGGCACCGCCTTGGCCCTGAGCCAGCATCTGCTCAATTTCATGCTTCATACAGAGCCAGGTGCCTTTGACATTCACCGCCATGATCTGGTCAAACTGGGACTCTTCGGAACGGGCGAGGGGCTCTTTTTCGATTTCGATACCGGCGTTATTGCAGGCCACATCCAAGCGCCCAAAGTGCACCACCACCTGGCGGATGGCCGCTGTTACCTGCTGCGCTTGGGTGATGTCGGCAGCCACGGCCAGCGCCTCACCACCGGCCTCAATAATGGCGGCGGCGGTGGCCTCTGCTCCGGCGAGGTCAATATCCACAATTGCGACCTTGGCACCCTCACGGGCAAAGGCCAGCGCCGTCGCCCGGCCAATGCCCGAACTGCCGCCGGTAACCAAGGCGACCTTACCATTTAATCCATAATCACTCACGGCTCGCTCCTGTTATTTTTATAATGCGCTGAAATTAAGTGGTGGCTAAAAGCCTGTGATGATGGTCGCCAAACACCCCCCAATCAATAACCAAGCTTACGCAGAAGCCCTGACCAATTCGCTCACGCTATTTTCTGCAGCGCATAAATCGCCGTAATGGCAAACTGGCCACACGCCCTCTTTCCAGCGATAGTGGGTAAAAAATTTAATGGGAGACGCCTGAAGCAATAGGCTGCACCACCCACCGGCATTTTCGCCCGCAAGCCATTGGCCTCCGGGTTGCTGTTATTACCAGCATTTGATCTGGCCGAAAAAAAAATAAGTCGGTGGGAAATAAGCAGCCAGTAGTGCACTCTAACCAGCCATAAAAAAGTGTTGCTCCGCTTGGGTGAATTCAGATCGTGAGGAATTGAACATGAAAATAGTAAACCACTTACAACACGTCGCGCTTGCTCTACTGCTTGCCGGCTGTGCGGCAACCGATTCGGCCTCGACCAATCAGGCCCCCACCGCAATGGAGGTGGCTATTGAGCGTGGTTATCTGTTGGGCGAAGAGGTGGATAAAATTCACAACTACGAAATCAGCGGCTGGCAGTACCTCGCCGCCGATGGACTGCTGTTACCCGCCAGCCCCAGTAAAACCTATTTGGTACTTTTGAAAGATCGTTGTTCGGAGTTGTCGAGCACCGAGACCATCGGCCTCACCACCACCGTCTCCAGTGTGCTCTCGCGCTTTGATGCGGTAATAGTGCACCCCCACCCAGGCGGCATTGAGCGCCGGTGCTACATCGACACCATCTATCTGGTGGAAAAACCGAAAAAGGGCGATGAATAAACTTAGTTAACGCGAGGCGTCTCGGCCATGCACTTTATTGCCCGGCCGGGGGCTGCCACAGCTCCACCTTGTTGCCGTCCGGGTCGATAACCCAACCGAACTTGCCAAACTCAGATGCCTCGGTCTTCTCTAACACTTCGCACCCCTCTGCACGCAGGGCGGCGAGCAGACGCTCCAGGTCGTCGACGCGGTAATTGACCATAAACGATGCTTGGCTGGGGGCAAAATAGTCTCCGTCACCAATCGACCAAACCGTGCTACCCGCCGTCGCCTGCCCGGCATCGTCGACCCAGCGAAATGTGGTACCACCCCAGGCCTGTACATCAATGCCAAGGTGTTGTTGGTACCAGGTGCGCAGCCGCTCTGGATTTTCTGATTTAATAAAAATCCCGCCAATCCCGGTCACTCTAGCCATGGTTGATTCTCCTGATTTGGCAACAGCGGTGTTCGCCGCCTCGGCCACAGATTCGGAGCTGGCCACTGCCGACAACAGCGTCAGCAACAGGGCTCTGTTCAAGTTAGTGATACCCATCGAACCCTCGACCAGCTCTGTAAGGTAGTGTGGCGAAACGAGGCAATTTCGCCTCGTGCTGATTGCAAGCCTTACAGATTACAACACAAGGCAAACCGGTAGACATTGATAATCTTGGCAGGCTAAAGATTTTCGAATAACACCTGCGTGAACAATTACAGATCCAGCTGGCTGACCAGGCGATTGCCGTAGCGGTTTAGCTTTTTATGGCCGGGCATCCAGCCCTGTAAAAAGCGATAAAAATCGGCCCAGGCAAAGGGGTAGAGCGCACGCCACTCCGCCTCCAGGGCGGTGGCGTCGATAGTCGGCTGGCTGGCCGCCAACGCGCCTCTCAACGATTGAAAATAGTGCGTTAAAAACTGCGCTTCCTGGCGCTCACACTCGGCTTCGCTCAACACACTGCCGACAAAATACGCTAGGTCTTTCATACCGCAGCCAGCGCCCACGTATTGAAAATCCACCGCCGCCACCGGCCCGCCACTGTCGCCAAAACAAAAGTTGGCAAGCTTGGCATCGCCGTGGATAAGGGTTTGAAAACGCGCCTGGTTTAAGCGCGCATCGATTAGCCCGGCGGCCTCTTTTAACGGGCCATCGGCCATGGCCGCCCACTCCTCCGGACGGGTGGCCAGGTGCCAATAGCTGCCCACCGGCCACAACCCCTGCGGCTCCGCCCCCATAAAACGGGCGTGAAATTGGGCCAGCCACTCGATGCAGGCGGCGAGCTCGGCCGGGGTTATCTGCTGCTTACGCAGGGGAAAGCCCGCCGCATTGAGGTCTTCCAGCACCAGGGTCGTGCTTTCGCCCTGTTGCGCCACCCCCAAACAGGCCGGTACCCGGCAGCTGGGCAGGCAGCGGTGCGCCCACTGTTGATACCAGGCCACCTCGACCTGATAGGAGCGCAGCTTGCGCTGATGGCCGATATCACTATTCCAGCCACGTGGGTGTTGGCTATTGGTCGGCGGGTTGATCTGCTTGACGATCACACTGCTCTGCGGAGCACCGGTTAAGCGGTAACGGACAATCTCGCCGTAGCCGCTCCACAGGCTCTGCACCACGGCAATGGGCTCGGCGGCAGTAGCGCCGGTGACTTGCAGAATATAATCGCTATCGATGGACATGGGCAAAAACTTAAAGGAGCTGGCGAGCCGCCATTATGCCCTATTGTTTACCACCGCCGGTTGCGTTGATTTGGGGAAAAGTTGAGTGCAGGTAACTAACTCAGCGCTCTGACTAATGTGTTGCAAAATGGAGTCGTGCAGGTGGTAGTGAAAATCGTAGGGGTGAATGGCGATGCGCAACACCCGCGCGCGGCTCAGCCATTTAACATTGAGCTGATTCCACAGCCAGAGAAAAGGCACACGCCAGTATTGGTCGGCCTCGTAACCGGTAAGAGCGAGCGTTAAAAACTGCTGCGCGTGGGCATCAAACAGGCCGCTGGAAAATTCGTAGTAGCGAAACGGCAGCTGCTGCAATTCGGCCTTACTGACCGCCCCCATAGCCCAGGCGGGCGGCACATACAGATCCGGCGGCGGCAGACCGTTGGCATGAAACCAGTGGTAATTATCGCTAATTAATTGGCTGATTTCGTCGCCGCTGAGTGAGAGATGCTCAGCCACATTGCGCGAGATAAACAGTGAGTGCAGCTGGTGCTTTATGCCGCGCTTGCGGCGAATAACGTGCTGCCAACCGTGGCCCGCCAGCTGATAGCCCCGTTGTTGCCAGGTACTTAATTGCGCGATTTGGCTGGCCTGCCATTGGCGGCCGGGCACCACCAGCAGGTAGACTTTTTCCGGGCTCACCTGGGCGGCGGAGAGTTTAGCCAGTATCTGTTCGACCTCCGCCAGGGTTTCGGGCATCACGTCGTGTACCGAGACCAGCGCCCTCATTTTTTTACCAGGGCATCGAGCAGGGAGTACCACATTCCCATGCTCCAATCGTTTAATTCACAGGCCGCGGCGCGGGCGGTGTCGGCCCGTTGCTGCAGTAATTTCTCGTCCATGCCGCGCAGGGTGGCCAGCGTAGTGGCCAGCGAAGATTCTGGCTCAACCACAAACAGGCCGTTTTTCAGCTTGGGCCATTGGCAGATGCCGCAGTTGTGCGATACCACCGTCAGGCGCCCGCGCGACATCGCTTCCAAGGCGACGGTTCCAAAGGATTCCACGTGGGAGGGCAGCACCAGGCAGTCGTGCTGGTCCAGCTGCGCCAACAGATCACTGCGATTTAACCAACCCAGGTAGTTTAAATTGGGTAGCGTCTTGGCCGCGGTTTCTATCAACTGCCGCTCCGGGCCATCACCCGAGATACTGAAAATCAGATCGGGGTGCGCACGGGCAGCTTCGACAATGGCCGGCAGATTTTTTTCGGCGGCCAGGCGGCCGGCAAACAGCACCTTTTCGATGCGACAGGCAGGCTCCGGCTGAGGCCGGTTAATAAAATCGAACGCCACCGGCGTGCCCACCCGGTAACTTTTTTTCGAGCCAAAATCGTTGGCGATTTGCACCATCTCATCGGAGTTGGCCACCACCACATCGGACCAGCGAAACAGCAACTTATTGGATACCCAAAAATAGGCACGATTGAGCGACCCCTCTATGCGCCCCCAATACATATCGGCCAGTTTTTCAAACCAGGTATGAAAACCCAAGAGCACAATGGCGCCCTGCTTGCGCCCCTGATAAGCACCGGCCAGGCCGATTAAACCGGGGGTGGGCACTATAACGATATCCGGCGCAAAGGCTTTTATCTGCCGTTTAATTTTAAGGAAATTGGGGATTAAAAACTTCTGCGTGGTATCGCCCGGCAAAGGCACATTGAGCCCACCCTGCCAGCGGCCATTGGCCTGAATAATGGGGCAGATGATCTCCAGCTCCGCTACCTTTGGCTTCAGGTATTGAATTAAATCCTGGTAGTAGGCACCGACGCCATTGCGCTCGGGGGCGGCGTCGGAGACGATCATCACCCGCATATGCTCTATTTGAACCGGCGGCTCCGTTAACAGCTCTGCACTGGCATTTTGATTCATAGGGTTCTCTCTGAAGCCGGATAAAGCGAGTTGGCCACCGCCAGCGGCCAAGCCACATTGAGCTTGGCCGAGGCCTCTGGGTATTTATGGGAACTCTGATATTTTTTATTGGCTTGGGCCAGGGGTTGATAGACCGCCAAAAGCTCCTCCGTGAGCGGCAAGCCGGCCTTCTCATAAAGGTTGTGCAGTCCTTCCAGCAGGCGGTATTTCAACTGTTCTATCTCCACCACCAGCACCGGCGAGCGGGCACTGGCCTGCTGCTCAATCTGGGCAAAGTAGTAGCGCAGCATCGCCGCCACATCGGCCTGAAATTCCGCCGCCTGCCAGTCGTAACCCAATAGCGACAGGGCCGGCTTCAGGGAGCTGAGTTGGGAGGCAAACACCTCCTCCGGTTGGCGAACGCAAGCGACAAAGGTGGCATCGGGAAAATGGTGCTGAAAACTGGCCAGGGCGCCGGTAAAGGAGGGGTTTTTGGCGAGGTAGGTTTTCTCTTCGCCGTGAACGTAGAGGTGGCGCTGCACCATACGCCGATAAAAGCACATGATGATCTCACGCTCGTGCTCGGTCAGTTGGCTGTCGAAATGGGCCAGTCGCCAGAGCCGGCGGTTGCCGGGAAAGAGCACCATCAGGATAAAACAGCTGAATATTGGCAGCAGCAGCAGGAAATCCTCTTCCGGCTCGCCGAGGCCCAGGGGGTGAATCGAATCCATCGCCTGCAGCCAACGCGGTTTAATTTTGCCGGCCAACGATTGCAGTGGCCGCAGGCACCAGGCCAGGGCGCGGCCGCAGTAGCGGGCGGTGATCGAGGGGGTTAACAGGCATTCGGCCAGGGTGGTGGTGGTAAATTGCGGGTCCGAGGCCAGGCTGCGCTGCAGAAAGGTGGTGCCACTGCGCGGTGCCCCGACAACAAACAGCGGCCGCGTTACCTTAACCTGGCGGTAACGGTGGAAAATGATCTCATCAAGCAACAAGCCCAGCCATTGCAGCTGCAGATAGACAAAGAAGAGCACCAGCCCCAACAGCAACAACAGATTGCGCAACAGAGGTAACGGGCGCCAAGTCACCACACGGCCCAGCTGCCAGGCCATCAGCAAGCCACCATTTTTAATGAAAAGCAGATATCCCCGAAACATACCTCTGCCGCTGCCTATAAAGCCCTATTCACTGCCCGTTTCTGACCGCAGCCGGTGCCAATAGCTCCACAGCGGTCGTAAATCCCGCACAGGTTTACTTACTAACATGACATAAATGTTACAAACACAGATTTGGTCACAGTTTTTCAGATTACCGGATGAATAGGCTGAGCGGGGCTACACTGAATAGATGCAACCGATTTTGGGGTAATGGAGAGAGCTTATGCCATACATCGATGGCTTTATCATCGCTGTGCCACACAGCAATAAGGAACGTTTTATCAGTCATGCCAGCAGCTGCGACAGTATTTTTATCGACTTTGGCGCAACCCGGGTTATTGAGTGCTGGCAGGACGACCTGCCCAGCGGCGAGGTGAGCGACTTTCGCCAGGCGGTGCAGGCCAAGGGCGACGAAGCGGTGGTCTTCTCCTGGGTGGAGTGGCCCGACAAAGCCACCCGCGACACCGCCATGGCCAAAATGTTGGACCCAAGCAACAGTGACCCACGCATGGACCCCAATCAGAACCCCATGCCGTTTGATGGTATGCGCATGATCTTTGGTGGCTTTACACCGGTGGTGCAATTGAGCCACCCCTGAGCGGGCAGCCCATCGTCACCATCAGCGGTGCCCCCAGGAGGGGACTCAGCAGGTGAGTGGTCAGAGGTTTTTCGGGACAAAATCGATGTAGGGGGTGGCCGGCTCCACACCCGGGGGCAGAGCATGAGGGGCCTCGCCCTCGGCTGCACCCAGGCTCTTGATAAAGTCGTACATAGCAATCAGATCACTATCGCTCATGGTGGCGATGGCCGGTGCCGGCATCGGTGGCAACATCGGCCGACGCGCCATTTGAATCCACTCCTCGGCCGACATTTTGGCCGCAGACGAACGCAGGTTTTGCGGATAACTGGTACCCCAAGGCCCTTTAAAGCCAACGCCGTTACCCGTTAACCAGGTCGCCTGTGGCAGACGCCCACCCGACTCAGAATAACCCGGGGTATGGCAATCGTTACAACCACCCACCCCGATCAGAAATTTACCTTTGGCGATACTCTCGGCATTGGCAGCCACCCCTTGCACGGTGGCCGCCAGCAGCGCTGAAAGCGCAAATTTTGTTAGTGTTTTAAAACCGCTATCCATACTATTCTCCAATTTATTATCCAGTTCTCCAGCGCCGTTTTTATGCGCAAACATGCTTTTACCGGAGCAACGATTATCAATGGGTCGGCGTCTAAGCCGCCTTGAGATCGAACCAGCAGTCCGTGACCGCGTTGATGGCGAACCTTCATGACGGGAAACCCCGGCAGTGGGCCTGTCGGCGCCAACTGGCGAGTTTAAAACCCTGCAGAGAACACCCCGCCAGCGGGGGAAGATGGCTGGGGCAGTGCCGACCTGGGACTGTGCTGATCGAGGTCGCCACTGTAGCGAATTCCGCAAACGGCGGTTGCTAAAAAAATACTAAAATTTCCTAAAAATTGGCTAACTGGCGAGCCGAGGCAGGGAGGACGATAACGAAGGTGGACAAGCCTCTACAAACAGAGCACTTAACATTGCTGCAAGCCGGGGTGGCCATCACTCTGGCCTCCGCCAATTTCCGCCTAATTCCATCGGTGGCCATGGCCTTGGCGGCCTATCGGGAACCGGAGAGTGGCCATCTGCGCATTCTTGCGCGACGGGCCGAGGCCCAGATGGTAATTGAAGATGCCCTGGCTACTCGCCAAATCAGCACCGTCGCCTGCCAACCCAGCAGCCATAAAACCGTGCAGATAAAAGGCGAACTGTTAGAACAGGTGGCCGTTACCGATAGGGATCTGGCCAATGTCACCCGGGCGATAACAGCCTTCGCGAAGGAGATAGTTCTGGTGGGTTTCGACGATTATTTCGCCCAGGGTTTTTTAAGCTATCAACCCAGCGAGCTAACCTGCCTGGTGGTCGCCATCCAGGCCATTTTTGACCAGACACCTGGCGCGCAGGCCGGCACTTTATTGAGTGGAACGCAGCCGTGCGCCTAAGTGAATTAAGAGATTGCCTGGAGGGTAATATTCCCTCCGTTATTGCCACCTGCGATCACCAGGGTATGGCCAACGCCAGTTATGTTTCGCAGGCCTACTATGTGGATGACCAACACCTGGCTCTGACCTTCCAGTTTTTTAATAAAACCCACCGCAATATTTGCGAAAACCCCAATGCCACGCTGCTGATTAAAAACCCGCACACCGCCGCACGCTATCGCCTGGCCATTCAGTATTTACGCACCGAACACGAAGGGGCTCTGTTTGAACAGATGAAGGCGCGCCTGAACAGCATTGCCCATCGCGCCAAAATGGAAAACACCTTTGTACTAAAAGGGGCGGATATCTACCGCGTGCTGCACATAGAGACCATCGACTGCTTTACCCTAGCAGATCGCCGCGCGGTTACCCCATTTCCACTGCTACTGCGCGAAAGCATCGCCGAACTTGCCAAATGTAAGAACGTGGAGCAGCTGATCGAAACAGTAGCGACATTGTTACAGGAAAAATTCGCAATCAGCCACGCGCTGATGCTGATCAGAGAGCAGGCCAAACTGTTTACCATCCACAGTTTCGGCTACGAAAATTCCGGCATTGGCTCCGAGATACCCATCGGCAAAGGTGTGATCGGCATCGCCGCGCAAATAAATGCACCGATACGAATTACCCAACCCACCCACGACTACAACTACGCCCGCCTGCTAACCACACAACTGCAACAGAAAATGTTATTGGCAAGCCTGGAGACCACTATCGTCTACCCCGGCCTAAGTAACCCCGGCAGCCAGCTTGCAGTCCCCCTTTCGGTAGCGGATAGCGTGCGTGGCATCTTGTACCTGGAGAGTCCAGAGCCCTTTGCCTTTGATCACCAGCACGAAGATACTTTCGTTTGTCTCTGCCAATTTTTCGCCAGTTGCCTAGAGCAATTGCAAAGCTGCAGTGACACAAACCACAGCCACAACAAGCACCACGCAATCCCCAGTATGGCAAGCAGTGCTGAGCCCATTCAGGTGCGTTTTATCCGTGATAACGCCAGTGTGTTTATCAACAACGAATATTTAATTAAAGGGGTGGCCGGCTCCATTTTGTGGCGCCTGCTAAACCTCTACCAGCAGGAGCAACGCAATCACTTTACCAACAAAGAGATACGGGCCGATTCACAACTGAAACTACCGGAGCTGAAAGACAATTTAGAGACGCGTCTAATTTTGTTGCGCCGGCGCCTGGCCGAACGCACTCAGGCGATAACCATAGAGAGCGCCGGACGCGGCGCCTTTCGTCTGGCGATTGACCGGCCACTGCAGTTGATTGAATGAACAGTCGCTGCACCTGTTTGGGCCAATTTCGCAAGAGCTAAAACGCCTTAGTGAAATTAGATAGGGGAAAAAATAAAAAGATCGTAGCTTTCGCTAAGATCTTCCTAGACGTGGTGCCCACTCTTTTGTCCGGAGCAAAAGAGCACACGCACAGCGTGCCCGCAGGGTGAGGCATAGGGGCCGAAAGCCGCTCCGAATCGTCGGACCGCTGCGTATTCGGCATACTCGCCATCCCTGGCGATAACATGCCTCATGCACTGGGTCGGTAACTGATCCTTCGTGATCGACATTCACGTCATCCGTGACGTTTGACCTTGGTCCGGCTTGGGCAGAAATAAAAAAAGGCCTTAGCTTTCGCTAAGGCCTTCCTTTTTAATGGTGCCAAGGCCGGACTTGAATCTTACATCTAAACCTCTGTTATCATTAGATTTAATTCAGTTCAAATTTTTCAATAGCAGCTCAGATAGCAGCTTTTCTAACTGCTTGAGATCGATCCTCCTTGAAGGCCCGCAGCGACACTTCACGATAGTGACAACTTTTATTGACATTTAAACCCAACGAGTAGATTTAAAATCCCGAAACTAATAGTATCGACTTTATAATCAAAACGCGCGCGAGCCTTTTCCCAACACATCAAAGCATCACTCTAATGGATGAGCTGCATAAAATTATGGAACTGGAAGCCAGGGTCAAGAAACAGGAAACTGAAATCGATAGGCTGGCCACTTTGGCAGATAACTACCGAGCTCAAACAACCAATCTAGAATCGAAAATTGACAAGCTAAAACACATCTTGACGTTCTTAATCTGGCTTGCTGGTGCGGTCTGCTTATTTGAAGCATGGGAGTGGCAAAAAGGAATACGAGGCACACCAGGGGAAACAATTGCTCTCATCTTGATGGTTATTGCGTGGTGTTACGCTTTTGCTTTATGGCCTATTTCTATCTGGGTATCTACCCGAATCGATAAGATGTAGTTTACAGACTAATTCAAAGCTTTAGCTGATTACGCGACGACTTCAGCAAATAAGCTTCTCAGGAACTGCTTTCATCATAGAGACGATCATACTCCTCCAGCCACTCTTTATCGCTTTGACCGGTTATTCTATCCTGCTCTTTGTGGTGACTATCCATAGAGTATTGCACGTCACCCTTATCGCTCTTACTGATTACCTTATTTACGTAGCTTTCTTCACGCGCACCTATATTGTCGTGGGGACCATAAGGTACGTGGGCTAGCTGAGAACTCTTACTTGTGTGACTTACTTGAGCCGTGCTTGCGGAATACTTGCTATCTACTTGTGCGTTACTCGTAGCACTTATACATCGCAACTGCTCAAAACTGATACTTGCCACCTCAATACTGTCGTGTAGCGCCTTTCCTTCTTCGCTCGCAACCATAAAATAATATTTTTCGGAGAATAGCCCCATGTATTGGTGCCTTTCGCTAGTCGGTAGTGATTTCATTCCTAAACGATTCCACAAACTGCTGAAATGTGACTTTGGCTTTGCGCGAAACTGTTTATCTGGAAGTCGATCACCTTTTTTGCCATACCGGGTATTTCGCTGGCGGGTGAGCTCGACATTGAATATAGCGAATACCTGCTGCCCCGTTCGCAAGTTACAAAACTGCATCGTTAACCCGGACTTTCTTACACCTGATTTTACTTCGTAATAGCCAGTACTATAGGATTCATATTTAAGAACATTCACAGCTAAACGCTTGGCAATTTCGGCAACAATCAATTCTCGATTATCACTCAGCCATTTATCCGGAACGTCGACTCCACTCTGTGCCTCGATGACCAACTGACCACCTTCTAAAGACAGTCGATCCCCCCTAGCCAACAACCTATCCAATAAAGTCTCTGGCATGGCAGTACTCACCAAGTGCCTTAAGGCTTATGAGCGCCGCCTTCTTGGCGCTTTTGATACGGCCTAAACAGCCATAACGGGCAAGCCACACTACGACATCCAGAAATATCTTTTCTAAATCCTGGCTCGATATGTTGGGCATTACAGCCCATACAGTGGGCACACATAGCAGTTGCCGCTAACCGTAAACTTTTATCGTTACCAACGTTTTTTCTACAAGGGTTATGTTCCATGCTAACCCCCAAAGTTTGAGCTAGTAGCGCGTGAACCTTTTACACGCGAGCGTTTCCACTCTTCCACTTCAGATTCAAGCCAAGCAGAGGCTTTAATACCTAACTTAATCGGCTGCGGAAATTCACCACAACCTGATAACTGATAAATGTAAGACCTGGATAAACCTGTCGATTGAACTACATCCTTGATTCGCAAAAACCTGTCACTACCGGAAAAACCTGCCATCTGAATTGCTCCTATTTTTATTTAAAACTCATCACTAGGTGAATGAGTACGAGCATAAAAGACAGCATCAGCCAATTCCTGCCAGTAATTACCTATTTATTGTCATTGACACCATCACTAGAGCTGTAAAGGTCATAAATCACCTCTTCCGACATACCCTTGTAAATTGGAAATTCAGAAAGCTCTTTACATGCGCCCATTACACCGAGACCAGTTTCTTTCATCAAAAGCGTTACATGAAGGACGACAGCCTGCCTTATCCAATCGTCTTTTTTGCTTGGCCTTCCCCGTTTCTTGAAAATATTGGATGTTCTACTTTTATGCTCAACCCTAAACCTTTCGTTTCGGCGAATTAGCTCTACCAAGTTATCTAATAGCAGATCCTGCAAGGACTCAGACGCCTCTACTGCAGACATCGCGGCTAATAGCACACTCCTATCATCCTTGTACCAAGGTACCGCAGCTTCATTAGCACCGCTTGAAATTAGGGAGCCCTTATCTTTCAACGCTCCGTTTGATGTAACCTTTTCTTTACTTTTAGTCACGATTAGCAGCGCTCTTATTTATTGCGGTGACCGAAAAGAGGGATGACCTTCCCCGTATCCCTTAGCTCATCCAAATAATCTGCCCACCACGCCATCATATTCACTCGATCATCGAGATAACGGGCATGATGAATGTAAGCCGCCCTAACCCCGTTACGCTCCATATGCGCCAACTGGCGTTCAATCGCATCAGGGTTAAAACCGGCCTCATTGAGTATCGAGGATGCCGTGGCGCGGAAACCGTGCGGGTTTGCTTTTGTCTTCCCTGGTTGATTACCGTCATAGCCCAGCTTGAAGATAGCCCGGCGCATAGTGTTTTCGCTCATGGCCTCATTGCGCTTACGCTCGGAGGGAAATAGCAACTCATAACTGCCGCTAATCTCTTTGACACGTTCTAGCACTTCCAGAGCTTGGCGGCACAGAGGTACTAGGTGGTCGGTACCCATCTTCATTCGTTCGCCGGGCACCCGCCAAACAGCTTGCTCGAAGTCGAACTCTTCCCATCGAGCACCACGCAACTCACCCGGGCGCACAAAGGTGAGCACCAGTAGCTCAATTGCCAATTGGGTGAGCAAACGGCCTTGCTTATGGTAGTTCGATAGCAGCTTTAGGAACTCGGGTAGCTCTTCTCTGGGTAGCGAAGCACGGTGGGTGGTTTTGCGGCCCTTGAGGATGCCATCTAGCTCGCTTGCGGGGTTGGTCTCGAGCTTGCCCATTTGCACGGAGTAGCGGCAAACCCGCCGGATGTCTTCTAACACCCGTTGCGCCACATCCGGGGCACCCCGGTTCTCGGTATGGCGAACAATGCGAATTACATCTTGAGGGCGAACATCGGCGATTGGTTTGTCGCCAATGGTTGGGAAGGCGTTTTGCTCTAGGCGAAGAATAACCCGGTTGGCGTGGTCTGGCTTCCAGGTACCCTTTTGGTGTTCCCACCACTCACGAGCCAGCACGGAAAAGGTTGTGGATTGGTTCTGCCGCTTTTGACGCCTGCTGCTTTGCTTCTGTTCGGCGGGGTCTATGCCTTCTTGTAGCTGGAAGCGGGCCTTTTGGTGAATCTCCCGCGCCGCCTTGAGGGTTACTTCCGGGTAGGTGCCAATGGCTAGGGTTTTCTGCTTGCCGTTGAAGCGATAACCATAGCGCCATGCCTTGGTGCCATTGGCTTTCACCAACAGGCGCAGGCCTTGGCCATCGTTTAGCCAGTGGTCTTTGTCTTTGATTTCTGCCTGTTTGACGGCAATATCAGTTAGCTTGTTACCAGCCATTTGCTGCTATCCACCAGAATTGAACCGCGATAGCAGCAACGATAGCAGCAAAACTTATTGGATGACAATGGACTGCCCTAGACCTATATGGAACATACAGACATAAAAAAGCCCCGATTTACGGGGCTTTCGGAGTGAATCTGGACTTAATTGGATCTCGTCAGACTCTTATATGGTGCCCAAGGCCGGACTTGAACCGGCACGGCTTACGCCACTACCCCCTCAAGATAGCGTGTCTACCAATTCCACCACTTGGGCAATTCTGGGGTTATTACTAACCTTGTTCTTTCTGCAACTGCGCAGTAGTGAATCCGACACGCTACGCGTGGTCGCTAACGGCTCCTGCCTCACGCGACACTTGCACATCCTGTGCGTCGTCTACCAATTCCACCACTTGGGCAATTCTGGGGTTATTACTAACCTTGTTCTTTCTGCAACTGCGCAGTAGTGAATCCGACACGCTACGCGTGGTCGCTAACGGCTCCTGCCTCACGCGACACTTGCACATCCTGTGCGTCGTCTACCAATTTCACCACTTGGGCAATTCTGGGGTTATTTACTAACCTTGTTCTTTCTGCAACTGCGCAGTAGTGAATCCGACACGCTACGCGTGGTCGCTAACGGCTCCTGCCTCACGCGACACTTGCACATCCTGTGCGTCGTCTACCAATTCCACCACTTGGGCAATTCTGGGGTTATTAGTAACCTTGTTCTTTCTGCAACTCCGTACCGCTTACAGCACGAGCCACTTCAATTCTCAATACTTATTCCGGAGTAACCGGGCTATCTTCCGCTGTTGGTACGTCATCGGACGTGGGAGGAACATCTTCGGCCATGGGCGCTTCCACCACGGGTACGTCGCTGTCGACAGCGGGAGTTTCCTCACTGGTGGGAATATCAGATTCAACCACCGGCGCTTCAACTGCGGACTGCTCCAACAGGGCGGGCAATTCTTCCACACCCGACTTCTGTTTGGCAATATAAGTTAAGCCAAAAGCCAACAGAAAAAAGATAGTCGCCAGGATAGCAGTCAAACGCGAGAAAAAATTACCGCCACCCGAACTGCCAAATACGGTGCCGGATGCACCGGAACCAAATGAAGCGCCCATTTCGGCGCCTTTACCCTGCTGCAGAAGTATCAAGCCAATAATGGCAAATGAGACCAGCAGAAATACTACGATGACAATGGTTTCCATTGTTTCCCCGTGGGCGCTGCTTGCGCGCGCTCAACTAATTTAATCTGTTAAAAAATACCTTGCCGCCCAATCGTTACTGGGCCGCCGCTGTACCGATAGCCAGGAAATCTTCTGCGATTAGCGAGGCCCCGCCCACCAACGCACCGTCGATATCCGCCATGGCAAACAGCTCTTTGGCGTTACCGGCTTTAACACTGCCGCCATAAAGGATGCGAGTGCTCGCACCCAAGGCCTGCAACTGCTGGCGAATCGCTGCGTGAACCTCTTGCGCCTGCTCGGGGCTGGCCGTCAGGCCGGTACCTATTGCCCAGATTGGCTCGTAGGCAATAACCACTCCGGCCAGTTGCTCACTGCCAACGTGGTCCAACACGGCCTGTACCTGACGCTGAATTACCGCCAGTGTTGCGCCACCTTCGCGCTCTGCCAGGCTCTCACCCACACAGACGATAGGAGTCAAACCGCTGGCTTTAATTGCCAGACACTTCTCGGCCACCAGTTGGTCGCTTTCGGCGTGATACTGGCGTCGCTCTGAATGGCCAATAATCACAAACTGGCAACCAAACTCCTGCAACATTGCCACAGAGCACTCACCGGTGTAGGCACCGCTGCTGTGCTGACTGGCATCTTGCGCACCCAATTGAATTGAGGTGCCGGCAAGTAGAGCCTGAGCCTGGGCCAAGTACACCGCTGGCGGGCAGACCGCCATTTCGACCGCTGCGGCTTGCCACTGGCTGGTTAATTTCTGCAGCAGGGAGAGGTTGTCACTCAGACTGCCGTTCATCTTCCAATTACCCACAACCAGGGGTGTTCGCATGGCTCTATCCTTAAATGCTGCCGTTTTTCAGGGACGCGGCCAAAGCGGGCGCCAATGGTATATGAGTTGTATGCAAGATACAACGCCCGGGCCCGCATTTATTTGCCCGCTCTGAAAAATACTATTTTCTTTAATTTACAACTGGTTACAGAAGTTTATGCACAGGGGTGAACACTACTGCAAAGAGCGCTCCACGACCAGCGCCAACTGTTGCGCCACCTCTCGTACCAGAGGTTGGCTCTCGCCTTCCACCATGACCCGCACCAGTGGTTCTGTTCCGGATGGGCGCAACAAAACCCGCCCCCGGCCATTGAGGCGCTGTTCGGCCTCTGAGACAGCTTGGTTTACATCGGGGTGATTGGCCAATTTGTCTTTGGCCGGGGTACGGACATTGATCATGGTTTGCGGGAATTTCTGCATACCCTGCTTCAATTTGTGCAGCGATTTACCGGCCTGAAGCATGGCGCGCAGCACCTGCAGGGCAGCGATAATGCCGTCACCAGTGGTAGAGACATCGTTGCAGATGATATGGCCGGACGATTCACCACCGAGCAGCCACTGGTTTTCGCGCATGGCCTCAATCACGTAGCGGTCGCCCACCTTGGCCCGCACCAAGTCGATATCCAATGACTTGAGCGCCAACTCCAGCCCCAGGTTACTCATCTGAGTGCCCACCACACCGGCACAGGCGGTCTGTTGCTGGTGGCGGTGGGCGGCAATGATGTAGAGCAGTTCGTCGCCATCCACCAGCTCACCCTTGTGATCGACCATCAGCACCCGGTCGCCATCGCCATCCAAGGCGATGCCCAGGTCAGCCTTCTGGGCGATAACCGCCGCTTGCAGCCGCTCGGGATGGGTTGAGCCACAGTCGCTATTGATGTTGAGGCCGTCCGGCTCCACTGCCATGGGAATCACCCGCGCACCCAACTCGGCAAACACCTTCGGGGCGACGTGGTAGGTGGCACCGTTGGCGCAGTCCAGCACAATCTGCATGCCGGTCAGGTTAAAGCCCCAGGGGGCCGTGCTCTTGCAGTATTCGATGTAGCGACCGGCGGCATCGGTAATGCGCCGCGCCTTGCCGAGGCCCGCCGCCGTCACCAGCGGCTCTTCCAGTTTTGCCTCGATGGCGCTCTCCAACTCATCATCCAGTTTGGTGCCAGCGCTGGAGAAGAACTTGATGCCGTTGTCGTAGAAGGGGTTGTGGGAGGCGCTGATCACAATACCCGCCTGAGCCTGAAAGGTACGGGTGAGGTAGGCAATGGCCGGTGTCGGCATGGGCCCCAGGAGGCCAACATCGATACCGGCACTAATCAACCCCGCCTGCAGTGCCGACTCAAACATGTAGCCGGAGATGCGCGTATCCTTACCGATCAAAATCAACCGGCTGCCACCCGTTTTCGCACTGTGCTCAACCAGTACCTGGCCGGCAGCCCAGCCCAGACGCAGCACAAATTCCGGGGTGATGGCACCTTCGCCGACACGTCCGCGTATACCGTCGGTGCCAAAGTATTTTCTGGTCATAGTTAGACTCTTATAAAGCACTCAGGTCGAACCTGATCATTAACATGGTTTACTGGTGCGGCCACTGTCAGCGCCGCTTAGGACTCATACCACTCTTCGCCAATGCGGTTGTCTTCCAGCGCGTTGTGTATTTTCACGATATCAACGGTAGCGGCGACATCGTGTACCCGCAATATTTTGGCGCCCTGACGCAGCGCTTCGTAGGCCAGTGCCAAACTGCCATACACCCGTTCATTGACCGGTTTATTGAGTATCTCACCCACCGTGGATTTGCGGGAGAAGCCCACCAGCAGCGGGCACTCCAGGGTGGTAAAACGGTGCAACTCGTTCACCAAGGTCAGATTGTGGGCGCGGCTTTTTCCAAAGCCAAAGCCCGGATCGAGAAGAATCTGCTGCCGATCAATACCGGCCGCCGTACAGGCCGCCAGCCGCTGACTGAGAAAGTCGTACACCTCGGCCACAATGTCGCTGTAGCTGGGGCTCGACTGCATGGATTGTGGCTGACCCTGCATGTGCATTAAGCAGACCGGCAAACGGCTATCGACCGCCGCATTCAAGGCGCCATCGACCATCAGGGCGCGCACGTCGTTGATCAGCCCGGCGCCGTGGTCCGCCGCCTGGCGAATAACCGCTGGCGAGCTGGTATCGACCGAAACCACCACATCAAACTGTTTGCGAATAGCCGCCACCACGGGCACCACCCGCTTCAGCTCCTCTTCAATGCCCACCTGCGCCGCGCCGGGCCGGGTGGATTCGCCGCCCACGTCGATAATCTCGGCGCCTTCATCCAACATGATTTGCACCCGTTGGAGGACCAATTTCAGGTCCAGTTCACCGGAGGATTTATGGTAGGAACCGCCATCAGAGAAGGAGTCGGGAGTGACATTGAGCACCCCCATCACTTTGGGTGTTAGCAGGCTGAGGCTGAGATCGCCGCATGTGAGAATTTGTTCGTCCATCGCCTAACAGTGATGCGCCTTTAGGTTCGGTTGGGGCAGGACACCAGCGGAATTCTCGAGCAACAAGGGGCCGGCAGTGAAACACTGCCGGAGTGTGAGAGGATCAATGATCCTTAGCAGGTTTGCCGATAGAGTCAGTGCCGGAAGCGGAATCATCTTTAGCGCCATCGCCTTTGATGTGGCTGTTGAAACCGCCGTCGTGCCAGTCTCGAGGAGGACGCATTTTACGCCGCGCCATCAAATCGTCAACCTGCTCGGCGTCGATGGTTTCGAACTCCATCAGCGCATCTTTCATAGCTTCCAAAATGTCGCGATTCTCTTCCAGCAGCTCTTCGGCGCGTTTGTAGCAGCGATCGATGATCTCGCGTACCTCGGCGTCGATCACAGTACTGGTGGTACCGGAGTAGTGCGGGTTACCGGCACCGGGGAAGCCGGTTTCGTCTTCACCATAGTGCAGAGGCCCCAACTTCTCAGACAAGCCCCACTTGGTCACCATGTTGCGGGCCAGATCGGTAGCGCGCTCGATATCGTTGGAGGCACCGGTAGTGACGCCGTCAAAACCGAGGGTCATATCCTCCGCAATACGGCCACCAAACAGGGAGCAGATCATGCTCTCGAGGCCACGCTTGCTGTAGCTGTACTTGTCAGACTCCGGCAGGAACTGGGTAACACCCAAGGCCCGGCCACGAGGAATAATAGTGACCTTGTGCACTGGGTCGTGCTCCGGCACCAGGCGGCCAACAATAGCGTGACCAGCTTCGTGATAGGCGGTGTTCTCCTTCTCTTTTTCGCTCATGACCATAGTCTTGCGTTCGGCGCCCATCAAAATCTTGTCGCGCGCTTTTTCGAACTCTTCCATGGTTACCACACGCTTGTTGGCGCGGGCGGCAAAGAGGGCGGCCTCATTGACCAGGTTGGCCAAGTCGGCACCGGAGAAACCGGGAGTACCACGAGCGACCACACTGGCCTGCACGCTTTCGTCGATGGGCACTTTGCGCATGTGTACTTTCAACACCTGCTCACGGCCGCGAATATCGGGTAGGCCAACAAACACCTGACGGTCGAAACGGCCAGGACGCAACAGCGCTTTATCGAGTACATCCGGGCGGTTGGTGGCGGCGATCACAATCACGCCTTCGTTGCCTTCAAAACCGTCCATCTCGACCAGCAGCTGGTTCAAGGTCTGTTCGCGCTCATCGTGACCACCGCCATGGCCGCCGCCACGGTGACGACCAACGGCATCGATCTCATCGATAAAGATGATGCACGGTGCCTGCTTTTTGGCCTGATCGAACATATCGCGCACGCGCGAGGCACCGACACCAACAAACATCTCGACGAAATCGGAACCGGAAATCGAGAAGAAAGGCACCTTGGCTTCGCCGGCAATCGCCTTGGCCAGCAGAGTTTTACCGGTACCGGGCGGGCCCGCCATCAACACGCCGCGCGGGATCATGCCGCCCAGGCGCTGGAATTTGGAAGGGTCGCGCAGAAACTCAACCAGCTCCTGCACATCTTCTTTGGCTTCATCCACCCCGGCGACATCGGCAAAGGTGGTTTTGATCTGGTCTTCACCCAGCAGGCGCGCCTTACTCTTACCAAAGCTCATGGGGCTGCCACGACCACCGGCACCACCCTGCATTTGGCGCATGAAGAACATGAATACGGCAATGATGATCAGAATGGGGAAGCTGGCGACCAACAGCTGCTGCAGCAGGCTGGGTGACTCGGGCTCACGGCCGCGAATCTCTACTTTGTGGGCGACGAGGTCGTCGAGCAGTTTTTGGTCCTGCATCGGCCGGACCACCTTGAAGGCGTGGTTGTCGTACCCCTCACCGGTAATGATTAGGCCGTCGACAACGACGGATTTCACCTGGTCGGCCTGAACTTCGTCCAGAAATTGAGAGTAGGTGATCTCCTGTGGGCCGGAAGAAGAGTTGAAACTGTTGAAGGTAAACAGCAAAACTCCGGCGATGACTAACCACAAAACCAGATTTTTCACCATATCGTTCAAGGTACTGTCCTCGTTGTCGACTGCCCGGCCCAAAAGGTTGACCGAGCTTAAAAAAAGCACGCGGAAAGGTAAGGATGGCACAGAAGCCGTGCCCTCTGCCACAAGATTAACCGCGCCTCTTACTATCTCTTTGCTATAACAAAAGCGCCGATAAGCGCCATCTTGCAGATTAATAAGCACAAGTTGATGGCACAGGTGCTCACCCATTCACCCGACTTGGACACACAATCCCGGGCGAAAGGTTCCCTGCCACCAGTGCGACCTCACCCGGCCAAAATTAGGAAGCCAGCTTAATGCGGCAGTAGGCACTTACAATTGAGCCTAGCACGACAGCCGCTCATTACCGCGCGACAAGTTGGCTGGTGGTTAATTTTGGCGATCAGTGTCAGCCCTTGAAACCCTTAGCCACCAGATAACACTCCCGCGAGCGGGCGCGGGAGGCGCCAGGTTTACGGGTTGCCACGGATTGGAAGTGACTGCGCAGGGCCTTCAGGTAGTCGTCAAAGCCTTCGCCTTGAAAGACCTTGGCCACCAGTGCGCCGCCCGGTTTCAGCACCGAGATGGCCATATCCAGGGCCAATTCGACCAGATACATCGCCCGCGGCTGATCGACATCGGCCATCCCACTCATATTGGGGGCCATATCGGAAATTACAACATCTACGCCACTGTGGCCGTACTCGCCCATCAGCGCCAGCAGTTCATCGAACACCGACTGCTCGGTAAAGTCGCCCTGAATAAACTGCACCCCGGCGATGGAATCCATGGGCAGGATATCGGAGGCAAACACCACGCCGCGGTCACCCACCAGTTCGCTGGCCACCTGTGACCAGCCCCCGGGCGCCGCCCCCAGGTCGAGCACGCACATGGCCGGCTTGATCAGGCGATCTTTTTGTTGAATCTCGAGCAGCTTGTAACTTGCCCGGGAGCGGTAGCCATCGGCCTTGCTCTGTTTAACGTATTGGTCGCTGTGGTGTTCCTGCAGCCACTGATTACTGCTTTTCGAGCGTGCCATGAAGAATTCCAGTCATAATCTGCCCTTCACCACCCTGTGGCTACCGGCAAGTGTGTAAATAATAAGGACTTTATCACCGCCGGCGTCAATTAAAGAAATTAAACGCTAAGATAGACAGGATTGATCCCCCTTTGGTTGACACATGGCCACCTTCAAACTTCGCTTTAATCTTGCCCTTAAGTTGTGGCTGGTGCTCTCCATCTCCACCACCCTGGTGATTATCGGCCTGGTCGCCTGGCTGCAAACCAGCCTCGACCGCGGCTTTCGCGACTATATTCAGCACCAGCACGGCGCCCAAATCGAGGCCTTAAAGCCAGTCCTGGAGGCGCTCTATTCGAGCCAGGGAAGCTGGCAACCCCTGCTGCAACGGCCAAGCGTCTGGTGGCGCCTACAGCGGGAGGCCTGGCTGGAGGTGGCCGACAGCGGCCGCCATGAGCGCCGGGAAGAGCCGCCGCCGCGCGACCACCCGCCCATCACGAACGAGCCAGAAGCTCGCGACGACCCGCCGCCGCGCGCCATGTCGCACCTGTTGTTGGCCGACAGCCACCGTCAGCAGCTGCTGGGCCCAATCCCCAAAGCGGACGAACAAACCTACTGGCTGGCGCTGGAAAACCACGATCAGATTGTCGGGTTTGTCGGCTACAGCCTGCCCAAACAGCTCAGATCGCCACGCGAAGTCAGCTTTCTACGCCAGCAGAACTACAACTTTGTCACCATCGGCCTGTTTGCCCTGGTGATCAACGCCGCCCTGGCCGTCCCCCTGGCGGCACTGCTGGTGCGCCCCATTCGGCGCCTGGAGGCCTCTACCCAGGCCCTGAGCCGCGGCGAATTCCATACCCGCATCGACCGGCTCAGCAATGACGAGTTGGGCAGCCTGGCCCACCACTTCAACGAGCTGGCCGCCACCCTAGAGGCCAACGAACAGTCCCGGCGCAACTGGGTAGCCGACATCTCCCACGAATTGCGCACCCCGGTAACCTTTATTAAGGGGCAGGTGGAGGCGTTGATCGACGGTATCCGCCCCACCAGCCGCGAAAACCTGCAGGCCCTGGAGAGCCAGATCAACCATCTCAGCAAGTTGATCGACGATCTCTATCAGCTATCGCTTTCGGAACTGGGTGGGCTCAACTACCGCAAGCAGTGGTTGCCGATAACACCGCTGTTGCAGCAAGCGGTGGCACAAATCGCCGACAGTATGGCGAGCAAAGGGCTCAGCTTCGGCTTTGATAACCAACTTCCGGAGCAGTGCAGCCTGTTTATCGATGCCGACCGCATCAGCCAACTGCTGCATAATCTGCTGATGAACAGCCTGCGCTACACCGATGCCCCCGGACAGGTACTGCTCACCGCCAGCGCCAATCAGCAGTCGCTGCAGATCACTCTGGAGGACTCCAGCCCGGGGGTGGATGAAGCGGAGTTGCCCAAGTTGTTCGAGCGCCTCTACCGGGCCGACTCGTCGCGCAACAGCCAGTCCGGTGGCGCCGGTATCGGCCTCACTCTGTGCCGTAACATTGTCACGGCCCACGGCGGTACCATTGCCCTCAGCCTCTCCCCTTTAGGTGGCTTGCGGGCCATCATAGAGTTTCCTATTGAGCGCAGCTAGGCAGGTAACAAGGTAATGACAGCACCATCGGCAACCATTCTGATTGTGGAGGATGAACCCCACCTGGCCAGCCTGCTGGCAGAGTACCTGGCCGCCTCCCACTTCACCGTAGCGGTAGTGCACCGCGGCGATGAAGTACTACCCTGGCTTGAGCAGCACAGCGCCGACGCCATCCTGCTCGATCTGATGCTGCCCGGTATCGACGGCATTGAGGTGTGCAAGCGGGTGCGGCAGCGCTCTTCGGTACCCATCCTAATGACCACCGCCCGCATCGAGGAGATCGACCGGCTACTGGGGTTGGAGCTCGGCGCCGACGATTACATCTGCAAGCCCTACAGCCCGCGCGAAGTCGTCGCCCGCGTGAAAGCGGTGTTGCGCCGCAGCCAGCTGGCGAGCGAAGAGCCTTCCAGTCAGGGCATAGAGCTGCTGGTCGATCGCTGCCAGGTGGTGATCAATGGCCAGACCCTCACCCTCACTGGTACCGAGACCCAACTGCTGGCGCTGCTGATGAAAGAGCCGGGACGTATCTTCTCCCGCAACCACATTATGGACAGCATCTACCGCGACTATCGGATTGTCAGCGAGCGCACCATCGACAGCCATGTGAAAAAGCTGCGCAAGAAAATCGCCATGCTGGAACAGGACCACGATTACGTGCAGTCGGTGTACGGCGTCGGTTACAAGTTCGAGCCAAAATAGGCGCGCACTTCCCCATTCTGTGCATATTTGCTCCTTATTTGGGAATTACTCTGCAACTGTCCTAATACAGAACCACGAGGAATCCCCAATGAAAACCTTAACCAAAGCCGCTATCTTCACCCTAGGCCTCGGCCTGGCTGCCGCCGCCCTGGCCAAACCGCCGCACATGCCGCCCGACTCAGAGATGATGGAGCAGATGGCCGAACAGCGCCTGGAGGCGGTCGACAGCCTGGAGCTCGCCCCCACCACCGCCGAGGAGGTCAAAGCCCTGATGCAGAGCCACGACAACCAGATGCAGGCCCTGATGGAGGCTCATCAAAAGGCCATGCGTGAACTGCACGAAGAGTATCAAAATTCACTCAAGGGCCTGCTCTCCGACGAAGAGATGGAAGAGCTGGAAGACGCCATGCGTGAGCTGCACCACCGCCAGTTTCCCCGCAGCCAGGGTTTTCGTACCGAGCCCCGCCAATCGTAAACCCGGCGACACCTAAGCCGGCCCAATGGCGGCCGGTTAAGCCGCTGCCGTTGGCTACTTTGCAAGCAACCGCTAAGCTGTTAGACTCCCGCGCCCCGCCAATCCCGGGGCCGCCCTCCCAGTTACCAGGTAACCACAATGTCTGTCAGCGCCGACAACCGCAAACTTTATCGAGCCATTGGCCATAAACTGAAACCCTGCGTCACCATCGCCGGCAACGGCTTGAGTGAAGGGGTGGTCGATGAGCTGTTTCGAGCCCTGCGCGACCACGAGCTGATTAAGGTAAAACTGGCCATTGCCGAGCGCGACGAACGCAAAGCGTTGATTGAAAACATCACAGCCGAAACCGGGGCCGAGGTGATTCAAGAGATCGGCAAGGTGGTACTGCTGTTTAAAAAGGCGGGCAAACCCAACCCCAAGCTGACCAACCTGCGTTTCGCCCTGTAAGCCGAGTGCTCCCAATAGGCACAAAAAAAGCCCGCTGATGCGGGCTTTTTTATACGCCAGCGGCTGCGATGAAATCAGATGTAACGCACCGCGTCTATCTCATACTCCACGGTACCACCGGGGGTTTGAATCATGGCCACATCACCCACCTCTTTGCCAATCAGACCACGGGCAATGGGCGAGCTGATGGAGATCTTGTTGGCTTTGACATCGGCCTCGTCGTCACCGACGATTCTGTAGGTGACGATCTCATCGGTGTCGAGGTTGAGAATATCCACGGTCACACCAAAGATGACCTTGTCGCTGGCCGGCAATTTGGTGACGTCGATAATCTGCGCGTTACTCAGCTTGCCTTCAATCTCCTGAATACGCCCCTCGCAAAAGCTCTGCTGCTCACGGGCGGCGTGGTACTCCGCATTCTCTTTTAAATCACCGTGTTCCCGCGCTTCGGCGATGGCGGCCACGATGCGTGGGCGATCGACCTTTTTCAGCTGCTCCAACTCGGTTTCGAGGGCTTTGGCGCCCTCAACGGTCATGGGTACTTTACTCATAACAGACCTTAAACAGTGTTACGCCAACGCCCCGAATGAGGCGACGGCGATAGGGTTTATGGGGTTTACCGGGTACCGGTTGGTACCCGGGGGGGCTGTTACAGGCTGGCGTGCAGATCCTGTAAACGACGCACCCGCGTCTCCTGCTTGCTACCTAATGCAGTGCAAACTGCCAAGCCACCCGCCAGTGTTGTTGTGTAGTAGACGGCGTGAGCTTCGGCGCTGCGGCGAATGTCGGCCGAATCTTTAATGGCCTTCTTGCCCTCAGTGGTGTTGATAATTAAATCAACACCATCGTTTTTAATCAAATCAACAATGTTAGGACGCGCCTGATTAACCTTGTTGACCGATTCAACCGCCAGGCCGGTTTCGGCGATAACCGCCGCCGTGCCCGGTGTCGCCACCAGTTTAAAACCGAGGTCGGTTAATTTTTTCGCCACTTCGGCAATTCCCGGTTTGTCGAAATCGCGCACACTCAAAAAGGCGGTGCCGCTTCTGGGGATGGCATCACCGGCACCCAATTGCGCCTTGGCGTAGGCTTCGGCGAAGGTGTCACCCACCCCCATCACCTCACCGGTCGATTTCATCTCGGGGCCGAGAATCGGGTCGACGGCGGGGAATTTATTGAATGGGAAGACCGCCTCTTTCACGCTGTAGTAGTTGGGAATAATCTCCTGCGTAAAGCCCTGCGCCGCCAGCGTCATGCCGGCCTGACAACGGGCGGCAATCTTGGCCAGGGAGAGGCCGATACACTTGGAGACAAACGGCACAGTTCGCGAGGCCCGCGGGTTCACCTCAATCACGTAGATTTCACCGCCCTGGTAGGCCAACTGCACGTTCATCAGGCCAACCACACCCAGCTCCAGCGCCATGCGTTTAACCTGCTCGCGCATCTGGTTTTGTACATCTTCCGGCAGCGAGTAGGGCGGCAGCGAACAGGCGGAATCACCGGAGTGCACACCACACTGCTCAATGTGCTGCATGATGGCGCCAATCACCACCTGTTCACCGTCGGAGACGGCGTCGATATCCACCTCGATGGCGGAGTTAAGGAAGTGATCGAGCAGCACCGGCGCATCTTCCGACACCTGCACCGCTTCGCGCATGTAGGTGCGCAGCTCGCTCTCTTTGTAGACGATCTCCATGGCGCGGCCACCCAACACGTAGGAGGGGCGCACCACCAGCGGGTAACCGACCACTTCAGCTTTGCGCAGGGCCTCATCCATGGTACGGACGATCGCATTGGAGGGCTGCTTCAGGCCCAGGCGTTCAATCATCTGTTGGAAGCGCTCGCGGTCTTCGGCGCGGTCGATCGCCTCGGGCGAGGTACCAATAATCGGCACCCCTTCCGCTTCCAGGGCACGCGCCAGTTTCAGTGGCGTCTGGCCACCAAACTGCACAATCACCCCTTTGGGCTTCTCTTTGTTGACGATCTCCAACACATCTTCCAGGGTGACCGGCTCGAAGTAGAGGCGGTCGGAGGTGTCGTAGTCGGTGGAGACGGTCTCTGGGTTGCAGTTGACCATAATGGTCTCATAGCCATCCTCGCGCATGGCGAGGGCGGCGTGTACGCAACAGTAGTCGAACTCGATACCCTGGCCGATACGGTTGGGGCCACCGCCGATGACCATAATCTTGTCGCGCTCGCTGGGGTTGGCCTCGCACTCCTCTTCATAGGTGGAGTACATGTAGGCAGTGGCGGTGGCGAACTCCGCGGCACAGGTGTCGACCCGTTTGAAGCTTGGGAAGATACCCAGTTTGTGGCGCTGCTGACGCAGCGACTTCTCGGAGACTCCCAACAGGCTGGCCAAGCGCTTGTCGGAGAAACCTTTGCGCTTCAGGGCAAACAGGGTATCGGCCTTGATGTCGGTAAAGGGCATGCTGGCCAGCTGCTGCTCTATCTTCACCAGCTCTTCAATCTGAATCAGGAACCAGGGGTCAATTTTGGAGGCGGCGAACACTTCGTCGACACTCATGCCGGCACGGAAGGCGTCGGCCAGGTACCAAATTCGCTTGGCGCCGGGGGTAGTCACCTCACGCAGCAGAATCTCGCAAGCGTCGTCGATGCTCAGGTCCATCACCGGCTCCAGGCCGGAAGAGCCCACTTCCAGGCCGCGCAGGGCTTTCTGCAGGGACTCCTGGAATGTGCGGCCAATGGCCATCACCTCACCCACCGATTTCATCTGAGTGGTGAGGCGGGCGTCGGCCTCGCCAAATTTCTCAAAGGTGAATCGCGGCACCTTGGTCACCACGTAGTCGATGCTCGGTTCAAACGAGGCCGGGGTGGCACCGCCGGTGATTTCGTTTTGCAGCTCATCCAGGGTGTAACCCACCGCCAGCTTGGCGGCCACCTTGGCAATGGGGAAACCGGTCGCCTTGGAGGCCAGCGCCGAGGAGCGCGACACCCGCGGGTTCATCTCGATCACCACCATGCGGCCGTTGTCCGGGTTGACCGCAAACTGCACGTTGGAGCCACCGGTCTCAACACCGATTTCACGCAGTACCGCCAGAGAGGCGTTACGCATGATCTGCATCTCTTTGTCGGTCAGGGTTTGCGCCGGTGCGACAGTGATGGAGTCGCCGGTGTGCACCCCCATTGGATCAAAGTTCTCAATAGAACAGACGATAATGCAGTTGTCGTTTTTATCGCGCACCACCTCCATCTCGTACTCTTTCCAACCGAGCAGAGACTCATCGATAAGCAGTTCGTTGGTGGGCGACAGATCCAGGCCGCGGACACAGATCTTCTCAAACTCTTCCCAGTTGTAGGCGATACCACCGCCGGAACCACCCATGGTGAACGACGGCCGGATAATCACCGGGAAACCCAGACGCTTGGGCACCTCCATGGCTTCGACCATGCTGTGCACGATCTCGGCGCGGGCGCACTCCAGGCCGATGCGCTTCATGGCCTGGTCAAATTTACTGCGGTCTTCCGCCATGTGGATGGCTTCGTAGTTGGCGCCGATCAACTCCACGCCGTATTTCGCCAGAATGCCGTGTTCGTGCAGATCGAGGGCGCAGTTGAGCGCGGTTTGGCCACCCATGGTGGGCAGGATGGCGTCGGGGCGTTCGGTCTCAACGATTCTGGCCACCGTCTCCCACTCGATGGGTTCGATATAGGTAGCGTCGGCCATAGCCGGGTCGGTCATGATGGTGGCGGGGTTGGAGTTCACCAAAATCACGCGGTAACCCTCTTCGCGCAGCGCCTTACAGGCCTGCGCGCCAGAGTAGTCAAACTCACAGGCCTGGCCGATAACAATCGGGCCGGCGCCAATGATCATAATACTTTTGATGTCGGTTCTTTTTGGCATAGGTTGGGTCTTTATCGGGAACTATAAGCCCGGCCACACGGGGCCGAGCCGGTTAAGTGCGCTCCGGCACTAACGATTCTGTTGCATCAGCTCGATAAACTGGTCAAACAGCGGCGCCACATCGTGCGGGCCGGGGCTCGCTTCGGGGTGCCCCTGGAAGCTGAACGCCGGCGCGTCAGTCAGGCTGATCCCCTGCAGCGTGCCGTCAAACAGCGACTTGTGGGTCGCCTGTACATTGGCTGGCAGACTGCTTTCATCGATGGCAAAGCCGTGGTTCTGGGCGGTGATCATGACCCGTTGGCTGGCGAGATCCTGCACCGGGTGGTTGCCACCGTGGTGACCAAATTTCATCTTCACGGTTTGCGCGCCGCTGGCCAGGCCGAGCAGCTGATGGCCCAGGCAGATACCAAACAGGGGTACCTTGGCCGCCAGCAGCTCGCCAATGGCGGCGATGGCGTAGTCACAGGGCTCCGGGTCACCGGGGCCGTTGGAGAGGAACACGCCGTCCGGCTGCATGGCCAGCACCTCTGCCGCCGGGGTTTGCGCCGGCACCACGGTCAACTCACAACCGCGCTCGGCCAGCATGCGTAAGATGTTGCGCTTCACACCAAAATCGTAGGCCACCACCTTCAACGGGGTATTGGTAACCTCGCGGTGGCCCTCGCCCAACTGCCAAACGCCTTCGCGCCAGCTGTAGCGCTCGCCGGTGCTGACCACCTGCGCCAGATCCATCCCCTTGAGGCCGGCAAACGCCTGAGCCTGGGCCAGGGCGGCGGCTTCATCGAGGTTGTCGCCGGCCACTATGCAGCCATTTTGCGCGCCTTTATCGCGCAAAATCCGGGTTAAACGGCGGGTATCGATATCGGCAATGGCGACGATGTTTTTCGCCTGCAGATACTCGGGCAGGCTCTGCTCACAACGGAAGTTACTGGCCAGTAACGGCAGGTCGCGGATCACCAGACCGGAAGCCCAGATCTGCGGACACTCTTCATCTTCGGTGTTAACACCGGTGTTGCCGATATGGGGGTAGGTGAGCGTAACGATTTGACGGCAGTAAGATGGGTCGGTAAGGATCTCTTGGTAGCCTGTGATGGAGGTATTAAAAACAACTTCTCCCACGGCCGAGCCCTCTGCGCCAATGGCTCGACCTTTAAAAACACTACCATCCTCAAGAACTAGAAGAGCGGGTTTGAATTCCCCAAACAACAAGGCGGCCTCCTACTGACTGCGGATGTCTAAACTTTCAACGGCGCCCTCCCCCAGCCCCGGCGATCATTTGAACGCAAGCGGAGCCATTGCCGGGCGTATGGTTTTGGGCACCTACACAAATCTCGGCCTGAGCAAAGCCGCCACGCAGTTTCTGCGCGGGTAGCGGGGAAGGCTTGGGAGTGTTGTGGTTACGAGCTGATTGAACTCAAGCGGCCAGGCCAGGGGACAGCTGTCGAAAAAAAGCGAGATAAAGCTGTTCGCCTCACCTCGCTCCGTGTTCGCACTGCGTGATGCCACCTTGGCCCTCTGACGCTTGTGTCGGCTGGATTGGTACTGGCCAACGCCCCGGCCAGGTGTACTAAAAGTACGTTTAGCTGGTGCGTTTTGGCGCGGTTACCAACCGGCCCAAAATTGACCGGGAATTGTAGCGGATCAGACATAGGCCTGTCCACGACCAACTGTCAGAGTTTGAACTGTCCAACGATTGCCGTCATCTTCTCCGCCAGCAGAGCCAACTCAGCCGAGCTGGAGGCAATCTGGCTGGAACCGGTAGCGGTGTTTTGCGCCACGGCAGAGATGTTCTCCATATTGGACTCCATCTCACGGGTAGCCGCACTCTGCTCTTCCGAGGCACTGGCGATCTGCACGGTTTTAGCCTTGATTGAACTGACCCCGGAGGTGATCGCCTCCAGCGAGCGGCTGGCGGCCTCGGCCTGAGTCACCGACTCCTGCGCCTGACTGGTGCCCTTCTCCATCATGGTGACCGCTTCACGGGCGCCGGACTGCAGGCGCTCGATCATCACTTGAATCTCCTGGGTGGAGGATTGGGTACGCGAGGCGAGGGTACGTACCTCGTCAGCCACCACGGCAAAGCCACGGCCCTGCTCACCAGCCCGGGCAGCCTCAATGGCGGCGTTCAACGCCAGCAGGTTAGTCTGCTCGGCAATGCCGCGAATCACATCCAGCACCGAGCCGATGTTGTCGGTCTCCTGGCGCAGTTTGTCGATCACCACGGAAGCGGCGTTGATATCCGTTGCCAGGCTTTCGATCTGAGACATGGTGGAGACCACCACCTGGCGACCACTGCCGGCCTCGACATCGGCCTGCTCGGCGTTCTCGGCGGTTTCCGAAACATTGCGGGCGACATCGGCCACCACCGACGCCATTTCGCGCACAGCGGTCACCACCTGTTGAATTTCTGACTGCTGCTTAACCACCCCGCGCTCGGTCTCTTTGGTGGTCGACATCAGCTGTTGGGAGCTGACCTCCAACTGACCGACGATGTCAGAGAAATCGGCAACGATATCGTGGATGCGGGCGATAAAGACGTTAAACCAGCGGCACAGTTCACCCACCTCATCCTTAGATTTCACCTCCAGGCGGCGGGAGAGATCACCCTCACCCTCGGCGATATCTTTCAATGCTTCTACGGCTCGGGCTACCGGGCTGACGATACTGCTCTGCACCACCAGCGCGATGATGGCGGCAACGATACTAACCACCACCACCACCAGTGTGGCGCGGAAGATAGTGGCGCTGACAGTCTCATTAATCTCATCTAACTCCACCACCATATAGACACTGCCGATCTTGCCGCCGTCTACCAGAATCGGTTCGGCAATGGAGAAGGATTCATCCGCGTAGACAATCCCCGGAGCAACCGAATGGTCAGGCAGTTCTCCGGGCAGATTAGCGGCACTGCGCCCGCGCACATACCAAGCAAAGGGCTCGCCGTTGGCTTTGTAGACCACTGCCGCGCGAGTGCGATTACTGGCTTTCAAGGCCGCCAAGGCATCCGTTGCCGATACCGAATCACCAAAAGAGATGGCACCCGCCACAGAACCACCCAGCACCTGCACCAGGGTGGCACTGTCTTTTTCAATAGCCTGTGTCAGCGAGGAGATAGTTGATTGCACTTGAATGACAGCCGTAACCACTACCGCCAGGATACTGGTGATTGTGACCGCCAAAATAACTTTGAACTTGAGCGAGAGGTTTCCCATTATCGAGCCTGTTTTTGTTCTAGGGTTGTTCTAGGTAAGTCGAGCGTCAGGGCCGTGGCACGGCATTCATTTCGAAGGAGTGCCACCAGCCATCTAATTAGTTATCGCGTAGCTGGGCTAAATCTTTAGTAGAGCCGTCTATTGAGCTTAGTCGCAGATTGGGTGATGACAAATTCAGGCGCCATCAGTGTTGCGCGGTGCCAGGGGGATAAACGTAGAAAATTAGGCAGGTACCCCGCCCGAATGGGCGGAGCTGCCGCAGATGAAATGTCGAAAACAGGGGCTGATCGGGGGGATTATTTCAGGCCTAAAACGTCCTGCATGTCGTACAGACCAGGGCCTTGTGCCGTCAACCAGATGGCTGCCCGCACGGCACCGCGGGCAAAACTCATGCGGCTGGAGGCTTTGTGGGTGATCTCCAGGCGTTCGCCATCGGCCATAAACATAACCGTGTGATCGCCTACCACATCGCCACCGCGCACCGTGGCAAAACCGATGGTCTCACGCTCGCGGGCACCGACGATACCCTCTCGGCCATAGACCGCCACCTGTTTCAGGTCGCGATTGACGGCCTTGGCCACCACCTCACCCATGGCCAGCGCCGTGCCGGAGGGGGAGTCAACCTTGTGCCGATGGTGAGCTTCGACGATTTCAATATCGACATCGCCGCCCATGGTTTTGGCGGCCAGCTCCAACAACTTCAGGCTGACGTTAACACCGGTGCTGTAGTTGGCGGAAACACAGAGCGCACCGGCTTCGGCGTAGCTCAGCAGCTCACTTTTTTCGCTCTCGGTAAAACCGGTGGTACCCACCACCAGGGCTTTGCCCGCTTGCGAACAGACGGCGGCATTGGCCAGGGTCGCGGCCGGGACCGAGAAGTCGATCAGAACATCGAAATCGGCTACCACCGAGGCGAGGTCGCCCACCAACAGCACACCATTTTTACCGACACCGGCGAGCTCGCCGGCATCCGCACCCAACAGGCTCGAGCCCGGGCGTTCGATGGCAGCGGCCAAGGTGGCGCCCTCGGCGGCGTGAATGGCCTCGACCAGCATTCTGCCCATGCGACCGGCGGCGCCGTTTACTGCAACTTTAACCATAAGCGATGTTTAATCCTGCACTGGGCTCGCTAGAGCTTCATATCACCAAAAAAGTTTTTCATACCTTCAAACCAGCTGCTCTGCTTTGGGCTGTTTTTGCCCTCTTTCATCAACCCCTGGAATTCACGCAGCAACTCTTTCTGTTTGGCAGTCAGGTTGATGGGGGTCTCCACCAGCACCCGGCAGAGCAGGTCACCCGTGCTGCCACCGCGCACCGGCGCCACACCCTTGCCACGCAGTCGGAAGAGTTTACCGGTTTGGGTGCCTTCGGGCACTTTTAACTTCACCCGGCCATCCAGAGTAGGCACCTCCAGCTCACCACCAACAGCGGCATCGACGAAGCTGATCGGTACTTCGCAGTAGAGGTTGTTGCCATCGCGCTCAAAAATAGCGTGTGGGCGAATTGACATCTGCACGTAGAGATCACCGGCGGGGCCGCCATCCATACCCGCTTCACCCTCACCGGAGAGGCGGATGCGATCGCCGGTATCGACACCGGGTGGCACCTTCACCGACAGGGTTTTGGTCTCTTCGATACGGCCGCGGCCGTGACAGGAGGTACAGGGGTCGGAGACGATCTTGCCCTTGCCGTGGCAGTTGGGGCAGGTCTGTTGTACTGAGAAGAAACCCTGCTGCATGCGCACCTGGCCATGGCCGCCACAGGTGGTACAGGTTTTCGGTTGCGACCCCTTCTTGGCACCGGTGCCATCACAGGGTTCGCAGGCAACCAGCGTCGGGACTTTGATTTTTACGGTGGTGCCGCGCACGGCATCTTCGAGATCCAGCTCCAGCGTGTAGCGCAGGTCAGAACCCCGCGCCGGGCCGCCGCGACCGCGGCCGGCACCGCCAAAGATATCGCCGAAAACATCGCCAAAAATATCACTGAAGTTGCCAAAGCCGCCGCCACCGCCACCGCCACCAGCGCCATCCACGCCGGCATGACCAAACTGGTCGTAAGCCGCCCGTTTTTGGGGGTCGGAGAGTATCTCGTAGGCCTCACTGGCCTCTTTGAATTTCTCCTCCGCGGTATGATCATCCGGGTTGCGGTCCGGGTGGTACTTCATGGCAACACGGCGGTAGGCCTTTTTCAGATCTTTTTCGGTAACAGTGCGCTCGACTGCCAGGATTTCGTAATAATCGCGTTTCGACATTGATTTAAATTTCGGTGGTTGACTATTTCATTATGGCCGGAAGAGGCAAAATTGCCCGGCAGTGACGCCGGTACTGAAAGTGTTGCGCCTTAACACAGCAAACGCGGGCAAGCCCGCGTAGCGCTGAATTAGAGGCCGAGGTGCCCACCTGGGGGCACCGGCCGACGATTATTTTTTATCGTCTTTCACTTCCTCGAATTCCGCGTCGACCACGCCGTCGTCCGCTTTCGGCTGTTCCGCACCGCCAGCAGCCTGAGCGGCCTCTGCCTGTTCAGCATACATTTTCTGCGCCAGTGAACTGGTGGCTTCAGTCAGCTTGGTGGTCGCCGCTTCCATCGCAGCCTTGTCGTCGCCCTTAACCGCCACTTCGGCTTCAGTTAACGCGGCATCAATCGCGGCTTTCTCTTCATCGGTGGCTTTGTCGCCAGCTTCCGACAAGGTCTTCTTGGTGGCACTGATCAGGCCATCAAGGGTGTTGCGCGCGGTGACCAGCTCTTCGAACTGTTTGTCGGCTTCGGCGTTGGCCTCGGCGTCGCGCACCATTTTTTCGATCTCGTCGTCGCTCAAGCCAGAAGAGGCTTTAATAACGATAGACTGCTGCTTGCCAGTGGCCTTGTCTTTCGCACCCACGTTCAGAATACCGTTGGCGTCGATGTCGAAGGTCACCTCAATTTGCGGCATACCGCGCGGCGCTGGCGGAATGTCGGCCAAGTCAAAGCGGCCCAAAGACTTGTTCTGTGACGCCTGCTTGCGCTCACCCTGAACCACGTGAATGGTTACCGCGGTTTGGTTGTCGTCAGCGGTAGAGAACACCTGCGACTTTTTGGTCGGGATGGTGGTGTTCTTCTCGATCAAGGGCGTGGCCACACCACCCATGGTTTCGATACCCAGAGTCAGCGGGGTGACGTCAAGCAGCAGTACGTCTTTTACGTCACCGGCCAGCACCGCACCCTGAATGGCAGCACCCATGGCCACGGCTTCGTCGGGGTTCACATCGCGACGGGCCTCTTTACCGAAGAACTCGGCAACCTGTTTTTGTACCATTGGCATACGGGTCTGACCGCCCACCAGGATCACATCGTCGATATCAGAGGCTTTCAGGCCGGCATCTTCCAACGCTTGCTTAACCGGGGCCATGGAGTTGGTCACCAGGTCTTCGACCAGGGACTCCAACTTGGCGCGGGTCAGTTTCACCACCAAGTGTTTAGGGCCAGTGGCATCGGCGGTGATGTAGGGCAGATTCACCTCGGTTTGCTGGCTGGAAGAGAGCTCGATTTTGGCTTTCTCAGAGGCCTCTTTCAGGCGCTGCAACGCCAGTGGATCGTTGTGCAGATCGATACCGGTGTCTTTCTTGAATTCGGCGGCCAGGTATTCAATCAGGCGCAGGTCGAAGTCTTCACCACCGAGGAAGGTATCACCGTTGGTGGCCAGTACTTCAAACTGGTGCTCGCCGTCGACGTCGGCAATTTCAATGATAGAGATATCAAAGGTACCACCACCCAGGTCGTAGACCGCGATAGTGTGGTCGCCCTTGGCTTTGTCCATACCGTAGGCCAGCGCCGCAGCGGTAGGTTCGTTGATGATACGTTTTACTTCCAGGCCGGCGATTTTACCGGCGTCTTTGGTGGCCTGACGCTGAGAGTCGTTGAAGTAGGCCGGCACGGTGATGACCGCTTCGGTCACCTTCTCGCCCAGGTAATCCTCGGCGGTTTTCTTCATCTTTTTCAGCACTTCAGCAGAGATCTGAGGCGGCGCTTTCTTGTCGCCTTTCACTTCCACCCAGGCATCCCCGTTGTCGGCGCCAACAATCTTGTATGGCACCATGGAGATATCTTTCTGTACCACGCCGTCGGTGAACTTGCGGCCGATCAGACGCTTAACGGCGAACAGCGTGTTGGAGGGGTTGGTTACCGCCTGACGCTTGGCACTCTGACCCACCAGAATTTCATTGTCGTCGGTAAAGGCCACAATGGATGGGGTGGTGCGATCGCCTTCGGCGTTTTCAATAACTTTAGGTTTGTCACCTTCGAGTACAGACACACAGGAGTTGGTTGTACCCAGGTCGATACCAATGATCTTGGCCATCAGTGCTCTCCAGAAAATCTTTGCTTGGTTGATTCGGTCCCCGGGGAACTCGCCCCCGGGCTTCGTAGTCTTTGCTTGCTGTCCTATATTGGCGCCGGCTCGGTTATTTCAAGGCCAATACCAACAATTTATTCAGGGGTAGTCGCGCTTCAGGGCGAGGCCGGTGCTGGCGATTACGCCGGCGACTTGCTCACCACCACCATTGCCGGGCGTACCAATCGGCCGTTCAGGGTGTAGCCTTTCTGGAACACATCAATCACGGTATTGGGCTCGACATCGGGGTTGGGCACCATGCTCATGGCCTGGTGCAGCTGTGGGTCAAAGGGCTCGCCGCGCGGGTCGACCGCTTCCAGGTTGTGGCGACTGAGCGCATCCACCAAGGTTTTCAGGGTCAGCTCCACGCCCTCCAACAGGGGTTTGGTGGACTCATCGGCCCCTTCGAAGGTGGCTACCGCGCGCTCCAGGTTATCGGCCACCGGCAACAGGTCACCGGCGAACTTCTCCACGGCAAACTTGTGCGCTTTTTCCACATCCTGCTCGGCGCGGCGGCGCACGTTTTGCGCCTCGGCGGCAGCGCGCAGGGCATTCTCTTTGGCCTCTTGCAATTGCGCTTCAAGCTCGGCCACCTTGGCCAGCAACGCCTCGGCGCCTTCGCCAGCGGCGGCCTCAGCCTGCAGATTCTCTTCACTCACTTGCTCGTCTGACGTCTGGGCATCAGTAGGAATATTGTGTTCTTCGTTGGACACCTTGCACTCCAAATCTTTACGGTTGGGTTGAGACGTTTTCCCCTATATGGGGCCGCGACCTAGTGCTTCAAGGCCGCACGCGGGTGTGAAGGAGATTTTTCTGCCCACCCTTCTCCGTCCCAGCCATTTAAGGTATAAACCCGGGTAATTTGCCGACCGCCGCAAACAAGGAAGCCACCCCGTGTTGATGCACCTGAGTATTCAAAATTACACCCTGGTAGAGCAGCTCGACCTGGAGATTCAACCGGGCATGACCGCCGTTACCGGGGAGACCGGCGCCGGCAAGTCGATCATGCTCGATGCTCTGGGCCTGGCTCTGGGCGACCGCGGTGAGGGCGACCGGGTGCGCAGCGGTGCCGAGCGCGCCGATATCAGCGCCCAGTTCGACCTGAGCGCCCTGCCCCAGGCTCAAACCTGGCTAAAAGAGTACGACTTCAACGCCGAGGACGACTGCATTTTGCGGCGGGTCATCACCAGTGAAGGGCGCTCGCGGGGCTACATCAATGGCCAGGCCGCCACCATGAGTCAGCTGCGCGACCTGGGCAATCTGTTGATCGATATCCACAGCCAACACGAACACCAATCCCTGCTGCGCCGGGAGACCCACCGCTGGCTGCTCGACAATTTTGGCGGCCACGGCGCGCTGGCGGCCAAGGTCAACCAGGCCCACCAAACCTGGGCCGCCACCGCCGCACACCTGCAAGCCCTGCAAAACCAGAGCGCCGAGTTTGAACAGCGCATACAGCTGCTCACCTTTCAGGTAGAGGAGCTGGACGCCCTGGCGCTACAGGCCGGAGAACTGCGAGCGCTGGAGCAGGAACAGAAGCTGCTGGCCAGCGCCGAGGAGAGCCTGCAAACCAGTCATCAGCTGGCGGAGCTGTGCAGCGGTGACGAGGGCAGCCTGGAAGAGCTGCTCGCCGCCGCCCTCCACCGCCTGGCGCAAATGCACCATAAAAGCCAAGAGCTGACCGAGGCCGAAGAGCTGTTGGCCAGTGCCGATATTCAAGTGCGCGAGGCAGTACTGGCCATCACCCGCCACATCAACCACACCGAGATCAACCCCGAGCGGCTGCAGGAGGTGGACGAGCGTCTCAGCTCCATCTTCCAAACTGCACGTAAACACCGGGTACAACCAACGGAGCTGGTGGAGCTGCACGAACGCCTGCAGACCGAACTGCAATCGCTCACCGGCGACGACAACCAGGTGGAAGCCCTGGCCGCCAAAGAGCAACAACAGAAGCAGGCCCTGCTGGCATTGGCCGAAGAGTTGAGTGACAAGCGGCAGAGAGCCGCCAAGAAGCTGGCCAAGGCGGTGAATGAACAGCTGCACCTGCTGGCCATGGCCAGCAGTCGTTTTGAGATTGCTCTGCAGCCAGTCGCGGTGGCCAGCACCGGCCTGGAGGTGGTGGAGTTTCTGATCAGCACCAACCCCGGCGCTCCGGCCAAGCCACTGACCAAGGTCGCTTCCGGCGGCGAACTTTCCCGCATCAGCCTGGCCATTGTGGTGGTCACCGCACAGACCTCCAGCATCCCGACCATGGTCTTCGATGAGGTGGATGTCGGCATTGGCGGCGCCACGGCGGATGTGGTCGGCAACCTGCTGCGCGGCCTGGGTGAAAGCGGGCAGGTGATTGTGGTTACCCACTTGGGCCAGGTGGCCGCCCGCGCCCACCACCACCTGCAGGTGAGCAAGCTGCAGTCGAAACGGGCCACGGTAAGCACCCTGCGCAAGCTCGAGGGGGAGGAGAAAATCTCAGAAATTGCCCGTATGATTGGCGGCACAGAAACCGCCCAGTCTTTGGCTCATGCCAAGGAGATGCTGGAGAAGGCGTAACCGGCACGCCGAAAAGGCACACCGGCAGAAACCAACCAGCCGCCAATGCTGGCGACTGTTAAAACGGCAGAGTAGTAAGGATGACTGATCGACTGCGCGTTCGATCACACAGCAGACACAGGGATCAACCAACTGACGCACAGAGCAATCAGCTGGTGCAGTGGGCAAATGGGGAGTTAACGACCGGAACGTTTAACGTAGAGCACCAGGCTGTGGCCGGTGAGCTCAAAGCCATGGCGGCGGGCAATCTCTTCCTGCAGTTTTTCAATCTCATCGCTGTGAAACTCCACCACCTCACCGGAGTGCACACACACCATGTGATCGTGGTGATCGCCGCGGTCGAGTTCAAACACAGAGTGGCCGCCATCAAAGTTGTGGCGCTCGACCAGACCGGCTCCTTCAAATTGGGTCAACACCCGATAGACCGTGGCCAAGCCGACATCTTCGCCAGATTCCATCAGGGTTTTAAAAACATCTTCAGCACTCATGTGGCGCTGTTCGGAAGATTCCAGAATCTGCAGAATTTTCACCCTGGGCAGAGTAACCTTTAATCCGACTTTCCTAAGTTCGTGGTTTTCCACAGTAAAATCTTCTCCGCACTGTTCAGATCTTCATCGTTTGAGTATTATCCCCGTTCACTTTCGAATGTGGAACCCCTGTTATGCTAAAAACGCTCTACCTAGCCGCCATCGTCTCTCTGATCAGTATCACGGCCGGGTGTTCGTATCTTAAATTTCCGGGGGTTTACCGCATCTCAATCCAACAGGGCAATGTGGTAACACAGGAGATGCTTGACCAGCTGCAACCGGGCATGACCAAACGCCAGGTGCGCTTTGTGATGGGCACGCCGTTAATCGATGATCCGTTTGTCAGCGACCGCTGGGACTACTTCTACAGCTACACCAACCCCCGTGCAAAAACGGTAAACCACAGTGTGGTGGTGGTGTTCATGAACGACTCGCTCAGCGACCTGGTACTCACCGAGCCCTTCAAACTGCCGGAATCTTTTAAGCGCTCTCCCGACCAAAGTTAATTGTACTTTGGTCTAGATTCACACACCCGCCCCCAGGCCAGCCAGCCGGGGTTAAGAAACCTAAGCTTCACCCTCACCCTGCTGCTGAGCAGACTTCTCCGCCCGCCGTCGGCGCGCCTCTTTTGGGTCGGACTTCAGCGGCCGGTAGATCTCCACACGATCACCCGCCTGCAGCTCGTGCTCATGAGCCTTTTTCAACCCCTTGGTACCCAACGCCTGGCCAAAGATACCCATTTTGGCGTTGTCGATATCGATTTCCGGAAACTCCCGCTCGATACCCGAGGCCTTTACCGCCGCCAGTGCCGTCGTGCCGGGCGCCACCTGCAGGGCGATAATTTTCTGTTTGTCCGGGCGGGCGTAGGCCACCTCCACGGTGATCTTGGCATCGCTGTCTGTCATAACAACCCCTAACTGTAGATCTGCCTAGCGCGCCGGCAGATGGCATCCACCTGTTGATTGGCCGCAGCCTCAAAGAGTTTGCCGGCCGCCGCAGCCACCAGCTTGTTGGCAAATTCAAACTCCAGCTTCAACTCCACCTTGCAGGCCCGCTCCGCCAGGGCGGTGAAAGTCCAAAGGCCATGAAACTTTTTAAAAGGCCCCTCCAACAGGGTTAACTCAATGGAGCGCGGCGCCACCACATTATTGTGGGTACTGAAGGTCTGGTGAATCTTGCCCTTGCCGAGCTGCAGGGTCGCCTCCATCCAGTCGTCGCCCCTAGCTAACAATTTTGCCTTCTGGCAACCGGGCATAAACTCCGGGTAGCGTTCAACGTCGCTCACCAGGTTAAACATCTCCCAATCGGAGTAGGTCACAAGAGCCGATCTATCTATGCGCGTCACTGATTCGCCTGTTTTCTGGGTCGCCGCCCAACCAACGCGCCGGCGGCGCACTTTGTGCAAAGCGGAGTTGATCACCGCTGTGTGAGCATCCAGGGTCAGCGGTGAGAAGTTCGGGTAGTGGCCTCGGTTTACGTCTAGTGCCCAAGAGCACTATTTGTCGCCCGGCAACTACCCACTTGAATTGGAGCGAGATTGTAGAGAAGCCGGGCGCCGCAGGCAAACCGGGCAGAGCACAAACGACAAGCCCCGGCAAACTTGGTAGTATCCAGAGCCTGTCACCGGCCAACCGGGCCAGCCATCACAAAAAGCAAGCCGCCAGCCTCGCACCATTTACAACAACAGAGAGGCCGGCCTCGAACACAACAAGTTAACGGACTAATTTTTTATGGTGAGCACTTCGCGCGAACATTTTGGCTCCCGCTTGGGGTTTATTCTGGCCGCAGCCGCTTCGGCTGTGGGCATCGGCAATCTGGTTGGCTTCCCGGTGAATGCCGCCAAAAACGGCGGCGCCGCCTTTCTGTTTATCTACGCTCTGTTTGTCTTCCTGGTGTGTGTACCGGTAATGATGGCCGAGCTCTCCGCCGGCCGCGCCAGTCAGCGCGGCCCCTTTGGCTGCTACCAACTGTTCGCCCCCAAACACCCGCTCTGGCATTTCGGCGGTTTTTTATCGGTGCTAACGCCCTTTATGATTGCCGTCTTCTACCTGGTGTTAACGGTTTGGATTCTGGGTTTTCTGCTGGAGATCATTGGCGGTAATCTGCGGGCCATGGCTGAGCCGGAATTTTTTGGCTCGTTTATTACCGGTAAATCGCTGTTTGTCTATCTGGTCATCGTCGCCGCCTTTGTTGCCATCACCCTCCACTTTGGTGTGCAGAAGGGGATTGAGCGCGGTGCCAAAATAATGATGCCCGCGCTCTTTTTTATGCTGGTCGCCATGGTGCTGTTTATTCTCACCCGCGACAACGCCTTCGCCGGCGTGAAGTACTATCTCATCCCCGACTTCAGCAAGCTCACCACACAGGTGATCAACGGCGCGATGAGCCAGGCCTTCTTCTCCCTCTCTCTCGGCATGGGCATTATGATCACCTACGGCTCCTATATGGATCGCCAGGCCAGCATCGCCGAATCTGCCCGCCTGGTGGCCATTGCCGACACCGCCGTCGCCTTTACCGCCGGCCTGCTGGTACTACCGGCGATATTCTCCTTCAATCCCAACACCAATCCCGACGAACTCTCCAGCTCCTCCGTCTCGCTGGTGTTCACCTTTCTGCCCAAGGTATTTTTAGCGCTGGAGGCAAGTCTCGGCTACATTGGCGCCACCACCGTCGCCGCCATCTTCTTTATATTGGTACTGTTCGCAGCACTGACCTCACTCATCTCCATTATTGAAGTGCCGGTGTGTGCGGTGATGGATCAGTTCAAAAGCGGCCGCAACCGCTCGCTGCTGATGATTGGAGCAGCCATTATTGTGGTCAGCCTGGGCTGTGTGGTTTCGTTCGGTATGGCCGATTTTTTCACCCACTTCATCAACTACGGTAATTGTGAGGCGGGCACTAAGTGCAAATCTTTTTTTGATCTGATTATCGACGTCTTCTACGACACCATCCTGCCGCTCAACGGTGCCCTCATCTGTGTGTTTGTGGTTTACCAGTGGAAAAAACGCAACTTCGATAAAGAGCTGGAAAACGGCGATGCCGACTACAAGGGTTCCATTATGGAGAAGTACATCAATTTCTCCCTGGGTACCTTTATTCCCCTGCTGCTACTGCTGATATTCATTAATACCGTGCTCAGCAAATTCTTCGGCACCTCACTGATTTAATGCGCAGCCAGATTGCAAACGCTCAATTTTCAAAACCATAAATTTCGCGAAGGACAGACTATGGCATCCCGGGAACTCTTCTCCTCCAAAATGGGGTTTGTGATGGCGGCGGCCGGCTCCGCCGTTGGCCTCGGCAATATTTGGGGGTTCCCCACCAACACCGCCAGCAATGGCGGTGCGGCGTTTGTGCTGGTCTACCTGGTGTTGGCCTTCTGCCTGGCCTATCCGGCGTTGATGGCGGAACTGGTCATCGGCCGCGCCTCGCGCGCCAATATTGTCACCTCCCTGCGCGATATCGCCGGTGAACGCGGCATCCCCTGGGCGGGTATTTTAATCGGCGGTTACGGCGTGATCATCGCCAGTTTGATCTACAGCTTTTACTCCATCGTCGCAGGCTGGATGGTAGCCCACTGGGCTGAGTCGCTCACCACCATGGCTGGCCAAAGCCAGTGGAGCGAATGGCTGGTCGCCTTTGGCCTGAAACGCAATATTATTTTTACGGCCATTTTTATGGGCCTGACCATGGCCATTATCTCGCGCGGTGTAAGCGCCGGCATTGAGCGCTGGTCCACCCGTTTAATGCCGGTGATGATGTTGTTACTGGTGGTACTGATTATCTATGTGCTTACCCAAAATGGCGCCAGTGAAGGGCTGAAACTCTACCTGATTCCCCACTTCAGCGATCTCAAACCGCAGGTATTTTTAAGCGCGATGGGCCAGGCTTTCTTCTCGCTCTCGCTCGGCGTGGGCACCATGCTGATTTACGGCTCCTACCTAAGCGACAAGGAGAACCTGCCGCAGATTGGCGCCATCGTCACCCTCACCGATACCGGCATCGCCTTTATTGCCGGCCTGCTGATTCTGCCCGCCATCTACGTCGCCAAAGAGTATGGCACCAACGTCTTTACCGATGGTGGCGAACTGATCGCCGGCCCCGATCTCATCTTCCAGGTGCTGCCGGCGCTGTTTGGCTCTATGGGCACCGCCGGCACCCTGGTCGCCTTCGCCTTCTTCACCTTAATGACCATCGCTGCCCTTACCTCCTCCATCTCCATGCTGGAGGTGCCCGTCTCCCTGGCCACCGAAAACACCAAAATCGGTCGCGGCATGGCTACGCTGATTATCGGCAGCCTGATTTTTCTCATCTCTGTGGGCATCTGCCTCAACTTCGGCGCCCTGTTTGGCTGGGTGATCAACTTCACCACCGTCTACAGCGAGCCGGTACTGGGTATTTTGCTGTGTGTATTTGTCGGCTGGCTGTGGCACCGCAACAAGGTGCTCAACGCCCTCAAACCCGGCATGGACAACGCCGAGCAGAGCCTCTTCTTTAAAATTTGGCCCATGTACGTACGCTTCGTCTGTCCGCTGCTGATCCTGGCCACCTTTATACAAAGCCTGCGCTAAACCATCTCCAATAGCACAGGCATGACGCCTGTCACGAGCAGAGCGAGTGCGAGTGAGGGTCAAGCCAGCAGGGCCACGCCCCTTCGCCAGCTTGAACCAAGCGACGTTACCCAGAAGCCAAGGATGGCTTTTGGGTAACAGCAGGTAAAAAAACGCGCAGGATGCCCGTCACGAGCAACGCGAGTGCGAGCGAGGTTCCGGCCAGCAGGGCCACGCCCCTGCGCCAGTTTGAACCAAGCGACGTTACCCAGAAGCCAAGGATGGCTTTTGGGTAACAGCAGGTAAAAAAACGGGCAGGATGCCCGCCACGAGCACAGCGAGTGCGAGCGAGGTTCAGGCCAGCAGGGCCACGCCCCTGCGCCAGTTTGAACCAAGCGACGTTACCCAGAAGCCATGGACGGCTTTTGGGTAACAGCAGGTAAAAAAACGGGCAGGATGCCCGCCACGAGCACAGCGAGTGCGAGTGATGTTCAGGCCAGCAGAGCCACGCCCCTGCGCCAGTTTGAACCAAGCGACGTTACCCAGAAGCCATGGACGGCTTTTGGGTAACAGCAGGTAAAAAAACGGGCAGGATGCCCGTCACGAGCAACGCGAGTGCGAGCGAGGTTCAGGCCAGCAAGGCCACGCCCCTGCGCCAGCTTGAACCAAGCGACGTTACCCAGAAGCCAAGGATGGCTTTTGGGTAACAGCAGGTAAAAAACGGGCAGGATGCCCGTCACGAGCAACGCGAGTGCGAGCGAGGTTCAGGCCAGCAGGGCCACGCCCCTGCGCCAGTTTGAAGCGAGCGACGTTATTCAAAAGCCATGGACGGCTTTTGAATAACAGTAGGTAAAAAGTAGGTAAACAGCACCTAGCACAAGGCAAACGCCACCTATATAATCCGCCGCCATGTCAAAAACCAAGAAAAAGCCGGGCAGCAACGTTATTGCCCAAAACCGACGAGCGCGCTTTGATTTCCATATAGAAGAGAAATTCGAGGCGGGCTTAGTTCTGCTTGGCTGGGAAGTAAAAGCCCTGCGCGCCGGCAAGGGCCAGCTCACCGACTGCTACGTGGTGTTCGAAAAGGACGAAGCCTGGCTGTTAAATTGCCAGATCACCCCGCTGCAGAGCGCCTCCACCCACTATGTTGTGGAACCCACCCGCAAGCGCAAACTGCTGCTGCACCGCAAACAGATCGACAAACTGATGGAAGCCACCGAACAGAAAGGCCACACCATTGTTGCCCTGTCGCTTTACTGGAAAAACCATATGGTGAAGTGTGAAATCGCTATCGCCAAAGGTAAAAAGCAGCACGATAAACGCGAAACCGAAAAGCAGCGGGACTGGGATCGTCAAAAAGGGCGCGTGATGCGCCAAGCCAACAGTTAACACCCCAATTGAGCAGCGTTACCCTCTCCCCAATTCACTACCGCGCCATCAAGGTGGCATTGGTTGTGGGCACCATACTGGCCACTATCAACCACGGCGATAAATTGGTGACTGGCAGTATGATCCCGCTCGATTGGCTAAAACTCGGCCTCACCTACCTGGTGCCCTACTGCGTTTCCGTCTACTCCGCGCTAGCGGCGCAAAAACGGGCCTAACAGGGGCAAGCTCGCTGCGCTCCAGCCGTTTCGTTACAAGTAGCTGCCTGACTGCAATTAGCCGGGCCGGCCTCACGGGCAATCTCGCTACGGCTATCACGCCCCAGGATAAACTGGCGAAAGGCCCGCAACAGCTCCGGATCATAGTGCCGCTCGCTGCCCGCCATTACCTCCAACGCCTCCTCAATCGGCACCCCCTTGTGATAGGGGCGGTTCATGGTCAAGGCATCAAACGTGTCCCACAGGCGCACTATACGCGCCAGGAAAGGGATCGACTTACCCTCCAGACCACCGGGGTAGCCGGTGCCATCGAAGTTCTCGTGGTGATAACGAACCACATCGGTAATCCGCGGGTCCAGCCCTAAAGGGCTCAGTAGTTGATAGCCGATCTCCGGGTGCTGGCGCACCAACGCCATCTCTGAGGCCGTCAGGCGTGTCGGCTTATTGAGGATATGTTCATTAATCGAAAGCTTGCCCACATCGTGAATACTGGCGCCGATACCCAGCAGATGCCGCTCCTCGGCGGAGCAACCAACATGATCGGCGAAGTGGACAATTTTGTCGGCCAACCGCTGGTGATGGCCATTAAGATCGGGGTCACGCCCCTCAACGATACCGCTAATAAACTTCGAGATATTTTCGAGCATTACCTCTGCTCCTATCGAAACAGCCCAATCCATCGAAAGCCTGACCCAGCCATCGCTAATATAAGAATAGTAACTTCTTATTTCGATGAATTATATACAAGGGTGGCTAATCAATTTGATTTGGATCACATGCAGGCTTAAACAGATCTAATACTTTTGTACAATAGCGGATCTTTAATCCTGTGCTAGCACCCCCTCCGAAAGCCCCGCCAGCCATGCACAACAAGCTTTTCTTGGCATAGCTATCCGAGTACTGTAGGATCGCCAAACTTCATTAAATTGGCGCTTGAACTTTCGTTCAAAGCCCCCATCTAATGAAACCATAAGTGATGACATCGCTTATCTGCCTAACCACCCGGCAAACCTCCCAGTTTACGGGGGCGATTAGGATTCGACGACGGTGACAAAACTTTAAGTGCATGTGGTGATGACAGCCAATCACCTTAATCCAAAGCTGTAAACTAATAGTTGCAAACGATGACAACTACGGTGCTCAACTAGCTGCTTAATGCAGCCTAGATGATCCACCATCTAGCCGCTACGGCCGCTAGCGGTCTTTAACAAGGTGCCTGTACCGCGTTATTGACTGTCATACAGAACAGGATCGCAGCAAAGCACGCTTGGGATGGCGCTGTTAAATTATTACCAAGCTCACATCATGCACCCTGCCCGTTGGGTCGCCTGGTGTTAAATTAATAAACGGAACTAAACATGTAGAGCTTAAAGCGGCGCACTGGCGGACGGGGGTTCAAATCCCCCCGCCTCCACCAAATAAAAAACCCCAGTCCCAGGACTGGGGTTTTTTATTTGGCGAGTCGGTGGCGTGGATGCCCCCGCCATTGCGAAGTATCACTACAAATCTTGGACTCGTTTTTTTATTTGGCCGATGCAGTCGGACTTCGGACTTGCAAATGTCCGAGGTTCACAACATTGCCTGGAGCAAATTTGGACACCCAAGGGATGGTCTACACGGATGTAAACCACAAATCCCACTACTGTTTTTAATTTGGCCGGCCTAACAATACATCAGACAGATTGCATCCAGACCTGCAACAGCTCACCAATTCGAAAATTCATAATTAAATAAACTACCCAAGAACGAGAGCTATTCAAAATAGCTGGTTTATAAAAATGCAAGATCCAAAGGACGATAAACCGATTAAAAAACTCCTTCAAATAAACCCACCAACAACCAGCTCAACTTGCGGGTATATTGCCATTATGAAAATGCGGACGGATGGACTATTACCCACAGACTCGGAACAACCAAACGACCAAACCCATCAACGTGAAAATCGTTATTATCTTTGACCACCGCGGTGAACAGATAAATAAAATAAATAATTACTCTTATCCAACCCAGATCAACATTACGAAACGGCCGCACCGATTTTATACATTTATGGAAAAATAATTTCCGGTTTAGCTTCTACTGCACTCACCTATCAGTGAAGAGCCATTAACCGATTAAACCTACTGTGCCACCCACCACACACAAACAGTGACACCCGTAGCACTACACCCACCCCCACCGTCAAAAACTTGATCTCAATTAAGCTTTTACCACTTCCGGCGCCAACGCCTATTGACGGCCACCCCTGCAATCGATACCTTTTCTCGATTGCGAACCACTATCATTTGAGGTTGTTATGGCCACCGATTTAGCGAAGTACGATGTCACCTCCCGCTGGCTGCACTGGCTGCACGCCTCGGTCATTCTGTGGGCGACGGTGAGTGGTTTAACGGTCTCTTTGGGCCATGTGAGCAAGTCGCTGGAGCAGGCTATTGGCGGCTTTAATGTCTCGATTACCTCGCTCTTGATCCCCTTCTTTGCCTGGCGCCTACTCAACCGTTCCGTCAGCCAGAAGCCCGGTTATGGCCAGGCCCTCTCCACCGCCGAGGTTTGGCTGGCGCGGGCCATGCACTGGGCCTTGTACGGGTTAACCTGTGTGGTGTTGGTCTCCGGCGTGATGCGCATGGATGCCCCCTTTTCGATTTTCCATCTGCTGTTGGTGCCCAATCTGGTCGCCTCACCGACTGTAATTGAGGTATTTGATCAGCTGCATATCATCAGCACTCGCCTGTTGGCGCTGTGTGTGTTGGTGCATCTGTTGGCGGTGTTTAAGCACCAGTTGCGCGGCACCAATATTTTGCGGCGGATGATCTAGTCTGGGCCAGTTGTCCGTTCAGGTAGGCTATTCAGAGGTGGGGCCGCCGATGCACAGCGGCCCGTTCGATGCGTCCAGTGTTGGATATTACGAATTAAAGCGCGCTACTCGCCAATATCACACGGGCCATCCGGGTGCACCGGGGCGGTCTCGGCCAACAGCTTAAATTGGCTGCCATCCCACAAATAGAAGCCGGTTTTGAAGTAGTAGGCATCCTCAGGCTCCATATACTCCTCCAGCGGGTTCACCATCAGCAGCCGGCTATCGGCGCGATAACAGTAGCCGTTACTGGCAATCAGCTCCTCGCTAAAAACCGTCACCTTGCCGGTGGGCAGATTGACCATGGCCAGCATCTGGCAACCGGTACCACAGCCCCAGAAGGTGAGCACATTGTCACCGGCAAAGTTGGCGGGCTCGCCAATCAGGTAACCCAAGCGGGTTTTAAACATGCCCGCGTCCGGGTCGGAGTTCATATCGATGGTTTGCAGGGTGCCGGCCACAGGGGTCGCCGGGTAGTCGGCCATCTTCGGTGAATCGGCGCTGGCGGCGCTGGCGGCGCCGGCTGCGGCCAAGGTTAGCAGCAGTGCAGACCATAGGCCGGGCTTGCGTGCGGGTGATCGAACTTTTTTCTCTACGGCCATAAGTCACTCATCCATTGCATAGCGGTTATCAGTAGGCGCCACCATGGCCCCTAACCTATAACAAGATAGTCACCCAACGGCCTGCCTTCAAAAAAATGGGTTAACCGCGCCCCGCCCGACGGCAGCGTTTGCGGCGGGTGGAGTGGCGAAAATTCTGGCGAAACTCCTGGGAGAGGCGCTTGCTGCGCCGGGTATGCGCACGCAAATGCATAGGGGTATAGCTGGCGTGTTTGTGCACAAACCGTTTTAACTTTTTACGCTGAAACAGTTTTTTATAGGAGTCGCTTAACCAGCGGCGCAGTTTTTTCGGTTCCATGATTTTTCTTCCCCACTGAATCCATTGAAGTGTAGCCAGGCGCACTTGGCCACGCTAACCGGTAACTGTTGCAACTTAAAAAACAGACAAAAAAGGGGCCAAAAGGCCCCTAAGGTCACACACAACTTTTACTGGTTTCACTTGGCTTAAAAACAGAGCCTGATAACGGCCAAGCTTCCACGTCGGCCTCCAGCCAGAGGTTATCGGCGCTGGGCCGTCGCGAGCGAGAAGCGATAATCAGCCCATTACGGGCCGCTGTTGGCGGCGCGCTCGCTGCTGTCGTCACAGGCGACAAAGCGCGGGGCGGTTTTGGCGAGCAGTTTGAATTGGTGGCCGTCCCACAGGTAGAAGGCGGTTTTAAAGAAGTAGTCGCCGCCCTCCTCGTCCGGGCTCCACAGCGGGTTGACCACCAGCAGGCGGCTGTCAGCCTGGTAGCAGAAGCCGTTGGCGGCAATCAGCTCGCGGGCGATGGTCACCCGGCCGGATTTGGCGTTGACCATACCCACCATCTGACAGCTGGCGCCACAGCCCCAGTAGCTGAGCACCTGGTCACCGGCAAAGTTGGGGGCCTCACCCAGGTGGTCGCGCAGACGGCTTTGGAAGTAGTTGGCGTCGGGGTCGGATTGCCAGTCGATGGCTTTCAGGTGGTTGTTGATGGGGTGGGAGGGGTAGTCGCTGAACTTGGGTTCGCCAGCGAGTGCCGCAGCGGTGAACAGCAGTGCCACCAGGGCAGCGCCAGTGTGCCTGAATAACTTGTCGAGCCGAGCCGTAACCACCGACATGATCTCTTCCTTTTCGCACTCAATTAATAATTTGCGAACAACCCGTTTATAAAAAAATAGACGCCACTTTTACCTCGCTCAAAAAAGGGTTTGGCAAAATGAGAGGCAGTCCCTATTTGCCGGCCCGAAGCGTTAAACAGCGCAAATTTATTTGGCCAGAAGCGGCCATTAGCGGCCGAGGCATAGCCTTGGTGCGCGGGTTGTGGGGGCCGGCTTTCCGGCGGGGAGGTATGGGCGGGCGATAAGGGCAAACGATTTCGACCAATCGCTTCCGTGGTCGGCCGGGTGCCTGCCAAAAAGCTCCGGCAAGCCACCCAATCGGCACTACCGGCGACGCTTTAAGGGTCGGCGAGCGATCTCTAAGCGAGCTCGCGCTCAGTTAGAGGTACCCCCCGGATACCTCAGCAGGTACCCTCCCCCTACCTCAGCAACCTCCGTAGGGGCGACCGGCGGTCGCCCACATCACAGGCAATTTTAATTCGCAGATACCCAATCCTCGCGGGCGATCGCCGATCGCCCCTACAGGAGAAATTTTTAAACCCCAAAATAATCCGAACCTCCGTAGGGGCGACCGGCGGTCGCCCACATCGCAGGTAATCTTGATTCGCAGATACCCAAACCTCGCGGGCGATCGCCGATCGCCGACCGCCATGGATGGTGGGGAATGCAAAAAACGAAGGAACGGTTTTCTGCCCTACATGAGAAATTTTTAAACCCCAAAATAATCCGAACCTCCGTAGGTGCGACCGGCGGTCGCCCACATCGCAGGTAATCTTAATTCGCAGATACCCAAACCTCGCGGGCGATCGCCGATCGCCGACCGCCATGGATGGTGGGGAATGCAAAAAACGAAGGAACGGTTTTCTGCCCTACAGGAGAAATATTTAAACCCCAAGACAATCCGAACCTCCGTAGGGGCGACCGGTGGTCGCCCACATCGCAGGTAATTTTAATTCGCAGATACCCAAACCTCGCGGGCGATCGCCGATCGCCGACCGCCATGGATGGCGGGGAATGCAAAAAACGAAGGAACGGTTTTCTGCCTACAACAGAAATATTGAACGCCCGAGGCAACCCGAATCCCGTAGGGGCGACCGGCGGTCGCCCGTGTGAGACGTAAATTTATTGTGGTGGTAATGATGATCCCGGCGGGGATGATGGCAGGCGTGGGCGGGTTACGACCCGCCTATTGCTTGCGGGCCAGCCCGTCGGCCTCGCGGGGGATATTGAAGCGGGCCATATAGTCGGCGAACAGCTCCTCCAGGGCCGGCTCATCCAGGCCAAACTCGGCCAGGGTGTAGTGGTTGGCGCCGCGGGCGTTTTTGGGGTTATCCCGGTGCCAGTTGGCCACCGCCTGTTGCAGTTCGGGCGGGGTATCCAGCTCCAGTTGCCGATGCACCTTAATCATCTCGGTCACCGGGTCCGCCACCAGGGCGTAGTAGTCGACATGGCTGATGCGCGCGCCATAGGGGCCATCCACCGCCGCCAGCAGCCGCTCGACGTGGCGCTTGATAAAGTGGGTCATCTCCCGCCCCAGCACAATCTTGTCCACCGCCTGCAGACCGCGGGCGAGGCGCAGGTGGTAAGAGAGCTTGGCGATGGAGGCGACCGTCTGCAGCGGGTCGCGGTGGGTCATGACAAAGCGGGCATCCGGGTAGACCAGCATAATCTCCGGCACCGCCAGCAGGTGGTTGGGGTATTTCAGCGCCCAGGGTTTGCGCTCCCGCTGCCACTGCAGCAGCTGCAGCTGGCGCTTGTGAATGCGATAACTGGCGGCCAGGTCGGCTTCATCCAAAAGGTAGTCGAAGTAGCCGGGTGTGCGAAACAAGTTATTGAAGCCGGCGGCGCCGGCGCTCTGTTGCAGAAAGATATGGCACTCCTCGGAGCCATCCTCGTCGTGCAGATGCATGGCGGCAAAGTTTTTTACCTCCGGCGCCAGCTGACGGCGGCGCACGGCCCAGGCGGCGCGACGCTGCTCGGCGGCGGCCGGGTCTGCCCCCGGCGGTGGCGAGGGGGTTAAAGCCTCCCAGGTGCGCAGCAGGCGAAAGCGCGGGTCGCAGTCGAACAGGTATTGAAAATAGGTGGTGCCGGAGCGGGGCAGGCCGGTGAGAAAGAGCGGTTGCTCGATGGGCTCGTCGCCAATTTCCGGGTGCTGGCGCAACCACTTCACCCCCTCCAGGCGGTTGCAGGCATCGTTTACCAGCATCAGGTGCGTGCGCCGCCAACCCTCCTCGGTGAGCTCGGCTTGCGTGTTGATATCGGCGCACAGGCGCTCAAGGTTGGCACGGACGGCGGGTTCGTTGTCACTCACACCAACCGCCTGTTCGGCCTCGGCCAGAATCTGCTCAGCGTTCAGCATAGCTAGGTACCGTTATTGTTATCGGTGGTTCCTATTAGTTATAGGCGCTGCCGGCAGGTTACTCAATTTCAGGGGTAATACAATCCGGCCACCTAAGACGGGCGGCGAAACCGGGCAGTGGCGCACAGGTTTCGGCCAGCCCAGGGCCGGCCGCTCTCGATTCGCGGGCCAGGAATGGTTACCCTCTATGCGTGCTTGTTCGTCACAGGGGTTGGATACCAACCCGCCCCCTTTTGCCACATTAGCCAAAGGAACTGACTTATGGCCCTACGCCTTCGCGCCTGCACTCTGCTGCTCACCCTGGCGGTGATCGCCACCGGCACCCAAACCGCCTGCTCCGCCAACTCCGCCATGCCCACACAACAGGCGCTGGCCACCCTGGCCCGCAACGAGGCTGGCCTGGAGCCCTCGGCGCAGCTGCTGCAGCTGTTTGATCTGATCTGGCAGTGGCAGCTCGATAACTACCCGGAGCTGGCCACCTACAACGGCATTGCCGGCCACAGCGACACTTGGACCGACCTCTCGCCGGCGGCCATGAGCTACCGGCGCGATATGCCGGTGCGCTTTCTAACCATTCTGGAGACCATCGACCCAGCCGGCCTGCCGCCCGAGCGCCGGCTCGACTACCGGCTGGTGCAAAAATCCCTGCAGGCGGAGATCGAGCGCAACCACTACACCCGCATGCTCAGCGGCCAGAGCCCCTCGGTGGCGCCGCCCTGGCCAATCAACGCCATGAGTGGCATTCAGCTGACCATTCCCCAGGTGATTGCCATAATGCCCGCCAACACGGTGGCCGACTACGACCATATCGTCGCCCGTCTGCAGGCAGCGGCACCGCTGCTGGAGCAGACCACCAAGCTGCTGAAGCGCAGCCTGGCGAAAGGGATGACCGCCCCTCAGGTAACCCTGAAGGGTATGCCGGCGCAGATCGACAGCCTGATGCCGGTGCCGGTCACCGACAGCCCCCTCTACGCCCGCTTCACCGCCATGCCGGAGACTATTCCCGCCGCCGAGCAGACGCGCCTGCGCCAAGCCGCAAAGCTTGCCCTAACCGAGCAGACCTACCCCGCCTTTCGCCAGCTGCGCGACTACCTGGTAAGCATCTACATACCCCGCGCGCGCACCAGCATTGGCCTCTCGGCCCTGCGCAATGGCGACGATTGGTACGCCGCCCTGGCGCGGGAATACACCACCACCGACTTAACGCCGAGCGAGATTCACGAGCTGGGCCTAAGCGAGGTAGCGCGCATCCGCCAGGCGATGGCGGCGATTAAAAACCAGACCGGCTTCAGCGGCAGCCTGGCCGACTTTTTTATCTTCCTGCGCAGCGACCCGCAGTTCTTCTTCGACGACCCGCAGCAGCTGCTGATGACCTACCGTGATATCGCCAAGCGCATCGACCCCCAGCTGACCACGCTGTTCGCCACCCTGCCGCGCCTGCCCTATGGCGTAAAAGAGGTGCCGGCCTATGCCGCCCCCGCCACCACCACCGCCTACTACGAGCCCGGCTCGGTTGTGGCGGGACGGCCCGGTTACTTCTTTGCCAACACCTACGATCTGAACAGCCGCCCCAAGTGGGAGATGGAGGCGCTCACCCTGCACGAAGCGGTGCCCGGCCACCATCTGCAGATCGCCCTGATGCAGGAGCAGGCCGGCATCCACCCGCTGATCAAGGATCTCTACTACACCGCCTTTGTCGAGGGCTGGGGGCTCTACGCCGAGAGTCTGGGCGGCGAGATAGGTCTCTACCGCGACCCCTACGCCAAATTTGGCCAGCTCACCTATGAGATGTGGCGCTCGATACGGCTGGTGGTCGATACCGGCATGCACTCCCTCGGTTGGAGCCGGCAACAGGCGATCGACTACTTCAAACAGAACTCCGGCAAGGCGGAGCACGATATCGAGGTGGAGATCGACCGCTATATCACCATGCCTGGCCAGGCTCTGGCCTACAAGGTGGGCGAGCTGAAGATCAAAGCGCTGCGCGCCAAGGCGGAAACGGCACTGGGCGACAAGTTTGATATCCGCGCATTTCACGACCTTGTCTTGGCGCGGGGCGCCCTGCCGCTGGATCTGCTGGAGGCGAGGGTAGACGCCTGGATTGCCGCACAGACGGAGCAGCCCTAACACGGAAATCTGCATCACTCTATTCACAACCGATAAGCGCTGCTGCACCAGAGCAGCGGGCTGACCGTTAACTGTAGGAAACCATGAGAGCGATACCGGACTTTTACCAAAAACGGCTGTGCGGCCCCGGCACAGCCACGTTAAGTGTGTTGGCCAAGGATGGCTCTATCCAATCCACCCTGGTGTGGCCCGATTTTGACGGCACTTATCTGAAGCTCAATATGTTGGCGGGCTCGCCGAAAGAGACCAATATTCGCCGGGAGGGGCGCGCCACCCTGTTAATGGCCGACCCGGCCGATGACAATTTGTACATCTCCCTGCGCTGCAGGCTGCATAAAATTGAGCGCGACCACGCCATTGACCACTTGAACCAAATCACCCAGAGAAACATGGGTGTGGCCAGCTGGTACGGCGAGGTAGAATCGGCCGACTGCCCAAGCCAACAGCGGCGGGTGGTTGTCTATCTGAAACCGGTGCACGTCTATCACACCTAAACCGTTTAGTCGGGTACCGCTCCGTATCGAATGCGTTTTAATAATTGACAAGAAGGGACTCTAATGAAAACCATCGAACTGCTGGCCATCGGCATCCGCCTGCTTGGCCTCTATCTGGGCTTTCAACTGCTGCAATTTTCCAGCTCGTTTTTTTACACCTACCAACAGTTTCAGCTGGTGATGCCCGAGCAAGGCCCAATGCCACTGCTTGCCGTCTACACGGTGTGCACAGTGCTGTGCCTGGTGGCCATAGCGCTATTTATTCAATTCCCAGCCACCGTTGCTCGCTGGCTGCTACCCAAAACCAACCGTGAAAGCCCGACCCTCTCCGGCGATGCCCAGCAACTGCAATTGGCCGGCTTTACCCTGCTCGGCATCACTATTTTGGCGAGAGCCATTCCCGATCTCATCCATAACCTGGCGCTGTTGTCGATGATGGATTACCACTATGACAACAGCCGTCAGCTCTACGACCAGGTCAACCTTGCGGTAACGGTGGTGGAACTGCTTATGGGTGGTTATCTCACACTCCAGGCGCAAGGGCTGTTGAAGCTGATTAATAAATTTCGCTACGCCAGCCGCTGATTGCTACCCACTCGTCCGTTTGCATGAGAGATGTTTTTTACGCAAGCGATTCAGGGTGGAGTTTAAGCGTATTGGCAATGGCTCAGCCAATACCAGGGTCGTATTTAGACGTTTGAAACAAGCCGTTATCGCGTACAGCACAGGCCTCCAAACCAAAGACCAAAGACCAAAGACCAAAGCTGTTTGACGACTGTACTTGCGCTTGTCATGAGTTTTTAATTTTCTGGGCATGCTTTATAAAAGCTTTGATCAATACCGTTGCTGAGAATACGAAAAATAAGACCCAAGCGATAAAGTTATACCAAAATCCCTCAGGATCATTGCTAACTTCGTGATGACCACTTCTGTGCCGACCAAACTCAAGCATGTCACCAATTAAGTAGCCATGAATTACCAAGCCGAGCATGACACCAAAAAGTATAAGCAATGCAATAGAAACAAAAACTAGGCGCAATATTTTCATCTCTTTCATAGCTTAAGACTCATAACAAAAAAGGCCGCTCTCGAAAAAAGCCGCCATCAAAAAAATAGCTAGGGCCTGTTAACACTAATTTAGCACCTCTGTTGAGCTTGAAATGAGCTCGATCTAGGCGCGAGCTGCGTAGTTTGGTGGGCCCAAATCAGCGGTGAGCAACAACGAGCGAGCTCATTTCAGGCTCACCCCTTCGGGCTGGGGCCAGTTTTTTGCCCAGTTTTTTGCCCAGCGTTGTTGCCAGCCGCTTATGTAGGCCCACTACATGGCACGTCTGGCGCCTAGCTGGACAAAAAACTGACCTCCAGCAGTGGTGCTAAATTAGTGTTAACAGGCCTAGGCCAACCGGTGACGAAACAGCCACGCCGACAGCGGCAGAGTGATAGCCGATAACACCAGCATCGGCACAAACAGTACCGCCACCTGGCTAAAACCCGCCCCCTCCAGATAGACCCTCCGCACCAGCTCAATACCAAAGCGCAACGGATTCAGATAGGTGGCAATCTGCAACGCCTCGGGCATATTGCGGATGGGTGTGAGCAGGCCGGAGAGCAGCATCAGCGGCATGATTAACAAAAAGGTGTAGAGCATCGCCTGCTGCATATTGAGCGACACCGCCGACAGCGAGAGCCCCACCCCCACCGCCGCCGTGGTAAAGGCGACCAGCCCCAGGTAGAGCAGCCAGACCGAGCCGGCGATGGGCACCTGAAACCAAAACTGAATAATCAAAAAGACGATGGTCGACTGCACCAGGCCAACGAAGATCGCCGGCAGCGCCTTGCCAATTAATATCTGCAGCGGCGTTAACGGGGTGACCAGCAGTTGATCGAAGGTGCCCTGCTCCCGCTCACGGGCCACCGACAGTGCCGCGATCAACAGGGTTTGCAACATACTGAGCGCGGCGATCATGGCCGGCATCAACTGCCAGCGGGACTCTAAATTGGGGTTAAACCAGGCGCGCCGCTCAACCGTTACCGGCGCGCCGGCGGCACTGCTCAGGGCGCGGTTAAAAGTGCCGACAATGGCGCCGATGTGGGCCGCGGCCGCAGCCGCGGTGGAGGAGTTGCGGCCATCCAGAATCAGCTGCAGCGGCGCCGCCTGGCCCTGGGCCAGACGCTCGTCAAAATCGGCCGGAATGGTCAACACCAGCAACACCTCACCGGCATCAATTAAACCGGCAATTTGATTGCTGTTACCAAGCTCGGCCCGGCGCACAAACACCCCGGTGCCGTCGATGTGGGCCATCAGTTCACGGGCCGCTTCACCACGGCTCTGGTCGAGCAGCGCGTAGGGGGCGTAGTTGAGATCGTAGGTGGCACCGTAACCAAACAGCATCGACTGAATCAACGCCGGGCCCACCAGCACCAGGCGGTTTTTTGGGTCTTTGACCAGCGCCAACAACTCTTTGCGAAACAGAAACAGCACCCGCCAAAAATATTCCACCAGGAAACTCATGATCTAATCCAACTTCTTCAGCAGAGTGCGGCGGGTGGCGATGATCATCAGCAGCAGTTGCAGTAGCAGAATCGCGCACTTTTGCAGGGCCATCAGCCAGTCGTTGCCGGCCAGAAATTGCGTCTTAATCAGCGCCATGTAGTGGGTGGCCGGCAGTATCTGGCTGACCACCTGGATCACCAACGGCACATTGCGCAGGTCGAAGATAAAGCCCGACAGCATTAGCGCCGGTAGAAAACTCAACAGCATGGCCACCTGGCTGGCCTGGAACTGATTGCGGGTAACGCCGGAAATTAACAGGCCGAGTTGCAGCGACACCAGCAGGTAGAGCAGCGAGGCGATCACAATCACCAGCAGGGAGCCGCGAACCGGCACCTGAAACAGAAACTTGGCGGCCAGCAAGCACAACACCAGGTCGATAATGCCGATCACCATAAAGGGGGTTATTTTGGCCAGCACCATCTCCAAAGGGCGCACGGGGGTGACAAAGAGTGCCTCGAAGGTGCCCCGCTCCCACTCCCGGGCAATCAGCAGCGAGGTGAGAAAGGCGCCGATCAAGGTCATCACCAGGGCAATTAAGCCCGGCACCAGATACCAGGTGCTGTCGCCGGTTTCGTTAAACCAGATGCGCTGCACCAGGGTTACGCCGCCGGCGCTGGACTTGCCGCCGACGCGATCGGCCTGCTGCTGGAAGACGCTGGCAATGGCACCGTTAACATAGCCCTCGAGGGTGGCCGCCAAGGTGGCATCAATACCGTTCACCAACAGCTGTACCTGGGCCTGGCCGGCGGCCAGCTGGCGGGTAAAGTCGACCGGCAGGCGGACAATGGCGTCGGCCTCGCCCCGACCCAGCAGGGTTTCGGCCTCGGCCATACTCGACACCCACTTGGGCGCCAGGTAGGTCGAGCCCTCCAGGGCCGAGTAAAACTGCCGGGCGGTGGGGCTCTGGTCGGCCATCACCACAGCAATGGGGGCATTTTTCACATCGAAGGAGAGGCCGTAGCCAAACAGCAGAATCAGCGTGACCGGCAGCAGCAGGCCCACCCCCAGGTTGGAGCGGTCGCGCACCATCTGCCGTGTCTCTTTGCGCACCAGAGCCATATAACGGCGGGTAAAACCAACCATGCTCAGCCGCTCCCCGCCCGCTGCAGGCTGACCCGGCTCTGCTCCACCACACCAATAAAGGCGCTGTTCATATCGCTGTGCTGGTCACCGCCGGCCTGCTCGCGCACTTGCTGCGGCGTACCCAGGGCCAGCAGCTGGCCGGCATCTTGGATAGCGATACGGTCGCAGTACTCGGCCTCCTCCATAAAGTGGGTGGTGATCACCACAGTGACACCGCTCTCGGCCAAGCTGGTGATGGTGCGCCAGAAGAGGCGGCGGGCGATGGGGTCGATGCCACTGGTGGGCTCATCCAGAAAGAGGATCTCCGGCTCGTGCAGCAGCCCCGCCGCCATCGCCAGGCGCTGCTTAAAGCCACCGGGCAGGTCGCCGCTGGTGGCGGCCGGATCCAGGTCAAACTGCGCCAGCACAGAGGCGATGCGGCTGCGCAGATGGCGGCCGCGCAGGCCGTAGGCGCCACCAAAAAAGTCGAGGTTTTCGCGCACACTGAGCAGGCCGTAGAGTGAGAACTTCTGCGCCACGTAGCCGATGCGGCCGCGCGCCTGGGCACGGGCATGACGCAGGTTGAGGCCGGCCACCTCCAGCTGGCCGCCACTGGCCGGCAGCAGCCCGCAGAGCATGCGAAAGGTGGTGGTTTTGCCGGCGCCGTTGGGGCCGAGCAGGCCAAAAATCTCGCCGCGCGCCACCTCAAACGAGGTGCTGGCGACGGCGGTGAAGTCGCCAAACTTGCGCACCAGGTTGCGTACCCGAATCACCGCCTCTCCCTCGGCCGGGGCGGTGACCGCAGTTTGGCTGGCGACCGGTTGTGCCTGTGGGCCGGGTTGGTCATCGCTTTGGTGGCGGCGCAGCAGCAGCATAAAGGCATCTTCCAGCTCCGCCGGCCGCGCCTGCAGTTCGGCGCCGTCCAGTAGCTGGCTGATCTCGGCTTCGCGGCAGTGGGGTTCGCGAATCAGGCGCACGGCGCCACCCTTGGGCACGGCATCGACGATCAGCTCGCGGTTATCGATCAGCCGTGCCTGCCAGTTGCGCGCCGGCACCCCCGTCGGTGGCGTCACTCTGTAGGTTAGCCCCGCTGCCCGCGTACGCAGGCTGGCAGGCGACCCTTCGGCCAGCAGCTCGCCCTGGTTCAAGACATACACCTGGGCGCAGCGTTCGGCCTCATCCATATAAGCGGTGCTGACCACCACGCTCAACTGCTCCTCGTCAATCAGCTGCTCGAGAATCTGCCAGAGGTCGCGCCGGGAGAGGGGGTCGACGCCAACACTGGGCTCATCCAACAGCAGCAGGTCCGGCGAGCGCACCAGGGTGCAGGCCAGCCCCAGCTTTTGCTTCATGCCACCAGAGAGCTTGCCCGCCGGGCGGGCGGTGAATTTGGCCAGGTCGGTCATCGCCAGCAGCCGGGCGAAGCGCTGGCGGCGCTCGGCCATGGCCACCCCGTGCAGGTCGGCGTAGAGGTCGAGATTCTCCTGCACGCTCAGATCTTCATACAGACCAAAGCGCTGGGGCATATAGCTGATGCGGTCCTGTATCGCCTGGGGCTCCCGGCTGGCGTCGTGGCCGAGCACGGTGAGGCTGCCGCCATCGACCTTCAGCAGACCACAGGCCATGCGCATAAAGGTCGACTTACCGGCGCCGTCGGGGCCGACCAGGGCGGTCAGCTCGCCCGGATGGATGGAGAGTGAGATATTGCGCAGGGCTTGAAAGGGCTGGCCGTCTGGGCCGAGGTAGGTTTTGGTTACGGCCCGCGCAACAATCGAGGCGCCGGTTGCAGTCACTGGCGGTTACCCAGCACAACCGTCACCGGCTGGCCCAGGCGCAGTTGGTTATTAGCGTCGTCCGCCACCACGCGCACCTCATACACCAGGCTGGTTCGCAGCTTTTCAGTCTGCACCGCTTTCGGCGTGAACTCCGCCACCGAGGCGATATAACCCACCTGGCCGGTGATGGCCTGGTCGGGTTGGCTGTCGGTAAAGAGTTGCGCGGCCATACCCGGCTGAATATGGCCGAGGTCTGGCTCGTGTACATAGATGCGCACCCATTTTGGCTGGGTGAGTGCCAGCGCCAGTACCGGTTTTTGCGGCGAGGCCATATCGCCGGGTTCCAGCAGGCGGGAGCGGACCACGGCATCGGCCGGGGCGCTCAGCTCGCCCAGGCTGATGCGATATTGCAACAGCGCCAGTTGCGCCTGTGAGGCCTGCAGCTGCGCCGCGGCCACGGCGATATCCTCTGCCCGCGGGCCTTGTTCCGCCAGACGCAGGCCATCGGTGAGCTCGGCGACCTGGGCTTCGGCCACCTCTTTGGCGGCCAGCGCACGGTCGAGCTCCTGCACACTGACGCTGCGACCATCACTTTTGATGTCGATATCTTTGAGCCGGGCCAGCTCCAGCTCGGCGCGCTTGGCCTCGGCCTTGGCCGCCGCCAAGCGCGAGCGGGCCTGCTCGATCTCTTCCGGCCGGCTACCGTTTTTCAGTTTCGCCAGAGTCTGGCGCAGGGCTTCAATTTGAGCTTCGGCCTGTTGCGCCTGCAGGGCTAAATCACGGGTATCGAGCACCGCCAGCAGTTGGCCTTTGCTGACGCTATCACCCTCCTCAACATTAAGTGTCAGCAGGCGGCCGCTGCCATCAAAGGCGAGAGAGATCTGCCGCACATCGACATTGCCGTAAAAGGTAAGATCGCCAGTATCGCCATGACTGTGGCCGTATAACCAGATCGACAATGCCACCACCAAGCCGCCGACCAGCAGTGCAATTACAGGTTTTTTCATTCAACTCCCCAACAACTTGCCAAAGGTGCGTAACGCTCGCCGGAGTGTACGCGAACTCTTATTCGAATTTAATCTTGCCGGGACAAATAGACCATTTTGGTCAAACAGAGATTCCGCTCGGCTTCGATGTGGTACATTAACCGCCTTTAGCATCCAGCCACCTTAGCCACCGCCCAGTAGCGACGACTCGCCCGCACAAGATGACCAAAGCTGCCGCCCCCAAACCCCGCACCAAGAAAACCACCAGCAAAACCAGCCCCAAAGGCGAGGTGTCGCTGAACCTGATTTTGGATACCGCCGAGCAGTTGATGCTGGCCGAGGGCTACGCCGCGGTCAGCAGCCGTCGGGTCGCCAAGGAGGCCGGCCTGAAGCCGCCCCTGGTGCACTACTACTTCCCCACCACCGACGACCTCTACCTGGCGGTATTTCGCCGCGCCGCCGCCCGCGAGGTCGCCAAGGTCGATGACGCTTTTAGTTCGGCCAATGCCATTGAGGCACTCTGGGCCACCTACTGCAATCAACCACACACCGCGCTGGCCATTGAATTTATGGCCATGGCCAACCATCGCAAAGCGATTCGCGATGAGATTGCCACTCTCACCGAAAAGGAGCGGCGCCGCCGGGCGGAGGCGCTGGCACAACTGGTGGATGAGCAGAAGCTGGGGGAGATGGGTAGAGATGGCCTAGGCTTGAATGTGCTGCTGATTGGTGTAGCGCGCACTCTGGTGTTGGAGTCGGGCCTGGGCATCACCCTCGGTCACGCCGAAGCGCAACAGCTGATCAAACAGCTGCTCACCCAACTGGCATGCAGCGACAGCTAAGCTCCACCCACTTACCGCCTCTCCTCCCGGCCCTTATCCGCCCTTTTATCAGTCTCTCATCCGCTTCGCAGCTAGCTCTTGCCCGCCGCTCAGCCACCACTTATTCAACGCGCGTCTACCGCCGTATTGCTCGCCTGATTGACTTTTAGGCAGTGCTGATGATATAAAACTGAACACCCGTTCAGTTCTGTTCGTTATAATCGCGAGCGGCTGATAAAACCAATAACTCAAGTTGATCACTCAACCCTATAAAAACACCCCTCGCCCGGAGGCTCCCATGACAGCGCAGAGCGCCATTGCCAGCAGCGGTTTAATTCGCACCGACCTCACCCCCAAGATTGCCAGTGAGCTGAAAGCCGATATCGACGAACTGGTAAGCGGTAAATATTCCGAAGAGATTCGCAACCTGCTGGAAGAGCGCGGCGTGGTTGCCTTTCGCGCGCTTAATCTCAGCGACGAGCAGCAGATCGCCTTTACCAAAACCCTAGGCAATAGCGAACTCGACTACAAAATTTCCAAGATCACCATGGACCCATTAGAGAACCCAAAAGCGGAATACATAAAAGGGGCTTTCTATTGGCATATCGACGGCACCATGTTGGATATTCCCATTTTTGCCTCGGTGATGAGTTCCAGGCGCCTGTCGGAAACCGGTGGCCGCACCGAATTCTGCAACACCTACGCCGCCTACGATGCCCTCTCCGACGAGGAGAAAGCCGCAATCGAAGGTTTAAAGGTGGTCCACCTGTTTGAAGCCTCCCAGCGCTATGTAAAACCGGAACCCACCTATGAAGAGCTGCAGCAGTGGCAGACCTACCAGCCCAATACCCTGCCTCTGGTATGGACCCACCGCTCCGGCCGTAAATCCCTGGTACTGGGCTCCACCGCCTCCCACGTGGAGGGCATGGAGCTGCAGGAGGGCTGGGCACTGCTCACCAAACTGCGCGACTGGGCCACCCGTCCGGAGTTCAGCTACAGCCACGAGTGGCAGTTGGGCGATTTGGTGATTTGGGATAACACCGGCACCATGCACCGCGCCACCCCCTACCCACTCGATAGCGGCCGCTTAATGTACCGCACCCAAATCGCCGGCGATGAGCCGTTCGCCTAAGCGAATAGCCAGTTACTCAGGTAACCAAATAATTACGCGAATTTTTGCAGGAGAACTCCATGTCGAATAGACCCACCGTTGCCGTCGTCACCGGGGCCAGTCGCGGTGCCGGCCGCGGTATCGCCATTGCTTTGGGCAGCCACGGTTGTACCGTTTATGTCACTGGCCGTTCGGAAAAGCCGGCTGACTCGCCCCTGCCCGGTACCATTTATGAGACCGCCGAGGCGGTCACCGCGGCCGGTGGTAAAGGTATCGCCGTGCGCGTAGACCACGCCGTTGATGAAGAGGTAAAAGCCCTGTTTGAACAGGTAGAGCGCGAACAGGGCGGGCTCGACATTCTGGTCAATAATGCCTGTGCATTGGACGACGACCTCACCAAGCCAGGTAACTTTTGGGAGAAGTCCCTGGGTATTGCCAATATGTTGGAGGTGGGGCTGCGCAGCAGTTATGTGGCCAGCTACTACGCCGCGCCAATAATGGTTGCAGCCCAACATGGCATGATCGTTTTCACCTCCGCCTCCGGCTCGGTGCACTATGTTTACGGCCCGGTCTATGGCGCCCACAAGGCGGGTATGGACAAATTCGCCGCCGATATGGCGGTCGATTTAAAACCCTATAACGTCGCCGCCATTTCCGTTTGGATGGGTGCCCTAAAAGCCGAGCGCTTGAAACTGGTGATTGAGTCCGACCCGGAAAAATATGGCTACCTGGCCGACATTACCGAAACGCCGGAATTTACCGGCCATGTCACCTGGGCGCTCTACAACGACCCGAAATTAATGGAGCTGAGTGGACAGACGGTAATTGGAGCCGAGATGGGAAAGAAGTATGGCATTAAGGATGAGGGTGGACGCGAACCTGTCTCCTATCGCGACACTCACGACGTAGCACCGCGCGAACAGTATCCGTTTATTATCCGCTAACTAGTTGTTGTCCTGAAAGGCATTATCGCCATGGATGGCACGTATGCAGCAGCAATCACCAGTCCCGGGCCGCGTTAGTGCCCTATCAAAAAACTGCGTTTCGGACAGGCACTACTATTGGTCATAAATAGCTCTGGAAAAATAACAATGACAAACGATCCAACACCCCGACTGCCACCCCTGCCTGTTGTCGGTCGATCCGAGCGCGCGCAACAGGTGGTGGAGGTGTTTTCCTCCCGCAGCCAGTACAATGTGGATGCCAATCCGGTGCTCAACACCCTGGCCCACCACCCGGACCTCGCTGAACCCTTTTTAATATTTAATCGCTATCTATTAAAGGATGGCGAACTGCCGGTGCGGCTACGCCAGATCGCCATTATGCGTGTCGCCTGGCTGAAAAAATCGCCCTATGTCTGGTCCAGCCATCTGCGCACCTCGCTGCGCAATGGCTTAAGCGGCGACGATTTCGAACCGATAAAAATTGGATCAACTTCCGACTACTGGAATAACGAAGAGCAGACCGTTTTACAAGCGACAGAGTATCTGCTGGAGCAGACCAATTTAAGTGATGAACTCTGGACAGAGCTGAGCCAGTTTTTAAACGAACAGCAGCTGGTCGAGTTTCTGTTTGTGGTGGGCACCTATATTTTGGTGAGCATAGTCAACAACAGTTTAGCCATTGGTCGCGAGGATGAGCTGTTGGAGCTCGCCGAAAAATATGGTTCGCCTTAACGACCATCTACTAAGCAGTGCCTTAACTTCAGCGCCTACAGCCTGTATCGGCACTCTTTCAGCATCGGCACAAGTACATCCCTGTAGCCTGCGTAGGAGAATTCCTGTCTCCTACGCTGCTGAAAAAATACCGCCACAGACTGCCTAAACCTCGGCGGACAATTTTCACCACACTCTGAAAAAACCATTATAAAAACCCTTGGATCACACCATGACTCCCGAAGAATTAGCCCAACTTAAGCAAGACGTAGACTATCTAAAAGATCGCACCGCTATTTTGGACTGCATTTCGCAGCACGCCCGCGGCCACGATCGCCACGATGTGGCACTACTCTCCGCCGCCTACCACAGCGACGGTATCGACGAACACGGCTTTGCCATTAATCCTGGGCCGGAGTACGCCGAGTGGGCCAATAAAATTCACGCCGCGGGCTCGCTGTTGCACACCCACAACATCACCACTCACACCTGCGAAATCAACGGCAACGAAGCCCATGCCGAGAGTTATGTACTGGTGTTTCTGTTAAATAACGATGGCGCATCGGCGCGCGTGATCAGTGGCCGCTATATCGACCGATTGGAAAAGCGCGATGGCCAGTGGAAGATTGCCCTGCGCCGCACCACCGTCGACGTTCTGCTGGCCGGCGATGCCTCAATTTTAAAAGCGCCTATTTTTCACGACCAGGGTTACAGCAAAGGCATGCGCGATAAGCGCGATATTTCCTACCAACGTCCACTCACTTTGGATAAAACCCCGGAACGCTGGTAACAGCATCTTCTGACAAATCGATTAACCAAGCAGTAATAAAATTATGACCAAGCCACTCAGCTACACCCCTGACGCCGTCGCCGCCCGCAATGCAGCAATTATGGAACAACCACCCCGCCTGCCCGCCAATCGCACCGAAGCAGTGCTGGCCCCCGCCCGGGCCATGATGGCACAAATTGCCGGCGCCGCCTCCGGTCAGGCGACACCCGTTCCCGACGAGCATATTCCCGAGATGCTACTCACTGCCATGTGTCACCAAGAGCTGTTTGAGCGGGTGGTGAATGTCTCCTTGCAACTGTTAAAGAACCCCAGCCTGCCACTGCGTGACCGGCAGTTAGTCATCCTGCGCACCGGCTGGTTGCGGCAGATTCCCTACATTTTTGGTGAGCATGTTTCGGTTTCCAAAAAATTGGGCTTAACCGACGAGGATATTGAACAGGTAATTGTCGGTTCCGCATCGCCGCATTGGAGCGAACACGAAAAGGCGTTGCTCGAGGCCACCGAGCAGATTGTCAACAGCGCCATGGTCACCGACGAGGTTTGGCAAATACTCGCTAAAAGTTACAATCACCCACAGCTGTTTGAACTGCCGGTGTTAATTGGCCAGTTCTCCACGGTCGGCTATTTTCAAAATGTGTTGCGTATTCCGCTAAGTCCCAGCAACCCGGGTTTAACGGCCCGCTAAGGCCACCTTCACAGTAATTTCCTCTCACAACAATTCGATGCTGTGGTTGTTAAACCACGCCCCTCCAACTTAAAGCGCAGACCAAAAAAAGCCCCCATGGGATTTCCCAGGGGGCCAAACTACAGCTGCCACATTTCAACTGCTGTACTCTGCTCTCAGTAATTAGCCACTTATTTAAAACTCGTAACGCAGCGATGCGCCAAAGGTACGGGGAGCGCCATAGGTAAAGGCGGCCCAGCCCAGGGAATCGATCACGTTAACCCCGCCGACGATGTACTCCTCATCCGAAGCGTTATTAACGTAGAGCGCCATATCGAATTTAGAGCCCATCATCGAGCGCCAATCGAAACGTAGATTGTAGACATTATACGCATCCACCTTCGCTACACTTTGGGCACGCGCCAAACTCTCTGCACTCCACCCTTCATAGGCCGCCTGCTGTGGGTAGAGTATGGAGGTCTCATCGGTATACATCTCATCCTGCCAATAGAGGCTGGCATAAAGAGACAACTCACCCCAATGGGAATCAATGGGCAGGTCATATTTTATTGAGGCGGTTAAGGTCTGTTCCGGCATATAGACAAACTTGCTATCTTTTAAATCAACCGCCACATCTTTACGAATATTGTTATCCGACGCATCCGCCCAAATCTCTGTGGAGTTCCATTCGTCGTAGCCGGCATCCACGTAGGAGTATGCCAAAGAGAGCTGCAGATTGTCGGTCACCGCCGCCGTCATGTCGTATTCAAAACCAGCGATGGCCGCTTTACCGGCGTTAACAGTGACCACGCCAAAGCCACCACCATTGGTACTGATGGCCTTGGTTTTTTGAATATCTTCATAACTTTGCCAGTAGAGCGCCAGGTTGGTACGGATAGGCACCGGGCCGATTCCCCAGTTGGCTTTGTGACCCACCTCATAGGTAACAACGCTCTCTTCGTCAAAGGGGATGAGTGTCTCGTTATCAAAGCCACGCAGGTTAAAGCCACCGGCGCGATAACCAGTGGAGATGCCGGCGTAGATCAGATGACCATCCGCAGGGGTGTAATTAATGGAGAAGCGTGCGGTTGGGCTGCTGTAGTCTTTCTCTTCCTCTCTGGCGCAACTGGGCACTGGATTGCCGTCAACATCCGTAACCGAACAAAAATAATAGGGTGAACCAGTGCCACCAAATCCGCCGTAATTGCGCACGGTAATGGCTCGGGTATCCCAACTTTGCCGTAAGCCCAAGGTGGTCGACCATTGATCAGTGAAGGTGTAGGTACCCTCGGCAAAAATGGCGTAAGCGCTGTTATCAACATCGCCGGCCGGTGCCGACTGCAACATACCGAAAAAGCCAGTGCCCAAAAATGCGGTAACATCTGGCCCTAAAATGCCGCTGCTCACCAAGGCCGCTGCGGTCTCCACCGGCAAGCCACCAAACAGCGGGCTATCCGGGTTGGGCCCAAGCACCTGGTTATCACCTCTTTGTGAGGCTTCCATCTGGTACCAATAGGCACCCACCAACCAATCCAACTTACTGTCGAAGGCACTACCCAGCAACTGCAGCTCTTCGGTGAACTGTTCGGACTCAACGTCTACCGTCGGCTGATTGCGGGTAATTATCCCGACACCCTGAGTTGCCCCCCCTTGGGTAAAGAGCGGCAGAGCACTACCATCGGCATCGTTGCTTCTGCTCCACTCCATTTTTCGGTAGCCAAAAATATTTTTCAGGCTGACATTATCCGAGAGATCAAGCTCAGTGGTGTTAGCCAGAATGGTGTTTTCAATTTTCTCTTCGCCTTCGGTGTCGTACTGCACCTCATTGGCGGAGTGGGCCTCCTGCCAGGCGATGGCGTCGTCAATTTCGCCGTTGCTGTTAAACAGCAGCTGCGCCAATTGCCCGGCACCGGTGGAAGGATTAAACGCAGCCGGAATCACTAACCGAGGCACCATCTCATTTTCATCGTAGCCCACCATAAAATCGTTACTGACGATTCCACGCTGGTAGGCGACACTGAGCCGCAAGCCTTGCGAATCTTCATCCCAACCATCCTTCAGGTTGTTGTCAGCCTTGTTTTCCTGATAACCATCATGAGTAGTCGTTTGCCCGGCCAGGCGCACAGCAAGGTTTTCGGTCAGCGGCAGATCAACCGCCGCCTCAACGCTCACGCTGTTGTAGTTGCCAAATTTCGTATCAATATAGCCTGCAAAGCTGTCACCCGCTTTTTGCGGTGATATCAGCAGTGCACCGCCAGTACTATTGCGGCCAAACAGCGTTCCCTGCGGCCCCTTAAGCACCTGCACGCTTTGCAAATCGTACATCGACAGATTGGTACCCGAGGAAGGCGTCATCACCACATCGGCGAAATAGATGGGGATAGCGGCATCGAGGTTAATACCGGAATCGGTCGGCCGTTGACCGCGAATGGAGAGTACCGGCTCGTTGGTAGAGGAGCCACCGGTCGACACGCGAAACGAGGGGACTTGCGTACCCAAGTCATTTAACTGGGTAACATTTTGTGCTCTTAGCGCTTCTGAATCCAGAGCGCTGACCGCCACGGGAATATCCTGCAAACTCTCTTCCCGGCGGCGAGCGGTAACAACTATCTCCTCCAACACCCGGGCTGCGGGTTCACTATCCCCCGATTGCGCCATGGCAAATGAAGTGGCGTTAGCCAAGGCAATCGCCAAACTCATTTTTACCAGTGGTTTGTTAATATGGATTTGTGGCGAACGACCCAACATCGGTCGTTGTGATGGAATGTGGAAACGGTTCATTATTATTTAAACTCCGTATTTATTGTTGCCCAATCTTCTTTCAACTTCTATTAGCGACAGACTCTGCTCTCCTACAAGCCTGCCGAGCACCAAAACCGGCGAGACAAGCCCAACAATCGGCTAATTTCAGGCAAGCCAGCCGAAAGCATAGGTGCAAACCTATGTCCTTAATTGAAATGAATTAGAAATTCTTAGCCGCTGATACTTTTTAAGCGCTAGAGGCCTTTTTAAAAACTATTGCAAGTAGCGGCCACCATTTACGCTGAGCGTTTGCCCGGTGACATAAGCCGCCTCTTCGGAGGCCAGATAAACACAAGCGGCGGCCACCTCTTCGGGCTTACCGGCTCGCTTCATCGGGGTGTGCAAAGCGAAGGCATCGACATCCACCGGCGAAGCGCGCAACATTGGCGTATCAACAAAACCCGGCGGAACATGGTTAACTGTAATGCCCTTATCGGCGAACTCAATGGCCAGGGTTTTGGTCAAGCCGACAATACCGCCTTTGGTGGCGCCATAGTGCGTCATGCCGGTTGACCCCCCTTGTGCCGACGAAGAAGAGATATTAACGATACGCCCCCATTTTTTCGCCAGCATATCAGGCACCACCTTCTGCGTTAGAATATAGGGTCCGCGCAGATTAATACGGATCATTCGATCCAGCGTCTCATGGCTGATCTCCAGAAACGGGCAGAAGTCGGAAATAGCGGCGTTATTAACCAATATATCCACCGGCCCCAACTGTTCACGCGTTGCCTGCAGTGATGCATCAATAGCTACCTCATCCGAAGCATCACCAACGCAGGCGATGGCATTACCGCCAGCGCTTTTAATGGTGGCCACCGTCTCCTCGGCATTGCTAGCATTCAAATCCCAGACCGCCACCTTGGCCCCGGCCTTAGCCAGCTGAATGGAAATAGCACGACCAATGCCGCTACCACCACCGGTTACAATCGCTACTCTTTTATTCATTAAAAACCCTTACTATTCACAACTCTTTCCACCCACAAAGCATAAACATTAGATGCTTACTGGAACTGTTAAATTATTGTTGTTCTATGCGGGTTAGGTATTTTGATGATTACATCTCTGGCCAATGCGCCCTGGAGAAGAGGCCACCATCCAGATAGATCCCCTGGCCGGTGATGATCGACGAGCGGTCGGATAGCAGAAAGACCACTGCGTTTCCAATCTCCTCGGGTGTGCCAGAGCGGCGCAGGCAATTGAGATCGGCAAACCCCTTGGCCATCTCGGCCGGCACCTCTGGCGGCATTACAAAGGGGTAGACACTGTTGGCGCGAATGCCTTTGGGACCATAAACTCTGGCAATATGCCGGACGATGGCATCCAGGCCGGCCTTGGATACGCTGTAGCCCAAACGCACACCATCGGCATAGAGACCCGCAGCTGACGAATTAAAAACAAAGGCACCACCGCCATTTTCAATCATGCCCGGCACAGTTAAGCGAGCCACAGTCATCGCCCCCATCATGTTGATATCCATGGTGGTTTGCCACAACTCAGGATCGATATCCAAGGTGTTATGTGCATGATCATAAAAGGGGGCGTTGTAGAACACCGAGGTAATGCTACCCAGTGTGCTGTTGGTTTTTTCAATGGCGCTGGCCAGCTGTGCTTCATCAGTCACATCACACTGAAGCGCTATCGCCTCGCCCCCGGCACTATTAATTTCTGCTGCCAGCGGTTCTATTGTTGTGAGGCTGCGCGCAGCTAGAGCTATTTTAGCCCCCTCTTGGGCAGCAATCCGAACGGTCGCCTGCCCCATCAATGGGCCGACACCCGCCACAAACAGTACTTTATCTTTCAGCAGAGAAGAGCCCACCGCATTATTCATTGTTATATCAACCCTTGTTCACAGGCTTGCCACAAGCCAACGTTATTGCGCTGGCATCAGCTTTAAAACTTTTTTACTTACGTTAAAAGGAGAACAACCAACAGAGTCGCCATTGCCCCGCTTGATTACTTGTAAGCGTCTGGAATTTCGTCGGCGGACGCCGGTGTTTGCTGCAGATACAGATCCAACCGATAGACTTTGCCGGTTTCGTTAAATTCGTAGACGGAGATGGTATTAACCACATTGGTCATACCATTAAAGGTGGCGCGCTCTTCCAGCTCCAGGTAAACCACATTACCTACCTCGGCTATGCGCTTAAAGGAGCACTCCCACTCTGAATGCGGCGCCCACTTGGTTTGAAACTCCAGGTAAGTGGGGTAATCAAACTCCTCCTTCAAGTGGCCAACGCGAAGAAAATTGGGTTTATCAAAAAACTGGGCAAAGTGTTCATCCCACATTTCATCTTTAAATTCGGGGGTTTTGCACTTGGCATTCATCTCTTTGGTAATGACGTTATAGTCCAACACCATGCGCGACAGGCCGGTGTAGTCATTAATAACTTCAGAAACATCTTTAAAAACTTTGGCAACCATTACGGCCTCCTCTTTTATTATTATCTTCATCACCAGTGGCGCTTCGTAAAAACGATACGCACTCAGGCTTAGCGAATAATTTTTGGAATCTCTGATTAACCCAGAGATTCCGTCTGCACATGGATGTGCAGACAAAATCAAACAACGTAAGTTGTTAATTTTGGGGGCAATTGGAAATGACATGTTCAATTGCCGTTACGGCGATTAACGCAAGGATGTGTCAATCAGAGTTTTCTTTATATACTCGCAACGTTAACTACGCATGGTAGTACCGCCATCAATGGCGAGCACCTGACCGGTGATGTAAGAACCCTCGTCCGACATCAGCAGTGCGGCCATGGCCGCAATATCCGTCGGGTTACCGACCCGGGATTTGATCGCCGCCGCCGACTTGGCCATCTCCATCATCTCCGGCGGAACAAAGGCTTCAATCCCTGGGTGCAGTGTTAACGCTGGCGCTATGGTGTTAGCGCGAATACCCACACCGCCGTAACGGGTGGCCACATGACGCATCAGCGCCTGGCCGGCAGCCTTACTCATGGCATAAGCGACTTGTGCCGGCGTCGACGCATTGGCCGCCGCCGAGCTGGTATACACCACAGAACCACCACCGCTATCCATCATCACCGGTAGAACTGCACGCGTGCAGAGATAAAAACCCCGGGCATTAATGCGCTGGGTTTCGTCATAGACCTCCAACGGTAGTTCGAGGATGCCCAGCGCCGGATTGCAGTCGCCCAGAAAGGCAAAATTGAGATGCAGCCCATTGATGCCACCATAGGTTTCAACGCAGGTGGCCACCGTCGCGGCAATCGATTGCTCGGAGGCGCCATCCAACTCGACCGCAATGGCTTCACCACCCGATGCTTTAATCGATTCCACTACCGACTGCGCCGACTCCAAATTGATATCGCCCAACACAACCTTGGCGCCTTCAGCGGCGTAGCGAGTCGCCAGGCCGGTACCGATACCGCCAGCACCGGCCACTAAAATGACCTTATCTGTTAATCTTTTCATTGTTTGCCTCACCAATTCTTGCCAACCAAATGCAACTCATTATTTTTCTGTACAGAGCAGGTGCACAGCACAGAGCGCACGCTGGGTGTAATTTTTCTCATATTCGTAGTGACGGGCACCCGCCGGGCCGTGCTGGCTTTCATCAATGGCAATTGATGAGGTACGATTAAAAATAGTCTGCAGTGCAATTTTGGCTTCCGCCCGGGCCAGCGGTGCGCCCAAACACATGTGAATACCTTTACCAAAAGCCAACTGCGCCTGCATGTTATTTTTGCGATCCAGACGCAGTTCATTGGGATTCTCGAAAATTTCCGGGTCGCGACGCATGGCGCTTTGCATCAACATAATGGTTGTGCCTGGAGCCACCTCCAGATCGCCCACCTTGGCTTTGGTTTTGGCCATGCGGAAGTGCGCCTTGGTTGGCCCATCCAGCCGCAAAACCTCCTCAGTGAAAGCCGGGATAAGACTATAATCATTGCGCAGCTGTTCTTGCAGCTCGGGTTTTTCCGCAACATTTTTCAGCATAGCGACAATCAAGCGCACAGTAGTATCCTGACCGGCACCAAAGATGGTGGCTGCATGACCAACAATCTCGGTCAAATCCGGCAACTCTCCGTCAGGAAATTTCGCCAGCGCCAATTCGGTCATTACATCCTCTTTTGGCTCGCGGCGGCGCTCCTCTATGTAGTTGTAGAAGTGCATGCCCACTTCCATCATCGGATTATTTTCCAGGTCCACATCGCCACCAATTTGACCGGGCAGAGGGCCAAACAACGGCAGAAATTTCTCGTGGTCACCGGCCGGCACTCCCAGCAGATCGGCAATGGTTAAAGTGGCCATGGGGTGGGCGTAATCGGAGACCGCTTCAAATTTGCCCCGGGCCACAAAATTTTGGGTGAGCTTTTCGGCAATAACCCGAATAAACTCTTCGTTTTCTTGCAGCCGCTTAGGAGTAAACAGCCGAGTTAGCAGCGAACGGGAGCGAGTGTGATCCGGTGGATCTTGAGTCACCAGCATGGAACCGAAGGGCATATCCTGCCGGAATTTGTTTAATTGCTCGGTGATATCATCACCCTCCGGCTTGAACGGCAGCGGCGGAATGGGGCCGGTAGCAGCATTGATCGAGGAGAAAGTATTGGCATCGCGCAATACATCAACCCCTTCCTTGTAACCCGTCACTGCCACCACATTATGTTTCGGCAGATAAACCGCCGGCCCTTTGGCGCGCAGATAGTCGAAGTAGGGGTAGGGATCTTCAATCAAATCCAACGCTTCAAAAAAGTCCACCTCGTCGTAGTTACTCATAGCTAAACCTCTTGCTCATTCACGGCCATCTGCAATCCAACGGCTCTTAATCAGAATTTTCTTGGTTTGCTCCAACCCCTGGAATAGTTTGGCAGCATCCATTGCGACCACATGGTCGTACAACGGCGGCTGACATGCAAGATATTTCGACCATTTGGTCGCATTTGAGCAAAAATAGCGCAGTACCTTGGCGAGCCTAGCGCCTGATCGGGATAAATAGACCAGAATACGATCTAAATTTATGAAGAACATGCATAAAATCAGCAGAAATTAGATAAAACCATTCCGCCAATTAACATGCCGTCAGGAGAGAAAGTCATTGTGTCGGATTAGCCCGGCGGGCTCATAGAGTCCAGCTCGGACTGCCGGCCACTTTCAAAAATCGCCAGTGAGGCATCCACCATCGCCTCCGCTTCTTCGTGCCCCAATGAAATCCCCAGGGTGGACTCCTGCACCAATAGCCTGGCGATGGCGTTGGTCAACATGGAAACCAGGCGGGGGGATAATCGGGGTTCGGTAATGCCACGCGCTTCCAGAAGCCGCGCGATCGCTTCCGATTCCAGCTCGCGCAGCTCCTCAGCATTTTTGGCGATTTCGGCGCGAATCACTTCGCTGTGGTTGGCCAATGCCATAAACTCCAGCGACAGCCGCGTGGCCTCTGGGTCGCGGATAATATTCCAAATGGCCTTTAACGGGCTTTCGCCGTTTAGCGCCTCTTTGATCCGTTCCCGCTGCTCTGCCGATACCCGCTGATAAAGGGCTAACAGCAGCTCCTCCTGAGTACCAAAATAGTAGAACACCACCTGATGCTTAAGGCCAACCTCACCGGCGATGCGGCGTGCCGTGGCAGCGGCGTAACCCTCCTTTCGAATGAGCGCTTCAGCAGCATCCAACAACTGCACACGGGCATCGGGCCTTTCCACATAACGTTTTTTTCGGGGCGCCTTTGGCTTTGAGGTCATTTCGATTCCTAGGATTACAGTCTTCAGCTTGGGCATAAAGCCCGGCATTAGATCATACCCCTTGGGCAATGTCGAAATGGGTAATCACACCCGGCTGGCCGGTTTTAGTCGGCCCCAAAAGCTGATGCTCATAGCTCGCGACTAAAGATGGTACCGGCTCCCGGATCCTACCCAAATTGCCATCCCTCGTGGGTTAAGCAGATCTTCTACCCGCTTTGACCAATGATTTACCTGCGCACAACAATACCATCACGACCAAATGGTTGTATATTCCGACCGCTTGGTTTAATTTGAGCGCGATCGATGATCGCCACAAATCCTATAACCTAAAAATATAACGATAAAAATTTACCAAGGAGGCCCGGGATGTTTTTCAAGAACGCTCCCAACCATCTCATCTGTACCGCAACCGCCATTTTCACCGCTGCATTGCTTGCCGCCTGTCATGGCGATAGTCACAAGCAAGCCAATAGCGACGAGACCGTCGTCGTTGAGGCACTTCCGCTACCACCCACTGCCCCTTCTGATGAGGTGGGCTCCTGTACAGCAGAGATCAACCCCAATTTCACCGGCTGCCTCAACGCCAGCCGCGCCGGCATTGACGGCACGCGCACCTTCAGCCCAGATGGCAAACAGGTTTATGTCTCGGTGCGATTTGCCGGAGCGCCAGAAGCGCCAGCACCAGGCAGTGACTACAGCGGTGCGCAACTGATCATGGTTAAAACCGATGGCACCACCTTTGAAAACGGCGATGGCTGGCAGTGCGTGACCTGTGGTATTCCACCGGAAAACAGGGTGGCAATAAATAATCCCAACGACAACACCTACCCCGAAGCTTTTCAGGATGGCATGCGCATCAAGATGGGTAACAACATTCTCGACTGCAGCCCCTATGAGATTACCGCACCAGAATGCACCCCCGAACAGACCCATATCTACCCCATTATTTCGCCCTTTCCCGGCTTCCCATCCGGCGGTCTGATGCGCGAGGTAAGGCTGCATCCGGATAACGTGCACCTGGGTTGGAACCAGCTCTTTTTTGCCCTCGACTTTAGTGCCGCCAGTGAATTCGGCGTTTTTGGCCGCCTGGAATTTAACCCCGCACCGGCCTCTGGCCGCGTGGGCTATGAACTTAAAGATGTGTCGTTTTTACTGAGCCCGCAGCTGGGCAAGTCGGGCCGCTTTTTCAGCGTAACCTCCCCGGGAGAATTACTGTTCGAAAACCCAACGGGCGTTATCGGCGAGTTTCGTGGCTTCACACCGGACGGCAAAAGCACACTGGGAATAGGTACTCAGGACTCTTTCAATTACGATATTTTTGCCACGGACTTAGCCACCGGTGTATCGACCCGGCTCTCTTACGACCCAGCCTATGTCGACCCAGTGAATATCTCCCCAGACGGCAAATCTATGGTGATTATGGATGGCCGCATTACCGATAACACAGGCTTCGAGGGGGCCAACCCGGCCGGTGAGGAGGGACGGGTCTATTTCGCCTCGGCCGGTATTGGTGTACCACCACTGCTCGATTTAGCCATCGCCGAAGCCATTGGCGGGCTCTACACCAACAGTAATCGCGGCTCCTTTTTCCAGCCCTATTTAATTAACCTGGAGACGCCAATCGATGTCGAAGAGGCCAACATTCACCAGGGCCAACAACTGAACGCCGGTGGCGACACCACCGCCGGCAGCGGCAGCATCAGCGACCCACTCTGGTTGGGCGGCGCCGACCCAGCCTGGTCACCGGATAGCACCGCGGTGGTCTACTATCAGCGCCGCGGTTGCAACCCGGAACCGCCCACCTGCCCGGAGTCGACCGAGCCCGGTGGACGCAACTCACGCTTAATGATCGCGCGCCTGACCGATAGAGAACCGAGCACCCCAATCGTCGTAACCGAAGCCGTTGCCGATGACATACCCTGGGGTATTCCCTATCAGGCGGGCGATGCAGTACCCCCCTCCAGGGAGGTGGTACCCGCCGGTGACTATGTGCTCATGGGTGTCGAGGGTTATGCCGATGTCACCATCACCACCTCACCATCCCGATTTAAAATAGGCGATGTCGAAATAGATTCGGTGGCCGTTAGCTACAATAACTACAGTGCCGACGGGGTAAATTTTATTGATGGCACCGAGTCCGGAACCCGAGCCTCTGAGTCAGGTGTAACCACCTTAACCTGGCAGGCTGATCTCACCTTTAGCGGTTTACACAGCGGCAGCCGAACAAGTGATCCGACCGAAGGCTTTGTGGTCACCTCAAACGGGTTGGGAACCACAGCCACTTTCAGCGGGCAGCTGACCACGGTATTGGATGGCGTTACTTACACATCACCATAATCACAAGAGCTACAAAGCAGAAAGCCAAGCCCCGCTTAACGAGCGGGGCTTCTCATTTAGAGAATTACTCCGCGCGCGTGGCGACATCGGCAAACACCAGAAAAATAATAATCAGGCCGCCCAGCATGGCCGAGTAGTAGAGCGAAAAACTGGCGATAGAGTAAAAAAAGGTATTCACCATTAAGGTACCAACTACCGCCACTCCCAACAGATGCACAAACACCGTCACCGGCATATTAATCGCGACCACCCCCGCTTTGCCCAAGGACCTCAATGGGTAAACCAGAATCAGCCACAGCAACAGCGAAAAACCCAACTGGACCCCGGAAAAAATACTCCAAAAGAGCGGGCCGACATCATCAATGGTGGCAAACCAGACCGGCACCAGGCTCGCCATCATCTGCACCAGTGCGGAAAACAGAATGGTTAAAAAACGGTGTCGTTGCACCGGAGAGAGCGGCCGCTGGAAGGCCGCCACCACACTGGCAAAGCCCGCCAGTACCGCCGCCAATTGCGAATGGGTGAGTAGAATGGATTCCATGGAGTAGGTACCTGTCATTTTGGTGGTGATTGATTGAAGTAGTCTTATCCTTCCACCTTCGGCCGCTAAACAGTAACTACAAGCAACCCGAAATTGCCATTAGCTTAGCCTCCACCAGAGACAATTTGAAGCCGTGAGAGCCGTTCTAACTTTACTCGATTTTCCAAATTTGCCGATGGGACTGCTAAAATTCGTAGGCACCCTGGGCTAGTTAAGCCGCAACTCACACCAGTGTAAAGCCCGTCGTTAAACAGAGGTGTAATTATGCAAAAAACGCTGAATGCAAACGCACCACACAGTGCCAGCAGTGACGACCAAGCCCACCTCAACGCCTTTCAACATTACCAAATTAATGCCGCTGAATTTCATCACCGGCAACACCTGCAAGTAGCCTACACACTGTTGATTAATTACCCGTTAGCCGAGGCCACCCTGATACTGCGCGCCGCCATCCTCGTTCTGCTCAACCATATCGGCACCAGCCCAGAGAAGTACCACGAGACGCTAACCCGCGCCTGGCTAGTGGCGGTTAATCACTTTATGGCCAGCACACCCAGTTGCCAAAGCTTTGCCCAATTTATTAATGCCAATCCGCAACTGCTCGACCAGAACATTATTTACCAGCACTACAGCCCAGAGCTGATTCAATCGGCACAGGCTAGAACAACTTTTGTAGAGCCGGATATTGGGGGATTTCCAGATACTAAACACCGGCCGGGTTAACTGTGTCAGATACACGAGCGCTCTCCTGAGGAGCAAAAGCCGAGTTAATTAATTAGATGGAAATTGGCTCCTTTGTTGGCTGGTTCTATATGATGCCCGCCGTGGGGCTTGGCATTACTGCCACCGGCCCCTATTCTGTCCACAAAATGGCAACGATAAATCGCTTCTCACCCGACTCGGTGAGGCGCACCTCGTTCCAGTATTAACAACCAGTTTTAACTGCAACCACCACACATCGACGAGCCTATGCCCGATAACACCCCAGCCGCCGTCGTCCCCAGCCGCGTCAAAGAGCTGATCAAAATTCTACCGCAACAGGGGCGGCTGGAGATGATTCTGCTGCGCCCCGGGCGCAAAGAGCCGATGGTGGCCGTCGATAGCGCCGAGGTGAAATTTGGCCAGGGGCTGGTGGGCGACCGTTTCAGCGGCAAGCCCGACAGCAAACGCCAGGTGACCCTCTTTCAGGCGGAGAATCTGGCGGTGCTGGCGTCGCTGCTGCACCGCGAGGCAATCGACCCAAAACTGCTGCGCCGCAACCTGCTGGTGAGCGGCATCAGCCTGCAGGCCCTAAGTGGCCGCCGCTTTCAGATTGGCGGCGTGATTCTGGAGGGCGCCGCCCAGTGCCACCCCTGTTCGCGCATGGAGGCCAACCTCGGCCCCGGTGGCTTTAACGCCATGCGCGGCATCGGCGGCCTATGCGCCAAGGTGGTGGGCGAAGGCAGCCTGGCCCTGGGCGATAGTGTGGCGGTGGTGGATGAGCCAGTGTAGCCCTGGCCTGACAGCGGCGACCACCTTCTGGTGAGCACTTACTAGCACTACCCTGCCGATGACATCACCTCGCCGATAACTTACGGGAGCCACATCAGTAAACGTCGCCGATTGGCTAACCGCGGCAAAATTCACTAGGCTTAGCCTATGAACCCGTGCCACGGCTACTCACTGTTTCCGCCCCTGCTCGGCCTACTACTGGCTCTGGCCGGCTGCGCCAGTTCGCCGCCGCCTCAGGTCGGCACCTCGCCAGCCGCCGCGCCTTCAGCAACCACCGACTCCTCCGCAACCACGGCCTCCTCCCCAGTTGTAGCCGAACCGCAGCAGGCGCAACGGCTGGAAGAGATACAACGCCAACAGCTGCTCGACCACTTCCAGCAGTGGCGGGGCACCCCCTATCGCTATGGTGGGCTATCACAACAGGGGGTGGATTGCTCCGGGTTTGTCTTTATCACATTCCAAAAGGTGTTCGCCCAAACCCTGCCGCGCACCACCCAGGCGCTCACCACCACCGGCCAAGCCGTTCCCTTAGCACAGGCGAAGGTGGGCGATTTATTGATTTTTCATACCGGCAACAAGCAGCGGCATGTGGGTATCTATATTGGCAACAACCAGTTTATCCACGCCTCCACCTCCCAGGGGGTGATCACCTCCAGCCTCACCACCCACTATTGGCGCAGTGCCTACCGCGGCACCCGGCGGGTGCACTACTGAGCCGGCAGAGCGCTAGGGCATAACTCAAACCTGGATTCGAACCTTGTCGCCTCGCAGCGCGATCAGCAAAGCCGCCAAGGCCAGAAAACAGCTAAGCGCCGCCAGCCAACCAATCGCCAGTAACCCATAGTGATCAGCAAGCAAGCCTCCCAGTAGCGGCCCAACGGCAATACCGAGCAACATGGCACCGGACGCCTGCGCTGCCAGACCGCCGCTCCTATCAAAATAGGCGGCTACGCCCAAAATAAAGGGCAGGCAAAAAAACCAGAAAAACTCCACAAAAAGAAACAACAAAGCAAACAGATGAGGATCGGTAGTGGTGTAGATCATGCCAACCACAATGGCGTTGGTTACCAGTCCAACCGCCAGTGGCAGACGACGGCCAAAACGGGTGTGCACGAACGCAGCGGTTACTCCACCCACAATCCCCACCAAGGCGCCAACACCAAACACCAAACTCAGTTGCGCCTGCGGCAAATTGAGGTTACTGGCCAGCCGCTCCAAAAAGACGAAAGAGCTACCTTCACAGAGATTAAATAGAAACATGCCAAGAATAACGGCCAGCGCAGTTGCCCAGGAACGTTCATTAGCCCGATTTCTGCGAACGCTGATCACGGCCGGAGTGGGAAGCTTTACCGCCAGCGGCAACATTACCAAGGTCACGATTGCTAAGAGAATAAAAATACCGCGGTAACCCAAGGCACTGGTTAGAAACCCCGTCCCATAGAGTGCAGCCACACCCAGCCCAGCAAACACGGCTTGAATTTGGGCATATCCTTTTTCCGGGGTAGCCATCGCCGCCACCACCACACTACTGGCCGCAAACACGGCGCCGGCACCGATGCCCGCCAGCAACCGCAGCAGCGCAAGCTCGACCAGGCTCGTCGACCAAACCGACAACAGGTGGCAGGTAAATGCAACCACGCAACCCGTTAACGCGACTCGATCCAACTGCACCCGCCCCAAAAAATAGGCGAGAAAAAAGGGGGCCAGGGCCACACCAAAAAACTCAACGGTTAATAGCATTCCTACGCTAGTGGCAGAGTAGTGCAACTCATCCATAAGCGCACCAGTCAGCCAGACGCCGGTATATTGTGAAAAGTTACCCACTACAAACGCGGCGCCGGCCGCGACAATTGCGGCTACCTTTATCGAGCCATAGCCCCTGCTCGCGACTGAGCTCACCTCTCTGTTTTCGACTGTCGCCATCACTTCCCCCCCGCTACCATTGATAGCGTATATCCATACCCAGAGTTCTCGGCCGGTTGGGCACGTGGGTGATAAAGCCGGACTCAACAAAATCGAAAGACTGCACCCGCCAGGACTCGTCGGTTAAATTGCGGCCCCACAAGGCAACCTGCCACTGCTGATCACGGCTCTGCCAAGCGGCTCTCGCCCCCACCAAGGTATGTTCATCCTGGGCCAGGTCTTCGTCATTGGTGACCGTATGGTAGGCGGCATCGGTCCAGTTGATATCGCCTGCCAACGACCAAACGCCCAGCTGGCTTGGCCACTCATAACGAGCGGACAAACTGGTTTTAAAGGGCGGAGAAAATGCATTTTCATTACCACTCAAGTCTTCCCCGGTCACCGAGCGGGTAAAATCAGTAAACTCGGTATCCAACCACCCCAGCGACCAAAGCAGTTCCAGCCCGGCCCAGGGCTGCACGGTCACCTCCAACTCCGCCCCTTGATAGCGGGCCGCGTCGGCATTATCCAGCACATTGATAATGCCAAAGCTGCCGGTGGTAAAATCAAACACCTGCAAATTCTTATAGTCGTAATAAAACAGCGAACCATTAATTCGGGCTCGCCCAGAGAGCAGTGTCGATTTAAAACCCACCTCATAGGCGTACAGCTCTTCCGCATCGTAGGGGTTGATCTCCAAGGGATCACCAAAACCAGTATTGATGTCCCCACTTTTATAGCCCTTGGCCACAGAGCCGTAGAGCAACCACCCCTCTGCTGGAAAATAATCCAAACCCAACTTCCAGGAGAGATCATTAAAATTGCGGGTTATTGTTTGTGGTTCAGCAAATACGTACGGATTACTGCCCTGTTGATCATCAACAAAATAGCTGACGTGGTTGGTTTCAATTTCGTCGCGGGTGTAACGCACCCCGGTGGTAAGCAGCAGATTGTCGGCAATTTCATATTCGCTATTGGCGTAGGCTGCGTAGGAGTTTGTATCCTGCTGATAATTCTGTTGTGTCCAGTAACCAAAAAAGTTGTAGAAGTTATCCGCCGGCAACTCATCCTGCGCCATATAGAGCCCCGCAATCCAGCGCACTGGGCTTGCCACCGGTGAGCTTAAGCGCAGCTCCTGCGAGAGCGATTGCAGCTCGTCGGCATAGATATTGTGGGAAAACACACTGGGTGAGGCATCGGCATCTTCAACGTGGTAACGCTCAAAGTGCTCATAGGCGGTAATCGATCTCAAATCGTAACCGGCAAAACTCCAGTCAATGCGTGCAGCAACTCCGTCGGACCGATAATCGGCCTTGCCCACCAAATCAAAATCACCCTCGGTAAAATCATCACCATCGGGGTCGCGATAACCATCGAAATTGACACAGTCGTGACGCTCAGCAGGGCTGCAGTCGGTGGTAAAAGTCTGTGGATCGACCGTCCCCTCCATTTGATAGGCAAAGCCGAGCGAGGTGTCCCGGCTTTGGTGTAAGGTCAGCAGCAGCGATAACGAATCGGTCATTGACCAGTCGAGCTGGGCACGATAGGCGTAGCTATCGGTATCATTTACCCACTCCCCGGACAGGCGATTTTTCATCCAACCGTCGTCCTGTTTTGCTGTACCCGACAGACGCAAACGCACCGAATCACTTACCGCGCCCGTCACATAGCCTTGTGTTTGCCAGCCGTTGAAGCTGTACACTCCCGCTTCCAGTACTGCTGAAAACTCATCACTGGGTTTGGCGGCGATATAATTAACTGCACCGGCGGTGGCATTGCGTCCATACAGGGTGCCTTGCGGCCCGCGCAACACCTCAATTCGCTGCAGATCAAACAGCGCCATGGAGTGCGTGGAGGGGCTGGCCAGATAGACCTCATCGACATAAACACCCACGGTAGTTTGCGAGTTAGCATTAAAGTCAACCTTGCCGGAGCCGCGAATAAAGGTGGAGGCGAATTGATTGCCAAAAAAGGGCGCTACTTCCACATTCGGCAGATACTGGCCAAGATCATTACTGCTGGTCAGATTTAATTGCTCCAGCTTGCTCTGCCCCATAGCCGAAACCGAAACACCAACATCCTGCAGGCTCTGCGCACGTTTGGTGGCGGTGACCACCATCTCCTCCAACTCTTGCGCGCCTGATTGTTGCGCCAGCAGTAACGACGCCGCTATCAGCCCGCTATTTATTTTTGTTCTGTACACTCTTTTCAACTTCGCCATGCGCTTGTACTCCACTAACCATTCATTTCTCACGGCAGACTGAATACCAGTAGCGACGCATAACAACGCCCTGATTATTGCCTCAACCCGCCTGTCTATACTTAGCAATTAACGATTGAATAAACTAATTAATAATTAATTAAACATCTCGATACTCCACTCATTGCAAGCGCCGAACCAAGCAATTCAACAAAACCGGATATGAGCGTTTCAGATATCTATTTAATTTATGGCGATATATCAAATCCAACCTAAACCACCCCTATTGAACGCCCATCAAGGTTTTGAATCCAGAAGAGTGCAGCACTCTAAAAAAACCTCAAACAAAGCACCAAAACCAGGCATTTAGGCCTTTTTATCGACCCATGTAAAACAATCAAATGCTAATTCACGCTAAGCGCACACAGGTGAGGGCATAAAACAAGGCTCAGCCAGCGCGTTTAAATAAAACAGAAGGAAGGATGGACGATAACGAGTTAAATTTTTATGGATAAAAAAAGGCCCAGTGTATTTACACTGAGCCGACGCACAACTAGAGATGAGAAAAGCGGTTAAATTGAGCGACTGGAAGACTGATTAAACCTGCGGTTTAGCTTAATTGAGAACGCCATAACGAATGCCACTGCTTTTCAGCCAGTGGCGATAGGCAACGGAAAATTTGTCAGCCGCCTGCGATACTTCGCTGGTGGTATTGAGTGGCAGTTTTTTGGGTGATTGCGACTCCAACACGGCTCGATCTTCCAGAAAGATCTTCTCCTGAAATTCGGCGTACTCTGCCTGCGGCTTGCCCTTGGCGTAGCTCAACGCGGAAATCATCCACGCATTGACCAGCTCCTCCGCCTCCGGCGCCAACGACAGCATAATCAGATCCGTTGGCTTATCAGCCTGTCCGAGCGGTTGCTTGGAGAGCATTGCCGTGCAGGGCCGCAAAATACGATAAATGTAGTCAATCTCCACCTCATCTTTCAGATGCGCAGCCGCCTTGGGTTGCCTGGCGCGGCAGTCAGAAGCGACCAGAGTCTCGGCCTCCGTCTGTACGGTGTAATCGGCAATTTCGCTATTGCCACTGGAGCCCAGCGAACCTTGATGAATAAACGAGAAGTGAGCCATATCGATAAAATTTTCGATGGCGCGGGGGGCGCTGGTATTAACGCGATAGGGGCCGGTAATGACCAACTCATAATCATCATCCAGGCCGACGAACTCTGGTACGGGCCGTTCGGCATCGCCCAAACAGACCCAAATCACACCGTAGCGCTCACACACGGCAAAGCTCTTTAGCGCACTACGCGCCGACGGGGTGATCGTCGGCTGCGCCGGACGCAAAAGACAGTTACCCTGCTGATCGAACTGCCAGCCGTGATAAGGGCAGTGCACCAAGCCGTCGACCACCTGGCCCAGAGAGAGCTTGGCACCGCGATGGGGGCATTGATCCAGAACCACCGCCAACTGCCCCTGGTGGCGCCAGATTAATAGTTCGGTTTCGAGCAAACTCACCGTTAGTGAGCCACCCTCCGCCAGGCAATCGGACTGACCGACAATATGCCAATCATTAAAGACCACCGGACAGAGATCTGATACTGGAATCGTGTTGGTCATTTAATTCACTCCTGCAGATTGATTAACCGCACGCCCCAAGCCCATCTCCGCCAGGACCCGGCGATAAGCCACCGAGAAGCGGTCACAGGGCAGATGAACCTCATCCAATAAATTGAGCGGCAGAGCCTTGGGCCGTTGATTTTCAACCAGCGGAGCATCCTCCTCATTGATCTTTTGAGTGTCGGACTGCCAGAACTCGGCGTTTTCAATACCCATGGAGTCAGTGACAATCTGAAAAATTTGGCACTCGTAAGCTGAGATCGGACAGACGGTATCGTAAATGTCATTGATAAACGGGTAGTCCTCGCACTCTACCCGAATGTAACTGCTAAACGGCAGGGTGAGCTGGTAGTAATAAACCACATTGCGGGTTTGCATCTGGCCCAGAGCATAGTCAGCCGATACCGGCTCTCCTTGAGCCGTCATGCGCACCCGCTCGCGGTAGGGCAGTTGAAACGCCAGGCCCGTTGCCGTGCGTTCAACGTCATACTCCGGCAATGGATCATCCTCTTCACCACCAAAGGTTTGTGTGTGCACAAAGGGAAAATGGGCAACGTCGTTAAAGTTTTCCACGTGGCGGGCGGCCGAGGCCTGCCAGCGGCCACTGGCGATATAGACCGGCTCACGCTGTGGTTGAGCCAGCTCAGGCCAATCGACCAGCGGCTGTCGGGGTTCGGGCTTTAAACAGACCCACAACAGGCCATATTTTTCCGCCGCCAGATAGCGGGTGAGATTGCGGCGCGGCGAAAACTTCGCATTTGGCCCTAGGCAAGGAATACGCACACACTCGCCCAAATCGTTAAAACCCAGGCCGTGCATTGGGCAAACCAGCAAGCCCGATTGACTCTCTCCCTGGCTCAGCCTGGCCCCCCGATGGGGACACTGATCTTTAAAAACAGAAAGGCCTGTCTGGTTACGGACCACCACCAGATCAACATCCAAAAGCCGTACGGGATAGGGAGCTTCACCAATCTCATGGCAGTAAGCGACGGGGTGCCAGAAGCCTGCCAGTATGTGCCAGTCGTTTTCGGCAATGGCACTGTGTGCCGGGTAGTCTGTCGCTGCGACAGAATCCAGTGGTAAAAACATGCGCAACCTCTCTGCTAAAAAACGCTTGCCACAGATGCTTACCACTATACCCAGCCAGGTGCCCCCTACCGATACCCGGCTCCCGCCTATTTTTATCTGAAACACTCAAGCATACAGCAACAGGCATCCCCTCTTGACACTCGACTACCAGAACAATAGCGTTATTACGGCCAGTTAATGGGAAAAATAATTTCGGAGCGCTCGGGACTTAGCAGCAGCTGGCCAGACCGTTTTATCTGAAACAACCATCAGCGCAGGAGCAGAACGTGCCGTTATTTACCAATAGCCCAGGGTTTGAAATTGGTCAGATGCACTACCAAAACGGCGGGGTTTATGGGCCGGTACTGCGCCCTTTCTTTGTTATTTTTGTCATCTATAGCGGCGAGGCGGTAATCATCGCAGATAACCAGGCCATTACCGTGCGCGCCAACGAAGCCGCTTTTATTGCTCACCGTCACAGCCTGGAAGTCCGCATGCCCAGCCGTCAGCACACCCACATTGCCTGGTGTGAGACCTACGATGACAACATCAGCAAAAAGGAGTGGGCACAACTGCAGAAGATCCCCTCAGTAATACCCCTGGCGGAACCACTGCGGGAAATTTACGGGTTGGCATTGAGCTGTGCAGAGCAATCAGAAAAATCGCAACAAAGTGTGGTGAACGCCCTCTGCGTTGCGCTATTCCAAGCCTATAAACAGGCAACAGATCAACTCACCGGCGACAAACCACTGCCCGCACCGCTGGAGCGCGCCGTTCGCTTTATTGAGCAACACTTCGCCGAAACGCTAAGCACCGGCACCTTGGCCGATGCTGCGCTGCTCAGCACGTCGCAGCTGACCAAATTATTTAAACAGTTTTTGAATACCACACCGCAAAAATATCTGTGGCGGGTAAGAACAGAGAAAGGCGTCTATCTATTAAAATATTCGGGCTTGTCGATTGCGGAAATTGCCGATCAGTGCGGCTTTAAAAATCAGTACCACTTCTCCCGCTTGGTGACGGAGTATTTTCACAGCCCACCCAGCCGGCTGCGTAAACAGCACTGGTTCAGCGAAAGCGTCGATCCGTCAACCATCTCCGATATTCATTTCTAAATTAGCGGGCGGGATCAAACAGTCGCCTTGGCGATGTAGGCCTTGCGCCGTTTAAAACGATCCTGGGGCATACCGCGGCTGTTTACCCAGTAATCTTTGTCGGCCATTAATTTTGCCAATTGGTTGAGATCGTTGACCACCAGCAGTGGTTGTACCCGTTCGCGGGTGGCGGGTGTGTAGTCGCCGCGATAGCGCAGGTCGACGACCACATCTCTGATGGCGGGGTGCAGTGCCGCCCACTGGCAGGCACCGTATTTGGCGACCACATCGGCCTTGGTGCAGATGCGCTCGACATCACCTTCGAGCTCCTGGTAGGTGATCATAAATAACAGGCGCTGCTGCTTGGCCGAGATTTTTTCATCGCGCAAGCCCAGCTGTTTAATTTTCTCCTTGGCTTTTTTGCCCTGCAGGCCGCGCAGCTGGGCAAACTTTGTCGCCTTGGCGAGCCTCACGCCGGCGTGAGTCAGATCCTCAATAATGCCGGCTTCGCTGCGCTCTTTCATATCGTAGCCGCGGCCGATGGTGGCGCCCGAGGTGGCGGTGGGCACATGCAGTACCCGGCTGAAGTAGGGCCCCTCCTCCTCCATGCCCTCGGCGTCGAAGGTGAGCTGGCCGAAGGGGACGGTAAAGGCGTTTTTATCCAGGCTTTGATCGCGCCCCCCCACCGCCGGCCCGGCTTCGGTGGTCGCCGCGGCCGTACCCGGCTCTGTGGCTGGGGCGGTGGGAAAATCTCCGGGGATGGAGATCGCCTGGCCGGGGAAGATGGCATCGGGGTTGGCCTTCAGGCGCGGGTTTTCAGCCAACAGATTATTGAGAGTAACGCCGTATTTGGCGGCTATGGCGGCCAGGCTGTCACCTGGTTTCACTGTATGGTACATGGCTTACCTCGTTGGATTGGTAATCAACCACTAGCCGCCGCAGCCTGCGGCGGCACCGTTAAAGCGTCTTCAGATACTCAATAATTGCCAGCCGTTGCTCGGGGCTCAGCTCCGGGCCAATGGCACCCTGGGGCTGATTCCACCAGGGCTGGTTGCTGTCGTAACAGCCGGAAAACTCATGCCCCTGGTTGCTGTTGCCCGGCACCCGGGTATCCAGAATAAAGAGCCCCTTGCTTGTATATTTTTTGCCATCGTCGAGCGCCGATTGCAGTTTTTTCTGTTGGCTGTCGTCGACCTCAAGCCCGACATGTACCGGGTCAAAATCGATAGCACCCAGGGTAAAGGCAGCAGGCCGTTCCACCACCGGCGAGAGCAGGTGGTAGAGGGTGGGCACCGAGCCATTGTGCAGGAAGGGGGCCGTTGCCCACACGCCGTTGAGCGGTCGCGCCTTGTAGCCCTGGCCCGCCTGCAGGCAGTTGGGCCGCCCCTCCTCAAACACCGCCTGCTGCTCGGGGGAGAGGTAATTCTGGGCAAACCAGGTGTCGTTCACCTGCTGCACTATGCCGCCCAGGGCCAGGGCAAAGCTGATATTGGGGCCATCGCTGATGGGAATGGTCACCAGCGGCCCGGTGTTTGGTTTTGGTTCCTGGCTGCGGTCGATTGGCCAGCCGGGGTTGTAGGGGTTTGCCGGCAGCTGTGGGGCGTGGGTGCAGACCTGGGTATCAATACCCATGGCGCTGCTGTTACCTGCCTCACTGCGGCTGTCGCCGGCGGTATCGACGGTGCGATTGACCAGCACATTGCCCTGCGCCGGGTCGGTACCAATTTGCGCGTGGTCGATCACATGCACATGCAGCAACTGCTGCGCAACCTGCTGTGGGTGGCCATTTTCGTCCTGGTAATTGATGTGTTTAAACTCCGACCAGAAGGCTTCGGTGTTAGGTGCCGGCAGGTGACACCCTTGGCAGAGGCGGCCGTAGAGCAGCTCACCCTCATGGGCCAGGGCGGTATCGATGGCCGGCAGTGCCTTCGGCCAGGGCGGCGACAAGAGGCCGGAAAATTTCTGCTCGGGTACCGGATTGCTGCCGCTCAAGGATTTTTCTATCCAGAGCAGATTATCGGTCGCCACCGAGGAGGCGAAGCGCTTCTCCTGGTGCGGCACCCAGCTATTAACATAGGCACTCACCCCCATCGCCTCACCGGTGTTGCGAATCAAGGGGTTCATGATGGAGCCGTCGTACTGCACCCAGTCGAACCAACTGGAGGTCCAGATGTGCGGGTAGTTAACCGGCGCGTTGATGGCGACGTAGTTTTGAAAACGGCCCGGGTCCAGGGCAAACACCTGGTTGCCAATGCGGTTGAGTGCATCGAGGCGACTGAAGCCCTCCACCACGTCGATCTCGCCCGGTTGCGAGGCGAGAAATTCCACCAGGCTGACCAGCTCATCGGCCAGCGCCAGGGCGTTGGCATCGTTGTAACCGTCGGCGCCCAGCACATTTTTGGCAAAGCGGTTAAAGCGGCCGTGCAGCAGCGGCACCTTGGCGGAGACCAGCGTCTGGCCCAGGGCCGCGCCCAGGGCTTTGGTGAGCTGGCCGAGGTCGGTGGTGGCCGGGCCGCCATCGATCACGTACTCGCTATCGTTGTAAATAAAGTGGCTGGTGTGACAGGCGGAGCAGTTAAAGCCCACGGCGGTCACCTGTTGGCTGATACCCGGCAAATTCTGGTTGGCGGTAAGCGCAAAACCGATGGGCAGGCCGTAGGGGTTGTAGTCGCTCACCTCATCTTTAATAAAGCCGAAGCGCAGCAGATAGTCGTTGTCGGTAAATTTGCCCTTGTTGCCAAACGGCAGCGTCCAGAGGCTGCCGGCGGGCTTCTCCAGTGCCAGCAACCAGCTGAGCGGAATGGGCAGGGTGCGGGTACCCTGGCTGATATGGTGGTACTGCTGACGCAGTGGCTGATTCCAATTCTGCTCCGGCCAGTAGCGTTGGCTGGCCACCGGCGCCGCCGGTAATTTGGGTGGCGTTAAGCCTTCCACCACGGCCCCCAGTTTACGGCCGGTTAAAAAACCGATCACCAGCAGCACAACAATCACCAGCAGCAACCATTGCAACCAGTGACGAGATGAACGTTTACGACCGGGAAACCCAGTGGCCATGGCAACTTCCTTTTATTGTTATATAGCTATTTTTATAAAGCGTGCAGGCGGCAGATTATTCATTACCGCCAGTGCCTTCTCAAGCAGAAAAATAACAGGCCGACTCTTAAATACGCTTACTGGGATGGGCTCGCGCCATCACAGTAATGCGGCCAAGCGGCGGCTCAGCGCGCCTGAAGATAGCGAATAAAAGCAACCAACCCCTGCAATTGCTGCTCATCCAACACCGATGCGTAGTTGGGCATTTTGGTTTGCGGGTAAAACTGCGGCGCCGAGCGAATCACTGAAAGCAACAGCTCATCCGGGAAGTGGGCGGCGGCACTGGTGGCGGCCGCCAGGTCGGGCCCCATACCACCACCGATGCTGTCCACCGCGTGGCAGCGCAGGCAGTAGTGGTTAAACAGCTGGAAGCCGGCTTCAGCTTGTGGCTGTGCCGCGGACGGGCGGAAGCTTGCCACCTCGCTGGCCACCGCCAGTTCGATAGCGCGCAGCTGATAGGGCCAGGGGTAGTCGTGGCTGTCGGCGGGGGCGGCGCCCGCAGCGCTTTGCCATACCACATAAAAGGGATCAAAACCGATTACCTGCTCGCCGTATTGATAGGGCAACCAGCGGCCATCTATACGGTCGGCTTCCGTACCCTCGGCACTGGCCAGCACCAGATAGGCGCGCACCTGCTTACTCAATAGCAGATCGGAGCGGGCGGTAACGGTGTAGCCGTCGAGGCAGACAAAACTGAGTTCATCCTCCCCCGCCAGGCTCGCCGCCGACAGTCCCAGAGCGTTAAACAGCGCCAGCAGATCCACCGCCCAGTAGCGGCGCTGACCATGGTAGACAGTGTCGTCGATGTCGATAATGGCCGCAGGCACGGTAGCGATGATCTCCGCCACCGACAGCCGTTGTTCGCCGCCCGCCAGGCGGATGGTCAACTGCCGCTGGTCATCGGCCTGCAAGGGGTAGGCCTCAGCCTGGGCGCTACTCACCAAAGCACAATTCACCAGCAGCCACCAGGCCAGCAAACAGAATAGCCAACGCCATTGAATTAACACGCTGTCCCGCAACCGCTTTGTCATCACTGTGCCCGCTTCCCTTAAATTGCCTGCTCGCTATTCATCTTCTACAGGCAAGGGTTGCACCATCAAGGGCGTGCAACTGCCCTCGGTAATCTGGCGCACCGCCACCCTAAGATGATCGCCCACCGCCGGCGGCGGCTCGGTGAGCAGGGTGCGGCTGTCGACGCTGCGCTCGAGTTCGGGCAGATAGAGCACCACAGCCGAATCGGTTACCCCAGTGACCACGGCTACAGCTTGCAGAGTGAGGTATGTGCAGGAGCCGCCCACCGGGCGTTCAAAAATACAGCCACCGAGGCCTAAGGTAGTCGTCAACAGCAGTGGCAGCAGCGCTGGCTTCAACATGGCAATAATCCCCTTTTTATTCACGCACAATAACCTGGACGTAGTGGTACCGGGTCACCTCCTCGGCCTCCTCGGGGCTAAGGTCAGCCAGAGTTTGACCGGGGGCAAACGACAGCCGATTAATAAAATAGAGCTTGGCTTCACCAGCCTGCAACGCCTTGAGGTGAGTGCGATACTCATCCGGGTAGAGCACCGAAACCACGCCATCTGGCGCCACCATCAAGCCCCACACCATGGAGCGGGTCGGGATCCAGTTCGGCCCCTGATAGATCACCTCCCGCTCCTCACCCACCGTTAAAATCAGCGGTTGGCCAGCATCGGCGGTTTTACCCCAACAGCCGCCCGGCAGATCACAGTGCAGATTACTGCAACCGTTGAGCAGCACGGCCGCAGCCAACAGACAAAGCCATCGTATTGAGCTGACGCGAAGAAAATAAGCAAGAGTTGGCGATGTTGACGAACGAATAAAAATCGAGGGGAAAAATGACATCAGCTGAATTTTGCGCTTCTATTAAAAAAGGAAAAGTAATTATTTCAGCCATAAAGTTTAGCAAGGATAAACGCCCCCATGAAATTGAGTTACCTTCTGGCCCCAGTTGCTCTGCTGTTCGGCCAGGGCAGTGTCGGCAATCCACTGCCCGAAGCACCCCACGACCTGGTCCAGGCGGACGTCTGCCCGTTTGAGTGCTGCACCTACGGCCAGTGGCAGGTGGTCGCCCCCACCAATCTCTTCCAGGCACCTGCCGCCAGCAGCCCAGTGGTTGCCGAACTGGCGGCCGGCAGCCAGGTGAGTGCAGTCACCGGTGAAGTGCACACGCTACAAGCCGGTCATGTGCGTGTGAAACGGGCTTACCAGAGTGACGCCTCTGGCCGGGCCTATCGTGCCGGCAGTGAGCTGTTTGTCTACAGCTACGAGGGTGAAGGCTTTTACCAGGTCTGGTTTCACGGTGAAATGTACAGCGAAGAGGTCTCTTTTATGGCCGGCTGGGACAGCTGCGAAGAGGAGGAGACCTGCTGGGGTGAAGTGTTGCAAACCCCGGAGAGTGAGTGGTGGATACAAATAGAAACCCCCTTCGGCGAGCGCGGCTGGAGCAACCAACCCGAGAATTTTGCCGGCAAGGACAGCTGCGGTTAAACGGAAAAGGATAACGGTGGTTAAGCTGGTTTTAAGCGGGTATTCCCCGCTTAAAACCACCCCGCCCCATTAAAACCACCAGGTCTGGGGAAACTTGCCCTGGGTAACCAGCGAGGCGACATCCATCCCCACAGCAACACCGGCGTGCACCAGAAAGCCACCCCAAATGGAGCGCGAGCGCAGGGCCAGAATACCCAGAAAGAAGCCAAAGAAGATTGCGCCGGTGGCCTCCAGCCAGAGCTTGGGAAAATGGATCATTAAATAGGGTACGCACATAATCCAGATGGCGTTGGCCCCCACCGCCGGGCGCAGGGCATTTAACATAAAACCGCGAAAGAAAAATTCCAGGCAGGCAAATTGGGTCAGGTACAGAAGCTCCCACAGTAAAAAGTCGGTAAGGCTGCGCGCTGCTAATCGGTAAAAGGGGTAGTGCTGCAGAAAATCGGAACGGAAACTGACCAGATAGATAAACAGCAAAATTGGCGAGAGCAGCATCAGGTAGCCAAGCCAATGCTCGCGGGTTTCATTCAACTTCACCCCCATCGATGCCACCGGCAGTTTCAACAGCCAACGCAGCACCGCCCAGGGCAGCAGCACATAACCCACCACATGCCAGAAGGTCCACCAGGCGTAGTTAATCAACTCCAGATAGTGCGTGTGGTAGAGCTGCTGGCGATAGTAGCGCGGCGCTTCCCCGGCCCAGAGCGAAAGCTGCTCCAACGCGGCGTAAAAGGTGGTGGTGAATTTCAGGTAGTGAATTAACAGCAAGCTCACCGCCACACAGGCGAGCGTGATAAACAGGCGGCGGGTCGCCTCGGCCCGGGCCATGGTGTAGGAGTCCGGCGCGTTGTCCAGCGCCTCTATCACCCGCCAAACATTGAATGCCTGCCAGCGGCGGTTCATAGGCTTTTTCCAATCAACGACACGCCCACCAAAATTGTGATCACCTCAAACACCCGTTTAATTAACACATTGCCATATTTAATGCCGAAGTGAGCGCCCAGGTAACCACCGGCCACCGCCCCCAGCAGCAAGCCGGGCAACCACGGCCACTTCACCGGTGCCTGCAACGCCAGGGTAACGGCACCGGTGCCATTCCAGAAGAGCCCCACCAAAATCAGGGTATAGGCGGTGGCGCGTTTGAAGTCGAAACCAAACCAGATAATTAACCAGAGGGTGACAAACAGGCCGGTACCCGAGGTGAGTGAGCCGTTGAGAAAACCCCAGAAAAAGAGCCCAACGGCACCCACCAACACCCCCATCGGTTGCCGATGACGAGGTTGGTACTCCTGACCCAAGGCCTTTTTGAAATAGGAGTAGAGACCAATACCAACCGTGAGCACACCTAGGCTGATCTGCGCAATCTGGGGCGCAATGGCAAGAATAGTGTTGGCCCCCAGCACCACACCGGGCAGCCCGGCGACCAGTATCAGCAAGGCAAAACGCCACTCGGCGTTGCCCGCGCGCAGGTGTTTAATACTGGCCCCCACCCCCAGGGCGACGCTGGCAATCTTATGCGTGGCCAGGGCCATGGTAAACGGCAGCCCCAGGAAAATAAGCGCCGGCAACTGTAACAGCCCGGAACCACCGCCCGCCATGGCCGACAGACCATTGGCAACTAACGACACCACAAACAGAAACAGTTGCTCTAGTAACAGATCCACAATGACTCAATCAATCCCTATCCCAAACCGGCTGACAGTTTAGGCAGCGTTAGACTAAATGCAAAGCGCTCCGGTCAGAGTAAAGATTAATGAGAAAGTCATTAGCCACGCGCCGCACGAAAACGCTGTAGCGTCGCGGCCGACCAAACTTCTTTTGGATTATAAAATTCATCGGCTCTAGCCGCCCCTTCCGGCAGTACCACCCAGGGCAGTTTGGTGGAGGTGTAGATGTGAATATCGGGCGGCAGGCGCCCGGGTTCATCGAGGGTGCCCACCCGCATAAAATTAATGTTGGGGCCGGAGGGATGGTAGTGGCTCCACAAGGCCACGCGGCATTTCGGGCAGCGCACGATGATCTGGCCGCTGCCACTCTGGGAGGGGGTGGTGATCTTTTCCAGCTCGCCCTCTACGGCAACCTGGGCGGCCTCCACCAGAGCATTTAAGGCGAAGGCGGTACCTGTTTCGCGCTGGCAAAATGAGCAGTGACAGCAGTGCACAATTAACGGCGTTACCGAAAACTGGTAGCGCACCTGGCCACAAGAGCAGCCACCGGTATGGAGTGAATTGACTTGGTTCATCGATCTACCTCATCCGACTATTTTTTATTGGATCAACCAAGCAGTAGCGCAATTCAATCGCTTAAGCTAACGCCAGGCTGGGAGAAGTGTTCAGAGGTTGGCATTAAAAAAATGCGCTGGCAATAAGACCACCCAATTAAATGCAAATTACCAGGGCATCTCTTCATCGGAGCCGCCAAACATTGCTGGGAAGCCTTTTAAGTGCGGCAGATCATCAACCACCGGCAACACCGCAAACTGGCACTGCAGGTGGTGGCTGGGTTTGAACTGCCCCGGCGGCAACAGATTAGCCTTTACCCCTTTCCAGGGTGCACCCGGTGGTTCGGCATAGAGAATGGTGCCGCACTGGCGGCAGCGGGTACGCGGATTGTTTTTGTAAACCCAGGTATCGGTTTCACCGCTTAAATGTTCAACCTGATCTTCCGGGTAGAGCATCACCCCAATATAAGCGGCGCCGTGCACCGCCTGGCAATCGTCACAATGGCAATAGAATTGATGAATCGGTTCCCCGTGCAGCGCAAGCTTTACTGAACCGCACAGACAGCTCACTTCACTCGTCATGGTTTTTGCTCCCGCATTATTATTTTGTTGCTTATTTGGGTCATCAAAGGTTGGTAGTTAAACGTTGGCTAGCTACTTTTGTGTTGGCCAACAGTTGGCCTCGACAGCGAATCGCCCGCCCTCCTGTTTAACCACACAGAATTTCTGGCCGGTGGGCGCCTGCATCACACACCAGCTATCCACTCGCGCCACCTCGGTTGCCCCCAGCGCCTGCAGCCGTTTTACCTCCGCCTCGATATCATCGGTTTCGATATCCAGGTGCACGCGGCTGGGGTGATTAACTTTTTGCACCTCTATGTGCAGGGCGTCGTTGGGGTCGCAGAGGCGCACATACTTTTCACCTTCGGCTCCAGGAAATGGCTCAATGGCCATGCCCAGCGCCTGCCCCCAAAAGCTGGCCGCCGTATTCAGGTCGTCGGTTTCGCAGTCGATAATAAAGCCGGCCAACTTACTTTTGTGCATGGTGCAACTCCTTGATGGCGACGATAAAAGATGTGCCTATTGACTGAGCTCACTTCTGGCCAGGCGCAGTATCTCTTTGTGTAACTGACTGTAGTGTTTCGGCGCCTGTTTGGCACCGTCGGTAATGGCCTGAAAAATTTGGCGGGCGCGGTCGTTCTGATTCTGGCTCTGCAAAAATTTACCGAAATAGTAGGCCGCATCGGGGCCGGTAAAGTAGCTGTAGAGGGTTTCGTATTCGTGCAGCGCTTCGGGAATGGCTTGCAACTGCTCCAGTGTACGTGCATAGAGCAGATGCGCCGACTGATTTTTGTAGTCGGGGTTTGCCTCGATCAAGCGATCCAGAATTTCCCGCGTGATTGAGTAATTCCCCAACTGGAACTCACAGCTGGCCAGGCCAAACATAAAGTGGGGGTCGTCGGCATAGGGGCCTTGCAGGCACTTCTGGTAGAGGGTTTTGGCATCGCTGTAGAGCCCCTTGCTGTAACACTCCTCCGCCAGCCTTTTGGAGTTCTCCACCGAGTCGTTCATAGCGTAGTGACGGGTGGCGGCGTTGAAGTCGCGATTGGGGTTGACCACCGAATTTACTTTGCGCCGGGCACTGCGCCCGGCCCGAGTGTGGCTGAATTCGGGCAGCACTTCCAGAATCAGGTAGGCGAGGGTACCGGCCAACGGCAGCATCACCACGATCCATATCCAGGTGGTGTTGCGCCCGGTTTTAACGATGTGGATAACAAGCGCAACCTGAATTAATACCGATAAGATAAAAAACGGCATGGCACTGACAATCCCTTAGTAGCAATCCTTTTAAATGGTGGCCACCGCCTGGCTGATAGCCGGCCGCGCTCACTTCTTATTGTTCCTTCTCTTTCTGTTTTGGCCTAAGCAGACGCTGAAAGGCCGAGCCCAGACACCCAGGTCACCAGGGCAGGCAGACAATTAAAGCCGAGCACCAACAACCCCGCAAGTAGAGATTCCCCAGGCTGACAACTGGCGCACTTTCTTGTAAAGCCCAACCATTTTCACAATATTTGCGCGCCAGTTCACCCAAGCCAGTTGAACCCTTGCTGGCCGCCACCACTCTATGCCATTGTTGCCACCGCTTGTAACCGCCGTCAGTGACCACCTTATGTACAAACTGCTTACCAAACTCCTGCCCGCTTCTTTTGCACCACTCCTATTGGGCTTGGCCACGGCCGCTGTCGGCGACAGCCAAAGCCTGTTGCTCGGCGCCTGGAACTGTAAGGGCGAGGTGCAACGGCCGGAGGGGAGCTACCGGGTAAACGCAGTGGTACAGCTGGCCGAGGCCAGCGCCCTGATCAGCCAGGGCGAACTTTTTGTCTTCAGCCCCTGGCTCGGCAGCGAGATTCCCATGTCGTTCAAGGCCACCGGCACTTGGGAGCTGAAAGAACAGACCCTGCACGGCAAACTTACCGAGGGCAATATCGCCACCGGCAACGCCTTTACCGATCAACTGGCCGATATTCTCGAGCAGCAGATTCAGGCCTCGCCCAACTTCCGCGCCGAGATCACCCAGCTCAACCAGCGCTCGCTCACCTTTAAGCCCGAACAGACCAACCCGGTCACCTGCCTGCGCGCCTCCTGAGAAGCGCCACCGATGGCCATCGGTAAGCTGCATGCACAGCTTGTGGGCATAGGGGTTATCCTAGGGCACAGCACCAGCCCGCCCGGGCGGCCACTGAAGCGAGCCCTCACTTCGCGACACCCCTAAACTAGGTTGCCCACACCAATATCTGTCCAACAGGTCAGGAATTGGCTTGGTAATTGCTCTTATCTCTCCGCTCATCGCGGGCAGAGCCCCCATTTGTAACCACCCACAACAGCAGTAGCCACAATTGAGTATGAATCCTCCGCTCTTTCGCCCTGCCAACCGAAGCCGGCGGCCGGGCTTTAGTACACCCCTTGCCTTGGCAGCCGCCGTGCTACTGGGCAGTTTTACCAGTGCCCAGGCGGCCGCCACAGAAGCGGCCGAAGACCAGGCCGATGACTTTCTCGAGGAGTACTGCTCCCGCTGCCACAACGATGAACGGCTGTCGGGCAATTGGTCGCTGTCGGCGGTCGACACCGGGGATATCGCCCAGGGCGACGGCCTGGCCGAGTGGGAGGCGATACTGCGGGTGATCAACCGCGGCGAGATGCCGCCGGTCAAAAAGCGACAACCAAGCCCCGAGGAGCGCCAGGCCTTCACCGGTTGGCTGACTGCATCACTGGATGGCTACGCTGAGGCCCACCCCAACCCCGGCCGGGCGACGCTGCGCCGTCTGAACCGCACCGAATACAGCAACGCCGTCAGCGAACTGCTGCAGCTGCCGGTGGATATTCGCGAGCAGCTGCCCACCGACGACAGCGGCTATGGCTTCGATAACATCGCCGATGTGCTGTCGGTGTCGCCCACATTAATGGACCGCTACATCGCCGTCGCCGGCAAGGTGAGCCGCCTGGCGGTGGGCACCGCCAACCCGGCCCCCTATGTCACCACCTATGTACTGCCGAAGGATGGCTCCATCCTCAACCAGGGTATCCCCTCCTACGACTGGCGCATGAGCAACGACCTGCCGCTCAACTCCCGCGGCGGCGGCGCCTTGCACTACTACGCCCCTTATGATGGCGTTTATGAGCTGAGCGGTTACCTCAACGCCAACACCAACAACGAGACCGACCGTCTGGAGGCCAACCGCGTTAAATTGAAGGTGCCCCTCAGTGCCGGCCCACACAGCGTCGGCCTCACCTTCCGCAAGCAGCTGGGCTTGGATGAGCGGGTACAGGTACTGCACAACAGCACCGACGTGGTACCCCTGCCGACGGCGCCCCCCACCCAGCTCACTCTCGATTTTGTGGTGGATGGCGCCCGCGTCGGCCAGACCAGCGTCCCCTCCTATTACATGTCGGACCGCTACGCCCAGCACAACTTCCTGCGCGACGTGATTCAGATTGATGTCGATGGCCCCTACGAAGTGGGCGGCCCCGGCGACACCCCCAGCAGGGAGAAGATCTTCAGCTGCCGGCCGGGCTTGTTTATGAGTGAGCGCCGCTGTGCCAGCAAGATCATCCGCCAGCTGGCGCGCGAGGCCTATCGCCGGCCGGTGACCGACGCCGACCTCGAACCGCTACTGGCGCTCTACCATCAGGCCGCCGACCAGGGCGACTTCGAAGAGGGGATCACCACCGCCATTCAGGCGCTGCTGGTGTCACCCAATTTCCTCTTCCTTTATGAACAGGATCCAGCCAACGCCGCTCCCGGTAGCGTGCACCCCATCAACGACTTTGAGTTCGCCGCCCGCCTGGCGCTCTTTTTGTGGAGCAGCCTGCCCGACGAAGCGCTACTGAGCCTGGCCGAAAGTGGCCAACTGCGCGAGCCGGAAACCCTCGCCGCCGAACTGGAACGGATGCTGGCCGACCCCAAAGCCCGGGCTCTGCAGGAGAACTTCGCCGGCCAGTGGCTCTACCTGCGCAACCTGGAGTTCCACAAGGCCGACGTCTACGACTACCCCGCCTTCGATGCCCCCCTGCGCGAAGCGATGCGCCTGGAGAGCGAGCTCTACTTTGGCCACATAGTGCGCGAGAACCGCAGCATCATGGAGTTTATCCAAAGCGACTACACCTTCCTCAATGAGCGTCTGGCCGAGCACTACGGCATTACCGCGGTAAGCGGGCCGATGTTCCGCAAGGTGACCCTGCCGGCGGGACTGCCGCGCGGCGGCCTGCTCGGCCAGGCCAGCGTGCTGACGGTCACCTCCTACGCCAACCACACCAGTGTGGTGCGCCGGGGCAAGTGGATATTGGATAACCTGCTGGCGGCACCACCACCGCCACCACCGCCAGATGTCCCTGCCCTGGTCACCCAGCGCTCGGGCAAACTGTTGAGCGCCCGCGAGCAGCTGGCGATGCACAGCGAAGACCCGGCCTGCTCCTCCTGCCATGTGAAGATGGATCCGCTGGGGCTGTCGCTGGAGAACTTCGATGCCATCGGCAACTGGCGCACCGAGTTTGCCCAGCTGCCCATCGACGCCAGCGCGCAGATGCCCGATGGCACAGCTTTTGATGGCTTTGCCGGCCTGCAGAGGGTACTGCTGCAACGTAAACAGCAGCTTACCGAAGCCTTCACCCAGCGCCTGCTCACCTACGCCCTGGGCCGGGGGCTGGAGGCCTACGACCAACCCAAGGTACGCCAGATAGTGCAGGCCGCTGAAGCCGATGACTACCGCATGCACAGCATCCTGCTTGGCATTATCACCAGTGAACCATTCAACTACCGGAGGACGCCCGCGCATGACCAAGTTGCCCAGCATTAACCGTCGCACCTTTCTGCGTGGCGTTGGTGCCACCATCGCCCTGCCGGCGATGGAGTCGCTGTTGCCCAACTACGCCCAGGCTGCCCAAGGCGCCAAACGGCTGAGTGTGTTCTACATTCCCAACGGCCTGCGTATGCCCATGTTTACGCCAGCTGAAGTGGGCGCCAACTACGCCCTAACGCCACTGTTGCAGCCCCTGGCCCAACACCGACAGAGCTTCTCAGTGATCACCGGCCTGGCCCACTACAACGCCAACGCCCTGGGCGATGGCCCCGGCAGCCACGGCCGCAGCTGTGGCGCCTACCTGACCGGCGCCCACCCCAAACGCACCGAAGGCGCCGATATCTACTGTGGTATCTCCATGGACCAGGTGGCCGCCAATGCCATTGGCCAATCGACACAACTGGCTTCGCTGGAGCTCGGCATCGAACCGCCCAGTCTGCTCGGCAGTTGCGATGTCGGCTACAGCTGCACCTACACCAACACCTTAAGCTGGCGCAGCCCCACCGCGCCCATGCCCGTCACGGTGAAGCCGCGCGACGCCTTTGAGCGGCTGTTTGGCGACAGCGGCCTGGATGAGCAGAGCCGCCAGCAGCGACTGGCCACCAAGGCCAGTATTCTCGACTTTGTTATGGCCGACGCCGCCCGCCTCTCGCCACGCCTGGGCGCCAACGACCGGCGCAAGCTGGAGGAGTATATGGAGTCGATTCGGGCGGTGGAGAAACGCATCGAAAAGGCGAGCGCCCAGAGCGCCGACATCGATACCGGCAATCTGGTACTGCCGGCCGGGCTACCCAACGATTTTGAAGAGCACGTGCACCTGATGATCGACCTGCAGGTGCTGGCGTTGCAGAGCGACATGACCCGGGTGGTCACCTTTATGATGGGCCGCGAGCTGAGCAACCGCGCCTACCCGGAGATTGGTGTGCCCGACTCCCATCACAGTCTCAGTCACCACGGCGAAGACCCCGCCAAAGTGGCCAAGCTGATCAAAATTAACCAGCTGCACCTGCAGCAGTTTGGCTATCTGCTCGAGCGCCTGAGCAACACCGCCGATGGCGAGGGCAGCCTGCTCGACACCACCCTGGTATTTGGTGGTGCCAGCCTGGGTGAGCCCAACGCCCACGACAATATGGACCTGCCCGCCCTGGTGGCCGGTGGTGGCATTGCCGGCAACCGCCACCTGGCGCTGGCCAAGGATACCCCCATGTGCAACCTGATGCTGACCCTGCTGCAGGGGTTGGGTGTACCCGCCGAGCAGTTTGGTGACAGCAGCGCCAACCTGCCGCAACTGTTCAGCTAGAGGCCACCCCATGCAGAAACAGCTACGACACCTCGCCCTGGCGGCCGGCCTTACCGTGCTGGCCAGCAGCGTGGTACCCGCGGCCAATGCCGCCAAACCCGCCGCCGACCAACAACTGCTGGCCGCCGTGCAGCACGCCGATCTGAACCAGGCACAACAGGCCCTGGCTGCCGGTGCCGATGCCAACCACCTGCAACCGGATGGCTCCAGCCTGCTGGCCTGGGCGGTGGACAGCCAGTACCCCGCCATGGTGCAGCTGCTGCTGGCCAAGGGTGCCGACCCCAACCGCCACAACCCGGAGCTGCCGAGCTTCAGCCCGCTGCTGCTCGCCTGTGAACGTGGCGACATAAAAATCGTGGCGCAGCTGCTGGCCGCCGGTGCCGATGTCAGCGCCAGCAGCGAAACCGGCATCGCGCCGCTCGCCCTCTGTGCCGCCCATACCGACGCCGCCACCGTAGCGGCGCTGCTGGCGCTGGGCGCCCAGGTCGATGCCAGTGACCAGGCTGGCCAGAGCGCACTGATGCACGCAGCCGCCGCCGGCAACAGCGCGGTGGTGAGCCAGCTGTTGGCCAAAGGCGCCGACGCCAACCGCACCACCGAGGCCGGTTCCACCCCCTTGATGTTCGCCCTTAAGAGCAGCACCGACGAGGCCGCCCTGCAACTCCTCGCCAGTGGTGCCGACGCCAGTTACACCGCCCCGGATGGGACCACCATGGTGCAGCTGGCCATGTACCAGCAGCAGTACGCCCTGGCGGCCCGCTTTATAGAGCAGGGGGTCGACCTCAACGCCTACGACCGCAACGGCAATCAACTGCTGCACGCCGCCATCCGCGCCCATCAGCCTGAGCTGGTGCAACTGCTGCTGGCCAAGGGGGCCGACGCCAACGCCCTCACCGGCAAATCCAAAGTCACCTGGCGCTACGAGGTGAACTTCACCGCCCGCCCCTACCTGGTCTACGCCCAGTCGCCACTGCTGCTGGCGGCGCAATCCGGCCAGGTGGCGGTGATGCGCATGCTGGTCGACGCCGGCTGTGACACCCGCTTCACCAGTGACGACGGCAACAACGTGGTACTGGCCAGCGCACAAAGCAATGCCGCCAGCCTCGCCTATGCCCTTGAACTGCAACCCGATGCCAATGTCACAAACCAACTCGGCCAGACGCCGCTGCACCGGCTGTTGAGTATCGGCACCGATTCGGGCATCACCAACGACGACATCGCCGCCATGCTGCGGCTGTTGGCCAAGCAGGGGGCGCGCACCGATATCGCCGACCACGGCGGCAGCACCGCCGCCGAGTTGGGCTCGCGTGAACAGTACCGCTCCCAGGCGGACTTTCTGGCCGTATTTTCCAATAATTGAGGACGATTTATGATGTTGAACAAACGCAAGCTGGCCGGTTTTCCCACCGCGTTAGTGATGGCCGGAGGCTTGTTGGCCAGTGCCGCCACCTGTTTCGCCGCCAGTGATATGGAGTCGCTGATCGATGAGCGTCAACAGGGGTTTAAAGCCATGGGCAAGGGGATGAAAGCCCTGAACAAAGGCCTAAAGGCCGATGAGTTGAACCTGGCCGAACTGGCCGCCGCCGCCAGCGCCATCGCCGATAACGCCGGCAAAATTGATGGCTGGTTCCCGGCCGGCAGTGGTATGGAGAGTGGCGTCGAGACCGAAGCGCTGGACTACATCTGGAAGAACAACAGCAAATTCACCAGCATCACCGCCGATATGGTTACCGCCGCCAAGGCGTTGCTGGCCGCCACCGAGGGCGGTGACGCCGGCGCGATTCAGAACGCCCTGGGTGAAGCCGGTAAGTCGTGCAAGGCCTGTCACAACAGCTTCCGCGAAGATTAAGTGGCCGCCGGAGCGGCAGAGCTGCCGCCCCGGCATCCCGCTGCCAAAACCGCCGCGTCTATCCCACTCTCCTGTCATCCCACTCTCCTGTCACACACTCCTTTTTAACCGGCACTCCGAGCCTCGCTACTGTCTCAAGTATCGCTACTGAAAGGCCTTCAATAACTGATTGAACTCCGCCAGCCGGTCGATATCCACCCGCTTATCGCCATTACACCAGGCGCGGTAGTCGGCATCGAAATGGTCGATCGCCTGTGGCAGCGCTTGTGCCACTTCGCTGTAGAGCTCGGCCGGCAGCCAGGCTTTGAAATCATTCACCAAGCTGTCGATGAACTGCTCCCGGGGGAGCTCGGGGGCCGGCTTGCTGGTGTAGCGTTGCAGCAGCCGCTCCTGCTCAGCCTCATCGGTCAGCCCCAGGCTACGCAGGGCATAGACCACCACCAGCTGGCCCAGCTCGGCGTAGGCCAGCGGCTCGACCAGGGCACTCTTATAGAGGTTGACCATGCGCAGCAGATTGGTGGAGCGGCGCACCTGGCGTGGCGTGTTGCGCAAGCCGGCCAGGGAGTGGTTAAAGGCCTTGAGTATCTTTTTAAAATCTTCGGTGTCGTCCGGCTGCTGCCACTGGTCGGCCTTAATCAGCAGCGGCAGCACAAAGCCCGCCAGGCCGATAATGGCCGCGATCAACCAGGGCCAGAGCGTGTTGCTGGGGGCCGCTTCCTGGCGCAGCCGCAGGGGGCTATTGGCCGCCGGTGCGGGTTCGGTGGGGTAGTCCTGAGTTACCTCGCTGGCGCTGGCTGTTGCCTCCGCCGCCGGCGCCACATCAGTCGCGCTGCTCGCCGGCCCGCTGGCCACCAGCAGCGACTTGGGCTCGGCCAACAGGGTGGGGTTGATCACCGTCAGGTTCTGCCAGAGTACGGTCAAAAGCCCGGCCACCAGCAGCCAAACCGCCAGGCCGAAGGTCAGGTCCAAGCCCTTGATCAACCCCTGCCAGTGCCGCTTCGCCTTCTGCTCCTGCAGCAGGGGCGACTCCGTCGCCGCCTTTTCGTTATCGATCAATGCCTGGTAGTTGTCCACCACCTTGGGGGTAAAGACCACGTTGATCATCTTGTGCAGGTAGAGCTTGGCGGTTTTGCCGCTGCCACCGTGTACCTCCTGCAGCTGCTTCTCCAGATGCCTGGCCACCCGTTCGTAATCCATGCCCAGCACAAAAAAAGCTTCGCGGTTATCCGAGGAGAGCATGTTCAACACCTCCATCAGCTCGTGCAGCTTTTCCCGGTGCATACGGTCGAGGTCGTCGATAAAGATCACCAGCGAGTGGGAGCGGGTCATCTTCAGCGCCCAGGCGATATCAATTAAACGTTGCTTAACGGCGATAATGGCGGAGGGGTTTTTCTCGGCGGCGGCGTCGAGTGTGGATTTAAAACGCAGGCCAAAACCAAACACCCCCAGGGTGTTAAACAGGGTCACCACCGCGCCGATAAAGGTGCCCAGAAAAATCAGGGTGGGCGCCAGCTTCTGCTGGGCAACATGAAAGATATAGGGCAGGCCGGTGCCCAGCTCTTGGTTGAAGTGCTGCAGCAAAATAAATTGGCAGTTATCGGGCAGCACAATCGCTTTGGGCGCGGCCTCGCCGCTGCCTGCCGGCAGGCCCAGCAGCGGCTTAAAGGTGATCTCGTTGAGCAGGTCACGGCGCTGCTCAAAGGCCTCGCCCTGCAGCTGGCGCCAGGGGCAGCTCTCCCCGTCCGGCGTCAGCGCCATTAATTCGGCCACGTGCTGATCGGAGAAGAAAAACGGCTGGCTCAGATGCTCTGAGAAGATCTCGGCACGCACACTCTCGCTGTGGTAGAGGCTGAGCGCAAAGGAGGCGATGGCCAGCGACAGGCCAAATACCAACAGGTGGTAGAGCTGCAGTTTTTTCACCGCCAGGGCCAGGCGGAAGGCGAGGCCACGAAGGGTCCATAAGCGGGGGATGCCCTGCTCACCCATGGCCTTCACCAGGCCGCTCAACAGGTTGAGATCCTGGTGGTGCCAGGCGTTAAACCAGACCGGGGCAAAGCCGGTGCGCTGCAGGTCCTCGGCGATCATCCCCATCAGCGAACTCTTACCGGAACCCCAGTCGCCGGAGATAGCCAGGGTAAAGGGCTTGGACTGCGCCCGGTTGCGGATGAAGGTGCTCAGTGCCAACGCCACCGGCGCCCGGTTGAGGCGATCGTCGGCCAGCCGGTTAATGGCCCGATCGCTGATAAATTCGTTGCTGGCGTTGGGCTGGCTGCCGTTAGCATTGCCGGGTACAGCACTCTCATCCGCCCGGTGCGTGCGCTTCACCTCCACCTCGCCCTGGACGAAACGGTCACGCAGCAACTGCCAGACCATCGCCAACAGTGCCACCGCCGCCAGAGCCAACAACAACAGCACCAGCGGTGAGGGAGAGCGGCGGTAGCCGGCATAGGCGCGCCAACTCAAGCCGTCGTCGCTGGTGAGAATATCCTGTTCCCCCACCGCCACAAATTGCCGGCCATCGTAGGCGACACTGCGTAAGGTGGCAGATTGATCCGGGTTATCGGCCTCCTGCCAGGTGGTGCCGTCGGGGCTTGTCAGAATCGTCTCGCCCACCGCAATCCAAAGCCCGGCGCCACGGGCAATGCCGTGCAACCAGCCATACTGATCCTGCGCCACCTGCTGCTGCCAGCTGTTGCCATCGCTGCTACTGACCAGGGAACCCTCATCCAGCCCCAGCCAGAGGCCGGCGTCACCCAGCAGCTGGTAGAAGTTGAGTGAGCCCGCCGTGCGGCTCTGCCACTGCCGACCATCGCCACTATCGACCAACGTGCCCTTGCCACCGGCCAGCCAACGCTGGCCGTTATAGGCCACGGTTTTGATATCGATAATCTGGCGGGTCGCGGGCAGGCTGGTATTCGCCCAGTTCAGGCCATCGTCACTGCCAAGCAGGCGGTCGCCGTTAACCGCAAACCAACTGCCACCACCGCTGGCCACCTGGCTGATGCGCCCCATCTGGCCTTTGAAGCTGGCCCGTTGCCAACTGCGGCCATCGCTGCTGTAGAGCAGATCTTTAAGCCCACCAGCCACCCACTGCTCACCATCGCTGGCCACCCCGAGCATGACATCCTGCACCGGCGCGGTTAACGGCGCCCAATTGCGACCATCGCCGCTGCCGAGCAGGCCATCCCGCCCGGCCGCCACCCAGCCCTGGTCACCGCCGGCCACCGCCAGCCAGCCACTGCCGCTCTGGGCAATAGCACTTTCCTGCCAGCTCTGGCCATCGCGACTGGCCGCCAGGCCATTGCCCGCCGCCAGCCACTGGTCACCATTGCTGGCCAAAGCCCAGATCGAGCGCGGCAGCGGTTGCCCGCTCAACAGCTGCCAGGTTTCGCCATCGACGCTGTAGTAGAGCTGCTCGTCACTGGCCGCCAGCCAGCGCTGACCATCGCCCACCACAGCCGTTAAATGGAACTGGATGATCCGGACCTCGGCGGCGCCCTGCTTGCTGAGGATGTCGTCGCCAAGTACGGTGCCGTAGCGCCAATTGCCACCATCACTGCTGGTCAGTACCCGGTTATCCCCCACCGCCACAAATTGCTGGCCGTCGTAGGCCACCGCAGAGAGCACCGGCGTGCTCTCTTTCTCGAGCACGGTTGCCGGCCGAAAGCGGCTGCCATCGCTGCTGACCAGCAACCCCTGGTCACCCGCCACCACCCAGACACCGCCACCAAAGGCCAGGCTCTTGAGCGCGGCCTCCTGGCCGGAGTCACTCACCGGCTGCCAGCTTTGGCCGTCATTGCTGGCCAGCATCTGCTTTTCGCCCACCGCCAGCCAGAGGCCGTCGCCGTAGGCGATATCGTAAAGCGCCCCCTGCTCCGGCAGAGTCACTACCCGCTGCCAGTCGTCGCCGCGGTTGTCACTCAGCCACAGCTCCCGCTCACCTACCGCCACAGTCAGGTCGGATTCGCGACTCCAGGCCAGGGCGTGCATCTGGCCGTTGGCCCAGGCGCGGCGATTCCACCGCTGGCCATCACGGCTGCTGATCAGCTCGCCGTGTTGGGTTACCGCCAGCCAACGGTCTCCGGCCCAGGTGAGATCGAGAATATCGCCGTGCACGGTAAAGCGGGCCCAGCCGGCACCCTGTTCGATGGAGGAACGCCACAGGTTAAGGGTCAGCCAGTCACTGCTTCGGTAGTTAATGGGGCTATTAGAGAGCGTGGCAAATTGATGGGCAAAAAAGGCGGTCACCAGCAGCAGAGGCACCAGCAGCGAGCTTAGCGCCCTCAACCGCCAGCGGCCCGGGGGCTGGCTGACCATTCGCCAGAGGTCGCGGGAGATTTTTGAAGGTGGTACTTTTTGCGCGGACTGGTCCAAGCTAACACTCATAATCGAAGACTTTATTGAGCTGTTTTTATTGCAGCCCGAAGCAATGGATTAATCGGCCAATGCTTGAGGCTCACCCTGTCGTTATTGCTCGTCTATCGCGATGTTGCTGATCTATCTGTTTTTTTACTGCGCTATTTTGGCAGCGGTTTTACGCAGATTTTTACTCAACTTTTGATGGGTTCGCTGCCGGCTTTAATCGATTGTACCGAGTGGATTGCTGAGCCCGGCGCGATAGACACTATGCTAACAGTGGCGACAACCTCTTTTCCATCCCAATGCCGCCCCGTTTTTATTATTCGGCCATCAGCAACATGAAACTGCCATCAGCGTCCATTAATCTCTGGCCCATAGCTTGCTCACCGATTGATGAAAGGTGTTAGGGCCTGGTTACACTGATTTAGCGCTGCCTTTATTCAGCCCGCCCGCCGCAGGCGACAAACTGCGTTACCATAGGCGCTTTCGCCCGAAACCATGATTGGTGCTTTCGCCCAAAACCATGATAGGCGCTTTAGCCCAAGACGCAGATAGGTGCTTTAACCCGTAACAGTGATAGCTGCGCTATGCCGTGCAAATGCCGGTGCTTGCACCGGCGCAAGTAAACGCGAACGAACGAGAGAGAAGACGTGAAACGAAGAGAATTTCTTGGCCTTAGCCTGGCCGGTTTGGGCCTGACCGGCTGCCAGAGTTATTCGCTGGCCATCAGCGAAACCAGCGATCCAACCAACACCCCGGCCAGCGTGATTACCGGTATCAGCAGTGGCGATATCAGCCCCGATGGCGCGGTGATCTGGAGCCGCTGCAACACACCGGCGCTGATGCACGTTGAGGTGAGTGCCGACCCGGGCTTCGGCCATATCACACAATTTACTGGCAGCGCCGCACTGGCCCCCACCGACTTCAACGCCAAGACGGTGGTCACCGGTCTGCTGCCGGGGCAGACCTGGTTCTACCGGGTGCGCTTTGAGAGCCTGCTTGTGCCGGGCAGCTTCAGCGAGCCGCTCTACGGCCAATTTAAAACCGCACCGGTCATTGCCGGCGATCTCCGTTTTTGCTGGTCGGGCGATACCGCCGGCCAGGGCTTTGGCGTCGATGCCGAGCGCGGCGGCATGCTCACCTACCAGGCTATGCGCCAGCAAGAGCCCGACTTCTTCGTCCACTGTGGCGATCTGATCTACGCCGATAACCCCATCCCCGCCACCATCGACCTGCCCGACGGCACCGTCTGGCACAACCTGGTGACACCGGGCAAAAGCAAGGTGGCCGAGACCATTCAGGATTTTCGCGAGAACTACTACTACAATTTTCTCGACACCCACTTTGTCGACTTCCATCGCCACGTTGCCACCCTGCAGATGTGGGACGACCACGAAATTCGCAACAACTGGTACCCAGGCCAGATCCTCACCGACGAGCGCTACCAGGAGAAGAGCGTCTCCGTCCTGGCGGAGTACTCGCGCCGCGCCATGTTCGACTGCAACCCCATCCGCGTGCACACCACCGATGCCCGCCGCATCTATCGCAAGGTGGCCTACGGCCCGGGGCTCGATCTCTTCCTGCTCGATATGCGCACCTATCGCGGCCCCAACAGTGAAAACCTGCAAGCCGAAGCGGGCCCGGAGACCACCTTTTTGGGTGCCGAGCAGTTGCAATGGTTAAAGGCAGAGTTAAGCCGTTCCACCGCCACCTGGAAAATTATTGTGGCCGATATGCCCATCGGTTTGCAGGTGAAGGATTGGGGTACCGATATCGCCGAGAATCTGGCCAACCACGATGGCCCACCGCTCGGCCGGGAGTTTGAGATGGTGGAGCTGCTCAGCCACCTGAAACAGCAGCAGATTAACAACGTCCACTTTATTACCGCCGATGTGCACTACTGTGCATCGCACTACTACGACCCACAAAAAGCGCAATTTAAAGACTTTAACCCCTTCTGGGAGTTTGTCAGCGGGCCGCTGCACGCCGGCACCTTTGGCCCCAGTAAACTGGATGACACCTTTGGCCCGCAGGTGGTTTTTCACGGCCTGCCCGACGACTTTATACAGGGCTCGGCGCCCTCCGTCGGCTATCAGTTTTTTGGCCAGATGGAGATCAGCGGTACCACCGGCGAGCTCACCGTCAGCCACTTTAACCGGGCCGGCGAACAACTCTGGCAGATCACCCTGCAACCGGCCTAAACGCTGAACATATAAAATGGGTATAAAAAAACCGGGCGCACCTGCCCGGTTTTTATTTTTTTATCGCTTACGCCTGCGGAAAAACGACTCCTCTTCTTTTAATGGCCTCTTGGCGAGTGAGAACTACCCCTCGGCTTTTCATGACCTCTTGGCGAGTGAGAACTACCCCTCGCCCAGGGCCTGCCAGGCGCGCTCCAATATCGCCCAGGCTTCACTGGCGGAGTCGGCAAATTGGAAAAGTGCCAAGTCCTCCGCTTCAATAGCCCCCTGCTCCACCAGAAAATCGAAATTAATCAACTTCTGCCAATAGGCTTTACCCATCAGCACCACGGGGATGGGCAGGATTTTTTTGGTTTGAATCAGGGTCAGGGTTTCGAACAACTCATCCAAAGTACCAAAGCCTCCGGGGAAGGCCACCAGCCCCCGCGCCCGCTTTAAAAAGTGCATTTTACGCAGGGCAAAGTAGTGGAACTGAAAACAGAGTTCCGGAGTAATGTAGGGGTTGGGCATCTGCTCGAAGGGCAGCACAATATTGAGCCCGATATTTTTACCACCGGCGTCATTGGCACCGCGGTTGGCCGCCTCCATCACCCCCGGGCCACCACCGGTGACCACCACAAACTCGCGGCCGCCATGATCGAGAGAGAGCTCGGTAATGCGCTGGGCGAGCAGTCGCGCCTCCTCATAATAGCGGCTGTTGTCGAGCAGATTTTGGCTGATGCGTTGTTGCCGGGCGAGTTCGCCATCGTCGGGTGATTCATCCAGCAGCTGCACCACACAGTTGGCCGCCATGGCCGCCTTCTCCGGCTCAAGAAAGCGCGAGCCACCAAAAATCACCACGGTACTCTCAATACCGTGTTCATCCTGAATAAGATCGGGCTTTAACCACTCCAACTGCAGACGCACCGCGCGCAGTTCATCGCGCAGCAGGAATTCATCGTCGGTGTAGGCCAGGGCGTAGGAGGGGCTGTTCATGCGCGTTTTGCGCGCGGCAATCACATCCTCGGCGGCGGTGGGAAATGCACAGAAATTTTTAATCGACTCTTTCATAAATTGGCCCGGTTAAAATCGGATGCTGTCGTTAAGTTCGGGAATGTGGGCATGCCAGCCATGCTGCTTGGCGGCGGCCTGCAGCGCCTTTTTCGCCTCGGCCTCGCCGTGCACCAAAAACAGTTGCGGCCGCTTTGCCTCAAAACCTTTCAACCAGGCCAGCAGTTGCGCCTGGCTGGCGTGGGCGGAGAAGCCACCCAGGGTATGAATTTGGGCTTTAACGGTAATCTCTTCACCGGCCATATGGTAATACTTGGCGCCGTCGACCAGTGCCCGGCCGGGGGTGCCAATCGCCTGAAAGCCGACAAAGATCACGTGGGATTGTGAGCGCCAGATATTGTGTTTCAGGTGGTGGCGAATGCGGCCGCCGTTACACATGCCGCTGCCGGCAATAATAATCGCCCCGCGATCAATTTTATTGAGCGCGATCGACTCCTCGGTCGAGACCGAGTAGCGCAGTATCGGCAGAAAGTTGTGCAGGCTGCGGCGACTGCTCTGACCGCCCATTACCGCCCGGTCCTCGGCGTTAAAGACATCCTGATAACGGTGGTAAATTTCGGTGACGGCGATGGCCATGGGGCTGTCGAGGTAGACCGCCTGGGTGTTCAGCTTGCCGGCCTGGTAGAGCTCGCCCAGGCGGAAAATAATCTCCTGGGTACGGCCCACGGCGAAGGAGGGAATTAAAATGTTGCCGCCGTTTTCCGAGGCCTCGGTCAGTACCTGTTCAAACTCCTCCAGGGTTTCGCGCATGGAGCGGTGTTCGCGGTCACCGTAGGTGGACTCCAGCAGCAGCACATCGGCGTCGAACACCTGTTCCGGATCTTTCAACAGCGCCGCACAGGAGTTGCCCAGGTCGCCGGAGAAGACCAGTTTTTTCTCCACCCCGCCCTCGCTAATAAACAGCTCAACAATGGCCGAACCCAAAATATGGCCGGCATCCAAAAAGCGCAGTTCGATATCCTCGGTAATGGCGATGCGCTCGTGGTACTTGGTGCCCTGACAGTAGTCGAGCGCCTCTTCAACATCGGGCAGGCGATAGAGCGGCTCCACTTCATCCTTACCGGCGCGGCGGCGGCGACGGTTCTCCCACTCGGCATCACGCTCCTGCAGGGAGGCGGCATCTTTCAGCAGCACCTCAATCAGATCGCAGGTGGGCCAGGTCATGTAGATGGGGCAGCGCAGACCCTGGCGCACCAACAGCGGAATACGCCCGGAGTGGTCCAGGTGGGCGTGGGAGAGGACCATGGCATCAATGCGCTCGACATCGAACGGGAAGTCGCAAAGGTTGGCCGCCTCCTCTTCCCGCCGCCCCTGAAACAGGCCACAGTCGAGCACAATTTGTGATTTGTCTGTCGATAACAGATAACAGGAGCCGGTCACCCCCTCAATTGCACCTAAAAATTTTAGCGTTGCCATCTCAACCTCATTGCGCTTGTCGTCGTTGTAATTTTTTTGTTTTTACTGTCACGTTTTTTTAATTTCTGCGTTCTTAATATCCTGTTGGGCAGCTCTATTTTTGTGAAGTTCGAGCGGCCAATTTGTTACGTCCATTGCTTAAGCCGAGCCGCATAAACAGCCCCAGCCAAAATTGTCATTTCAGGGCCAGTTTATTTCCGAGGCGCCTCCGGCGTGGGTGGCGCTTCTGTGGTTACCTCTGCACCCGGAGCCTGCCCGGCATCGAGTGGCGCCTCAGATGCAACTGCCGGCTCGGCTTCCGGCTCCGCCGCCATCGCCTGCAATGGCGGAATCAGGCGCGTTTGGGTACCGGTGGCCAGTGACAGCGCGCGCAGATTACGCATCGCCTTCAACCACTGCTGGGCCACGTGCAGCGCCACCGCCATCATATCGATAATGGTCATCATGGTATCGAACTCCACCCGCCCCAAGGCTCCGGCGCTGACCAGGCTGGCTTTAACTTGGTCGTGCAGAGCCTGAATCTCCACCAGCGACTGCTCGTAGTCGGTCTCCGGGCTCATGGTCAGCATCGCCAGCACCCCGGCCTGATAGCTCTCCAGTGACGCCTGCAGGTAGGCCAGATCCTGGGCGGCGATCTGCTCCAACTTGTGGTAGATGCCATCGGCATCGTGGGCGGTGCTCAACAGGTACTGATCGATGCGCAGCAGGCTGTCGAGTTGGTGACTGGTCTCTTCGGTGAGGGCGTTTTTCTGCAGCCCGACAATAAATTTGGAGATGCCGGCCGAGAGGCTGAGCACATGCTTCAGCTCATAGGCGATCTCGCTCGGCTGGGCGCGACCGTAGTAGAGACAGAGGTGACTCAGATTGCGCACCCGCTCGGCCAGGGCTTCCAGCTCCAGCACCAGCGCATTGACCGCCAGCACCGGCGTGGTGGCGATGGCTTTATCCAGGAACTGCGGCTGCAGGGTGCGCTCCTCGCGCTCGATAAAACGGCCCTCCAGGTAGCGCGCCAGAATGTTGGTTAACGGCAGCGCCAGCAACACCCCCAGCACGTTAAACACCGTATGGAACATGGCCAGGGTGACCGTAGGGTCGGCCTCCAGCTCCAGAAATCGGCTCAAGGCGTGCACCACCAAAAACAGCAGCGGCAAGATCAACAGTGCCACCACCGCCGTGCCGACATTAAACAGCACCTGCGCCAAAGCCACCCGCTTGGCGTTGGCGGTGGCCCCGATGGAGGCCAACAGCGCCGTGGTGGTGGTGCCGACGTTAGCGCCAATCACCATGGCCGCCGCCGCGTAGATACCCACCACGCCGGTGGCGGCAGCGGTAATGGTGAGAGCAATGGAGGCGCTGGAGGATTGGGTGAGAATGGTCATCACAAAACCGATCACCAGAAACAGCGCTATCTGCCCCGGCCCCTGCAGAGTGATGCGGGTTAAATCGAAGGCCGCCACCAACCCCTCGAAAGCATTTTTTAAAATATCGATGCCGACAAAAAAGAGGCCGAAGCCGACCAGCGCCATGCCCAGGGCCGCCATTCGCCCCTCGCGCTGCACAATGCGGGCGATCATACCAATGCCGATCATAGGCAGGGCAAAGGCTTCAATATTTAATTTAAAACCGATCAGCACCACCAGCCAGCCGGTGATGGTGGTGCCGACATTGGCCCCGTAGATCACCCCCAGGGCGCGGTGCATCGACAACAGGCCAGCGTTAACAAAACCGATGGAGGCAACGGTTACCGCGCTCGAGGATTGCACAATGGCGGTCATTAAAAAGCCGGAAAAAACCCCGCGCAGGGGCGTACGCGTCCAGTTGGCCAGAACGTCGCGCAGGGATTTACCGGCGGCCTGTTTGAGGCCGTCGGTCATCATGCCCACGGCCAGCAGGAACAGCCCTAAACCGCCGAGCAGTGCGCCGGCCAGTGCTACGTAATTGACTGCCATTTTTTATTGGTTACCTTCTACTGCCTGCAACGACCGGGGCGGATTACAAACTCCACACCCAGTTCTCCTCCTCGGGCAGATCGACCCCCACCTCGTGGGCATAGGCCTGACACTGCAACTGCCGGTGACGATACTTCTGTTTGGCGTGAGCGCCGGCCACCTGCAGCGCCGGCACCCGGTCGATGACATCGATGGCCAGGCTGAAGCGGTCGATCTCGTTTTTAATGGCCAACTCCAGCGGAGTGTTGATATTGCCCCGTTCTTTGTAGCCGCGCACGTGTAAATTGCGGTGATTATTGCGCTTGTAGGCCAGGCGATGAATCAGCCAGGGGTAGCCGTGAAAATTAAAAATAATCGGCTTGTCTTTGGTGAACAGGCTATCGAAATCGGTATCGGTCAGGCCGTGCGGATGTACGTGCGGCGAGGCGATACGGAACAGGTCCACCACGTTGATAAAGCGCACCTTTAACTCGGGGAAATCAGCGCGCAGCAGGGCCGTGGCCGCCAGCGCCTCCTTGGTGGGAATATCGCCGCAGCCGACCAGCACCACATCCGGCTCCTGGCCGTCGTCGTTGCTGGCCCACTCCCAGATACCCAACCCCTGGTCGCAGTGGCTGATCGCCTCGTCAATGGCGAGATACTGCATATGCGGCTGCTTGTCGCACACCATAACGTTGATCTTGTTTTCACTGCGCAGGCAGTGGTCGGCGGTGGCCAACAGGGTGTTGACGTCCGGCGGCAGATAGACCCGTGTCACCAGCGGGCTCTTATTAACCACCACATCCAGAAAACCCGGGTCCTGATGGGTGAAGCCGTTGTGGTCCTGGCGCCAGACGGTGGAGGTGATGAGCAGGTTGAGCGAGGCCACCGGCGCCCGCCAGGAGATAGACTCACACATCTCCAGCCACTTGGCGTGCTGGTTGTACATGGAGTCGATCACGTGCACAAAGGCTTCGTAGGTGGCAAACAGTCCGTGGCGGCCGGTGAGCAGATAGCCCTCAAACCAACCCTCCAGGGTGTGCTCCGAGAGCATCTCCATCACCCGGCCGTCGGCGCTCAGCTCGCCGCCGTTGTCATCCTCCGGCAGGCGCTCGGCCAGCCAGCACTTTTTGGTCACCTGGTAGATATCGTCGAGCTTGTTGGAGGTGGTCTCGTCCGGGCCAAAGACGCGAAAGTTATCGCGGTTGCTCTGCATAATGTCGCGCAATAGCTGCCCCAGGGGGCGGGTGTTGGGCAGGTGGATCTGCCCCGGGTGCAACACCTGGGCGGCGTAGTCGCGAAAATCGGGCAGGCGCAGGTTGCGTTTCACCAGGCCGCCGTTGGCGTGGGGGTTGGCCCCCAGGCGCCGCTCGCCCTTGGGCGGGAAGCTGGCCACCTGGGGTTGCGGCCGGCCCTCACTGTCAAACAGCGCCTCGGGCCGGTAGCTGCTCAGCCACTCAATCAACAGCTGCAGCTGCTCCGGGTTGTCGCGCACCTCTTTCAGCGGCACCTGGTGCGCCCGCCAGAAGCCCTCTATCTTGTTGCCGTTGAATGCTTTCGGGCCGGTCCAGCCCTTGGGTGAGCGCAGGATAATCATCGGCCAGTGCACCCGCTGCGCCTGGCCGCTGGTGCGCGCCTGCTGCTGGGCGGTGCGAATGGCGGCAATGCACTCATCCATGGCTTTGGCCATGGTGTTGTGCATCGTCTCGGGGTCGTCGCCCTCGACAAAATAGGGGCGCCAGCCGTAGCCGGTGAAGAGCGCCTCCAGCTCGCCATGGGGTATGCGGGAGAGCAGGGTCGGGTTGTTAATCTTGTAGCCGTTCAAATGCAGAATCGGCAGCACGGCGCCGTCGCGCACCGGGTTTAAAAATTTGCTGGAGTGCCAGGCGGTGGCCAGCGGGCCGGTCTCGGCCTCGCCGTCACCCACCGCCACGGTGACAATCAGCTCCGGGTTGTCGAAGGCGGCACCAAAGGCGTGCGAGAGGCTGTAGCCCAGCTCGCCACCCTCGTGAATGGAACCCGGCACCTCCGGCGTGCAGTGGCTGCCGGCGCCGCCGGGAAAAGAGAAGTGTTTAAAGAGCTTCTGCAGGCCGCTTTTGTCCTGGCTGAACTCCGGGTAGACCTCGCTGTAGACCCCATCCAGGTAGGTGGGCGCAATCACCCCCGGGGCACCGTGGCCGGGGCCGGCCAGGAAGATCGCCTCCAGGTCGAACTGGTTAATGGCGCGGTTCAGGTGGGTGATCATAAAGGCCAGGCCCGGGCTTGAGCCCCAGTGGCCCAAGAGCCGCTGCTTCAGGTGTGCCGGTTGCAGTGGCTCGGCCAGCAGCGGGTTGTCGCGCAGGTAGATCATCCCCGCCGCCAGGTAGTTGCAGGCCCGCCAATAGGCATCCAGCTGCTGCCGTTCGGCCTCGCTTAAATAGCTGGTGTTACTCTCTGTTGTCATGTGCTTGCTCCCTGGCTGGTGCCCGGTTGTTATTGGTGTTCGACGGCGATTGAGTGATCGCAAAAGGCGCCGCCAGCGCTGGCTGCTCTCGCCGTGCGCCGACCTTCAGCTTCGGCGGCAGGGCAAAAGTCTATGCAGACGCCCGCCAAATAGCCATGCCCACAACCCCCGCGCAGGGCGCCGACAGCCCACTGGGCCGGGCAATTGGCTATTAGCTTGATCCGCCTCAAGCCAATAGCCTGAAGCCAGGCGTGCGAGGATTACTCGCCCTCGGCTTCTGGCCCGGCCACGGGAAAGGGGCCGGTGGCGGAGCCGGCGTAGAGTGACAGGTGGGGAAAGGGAATCTCAATCTGCTCGGCATCGAAGCGAGCTTTAATGCGTTCGTACATATCGCTTTTAACATCGCGCACCAGCTCGCGCTGGGTCCAGACCGAGAGCTGCAGGTCCACCGACGAGGCACCAAAACCGGTAACGATGCAAAACGGCGTTGGCTCTTCCAGCACGCGCAACTCGTCATTGGCCAGCTCCAGCAGCACCGCTTTCACCCGCGCCAGCTCCTCCTTGTAGGCCACCCCCACCAGCAGGTCGATACGGCGAATGGGGTAACGGGTGAGATTGACCACGGTGGTTTTAATTAACGACTCGTTGGGAATGCGCACAAACAGGTTGTCGAAGGTGCGCAGTTTTACCGACAGCAGGTCGATACTGATCACCTCGCCGGTGTCGTTGCCGATGCGCAACACATCGCCAATCTGGAACGGTTTCTCGCCCAACAGAAACAGACCGCTGATCAGGTTGGAGGCGGAGGTCTGCGAGGCGAAACCGATGGCCACCGTTAAGATACCGGCTGCCCCCAACAACACGCTCAGATCAAAACCGAGAGCGTCCACCGTCGACACAGTAAAGATGATCAACACCCCGTAGTAGATTACGCGGCTGTACATCGCCAGGGCATGGGCGGAGATTTTGCTCTCCATGGTTTTGCGAAACAGCGAGCGCAGAAAATTGGCCAACAGCCAACCGGCGGCCAAAATCAGCATCGCCTTTAAAATGGTGATCAGCGACAGGGACTCAAAAATCGATAAATCAGTGGTTTCGTTCATGGGGCTTTGGCTGCCTTAACGGTAAGAGGAGACTGGGGCCTGCCGACACTAGGGCCTGTTCACACTAATTTAGCACCTCTGTTGAGCTTGAAATGAGCTCGATCTAGGCGCGAGCCGCGTAGTTTGGTGGGCCCAAATCAGCAGTGGTGCTAAATTAGTGTTAACAGGCCCTAGGCAAAGAGGTTGGCCCAGGCGCTGATCAACATCCCCTTTTCGGTGACCTTGCGCGGTTTGGTGAGCGCTTTGACACTGCCCTGGGGCGCACCAATCTGCACCACGCCGCGGCTCTTTTCGGCATCCATGGTGATGGTCAGTGGTTCGGTGGCAAGCAGCCCCCGGGTACTGAACACCGACAGATAGGGGCAGGGCAGGCTGAGCCGTTCCAGCTTTCTCGACTCGCTGCTTTTGTTGTGAATCTCCACCGGCGTTAACACCCGGTAGGGCAGATTCAACAACTGGCTGGCATCGAGCCGGGCGTGGGTGTGTGAGCCGTAGCAGAGTTCACCATTGCCGGTGACCCCGCCCATCCAGGTATCGGACAACTGCTGCACCGGCAGCTCCTCACTGATGCGCTCCGACAACACCACCTCCAGCCAGACCGGAGTACTCACATAGAGGGTGATTTTGCTCTGCCCGGCTAATGTCAGCGGCGAGATAGGGCGCACCACCACCGGCCGGTCGGCCAGGCGCGGCAGCAGCGTGACATCGGCGGTCATGCGGTCGAGGGCGATGCGGCTGGTGGGCGCCGACTCATCCAGCAGCGACTCCTCACCCACCCACTCACTTCGGAAATCACCCAGGGCGCCCTGCTTCTGCCAGGCGTAACGCAGCTGCCACTCGTGAGGGCGGCGCTGGATGGTAAGGGTCAAATCGCCCATCGCCACCAGCAACGCCTGGGTTTTTACCTGCCAGGTCTGTTGCCAAAGGCTGCTGGTGGCCAGGTCCTGGCGTTCGGATTCGGGCATAGAGCTTCTCGTTGGTAGGCACCCGCGGCCGGGCAATTTTAAAAGCGAAATTATTCATTAAATTGTGGCGTGGCACCACTGGCCACGCCATAACACTAACGCCATGACACTGAAGTCATAACAGCGGTGCGCTGGCCCCCGGCCACCATCTTCGCTACAGTGCCAACACTTTTAACCGGGCAGAATGAGAACAGCGCTTGGAGCACGGACCCATTTTCAGTTTGGCACTGGTCGGCGTACTGGGCCTGGCCAGTCAGTGGCTGGCCTGGTGGCTGCGGCTGCCGGCGATTCTGTTTCTGCTGTTAACCGGCATTGTGATCGGCCCCGGCCTCGGCTGGCTGCACCCCGATCAGCTGTTTGGCGAGCTGCTCTTTCCGCTGGTCTCCATGGCGGTGGCGGTGATCCTGTTTGAGGGCAGCCTGACCCTGAAATTCAACGAGATAAAAGGGATGGAGTCGACGGTGTGGCGCATGCTCAGCCTCGGCTTGATCGCCAGTTGGGTGAGCATCTCCCTGTTTACCAGTTGGCTGCTGGAGCTCGACTGGCATCTCTCGCTGCTGTTTGGCGCGCTGGTGGTGGTCACCGGGCCGACGGTGATTGTGCCCATGTTGCGCTCGGTGCGGCCCAACAGCCGCATCACCAATATTCTGCGTTGGGAGAGCATACTCATCGACCCGCTCGGCGCCCTGCTGGTGGTGCTGGTCTTTAATTTTATTGTGGCCGATGCCAACGGTGGCAATGAGTGGCTGGCGGTGGCCGTGGTGTTCAGCAAAATTTTGGTGATTGGTGTGGCCTTGGGTTGCGGTGCCGGTTACCTGTGTGGCCAGGTGTTGCGCCGACAGTTAATTCCCGGTTACCTGCAAAATGTCTTCGCCCTGATTGCCGTGTTTGCGGTGTTTGCCCTGTCCGATACGCTGGAGCATGAATCCGGCCTGTTGGCGGTAACCATCATGGGCATCTGGCTGGCCAACATGGCCGGCGTGGAGACCGAAAATATCCTCGACTTTAAAGAGAGCCTGAGCATTCTGTTGATCTCCGGCCTCTTTATTTTGCTGGCTGCGCGCATCGACCTACACGACCTGATCACCCTCGGCTGGCAGGCCATTGCGGTGCTGGCCTTTATCCACTTTATTGCCCGCCCTATTAAAATTATCAGCTCCACCTTCGGCACCGACCTCACCTGGCAGGAGAAGACCCTGATCAGCTGGATTGGCCCGCGCGGCATTATCGCGGCGGCGGTCTCGGCGCTGTTTGCCCTGCGCCTGTCGCAGCTCGGCTACGCCAACGCCGACCTGCTGGTGACACTCACCTTTGTGGTGATTATCGGCACCGTGGTGTTTCAAAGCTTAACCGCCAAACCGCTGGCACAGCTGCTCGGCGTGGTGGAGCAGGCGCCCCAGGGGACGCTGTTGATCGGCGCCAATGTGGTCTCGCGCACCATCGCCCAGGAGCTGCAAAAAAATGGGTTTGATGTGCGCCTGGCCGACAGCTACCGCAGCAATGTCCGCCTCGGTCGCATGGCCGGGCTACGCGTTTTTCACGGCAACCCGGTCTCCCGCCTGGCGGAAAAAGAGCTCGACCTGGTGGGCCTGGGGCGCATGTTGGGGGTTTCGCAAAACGATGAGCTAAACCTGCTGGCGGTGCAGCGCTACGGCCGGGAGTTCGGCAAAAAACGGGTCTACGCCCTGCCCAGCCAGGCCAGCCTGCGCAAGGGTGAACGCGAGCAGGTGGCCGAGGAGCTGGCCGGTCTGACGCTCTTCTCCGGCGACGTCACCTTTGCCAAGCTGGCCAGTCTGATTGCCCAGGGGGCGGAGATGCGCACCACCAGCATCAGCGACGAGTTCACCTTCGAGCACTACCAGCAACAATATGGCAGCCGCGCCATTCCCATGTTTTTAATGAACGGCAATAAAAAGCTGACCGTGCTCCAGGAGAAACCCACTGCCGAGCAGGTCTCCTCCGGCACGCGCATTATTGCGTTGGTGCAGGCCGACAACTCGGCTAAAGAGCGTGGCAGCGGCGAGCCCAACGCTAAAGGGAACAGCAACGGCAAGAGCGGTAACAAAGAGAATGGCCACTAAGAAGAAGGAGAAGGAGAAGGAGAAGGAGAAGGACAACCACTAACCTGCCCACGGCTCAACCCAGTAACGAGTTGTTTAAACCCGCCGCCGCGCTCACCCCTCTACCGCTTCGCCACCTTCCGGGCCATAGAAAAATACCCAGGTGGCGAAGTCGTCGCTGAATTCCTCAAAGCGGTGTTCCACCCCGGCCGCGACAAACAACACCTCACCCGGTTCAAACGGCTGGCGGCTGTCACCACAGACAAACCAGCCGTGGCCGGAGACAATCACATAGAGTTCATCGCGCGGGTGCGGGCTCTGCCCATCCACCTTGTCGGGCTGATAGTACTCCACACTGAGGGAGCCGTGGCGGAACAGCTCAACAAACGGCGCCGCTACCTGGCCAAGCGCCTGGCCGGCGTTATTGCGGGTTAACCTGGGCATAACAATCGCTTACGCAGAGTCACTGCGATGAAAGAGAGGGTGGTCGATTTTGCGCGCTTAGGAGAGTTTTGGAAACTGGCTCAGCACCTTGTCGACCAGCTCTGGGTCGGCGGCCTCTTTACTGATCTCAAAGCTGCCCACGGTGCCCTTAAATTTGGTGGTGCAGGCGACGATGATCATTGAGATGGCGACACCGGTGGCGAGAATGGTGCCAGCCAGCAACGCGTCATCGCGGTAGCGGTCAACCACCTGCTGCAGGGCATCGGCCATGGCCGGGTCGGCGGCAAAGCCCAACAACAGATCTTTGGCGAGGGCGGCGGAGGCGGCTTGCGACAGTGGCTGCTGCCACTGCTCGTCGGAGATGGCCAGCGCCTCGTTAAAGGCCACCGCCTCCTGGTAGCTGGCGGGAATGGCGGCAATAATCTGCTCCGGGTTGGAGTCCATCCCTTCAAACAGCTGGCTGGCAAACTCTTCCAGCACCCGCACCCGGGTGCGATCATCCATGGCTTCTATTGTGCGAATTAAACTTGCAGACACTCACCTTCTCCTTATCAATGAATAAATGATTAACGCCAGTCACCGGCCAGACTGTAGGCCGCCCAGTGGTAGGCGCTGGCACCGCTATCGGCGCCGGTGGCTGGCATCATCTGCCGCACCGCACTGCGCCAGGCCTCGGCCCGGGACTTCCCGGCCAGGAGCCACTGCTCGTAGAAAACAATGCAGAACTCAGCGGAGCTGCCTACCGCCACATTCCAGTGGCTGCTGAGCACACTGGCGGCCTTGGCCATCAGTAGGCTCCACTCCAAGCCCAGGGCATCGCCACCAACCCCCTCTTCCGCCAAACCGGAGACACAGGCCTGCAGCGAGATATGGGCCAGACGCAGATCGAGCGCCGGCCGGCCGTTGAGAATCTGCGCCGGCGACAGCAGGCCGCCACCCCCGAACTCATCGCCAACCCCCTCAGGCAGCTGCCCGGCGTTGGCCAGCAGCAGGCCGGAGTGGGCAAAGGCCGACTGACCGGAACCGGCCTTGGGGAAATAGCCATGGGTGGCAAAGTGGAGCAGCGCCGAGGCCAGCGGTTGTTGCTGCAGCGTGGCGATATCGGCGGCCGTGCCCCGCAGCGGCTTGCCGGGCAGGCCACTGTCGGCCAGCCACTCGGCCACCGCGCCCAGTTGGGCCACCTTACCGGGGTTGTTGGCCGCCTCCGAGGCCAGCGGCACCTGCACTGTCAGATAGTGGTCGGGCCGCCGGGGAGGTTGGGCGGCGAAACGCTGCATCAAGGCGGCACAGTGCACCCGCGAGAGAGAGAAGCGGTTGACGAAAGGCTCCCCCTCAAATTGCAGGTAGTGCAGCGGCAGCAGGTGCAGCAGGCCATCGGGGGAGTAACAGAAGTGGTCATCCAGCGCGATGGAACCGTTGGCCAGCAGCGGCTGCAACCAACCCACCAGCGGGCTCAAACGTTTGGCGATGTCGTCGGGCTGGCGCTTAAAGCCCAACTTTTTACCCCACTGGGAGGGATCGATCACGTTGCGATAGCGGCCAATCAACTCACTGCCCACCGGCAGGGTGGCGCTGTGAATCTGGCCGGTTTTGGTCACGCAGACGGCAAAGCAGTACTCCTCATCCAACAGATAGGTGAGGTAGTGGGCGCCGAGCTCCACCATCAGCTCCGGCAGCCACTGGCCGGCGTTCTCCAGCCCCAACAACTCATTGTCGCGTGCCGCCTCCAGCGCCAGGCTATCGGCCAGAGCCCGGCCCTTGGCCTCTTCGATAATATTGAGCAGCTCGATATGTTCGCCCTGTTCGGTGAGGCGGGCGGCCAGTTCGACATAGAGCAGCGGGTACATCTGGGTAATGCCGGCGCGCTTGAGCGGGTCACTGATTTGCAGCCGGCGCGCCGCCTGCCAGCGGCGAATTAACTGCAGCGCCTCAATGGCCTTGGCCAACATCTGCAGCCGCTTGTAGCAGACATAGAGCGGCCAGAGGGTATCGACGGCGGTCTCTTCCAAACCGGCTTCAATGGCCTGGGCGCGCACATTTTCCAAGCTCACCAGGTTAGTGCGCAGCGCCTTGGCCTCCCGCCCCTGCAGCGGGTCGGCCAAGACGGCAGAGACCCGTTGAATCTCGCCATTCAGGGCAATCTGCTGGCCGGCACCAGAGGCCATCCCCTCCATAAATTGCCCCATTTTTTGGTAGAGGCTATGACTTTTGGCGATGGCGTCACTGGCCGAGAGTGTATCCGGCTCGCTATCCACCTCACTGTTGAGCTGTCCCAATAGTGAGGCAAATTCCGGCGCCAGCCCCTGCAAACTGCCAATCACCGATTTCAGCGAGTCTTTGCGCTCTGCCGCCAGGCGCTGCTCCAAACTGCGCTGGTCTTTGCTTTCGGTGGCAGATTTAAGCCGGCTGTTAAGCCGCTCCGACAAGATCGTAAACAGATGGTGGTGCGCCCGGCCCGCCTGCTGCTGTTCGGCCAGCGAGCGGCTGGCCTCTTCCAACTCGCCCAGGGAGATTAACGCCTCGATGCGGGCAAAGATCAGATCGTCCTGCAGCTTCGGCTCGGTGTGATTGGCCTGCAACCAGGCCAGCGCCTGCTCGATCACCTGCAACTGCTCCCGGTAGCGGCCGGCGCGGTCGTAGGCGCGCTGGGCATCCAGGGCAAATTGGGCAACGCCAAAGGGGAAGGTATCGGCCACACCCGGGCCATAGCGGGCAAACGCCTGTTGGCACAGGGCCAGCCCCAGCGTCGCCAGGCCGATGGCCAACTGGGGCTCGCCACCGACGGAGTGATCCTGGGAGACCGAGCGCAGAGCGTAAACCCGGGAGTCCAACGGGCTGCCAGCGGCCAGCTGCACGGCGGTAGACTGGCTGGTGGAGGGCGGTAACTCGGCGATCAATTCTGAAAATTGCTGGCTATCGGCAGCAAAGGCCGCCGCCAGCCACTCTTCGATATCTATTTTCATAGCGAAGCTCTCAGCCGATGAGAGGTGAATGGCGTGCGGCCCGTTATAGCCCATGCACTCGCCAGGCTGAAAAGCTTTTTTGCAATTAGAAGCGGCGCGGGTTAGTCAAATAAACTTTATGGAATGGCTGCGCCGATAACGGAATCAACCGACAGAAAAAAGCTGGCGCGTGATTAATTATTCCAGATCCCAATCCTCATACTCGCCGGGTTGTATGTGGTGGGTGAAATTGGCCTGCTGCTCAACCGTCGTGCGAATGGCCTCCGGCACCTGCTCGAGAATTTCAATGATCTGCATACCGATCAGCTCACGCCCCTCCAGCGCCGCCACGCACATGGCCACATCCCGGTATTGCTGGGGCACCCAGGCCAGGGCCTGATAATTAGAAGTGACCGCGTTCAAGCAGATCTCATAACTGCGCAGCGGCTCGGGCACCCGAGCGAGACTGTCGGCAGAGAGTGACGCCTGCCACCCGCCTGGGCGGCCAACCACACCACCGCCGGCGCGCGCCAGGGATGCCAGGGCTAACGGCACCAGCTCATCGCTCCAGGCCGCGGCGGGCACGGCGCCCAGGTCATAACCCCGGGTCATGGCCAACCGACAGAGGTCGGCGTCGCGCAGGGCTTCAGGAATGCAATACAAAAGGCTGCCATCGGACGCAATCAGCCGCTGGGCAATCGCCGGCGTGTAATCGCCGTCCTGCAAGTAGTAGTGATGATTAACATCGAGCTCAATAGCCGTCGCCACCAGCGCCGCCGGCCAGGGCCTTGGCCAGTGCGACAGCTTCAGCTCGGTTAACAGCGGTTGATAAAACTCCGGCTGAAAAATAAGGTCATGGGGCAATAGCTTGACCAGTGCCGGCTGCTTAAGGCAGCGCGTCTGTAGGTTGGCCGGTTGCCGATAAGTCTCCGGTAACGCAGACCAGAGCTGACTGTCGACCAACAGCAGCGCATCGCAGAGGGCATCGTTTAAACGGGCCGGGGGAATATCGGCCAGGCCATAGTCACCGCGGCGTATCGCGGCGCACCATAAATTATCGGCGGCCGTGTGCAGAATGTCGGGCCCGGCCAGCAGTACCATGGCCGGTAAATTCTCGGTGAACTCGGCCACCTCAAAGGCGTTGCGACCATTGCGCGAGAGCACGCCGGTGTCGGCACCCTGGGCCAACAACTCGGCCACGCGTGCCTGGTCGCGTTTGATAATCGCTTGGTGTAAAGGGTTCATGGTTACTCCTGATGGGCGCTGCGATGACTCAGGGAATTACCCGGCAGATACGCGCCTTCTCTTCCAGTAATGCCTGTACCTCGAGCACAGTCGTTAACGCGGGATTGTTGCGGGCTTCCGTTTCGTTGGCAAATTGGGCCTTTAATTCGCCAACCCGCTCAGCCAGCGCCGCCAATACCCGGTGCAGATAGGGCTCGGTTTGCTCGTCTGTCCGCCAGGCCAATAACTGTTCGCACTCCAAGAGGAGCGCGCGGTCGAGCAGAGCCATGTCGCCGCTGCGTAAACGCACCACAGCGCCAACTTCGGCCTGCTGGCGCCACTCAGCCAACTGTTGATCCACCTGCCGGCGCAGGGTTTTCGCCACCAATGAACCAGGTGCAGCCGGCTTTGTTGCTTGCCGCCGGCGCGGTTTAACAATAAAGCTGATCAGCCCGGAGGCGACCATTGAGCTACCCAACAGGCCTACCAGCAGCAACAGCAGCGGGTAAAACAGGGGCAGGTGGTGGCCGGTGTGGAGGGGGATCATCAAGGTGTATAGCTTGGCGCTCAATGGGCGCTCGCTAAAACGGTCGGCGGCGATAATGCGGGCGCTGGCCGGTTCAATCAGTACGCGATTATTGGCGATACCCAACCAGTCACCCGGCGCCCAAAAATTCAATTCTATTTGGCTTGGCTCGCCACCGGCGCTGTTCGCTCCGCCCGTATTTTTGTGCTCAAACTTAACCGTGCGCAGCTCGGCTTCGGCCGGCATCAGTTGATAGGCCTGCTTGAGCCAGGCGGGCCAGCTGTTTTCCACTGCCAGAGCGGTGGCCAGTGGTGTGACATTGGCGTTAACACCCAACAGCGCCCGCGTCTGTTGGTAGAAGGCGATACCGCTGCCGGTCACAGCAAACAGCGCCATGGCGGTAATCACCACCACACCGGCGCTCATATGGCTTTGATAAAACAGCCGTCGTTCGGCCCGGCGCGGTACCAGGTTCTGCCAGCGAAACTGCCGCCGGCGCGGCCACCACAACCAGACACCCAACAGGCCGATGGTCAAGGCCAGCAGCGCCACCACCGCCACCAGCTGCGCGCCGTTAATGCCCAGTGGCCCGTTAAAGCCCAAATAGAAGGTGCGGTGCAGATAGAGCACAGCGCCAAACAGACCAGCGCCCGCCGCCTCGGCCAGGGTGCCCTGGTTGAGGTTATCAACCGCAAAGAGCCAGGATTGATTGCCCTGCACCAGACGATAAAAGGGGGCCTGCGCGGTTGGCAGTTGAATCTCATCCAGGGCAGATTTTTCGATGCCCGCCGTGGTGAGGCCAGTTGAGTTGAAAGCGGGGCTGGTCAGTTGCGTAAGAGCGGCGGCCTGCTCGGCCGGAGTCTGCGGCTGGTAGCGGTAGAGGCGGCTCAGCTGGTGGGCGTCTAAACGCTCGAGTAATTCATGCAGGGCATTAACCGCACCGGTGGCGAAGGTGATTATAAACAGGCAGCCCACACAAAAACCCAACCAGCGATGTATTTTACTCACCAGCCGCCGCATGCATTCACCTCCTAGTTACCATCTGCTCAAACGCTAACGGCTGGCCAGCCAATTTTGAAACGCCTTGGATTCCGCCAGCGCTTGGAACTCATCCACCGAACGCAACAGGTCAAGATCGAAGCGGTAGCTGAAATCTTTTTCTAAAATATCGAGCACCAGCACCGCCTCTTCAAAGCGATCAAACACGGTAAAGAGCCCCAACACCGATAAAAAGAGATCTTCATTAGCCGGTTGCTGGGAAATTAATTGAATCAGCAGTTTATCGTACTGTTTGCGCTCGCCCAGATTGAACAGCAGTTCAGCCTTTAGCAGTTGCTGTTCATAATCGCCGCCGGTGGCGATAGTTAACTGCTCCAGATAAGCCAACGCCTGCTGATAGTCAGCCTCGTAGTAGGCCTTATCCACGCGCAACAACAGATAGCGGTACTCGGCACCATGGCCAGTACCGCACTCATATTGGCAAAGTACTCCACCACACTCTCTCCGGGGGAGCTGCGCAGATAGTGGGACCGTACCTGTGGAGTGATTTTTACACATCGGGCAATTCAGCAATGGCCGGGCGGGTCCGACCGGCACCCTCAATAAAACTTTGCTGTAACAGCTTAACCAGCTCTATTAAGCGGTTGGCTTCGTAATCCTGGTAATCACCAGGCAGGGCGTGGATTTGTGAGTCGAGCAGCAGGTACTCAACATTTTGGCCCTGGGGCAGACCATGGCTCTTGCCCGGTGCCAGTGGCTTTACCCACTGGGGTAGTTGTGGCTCGGTATAAAAGGAGAACTGCCCGAAGTGGTGCTCTTCGGCGGCCAGCAACACCTGGGGAGATAACAGCAGGAGTAGTGCGCTAATCCTAAGCAATGCCGCTCGGGGCCCAAGCAATCTGCAAGGGAAACAGGCCATGGAAAATCCTTCAACCAACTGGGTATTCGCCCGGGGCGCTAGCAGCTTTCGTTTTTCCGCCAGCTCGCGCTGTGCGTTAATCACGCTCGAGCCAATGACGCTCGAACCGATAACGCCTCAGTTGTAACGCTTAAGTCATAACACTGGCATCATAACGACAGCCGGGCACGGCCCAAAACAGTACCGTGTTTTCCGGCCGCTCGCAATTTTCCCGGCTGCGGCCCCGCTCAGCTGGGGAGGGGGTGAAGCCTGACCGCTAGTAATAGCGCAGTTCACCCACCTTGCCCCAGAAGACGCGATAGGAGAAAGCGGTGTAGATCAGAATAATCGGTACCACCACCAGGGCTCCGGCCAGAATAAAGCGCAGCGACTCCGGCGCGCTGGCCGCCGCCATGGCGGTTAACTGGCCGGGAATCACATAGGGATAAAAACTGTAGGCCAAGCCACTGAAGCAGAGGAAGAAGACGGTGACCGCCACCACAAAGGGAATCCAACAACCGAAGTCCTGGTGGTGGGGCATGTGCGCCAGGTAGCGGTCCATAACAATAAACAGCCCGACGCAGACCAGCGGCAGAGGCATTAACAAAATCGCCGCTGGGAAACTAAACCAGCGCTGAAACACCTCGCTACTGACCAGCGGATTGACCAGCGATACCGCCAAGATGCCCAGCGCCGCCAACCAGGCCGCGCGGCGGGTGGCACGGGCCACCCAGGACTGCAGTTCAGCTTCGGTTTTCATCACCAGCCAGGCGCCGCCGATAAAGGCGTAGCTGGCGGTCACACACAGGCTGCTCAACAGGGCAAAGCCGTAGGCCTCGGGCGCCTGACTAAAACCCAAGACATAGCGGCCCAACATATAGCCCTGGGTAAGCGCCGTTAACAGCGAGCCCACTTTAAAGGCGCGATCCCACAACAGGCGGTGGCTGGTGATCGCTTTCGCGCGAAAATCAAACGCCACACCGCGCACAATTAAGCCAATTAACATGGTCGTCGCCGGCAGATAGAGCTCGCGCAAAATAACATTGTGCGCCGCCGGAAAGGCGATCAACAGCAGCCCCACCGCCAACACCAGCCAGGTTTCATTGGCATCCCAGAAGGGGCCGATGGAGGCGATCATCTGATCGCGCTGTTCCTGTCGGTTAGGCTTGGTGGGCAGCAGAATACCCACCCCCAGGTCGTAGCCGTCGAGTACGGCGTAGGCAAAAATGGCAATGCCGATTAAGCCCATAAAAATAGTCGGTAGCATGGCATCGCTGATCATGACAACACCTCGTTGGTTACAAATGGCGTGGGCTGGCCGGGCGGCACGGTGTCGGTTTCAAACTCCTCCACCGCCACCGAGCGCCGGGCCATTAAAAACAGGGTGTGCAGGTAGGCCACCAACAACACCGCATAGACCGTTAAATACATGGCCAGCGACAGACCGATATTGGCCGGGGCAATGGTCGTGACCGCATCGCGGGTGGTTAACACGCCACTCACCAGATAGGGCTGGCGGCCAATTTCGGTCACATACCAACCGGCCAGTGTTGCCAGCCAACCGGAAAAGGCAAACAGGGTCAGTGTGCGCAGGTAGAGCTTGGGCAGAGTGCGTTTGCGAATTAAATAGGCCGCCCCCCACCAGGCCACCGTCAACATGGCCACGCCCACACCCACCATAATGCGAAAGCCAAAAAAGAGCGGCGCCACCGGCGGCCGCTCGGCAAAATCATTCAGCCCTTTTAACTCGCCATTGGTGGAGTGGGTGAGAATCACGCTGGCCAGATTGGGAATGGCAATTTGCGCGTGGTTGGTTTTTTGTTGTTCATCCGGCCAGGCAAACAGCAGCAGTGGCACGCCGTTCTCGGACTCCCACACCGCTTCCATCGCCGCGATTTTTTGCGGCTGATGATGCAGGGTATTGAGGCCGTGCAGGTCACCCAAAAACATCTGCAAGGGGGCGAGCAGCGCGGCAAACAGAATCGCTGTTTTCAGTGCCAGGCGCGGTGCCTGTTTGTGATCGCCCTTTAACAGGCGGTAAGCCGAAACTCCGGCCACCAGAAAAGCGCTGGTTAAAAACGAGGCCATCACCATATGCGCCAGGCGATAGGGCATGGAGGGGTTAAAAATAATGGCCAGCCAATCGACCGGGTGGGCAACGCCATCGATCATTTCAAAACCGGCCGGGGTGTGCATCCAGGAGTTGAGCGCAATAATCCAGAAGGCCGACAGGCTGGTGCCCCCCGCCACCATTAAGGTGGCGGTGGTGTGCAGCCAGTTGGGCACCCGCTGCATACCAAACAGCATCACCCCCAGGAAGGTCGCCTCCAGAAAAAACGCGGTTAACACCTCGTAGCCCAACAGCGGGCCGGCGATATTACCCACCGTCGCCATAAAGCCCGGCCAGTTGGTGCCAAACTGAAACGACATGGTAATGCCGCTTACCACCCCCAGGGCAAAAGTGAGTGCAAAGATTTTTACCCAAAAGCGGTAGGCGCGCATCCACACCGGATTGTTGGAGAGATTGGAGCGCAATTTAAAATAAAACAGGAACCAGGCCAGGCCGATGGAGATGGAGGGGAATAAAATATGAAAACTGATGTTGGCGGCAAATTGGATGCGCGACAACTCCAAGGCATCTAACATTTTTTGTTACCTCATACGTAAAATTGTCCTCCTGCGGCCGAGCACAACCCTCCCCCATAAAACGGAGGATAAGCGGCCATTATTATTATCGAGAGAAGGATGAGCCCAATGGGCTCCGCACTAGCGTGAATAGAATTAAAACAACGTGGCGAAGCGCGACGATAAATCCACGGCGTTAGTCGCCATCGCCCTTCTTCAGGAGTCGATCTTTAAACTCCAGAACCTTGCCCACTCCGGCCCCCAGTTTCATCAGCGTTTGCAGCTTGTCGTGGTTTAACCGTTGCAGGTCACTCGACCAGTTGGCCACCAGCTCCAACAGGTCGTGAATCTCTTGCATGCGCCCCTGGGCGTAATTGGACTGCTCGTTGGCTTCGCTCTCCATCAACAGATCGCGCAGCAGCGACAGGGTTGGGTCTATCTCGCGCTTGCGCCGCTCCTCCAACACCCGCATGCCCATGGTCCAGATATCCCCCACCGCCGCGTAGTACTCCTTGCGGTCGCCCGGGGTGTGTACCGGTTTGATCAGGCGCCAGGATTGCAGCTCTTTCAACCCCATGCTGACATTGCCACGGGAGATGGAGAGCGCCGCCATCAGCTCGTCGGCACAGAGGGGGTTTTCGCTGATCACAATCAGCGCCAGCAGCTGGCCAACGGTGCGGTTAAACCCCCAGCGGGAACCCATCTCGCCAAAGTGCATAACAAAGGCCTGGGTATCGGGGCTCATCTTCATGGCGGTACCTTTCGGTTGCGGGTTTATTGCGGGCTTACTGCGGGCTAGGTGCGCTCAGGAAAGACTTCTAAACTTTCAGTAATTTTTGAAAGTTTAGAATAGAGACTTGAGCCAAGTCAAACGCTTTCAAGGAGGATGGCCGTCGGCGGCGCTATTGGTGAGTGCCCACTTACGCGAAGCTTGCCGGGGCTGCGGGTGGTGATAGTCATTGAGGCGGGAATCGATAGGCACCGGCAGCCAGGCCCAGCCTGCGCCGGTGGTGTTTAGCCCGAGTGGTCTCACCCCAAGCGCGCCAGAAGCCCACTGGCCACCCGCCGCCACGGGAGTACCGATTTGCAGGTCATGGGTATTGTGTAAAGCGGCGGCTATGTGGCTGTTATGGGTGCTGATCGCCGAGGCCAGCGGTTGAGCTGCCAGCCTCGGCGCAGGCTAAGCTTCCCGGTCTGTTCACTGCGCCGCCACCGAGGCTGCCGGTGCCAACAGCGCCTGCACCTGGCTCCAGGGCACCAGTTTCAGGTTTTGCCGGGTCTCGGGCATGCGATTGCGGCCATCCTGCACCACCAGCATCCCCTGGGACCAGATGCCGCCTAAATTGGCGGCCACCACTTCCAGGCCATCGGTTTCCGAGACCCCGTCGATGCCCTGCTGGTCAAAACCCTGGCCAGCCGCGGCGGCGATGCGGAATGCGCCTGCGGCCTGGTACGGTGCCTCGGCATTGACCACCACATAACTGTCATTGCCCTGGCTGGAGATCACCAGCTGACTGCTGCCATCGGCGTGGTGATAGAGCCCCAAGCCCTCGACATCATCGTGCAGCAAGCCACCGACCTTGATCACCGGCTGCAGTGCAAGCGGGGCATCAGGTTCGGCGGCCAGTACCCAAACACCAACGTCCTCTTCGCCGATAAACAGGCGCCGGTTGCGGTCATCCGCCACACAGCCCTCGGGCTGGCTCGACAACTGCCAGCGGCGTACCTCTGTGCCGGTAAAGTGGCTGGCATCAATCCGGTACTGTAGGTAGGTGCCGTCTTTGTCGTTGATAAAGGCGTAGAGGTGGTCTTCGTCCGGCTGATAGAGACAAAAACCGTAGACCTCGCTCAACCCAGTGGCGATGTCGGCCACGTGGGCAACCTGCCGAGTGGCAGCATCGATGGTGAACAGGCTGATGGCGTTCAGGTCGCGATGGCTGGCGGCGGCGATTGCCAGGGTGTGCGGCCCGGCCTTAACGCCGCTGCGCACATCCACGTTATTCAGGCGGCCGACATCCAGCAGTTGCCGCTGGTGGCCGTCCAGACCATAAACGCGCAGGCCGCGCTTTTTATCGGTGGCCAAGATCAGGGATTGCTGTGGCTGCGCGGGATTGATCCACACCGCCGGGTCATCCATGGCATCACCGAACTGGTCGGCGGTATCGGTTTCCACCGCCGGGCGCACCACCGGCAGCGGCGCAGGCGCACGGACCTCGGGCGCGGGCCAGGCGAATTGGGTTTGCCACCAGCGGCCGCTGTCGTCGTCACGCACCGTTAAGGCCAGGCCGCCGTCGGCTGTGGTGGCGTGCAGCTGTTGGCCGTCGGCGATTTCAGCCAGGGGCTTGGCCGGCCAGTGCTTCCAGCCCTGCGGCTGGCGCTGTAGCGGGTGCAGTTGCGCCGCTTTCGGGTCGATCAGCAGCAGGCCACCGGGCACCACCCGCATATTGCCCACCTCCCCCTCGATCTCGCCAAAGGGGGCGACCATGGCCACCGGCTGGCGCTGGCTGGGGGCTTCAGCGGCGGCGGGGAAACGCCACAAACCGACGGCCTCTTCATTGACAAACAGATCGCCAAAAGCGTCGTCCACCTGGCAAAAGCTGGCACTGGGCGGAATTGGCAGGCTGCGAACCAGGAGCGGCTCGGCCAGCAGCTGTTCGCCACTGCCCAACAGCCATTGGCCTCCGGCGCCCTGCTCACTCACCACAAACAGATAGTTGTCCGCGCTGGCATTGGCGTGGGCGGCTTGATAGAGGCAGGCATTGGACAGCGCGTACTCCTGTGTGGGCAGGGTCACCGCCTGGCCAAAGTGCTGGTCGCTGACCACCACCGCCAGCGCTCGTTGGGCCGTGTCGTCGACCGCCGCCACCAGCCAGCGTCCCGGGGCCAGTGGCCGCACGTCGAACTGCTCAAAGCTGCCGGCCAGCTGGTCCAGCACTTGCTGGTCGCCACTGCGCAACTCCAGCCCCTGGCCCGACACCGCCAGCAGGGTCAAACCGCTGCTGGCCAGCACCAGGCGATCCAGGCTAGCGGTGGCAACGGCACTCGGCTGCCAGGTTAATGCCTCATTCCCAGCCCCAGCCGTGGACTGCAGGTTGCCCCCACAAGCGTGGAGGCTGGCGCCGATGACTAGGGCAGCCACGGCTTTTATCGACAATATTCCGATGCGTAACTGCCCGGATTGATGGGTTCGCTTGCTGTTCATCATTACTCGCTAATTAACTACCTTTCGTCACGCCATCGCTGACGTCGACGGACCCTGCGTAAGCGGCGGGATTTTTACATTGAGACAAAGGTGATGCCCAGTTTGAACGACGGGCCATACTCCTCGTATTGGGTGTTGAAAGCCGACCGGCCGGTGTAGACGTAGTAGCTTTCGTCGGTGATGTTGTGGGCCTCAAAGTTGAGCCGCAATTGATCGGTGAGGTAGTAGTTGGCAGTCAAATCCACGTAGGTTTGGCTGTCGACAAACTCATCGTGTTGCGGGTCGTCGAAGGCCACCTCAGACAGCAAACTGGACTTGTAATTAGCCGACAGGCGCACGCTGAGTTTTTCGTTCTCCCAACCAATCATGGCATTGCCCACCTGATCGGACTGGAACGGCAGGTTGATGTCGCGCTGGTTGGCGCCACTGCCAATACGGGCATCGGAATGGGTGACGGTCAGGTTGGCACCCACCAGCAGGCCGTTCCAGGGCGCCGGCAGCTGCCCAAGTTGCTGTGACCAGGTCAACTCCAAACCGTAGAGGGTGGCGCTGTCGCCATTGGCGAAGGTCTCCGCCTCGCTGAAATCCAGCCACTCACCCTGGCCGGCCAGATCCGTCTGGTAGATAAAGTTACTGATGTCTTTGTAGAAGAAGAAGGCCGAGGCGATACCCGCCCGACCTAAATAGTGTTCGATACCCAGGTCAATATTGGACGACTCCAGCGGGTCCAGCTGTGGGTTGCCGAAGGCGGCTTCGTCATCGTCGATCACGAAGCCCGGCGCCAGTTGCTCAAACGATGGCCGCACCACAGTGTTGGTCCAGGCGGCGCGAAGTTGGGTGTTGTCGCCCAACTGGTAGCGCAGGTGGGCACCGGGCAGCCAGTGCTGGTAGTCGTTGTCGGCGCTCACCGACTGGTAGTCACCATCGGTTAAACCGGTGCCCTCGGCACTGAAGTCGGTGGCTTCAAAACGCAGGCCGACAATCACGCGCAGTGGGCCCTGGTCGAGGGTGTTCATCAGGTAGGCGGAGGTGATGTCCTCATCCATGACAAAGTCTTCGATGCGGGAATCTTCCTCGTTGTAAAACTCGTTTTTGTTGAGGCCGGCCAACAAGCTGCGTACGCCTGAGGCATTAATCGACGGGCCGAAATCACCCAGGCTGTAATCCACGCTGGAACCGGCGTAGCCGCTGAGCAGCAGTTGCTGGTCGCCAATGCCGTAATCGGAGAAGTCTTTGTATTTCCAGGCGTTGGCGTCGTTGTCCTTTTCCCGCTGGCTGAGTTTGGCGCCCAACTTAAGCTGCGCGGCCATGCCCGACCACACGTAGTCACGGGCCAGGTCGAGCTTGATGTTCTGTTCTGTATCACTGGTGTATTGCTGCTCCCACTTGACCTTGTCCAGGCTATAGGCGCCGGCATCGTAAAAGGCGGCAGCGGCGACGACCGTTGGCCTGCGGCTGTTGCCAAAGCTGACGTTGGTGAAGTCATCGTTGCTCGCGAACTCGGCACCGGCAATGTGCTCCGGTGTCTCTTCCGAGGATTCGCTGTAGCCTGCCTGAGCATTAAAAGTCCAGTTACCCAGTGCCCAGTCGCCACCAAGCACATAGGATTCAATCTTCTGGGTCTCTTCGCGGCTTTTCAGCTCGCGCCAGGCCTCGGCATCGGCACTGTCACCGGCGGCGACCGGATCGCTGAATTCCACCCCGGCGGCGTTGCGGGTTTCGGTATCGGTGAATTCGCTGTACAGGCTGTGCAGGAAGATACCGCCATTGCCGATCTTGTAGTCGAGGTTCAGCCCCAGGCCGGTACGCTCGCGGGTGATTTCGTAGTCCCGCATTTCGGTCTCTTCCAGGCGCGCACCCTGGTCAAAATCCCAGCCGCCACCGGTCTCCACGTTGTCCGAACCGAAGTCGCGCTGCTCCCAACTGAACGCCAGGGCGACCGCCAAATTGTCCTCTGCGCCGCCCAGGCTGAACTGGTCACTGACCGCACCGGAGAGCTTGCCGCTGTACTGCTCAGTGTTGTCGTCGTAGGTTTGGTCGCCGGAAAAGGTGTAAAAGCGGCCCTGGTGATCGAAGCCGGAGAGGCTCTCCACCTCGATGCTGCCGCCCAGAGAGTTGGCGTCCATATCCGGTGTCACGGCCTTCACCACCGACAGGGTCTCGACCAATTCCGACGGAATCACATCCAGGGCCACGGCGCGGGTGTCGCTGTTCGGCGAGGGGATGGTGGTGCCGTTGATCTGCACACTGTTGAGGTCCGGCGCCAGGCCGCGAACACTGACAAAACGGCCCTCGCCCTGGTCGCGCTCAATGGAGATGCCGGGCAGGCGCTGCACCGCTTCGGCAACATTCTCGTCGGGCAGCTGCGCCACGGCGTCAGAGCTGACCACGCTTTTAATGCTGTCGGCCATGCGCTGTTTGCGAATGGCGTTATCCAGGGCCGCGCCCTGGCCAATTACCAGTATCTCCTCAATGTTCGATTCCGGGATAGCCTCCTCGGCCATCAGTTGGGCGGAAGCCAGAGTCAGCAGTGGCACGCTGGCGGCGGTTAACCTAAGCAACAACTGCGAGTGGAAAGTCAGCATGGCTGCGCGAGGATTATTCATGATTGGGCCTTCCATAATCGGTGGTCGGGAAACGGTTGGCGCCCCGTGGATCGGCGGGCCGGATCTCTGAGGGGCGTAAGTTCTGGCTGCGGATGCTAGGAATGCAAAATGACAGTTCCGTGACAGCGCTTTCGCCGATGCCCGGCTGGCGGCGGTTGGCAACGCTTGAACCAGTCAAAGTGAGCCGATAGGACTCCCCGCGGCCATGGTTGTGCGGCCGGGAAGCACCGCCACCAGTGGCGGCAGGGCCATTTTTCAGGCGGGTGGGGTTTTAATTACCGGGTTTGGCTAGATTTTGAGTCGGCTTAGGTGAGCCGATTTGCCTCCCCTGGCTGTCACACAGTTGTCACACACTTCTGGTGAGCTGCGTTTCTCCTCGCGGCGCGCGCCGCCTGCCACCGGATAACAGACCGCTCATGCCCAGTTTTCTTCGCCTACATTTCACCAAACTCGCCTTGCTGTTGCTGCTCGCCAACGCGCTGCTGCTGCTCTATTTGGGCACCGGTGCCTGGAAGCCTCTGGCCGAGTGGAGTGGGATGGATATCGTCGGCGAGGGTGGCGCCGGCGTGCTGACCTTTGTCTGGCTCTGCCTGATTCTCAACAGCCGCCCCAGTGGCCGCATCACCACCTTGCTGACTCTGGGCTTGGGGTTGATGTTTATCGCCTGGTGGGCCGACACCCTGGATGAATTTATTCGCCTGCCGGAAGCGGTCAGCTGGGATCACTGGTTGGAATCCCTGCCGATGAGCCTGGGCATGTTGATACTCACCTACGGCCTCTACCACTGGCACCACGAGCAACTGGCCATCAGCGCCCAGCTGCAAAAACGCGAGCGCTTGTTTCGCGAACATCGCCATTTTGACCGGCTGACGCCGCTGGCGGATGCCAATTATTTGCGCCAGCAGATCGAACTGTGCCAACAAAGCGAAGGCCAGCAACCGATGACCTTAATCGCGCTGGACATCAACGACTTTGATGGCATTAACCAGCAGTTTGGCCACGCCGAAGGCGACCGGGTGTTGCTGGCGGTGAGCCAATTGCTGCTGCTCAGCCTGCGCAACGACGACCTGCTCTGCCGACTGGCCGGCGACCGCTTTGTCATTCTGTTGCCGCGCACCGGCGAAACCCAGGCCCGGGTGATGGCCGGCGAGTTGCAGCAGTCCATCGCCCACTTTGTCTACCGCAGCAGCTTGCAACAGCTGGGTGAGCGCGTTCACCTACAGGCGACCACCGCCGTGACCATGGCACGGGAGGAGAGCCCGGAGCAGTTGCTGGAACGCTTGCAACTGACCTTGTTGCGCGCTAAACAGCCGCTCGCGCTTAGGGCCTGACACCCGATGCAGTGGTACACGCGTGCTACGCGATTCATACCGGCGCAAGGATTGCCGCTTAGCCTGCTGGAGTTGTGTTTGCAGCGCGACCTGGACAGCCATCGGGTGTTGCGCGGCAGCAAACTGTTCCTGGACGAAATTCTGCACAGCAACCCGCCGATCAGTGTTGAACAGACTTTCCGGATTCTCGACAACGCCCTGCAGTTGTTAAACAGCGATGAGGCGCCCTTTCAACTGGGCCAGCGCCTGCTGCCCGGGGCTAACGGCGCCGCCAGTAGGGCTCTGATGCTGGCCCCCAACCTGTACGCGGCGCTGGAGTTGTTCGTCAAACACCAGCCACTGCTGTCACCGCTGCTGGTGCCCAGATTCCACCTGGATGACCACTACGGCTACCTCTATTGGCAGGACGGCTGTGGCGCTGGCAAGTTAGCCCAGGCGCTGGTCGAGGCGAGCACGGTGGCGGTCATTGCCTTCAGCCGCCGGCAGCTGGGTGCGCGCCCGCCCTGGCAATTGGCGTTTCGCCACACCCGCCCCAAGTACATCGAGCAATACTGGGCACACATGGGCGATACCCTGGCCTTTGGACAACCCTGTGATCTGATGCGAATTCCGCGTGAATATCTGTTTCAAAACTGGCAGGCGGAGGGTATCACCGGCCAGTTGGCGCTAACCCAGGCCGGGCAACAACTGGCGCAATTGCCGGCCAGCCAACCGCTGTTAGCGGCAATTTACGACCAACTGATGGCCGCCCTCTGTGCCTGCGATAGCCGCGCCTTGCAGTTGGAATCCCTGGCTGCGGCCATGGCCATAAGCCCCGCCACACTCAAGCGCCACCTGCAAAAACACGGCAGCCACTTCCAGCGGCTGCTGGACCAGGTGCGTTTGCACCGGGCACTCTACCTATTACACCACCAGAGACTCTCCACCGAAGCCGTGGCACAGCAGCTTGGCTTTCACGACAGCGCCGGCTTTCGGCGCTCGTTCAAACGCTGGACCGGCCAAACCCCCGCCGCCCTGCTGCAACAAACCGAGTCTGGGTTCGCACACTTGGCGATCTAGTCGTCACAGCCGGATGGCAATAGAAAATTCACACGGAGGGGGCCGACCACCTGCCGGCTATTCGCGCCATGGTGGTGTGTGTTTTTTTGGAGAAGTGGGGAGCGCCAACAGCTTGTCGACTTGGGCAGCCGGTGTCATCACCGCTGGCGACGTGCGCGTTTCAACGGCTGCAAGTTGCCCGGAACAAGCAATCGCTAGGGAGACTCACGCCAGCGTTTTGTCGCGCAAGGTGGACCGCTACCAACGATGAAATCACTCGGCTTAATCAAACGGTTTTTCCGCCAATACAGTACGCCACAACTCGGCAAACACCACCGCTTTATGTTCACCGGCCATGGTAAATACCCGCTCCTTGGGCAACAGCTCTGCCAGCAGATCGTGGCCGCTTAAACGATCGTTATCGCCGTAACCCAGCCAGACCTTACCACTTTGTAACAGAGCCTCATTGGCCAGCAGCCACTGCCACAACTCGGCCATACTCTGTTTGCGACCGTCCAGACCCAGTTGCCAGGGTGCGGGGCCGCCGTTGTTAAGATAGTCACGCACCTGAGCGTGCAGCTCCGCCTCACCACTGTAGGGCGCGAGCAGCACCACACCGGCAAACTGCGCGGGCAGATCACGCAATGCCAACAGGCTCCCCATGCCCCCCATGGAGACCCCCACCAGAAAGATTCGCTGATAACCCTGCGCCTTGGCCGGCTCGATAATATCCGCCTTCAGCCTGGGCAGAAGTTGGCGCGTGCGGTAGTAGCCGAAGTGGGCATCGGGGCAGACCAGGTCAACACTGGGGTAGGCCTGTTGCAAGGCCGCCACAAAACCGTATTTTTCAAAATCCTTGGGCGAGCCCCCCAAACCACCCAGCGCAATCACCAGGGTTTTGTGATCCGACTGCGGGCCGCTGAAGCTCAACTGGTTCATCGGCACCTTGATGCTGGCGCAGGCGGTGAGCAAAATGGTCGATAGAAGAATTGTGTAACGCAGAAAGAGAAATGACCTCATAGATAATCCTTACGCTTTTAAATGTTCCTTACCTGCCAAATAGACTCAAATCCGTATTATTCATCTCAATTCGGCGAACATTTTACCTGCCACCGATCACCCCACGAACAGCCAGGGTCAATTGTCGATACTTGGGTATTTTTGCCGACTATTTGAACAACCGTTAAAAGCCCCAAAGCAACCAGTTACCCACCAAACCTCCTGCCTGAATTAGTAAATACCACCAAGAAATTAACACTACTGGTAATGTGTGTTCTAATCGCCCAAATCACCGAACACAGCCAACCCAGGTGGCCAAGATTTAACCACCGCCAGCTATGGATAAGCAGGATAAGCAAGCCCCAATGCAAGGAAGCCGCCCCCCCTATCGCCCCGATATTGACGCCCTGCGGGGCATCTCCATTTTGGCCGTTACTCTTTTTCACGCCTTTCCCCGGTTTATGCCTGGGGGTTTTATTGGCGTAGACACCTTTTTTGTGATTTCCGGCTACCTGATTAGCCAACGCTTGGTGGCCGATATCCGCAGCGATCACTTTTCCTATCTGGCATTTTTGTGGCGACGAGCCAAGCGTTTGCTGCCGGCGCTGTTTTTAATGCTGGCCGTGGCAACCGCCATCGCCCCCCGCTTAATGATCACAGTGGAACTGCAGTCGTTTTATAAACATCTGCTTGGCGCACTCACTTATACCTCTAACTTTATTCTGCTCAGTGAGAGCGGCTACTTCGACGCCAGCGCCAGCAGTAAGCCACTGCTGCACCTGTGGAGCCTGGCGGTTGAAGAGCAGTTCTACCTGCTGTGGCCGTTTCTGCTGCTGTTCGCACACCGGGCAAAATTGCTAATGCCGAGTATGTGGGCGGTAACGATCACCTCCCTCTTGGCGGCGGTTTGGCTCACCACCATCAATGAGGCGGCAGCCTTTTACCTGCCCTTTACCCGCTTTTGGGAGTTGGGCGCCGGCGGCCTGTTAGCCCTGGCGCAACAACCCAACGGCCTCCTGGGCGATAAATTCCATCTGCGCATTGGCCCCTGGGCCGGCCTGGCATTAATTATTCCCTGCTGCTTTTTACTCAATGGCGAGATGGCCTACCCGGGCTATATCGCCACCGTCCCGGTATTGGCCGCGCTACTGATACTGGCCGGCACCTCCAGTAGCGGTGAACACGGCGGTAAATTCAAGCTTGAGCCGTTAGTGAAACTGGGACTGCTCAGCTACTCCCTCTACCTATGGCACTGGCCTATATTAACCGTACACCACTGGTTAATGCTGGGTAACGACAACCTGCAAACAATAACCACTGCGCTGTTTATTGCCCTGTTTGCCGCTATAGCCACCTACCGATTTGTTGAACGGCCAATACTGCACAAAAAGAGTTTCCAGCCCCTAGCGGTGAAAATACCGGTACGAGCAGTGGCAATGGTGCTCTTCGCCACCCTGCCGTTTCAATTCCTACTACCCAATGCCACGCAGGCGAAAGCTGATCGTTACGCCATGATTGAGAACAAAAGACAACTGCAAAGGCAGAACATAAAAAGCGAAAGCTGTATCAAGCAGTTCTCGAATGATGCCTATTTTTGCCGGTTTTATGGTGACATAGACAACGTACAAGTTGCAGTAGTAGGTGACTCGACAGCCAATGCTCTGGCGGGCGGGTTAGGTCAAATCCTCGCTGAGCGCTACCAGGTAGGCACATTTAACGTTGGCCGACCAACATGTCCACCGTTCACTGAACTTTCTGAAAGCAGAGGATGGTTCAGTAACCCCCCCGGCGTATGCAAAGGATTGGTCGACCGTTATGTAGAGTACATAATTAATGATAATAAAATTACAACCGTAGTCTTGGTTAACTTGGCTAAGAGTCTATCAGTTGTGGAGTTTGCTGAAGAGAGTTCGCCATTAAATCCAGAAGCTCAAGCCAAGTTAGCATCTCAGGCACTCAAAAATATGACAGCACGACTACAACGTGCTGGCAAACATGTTATTGCGGTTGTGGATATGCCCTACTTCCCCATAACTGCAGCTGAATGTATACATAGACTGGCAGTAACTGGTGATGCGGCCCAATGCCTATTTGAAGAAAAATCTATGATAGGGGCAGACTATGCCATTCTCCTATCGTTAGCATTGGATCAACCCCCAAACAGTTGTGTTTATTCTCATAAAAAACTATTTCAACATCGGGGCAAGTACAGCATGCTCTCGCCAGAAGGAATTTTACTCGTAAGAGATAGTAGTCATCTATCGTATTACGGAGCTAAGCTGGCAGCAGAACTAATCATTGAACAGTGCGCTATAAAAACCAGCTAATGTCCACTGCAATCGGAAGAGATGTGTTAAACCCAAAAACAAAAAAGCCCCAGGCCAACACCTGGGGCTTTTACTTTAATCCGAATTAACTAAAACCGAACAACCCCTTGCAGCAAAAAGAGATCGGTATCAACATCGTTGTCGTCATCTTCAGAGATTGCATAAGAAGCATATAGCCCAATGTTGCTAACCGGAAACCAGGAACCATGCAGCTCAAAACTCACCACATCGGAATCATCAGAGCTGGCCAGAGAAGTACCCGCGCCAAAACCGATTCTGCTGTCGAGATAGTAGGTTACTCCAACACCCACGGTGGTGGTGTCATCCACCACATCGGAATCGGAATAGCCGATCCCCCCGGTAATCGCTAAAGCACTCGCGCCAGCCAATTGTGCAACATGCTTTACATCCACGTTAAAGTCGTCGGTATCATCAGAGCCAACCTCGGAACTAGTATAGGTCGCCGACAAGGTGGTGTATTGAGCGAGATACTTACCACCAGTCAACTCCCAGGTATCCCCGTCGTCACCATCGCTATCATCTTTGGTATAAGCGATACCGCCAAACCAGCCACTCTCCTTATCGATCAATAAACCGCCAACATTGTAGGAGTCGATATCAAAATCATTGCCAAAGGCTTCAAACTCAGTGTTGGTGTAGTTGGCAAAAACGGTGGTGGAACGGTCAAGAAACGCCGCTTCCGCCAGCGGCCCTTTGCTGTCATCGGCACCCCAAACGTAGTAGGAACCACCCAGGTTCCACACCGTAAGATCAACATCAAAGGCATCCAGATCAATCTCACCGGTACCATAGCCGGCGTTTACCTCAACGCTGTACTTATCCGCCATGACAGGCGCGGCACAGGCCAAGGCCACTGCTGAAACCAATAATTCTCTTCTCATCATGATTCTCCGTAATAGCTTTATGATCCTGTTGCGCACTCTGACGTCACGCTTAACCAAACGCATGCCATACAGCGTGCGAACGTAATTTTTAAAATGAATAAATTATGATCAACACCCACACCCAGCGGTATCGGTGGCGGCAATTCTAAGGAGCTTTTGGTCGCGGTGGAATCGCCGGGATCCATTGTTATAAAAATTTTTATAACCGGTCACAAAACCCACCAGCCACCCTAAAACCAAACGCCAAAAACTGCCCGACGCAGCAAAGTGCCGAGTAAAAATAGTGGCCAATAACTGAACCGAAGGTGAATAAAAAAGGCGGGATAACAACCAAGGATGAGAACGAGAACGGGGCCACAAAAGACCCCGGTAACACAGTTATTCTACAACGCCATCTTTCCAATCCGGCTTGCTGCCAAACCAACCTTTGCCGTAAGAGAAGAAACGGTCCCAGAACGCTGGTCGCTCCTCGGCCATCGCTTGGGCGTAACGCTCAGCCGCCTCAATCGCCGCACAGGTAATAATATCCAGGTTACCCGCATGCGACGGAATCCAATCACCAAGCCCTTGCACCGATATCTCGACCGTCAACACACCCTCACTAAAATGAGGATCCATGGATACGTGATAACCCGGCACATACTCCTGCATCAATTTTTCCCGCAGAGCCATCGCCACCAGCAGCTTTTTCATGTCACAGCTTGGCATCTCAATACGCATCTTACTGGACATCTTCTCGCGCGCAGGATCCTCATCCACCAGCAGCTCAATCACCGCATCGGTCACGCCGGTAAATGCGTAAATCGCATTGCGGGTAGTCTCTTTATAGTCATCAATATTGGCAAACGTCGCCGGGCCAACCGAGTCAGGGGTAACCAACGTCCGTACATGAATCGCCGTCGCGGCCGGAAAGGCACTGGTAATCGCCTCCAGCATGGGAATGGTCGCCTGGCCACCACAGGTAACCATGTTGATATTCTCCGCCTGCGCTAAAGAGTTACCGGTCAACCCCGGAATACAAAATGGGCCCATCTTGGCCGGCGTTAAATCGATCGCCTTAATACCAGCCGCCGCCAACAAGGGGGCATGACGGCGATGATCACTCGCCGAGGTGGCGTCAAAAACAATATCGATGTTATCGGCATTGGCCAAAATAGCATCTATACCTTCATCACTGGTCGCCACACCCATTTCACGCGCTTTAATCATCCCCTCAGAGGAACAATTACGGCCCGCGACAAGGGAGCAGTTAAGATAGTGAGATCGATCAATCTTGATCAAAAGATCGGTGCCAATCTTGCCGGAACCGATAATCGCGACATTTAAAGCATTACCATGACTCAACATAACAACTCCCGAATATCCAACAACAGTGTTTAGCAGCTTTAAGAATAATACCGTCGCAAAAATTAATATCCTGGGAGATCTGACATGCCTTAACGAAATAAAGACCCGGTCATAAAAAATGACTGGAGTGTCGACACCTAATACAAAAGTATTAATTGGTCTAGGTTTTTAGCTGAGGAATTGCAATAGGATTGAGAGGTTTGCCGAGGAGAAAGCAGCGTCAAAAGACGCCTATTTAACCATTTAAAATTAAAACAAGAGAATAGGCGGCAGGTTCGGCACTTTTCAAATCAACAGCCCAATGCTCGACTACCGTTACAACAATGAACTAAGCGACATACATAAACTTGAATTCTACAAATCCACTCCCCCTTCTTTAAAGATGGCCAAAACAGACAACACCTCCAGCAACAGAGCCATCTAATAACACCTCGTCAATAGCAATAAATTAATCCATAACACCCTTCAAACAAGCACACTTCCACCCCAAGCCCAAACACCCCCAAATCACATTCAGCCATCGACCAACGTCACAAATAGAAAATATATAAACCTGATCAACGCCTGTGAAAAATAAGATAAAAACAAAATCAGAAGAACAAGCCATTAAAACCGAACACCAATTAATACCACCCAGTTCCAACACACATAATTAAGATCAGAAATTCACTCACACCAATAATCCGGTGAATTCTATACAGATTAGAATTATTAACCCTTCCTCTAATTCTGTTATTAAAAATCAGAGGCAGCCAACCGCCCCGAAATTAGCACCCCCAAAAATGCTTGTAGATATAACAGTCAAAATAGAAATTGCGACAAAGGCCACAAGAAATATTAACCACGAACCATAGAATCCAACCCGGGCAGAATTTGAGATTCATTGGCTGCACATGACAAACTTAATATTTTGAAACAAAAAATCATTACTTACGCTTGAAAAAAAAATTCCGCCCAGCCAAACCAAATATCAACACGCCACACCTACACCAAGCCAATAAAAAAGGATAACTCATGACACAACAAAATGATTTTCAACTAGACATCCCAGAAGCAGACTTAAAAACTATCAAAGAAGCAGCATTGACGCTTAACAATACCCTCGGGCCACATTTAATAAGCATTTCAAATGCTGCTCGCCGAGAGCTTCCCAAAATGGGGCCAAGATCTATCGATTTTGTCGAAAAGGCGCAAGAGTATTCAGCTAAATACCCCAATTTAATTCCGGCATTTCTAAGTCAAACTCTGTTTGATAATGATATGAAAGCTGTTTCAATATTACGTGATCTGCAAAGAACTATGCGTCCGCTAGCAGACAGCATTGATGACAGCCTACTGCTTGCAGGCAGTGAAGCGTATCAAGCTGCATTAATCTTTTATCGCAGTGTTAAGATGGCGGCAGATCAGGATGAATTAGGCGCAAAGACTGTACGCGATGATCTTGCCACTCGATTCCCATCTTCTCGGCGCAGCCTTGAAACAGAAGAAACCGAAGCCGATCAGTAAACGGTAGGTTTTATTGATCTATATTCCGCCGATAAAGACTTTCGATTTATCAGCGGAATTTTTAATTGCGGCTATAACATCTCTTCAGCAGTTAGCGACTCAGCAATAGACCCCACACCTCTATATATTTTCCGAATCCACCTTCCGTGACAGAAATCAGCCGTTCTAGAGAAGAAAATTGGAGCAAATTACTCCGATGATGGAGCAAATATCAAGAATCTCTGTGCATATCTATTCAGCGTCGGAGAAAACATCGTCAACATTGAGGTACTGATATGCGGTACCTGTGCATAAAGTATCGACTATTCTCAATATTTTCTCGGAACTCGGAGTTATTTAGGCCATTCCCGTAGAAAATTGCTCTAATGTTGGAGCAACGAACTCCGTCACCGCACATATTTTAATCAAACTTTGAAGCTTCGATCCCGACTTCTCTTGCAGATAGGGGCAACCATGAGGAAATATACACAGAGTTCCTCGAAGAAAGGCCCGCGAGTCTATAGCTATGCACAGATAATGGTGGAAAAAGGGGGAGTATCTGGGCCCAGCATCCCAACATCGGGGTTCTGCGCTCAAACATTGAGGCTCTGCACTCCAACCTTGGGGCCCTGCGCTCCAACATTTAACCTTTGCATTCCAAACCGTAGATTTCACTCGATATAGACTTCAATACAACTAATCTAACTATATCGCTTCTCTACTATCAATTTGGAAATCTGCGTATTCCAGGTAGTATGCACTCTTCCTTTAGCGGGAGCTCTTGTCTCATTTTTTGTAAGACCAAAACTTAGAAGGCATCGCAGTCACGTGGCACCACAACATTTAGATATAACCGACGAGGCAAGTACACTCCGGGCGGCTTTACTGGCACTACTGATGGTTGCGCCTATTATCTACGCCGCTGTACTGGCCAAGAGGATTAGCCAGAAAGGCAAAAGGCTTAACTATATTCTAACGGCCGCCGCCTTATCTTATGGCTTTTGGTTTTTATGCCTGGCGCTGAGTGTGGTGCTCTATAACGGCTATTGGTCTGTGGTTGCCAATTTCGAACATTGGTTGGCTCTATTCCTTACCACCTCCGAAAGCACCATTTACCAACTGTTATTATTGGCCACTTGTGTACTTGCTGTTATTGGCAGCGCCCTGATACCGCTACGTTTGCGACGTAGGTTTTAATCCACAAACAGACAAAAAACACCCTTTGGGCATCAACTCACTACACGGATATGCCACCACCAATTTCTACTCTGCCCAAATTGTGAAGATCATCCAGCGACGCCCTCTTCTATAGATGATGCTCCAAGAAATTATAAATTCTTGGAGTCGGTCCTAGAACATCCAGATTAAGCATAACATTGAGGGATGAGAACTTTGGCGGCAGAGCACAGGCCGGCTCCTCTAAAGAAGTTGGCGGGCATTAACAGTGCCAGCAGAATAGTCTTAACCCATCCTTTAACGAAATTACTGATAGTTCGTCACTCTTTATAGCAACCGCCCAGGCCTAGACCTTCCGCAACGAAACACTATTTTTGAATATTTAGTCAATATCGCATGGCTACTATCCTCATCACTGAAGATAGGTTCGCCCTCAACCCGCAAGGAAGCTAAAAATGAGAATTTAGCTACCATCAATACGTCAAAATGACTACGCCATCACAGTATTGACAGCAACAGAAGAAAAGTAGGAGAATCGAATGCATTAATACGACCTACAACAGTCAGGCGATCGATATAGGCGAATGCTTTTGGGTCACTAATTAAGGCCGTGTAGGTAAAGCGCTTAATCAGTAATCAACCTCTTAGTTACATCTTTTCTTATCTGGCATTGAGGAATCAAGGTCGCTCAATTGTCTACGCCTGCTAGGTAAGCCTGCAATAAAAATACTGATACTGATTAGGACCAGCAGCCTTCCCGACACATTGGACAAGAATTAGATTTTTAACCTATATAAGCGCCAATAACCAAATTCGATTCATCAAAACGTCAAGAAGAATCAAGAATTGTTAAGCGCAGGTATGGATACTCTAACAAACGTATGGATACTCAAATAAAAAGCAAAATTAAGCTCAACAGGTTAAGAGCTTTCCTATTCTGCGCGACAGCACTAATACTCACCTCCGCCCACTCTTCTCAGGCATTACCCAAAATAAGATTCTCAGGTGTCTCATTTTTGGGAAGCCATTCATACATTCTCAGCAACTATCCTGTCGGACTTAAACTTAACGAAGAATCAGACACAAAATCTAGAGGCGATCTTAATAAAACTTTACTTAGCGCAATAGAAAATACCCCCCCGACGGGAATGTCACTAGTTGATGACTTAGGCCACCTTAAGGCGGGCGACGATTTAGCGGTCACCTTCGCAATTGACTATGAGAAAGTTAGCCACGAACAATTCGGGGATAGAATTAAAATTATCGCTGAAATTTCTGGGCAGATTATAATTTTTGATTTTTCATCGCAGACTCTAGTTGCTAATTACCCCATTGCGGCAGCATCCAACGGACTTATAAAGAGTAGCGAAGATCTGCAACTGGAATCAGAGAAATTACTAAGCTCATTGTATCTCGGCGATGAGGCCACTGACGGCATATTACAGTTAGCAGCAAAAAAACTTTCGCTAATAAAACCGGAAAGAAAAATCGGCTTAAGATTCCAGATAAAGGAGTTTAATTTTTCAGAAACCACTTTGATGCTAGTCCCCGAAACAGTAAATATTAATGCAGAAATGCAATATCTAGGGCAATACGTTTCAGCACAACTGTCTCACCAGCATAATGTATCGGTACTGCCTTTCGTAAAAGGCTATGCAATCAACAACACCATGGCGGGAAGATTCGCAGATGGAGCCATTTACAATCTTTCACTCCCTCCCCCAGATTACACATTTCAATTCGATTTTATGAACGCAAAGAGCCAAATATTTAATGAAGACGATTTGCTCTTTGCCTGTCAACTTAACATGCAATTCACACAAGCCATTACCAATAAGCAGTACATCAATACAACGCTTTACTACGGCATACCCAAATTAGTAGCTAAAAACCAAAAAAATATCGATGAATGGGCCGCATATGTGGACTGCCTGGAGGTATTTGTCGACGAGTTGATATCCCAACTAGCTAGACCTGATAAAAAATGGCTCAAACAGCACGGTGGCGACAACCAAACAAGCGTACAGTTTAAAACGAAAAAAGGACTCTTCAATGGCTAAAAAAACTACCGTGACCTTGCTTTTCTTGGTCGCATCTATTTTTTTGCTTTCCTTAAATACTCCACGCGCTTTTGCTATCGAATTTCAAGGTGCGGGAACAAGCGAATACAAAGGTAGACTCGACAATGAAGAAAGAAGCAGCGCGGAGACCCAAGCATTGCAGCAGTTAGTCGAAGGCTGGATAGCGACACAGCAACAATCACTCTCAAGAAATTACTACAAAGTTAAATCAGAGATCGACAACAAGATTACAGATTACATCATAGGGCAACCAACGATTATTGATGAAACCATTGACAAGAGTAGAAAAAAATATACGGTGGTTTTGAGAGCACAAATTAACGAGCCACTACTAGTTAGAAAAATAAACGAAATACCGGGAAATAATAAAGTTTCCGACGAATACATCACATTTGTTTTTGTTGCCAGAGAGCAGACAGGCAAAGTCATCAGAACGTCTAAGTCTGCATCAAACACCAAAGGAACTACTCAGGCAATCAAAAAATCAAATGACGAAAATGCAGCATCAATCAACAAGTCAAGCACGCAGAGCATTTCAACAGAAACCTCAACAACTCAATTAAACGACGAAATTCTATGGAGCGTTTCTACATCCAATGAAATTGACGTTGCTATGGGCGATGTATTTACAGATGCAAACTTAAACGTAATTGATGCAGCCTTGCTAATCGATGAAACTGGCGGACTATTTGATCCAACCAACTTTGTAAAAGACTACGAGAAAGGCAATGACATTTATCCAAGAACAAAAAGTGAGGCGCTGCAAGGGCTAAAAGGGCTACAGGACCCGGTTCAGTACTTTGCTATAGGCACGCTCGATATAGACGAAGAGCTCACTGACAAACTAACCGGCCACATAAAAATTGCGGTTTCAGTAACCGGCCAAATATTATCCGTGAAGCAACGCGGCTCTGCGGTAGCAAAAGTTGGCCCAGTACAGTACTTTGGAGTCGGCCCTACCAGAACAATAGCAAAAAATAATGCACTTAAACTAGCTGCGGAATCAGCAGCCAAAGATTTAGTTGCCAAAATTAATGCTCGGGCGCGGTAAAATTGCACTCACCGACCCACCTGTAGAACAACAATTACTATCACAAGCATCAATAAAATCTGTCGGCAAAAGGAGTTACTTATGCACGATAAAAAAATATCGCTATTACTCTGCACCGCTATTGCATTAACTGTTAGTAATATGGCAAATGCTGGAATTTTAGATAAATTTGCGCCTGCAGGTGACAACACCAAACCATTATGGGCAGATGAGCCCTTAGTAACAGATCCAAGCTGTGACACCTTCACATTTCAAAACGTCTTGAGCTTTATGGATAGCTATATCAAGACTGAAGAGTTACAAGATACTGTCGATGACCTCTCCGCTTCCGCCCAGGAATTAATGCAATCTTACACCACCGCCTCTATCTTGCTTAATCGCTCTCAACTTTGCTTGGCAGAAGCATTAGAGTTGAAGGAAGTAACAGAAACATTGACGAAAGAGAAAAAAATATTGTTAAGCGGTACAAGCCTAAGCAAAAAGGAGATCAAAAAGCATCGTAGTTATTCCGAAACAGCGAGCAATGAAATCATAAAGGCCACAGCTCAAGTAGACGAGTTAAAACCTGAACAACGTAAGAATTTTTCTTTGGGTGCTGGCACCTATCTGGCTGGATCACACACCACCAGCCAGATATTGGAAGATGCGAGAGCCTACGCCACCAAAGCAACAAATGCAGCCAAAGATTGTAAAGAAAACGCCTCTACCAATAACAGCGTTATGGATAAATTTTCCAGCAGCCTAACTTGCGCACAAGGCCCAGGAAAAGCAGCAAACCTGTTAGGAATATTAGGATCCGGCGGACCTGATTACACCAAGAATATCTTAGACACTGGCAACTCTATCTTGGAATACTCCAAGGCAAATAAAATAGAGCTCCCACCCGATTCATCTAAGTTTGTAACATCATTCTAATTTCCAGAGAAGCCTTATTAACTGGCAATATTTATGTTTAGAATTTCTGACAAGTTACGGTTATTCATTTTGAATTTAAGTGCATGTAGCGATTTTTTTAAGGCATCATCAAAACCGTCATAACTACGAGCACTAACAGTATATGTATTCGAACCAAGTTGCTGGTTTTTACCCATAGTGACCACGGTCAGAGTGATTATCGAAACATAGGCATTCCGGTCATCTTGACTCTCTGTATGCTCTATAAATAGCTGTATTAGCGAGTCAGGCTGTGCCTGATTCTCACCAACCCGCAACACGTGAAGTCCGCGGGCAGAAAGAATACCAGCAAATAAATTAGTAATGGGTGTGTCATCTGGCATTGAAACTAAAACAACCCTGCCATTTGCCCTGATTTCATTGATTTTGTTTATATAGGATTGATATCTATCGAAGTGAGTTCTAGTCTCAGCAGACTGATCAGCATATCCTAGCTGTGCAAGTAACAGCTGCAGTCTTTTAACTTGATCGAGCAACACATGTGCTTGAATTAAACGTTCAATATCAGATTGACGTTCTAATTCATCCATGGCATTGCGATTAGAAGTGTTGAGCCTATCCCACCTCCTCGATAATTCAATCGCCATAGCCTTTTTATCAAGCTGCACCAGAACCCAGAAGGCTGTTCCCTCCTCACTACTTTTAAGAACCTGAAAGTGGCTGAGGTTTGTTGGATCTACTTGTAATTGACTACTGACTTTGAAATAGGAATCTACATCCATAGCCGTTTGAACCATTTGCGATTCGACAGACTCTTTCACTTTAGTGTTAATCTTTCCAGCTAAATCTGCTAGCGCACTAGTCTTAGCTGAATTAAAGGTATCACCAACACCGATACCAAAAACCGTTTCAGCAGTATCTGATGGCGGAGAGGACACCCAGGCTGGTATAGCCATTACCGGCATAGGCAATAGAAACAATACCAGTAAGTATAAAATCCGTTTTATATTAAACCTGAGTTGACGGCGCAGAACATGAAAATTTCCCATACTTAAACCTATCCCTTTTGTCTCAACACTGAAAACAATGACTGAACACACAGACAAACATCTATTTTTTGGATCGATAAATATTATGTTACGCATATACATAACCGTGTTAGCCCTGACATTTTGGCAGACAGCGATTTCAGACACACTTGTTCAAGCAGAAAATAATAACCTCGAGAACAGAACAGGGCAATATGGCGAGTTTATCCTAACCGCCCTATATAAAGATATCGGCCTCGAATACAGTAGACCTGAGAGAAAATCTGAAAAAAATAATAACAAGAACGATATTTGGAACGAAGACGACTTCTTCAACGATGATATAGATTTCGAAAATGGTAGTTTCAACGATATATCTGAAGGATTTGAAAAAGAATTTAACGATACAACCCAAGCCTGGAATGAAGAATTTGAGAAAACAGTAAAACGTTGGAACGAGCAAAAAGAGATATACACAAAGGAAATCGATAAATATGCCGAAACAACTGTAAATCTAGAACAAACGTTGTCCGGCAGTGTTAACCAAATACCCGAAAGCGTTACCTCTGACGCCATGTTCAAAATTGACAACTTAAAGCCCGGCGATCTTCACTTTATTCCTTATTCTCTCGACAACCCCATTCGAGACCAAAAACGTAGGGGCACCTGTGCAGCTTTTGCAGGAATAAGGGCCATAGAATCCATCTTAAACCAGAATGACGAGATTCGCCGACAAAAATTCGACCTATCGGAGCAGCACTTTTATTGGATAAGCAAACCGGACTGTAATACAACTGCGTGCACTAAAAACTCAAATAGTGAAGGATCAAATTTTGACCTAGGTTTTTATCGATCCACCATTGACAATACAGAGTCTGCCATAAGGTTGGAATCAAGCTGCCCTTACATACCCTATAAAAATGACAACAACTTCACCTACACCCCACTGACGTCCTGCCTCAAGTACAAGGGATTTTTTAGAGCAAAACAGGTATTCAGAAATTTAACAGTTGACCGAGTAATAGATGAGCTTGCCAACAACCGTCCAGTTGCCGCAGGGATTTATCTACCAAAGAGCTTCTATACAGCAGGCGGACTACTTCAACTCGAAGATCCTGACAGCAAGCTAAAAGGCACTGATCAACACGCGGGAGGCCATGCAATTTTATTTGTTGGGTTTATTAAGTTACCAGAAAAATTTTGGTCAGCGGAAGGTGATTATTGTCTAATCACTGCGAATAGTTGGGGAGTCGGTTGGGGAGTCGGGGGACATACTTGCATCACTAAAAAATGGTTTGAAGCGAATGTAATACGCAACAAAACCGACAATAACCGAGGCAGCATTTTGACTTCCGTACAAGCTATAGGCATTGATAGCTAACCATTTAATTCTGCAAAGTAAAATAGATAAAATGTAGATAAAATGTAGATAAATCGCCAACAGCGACCCTAAATATTTTATCTATTTTCCCTTCCATAATTCAGCTATAAATGTAACTTTTTCAATAGAAACCCATGTAAAACATTATGACTAGAACCTATTAAAACACCTCACGAAAATCTAGCGACACCGACCTAGAGAGACTAACATTCCAATAACCAGTCAACCCACAAACTATTTATTCATCACCAACAACCGGTTTTTAACTCTCTCCAGCCGCACCGCTATCGGATTGTTCAATAGGTCGATTGCGCCAGGGATATATACCATTGCGGCGTCTACGCTTTTTCTCTCCGCTGTGTTGAGCTGCTGGTAATAATCTGCAGCCCGCTGCCACATCCACTGCATGTAGGGAAAGGTTAGGCGTTTAAATTCCTGGCCTGCCAGATTAAAAGTGGCGGAGCCTACTGCTCTGGGAATTTCACGCTCGTTGTGGTTCGCAGCCCACTCTTTTACCTGTTTCAGTGTTTGCTCGATGACCGGTCCCTGCTCGCTGAACATACGCTGCAGTACTCGCCAAAGCGTGGCCGGCACCTGGTCACCGGGCAGGAGGCGACCGGAACGGCAGCCGCCAGCCACCATTTTGCTAACCCACTCAGCGACGTAAGGTGCGTGGTTACCCAGCAGGCGTTTGGAGCATGGGTCGCGGTAGAGATGGGCGTAGAGCGGCCCTATTAAGCCAAAGTCAGCAATGCATGGAATACCCCCCAGCAGGAAGGCGTGCTCTTTAAAGTGATTATTGAGGTCGGTTAATAACGCCAGGTAACTCTGTTCGATTGCCCCAATGGCCTCGTCTGTTACGCCCAGCATGGGCAGCGCACCGGCAAACGGCTCGGCCAGCTTTTTGCCCAGTTGGTATTGCTCGTCCCGGGTGGCATTGGGTATTGCGGTGTAGCCAAACTCCTGCCAGGCAAATTCGCGGTTTTCCGCATAGTTCCAGCGGTAGTGCATGGCCGGTATTACCAACCACTCATCACCGTAGATCTCCAGTAGTAACGCGATCAGATGTTGCAGCGGTGACTCGGGATAAACGCTCATGGTCGGGTAGCGGTTTTCCAGGAAGTCGATAATTTCGGTAGTATCTTGCAGAGCGAAGTCGTCGTCGGTAATGAGAATGGGAATATAGCGTACGCCGGTTCTGGGAATAATGACCGTTTTATAAACCTCTTGCGTGGCTAACAGCTGTTTGAAGGGAATTTGTTTGTAGCGCAGGTAACAGCGCAGCTTGCCGGTATACAGTGATACTTCAGCACCCACTAAAACCTGTTCTCTCATCATTGTTCTCCCTGGTTACCGCGTTTGATTGGCGGCTCAATATTATCCTTATGGGTACTAGCAACCAAAACGACCATTTATGTTTCTGGCCGGCCACTAAGGCGCATAGTAGACCGCACTCTTCCGTGCGAGCGCATCTGTCACTTTTCTGGGGAGGGGTGATTTTTTTGTTTATTGCCCAACTGGTTAACAACGATCAGGTTATCGGCCTCTCGTTATTGCTAATTTTGTGGCCTTTGGATTAGGCCCAAGCAAGAAGCTCAGGCGCAGATGCGTGGAGTTAGGGTGAACACCCGAGCGAGGTTAACAAGCTACTGATGAAACTCAGGCGCATTGGCTGCAACCTGAACTTCATAGTGTTGGCTGAATTTTATGGGCGGCTTAGCGCTTACAATTATTTAAGACGGGTAACGTTAATGGCGTTCATTCTGATTTGCACTGAATTCTGCCAGGAAGAAAAGCCGGTCCGCCGTGCCAAAACGCTATCCAACCAGAGCCTGAAGCCGTACAGGGATATTCTGTAGCGCGTGCAGATCCAGCTGTCTTTAAGCTTTAACACTACTCGCGCGAACAGGCTGGTGCTGATGGCGGGGTTGTCACTCACTTTGTAGCCAGAGGCCAGTATCGCCGGCTTACCAATTTTGGTTTCTACTTCGGCGACAAATCTCGGGTTGGCTTTTTTCTCCCAGGAGGAGGCTTCGGCTGCGTTGGGACGTTTGTAACTGGTATCGCCTTCAATCTCAACCATGGTCGGTTCGTATTCAACACCAAGAAACTCACACACTTTGGTCAGTTCGGTTTCCGTGTTGGCGATCAGATCTTCAAAACGCAGCTCCAAACGGTTTTCCGGCTTAACGACGGTGCAGAGCTTTTTCCAGTTCTCTTTTGACTTAAGCCAATAGTCGGCGGCTCGCCAACCGGTACCGGCCCAGCCCATATTCATCACAGACTTAGCGACGTCACGCGGATCGCGGTCGAGGAAGATATATTTTGCGTTTGGCCAGACATCAGCGAGGTGAGCAAAGTCATTGTGCACAGCGCCACCTTGCAGACCACGACCATCCTTTGCCGCTAAACTGGCAACGATGTTTTCGGCCATTGCTTTGAAATTGGTGGGGGCGGGAGTATCGAGTTGATACTTCAGAAAAACGCGATGGCATGCGAGGAAGTCGGCGTATTGTCGGGCACTCTTGCCGGCCTTGTCCATCTCGATGCCGGAGAGGATGTACTCCATCTCATCGCAGGCACAAATTTTGGAATGATGCCCAATCAATAAGCGAAGTAAGGTACTGCCCACCCTAACTGAGCCGACCACAAAAAAGCTGGGTTCAATTCCTGTCATACCTTAGTCCTGGTGTAGTTCCGTTTACATGGCACGTTTTCGCTGGTGATCCTCGTTCACAAGGAATATAGCAGCGGCGTGAGGTTTGGGTATTGCGGGTTGGCCTGTTACCTAGGCCACAACCACCGTCCTGTGGTGCTTTAACGAACGCCTGAGTATACAGAAGGGGTATGGTCAAAACAATTGCGGTTGCGACCACCCCTACACCATAGCCAACCGTTTATACCCTGGCTAAACCACCACGTAAGTATGGGCATTCAGGCGTTAAGCCAAGAGTGCGTTGATGGCGTCCACCAGCGGCAACGGATGATCCAGCATCAGGTGATGGTAGGCCTCCGGCACCATTATTAAACGGCCGTGATTGGGGAACAGCTGCAGAATTTTTTGCGGGCGATTGTCGGTGGCAAAGAGGCTGCATTCACCGTAGATCAGATCCACTTTGGCGGTGATCGATTGCAGTGGTGCCACGTCGAGTATCTCGCCATAATTTTGCAGGCGCGGATCAAACTTCCAATGCCAGCCGTGCTCGTCGCCCTCACAGGAGTGGTAGGCGATGTGATGCAACAGTGCCGGGATGGCCGCGGGCTGATCGGGCATTAACCGGAAGTCGTTAATACAGGCGGCCTGATTGGGCCTGAGTTTATGGCTTGTGCGGGGTTCGATTAAGCGAATCTCATTTTCCGGCGGGAAGCGCACCACGGTATCGACGATGATCCCGTGCGCAATGTAGTCGGGCTGCATGGCCAGGCTGCGCATAGTCTGGGCACCGCCAAAGCTGTGGCCGATCAGGGTCACATTCTTTAGCTGATAGGCCTCGATGATGCGCACAATGCCCAGTGCAAAACAGTCATCGGAGTATTGCGCCGGGCCGTCGCTGTCGCCCATGCCAGGCAGGTCGATAGAGGCCACTCGGTAGCGGTCGGCAAAGAAGGGGGCCAAGTAACTCCACCAGCGGGCATGGCCGGCAAAACCGTGCACCAGCAGTAATACCGGTAGCTCCTCGCGCTGCCAGTTCCAGGCCAGGAAATGGACCTCGCCCCACGCCACCGCCAAGCGGTGGCTCTCACCTGGCTGGTTGAGGTTCTCGACAAACCACTCGGGGGCATCGGCGGGAATTTGGTACGGCAGAGAGCCGTCGGCTCGGGTTTGATTGGATGCTGTCATACTACTTAATTTGAATTAATTCGATTCAGCTTAACGGCGGATGGCGCTAAATGCGATATTTTTTGCCGGCTACTCCGCCGCTGCGGAGACATCCACCAGGCGCCAGCACTGCCAAGCGGCCAGCAACGCCATGGCGGTAAAGACGCTAAACACCCAGGTTAATGAGAGGTTGGCCAGCAGCGCGCTCAACAGCCCCACCAGCAGCAACAGCCCACCAATCACGCTGTTGCCCACCGCCACATAGTCGGTGCGTTTACCGCCACCGGCCAGATCCAGCACATAGGTTTTCCGGGCCACGCGCACCCCTTCGTGCAGGATCGATAACAGAAAATAGAGCAGGGCGATAACTAATGCCGGGGCACCCTTAATGGCCGCCAGCGCCGCCAGCGCACACACCAGTGCCGTGCCCAGGGCAACGGCAATCAACACCTGTCGGGCGTTGCTGTCGGACCAGCGCCCCCACACCACACCGCTTAAGGCACTGGCCAGGCCACTGCAGATGACCAGCTCTCCCAAGCCAAACAGGGGGTTATCCCCGGCCGCGGCCCGGGTGGCCAACACCACCAGAAACGGAGCGCACAGAGCGGAGCTCATCAGCAGTGCCCGCGCTGTTAAGAAACGGCGAAAGTCGGCGTCGGTGGCGAGCAGGCCGATGCTGGCCATGGCTTCACGCAGGCCATTGCGGCCACCCTCCACGGCCCCTGGGTACTCTTCAATGCGGGTAAATATCAGCCCGGCAATAAACAGGCAGAGGGCGGCGGCCAACAGCAGCCACACCATCACCGGGCCCAGCCGTTGCACCCCCAGCAGCAGGGCGATACCGAGGCCGAAGGTGAGCACTCCGGCCACGGCGGCGCAGTAGCCATTGAGCAGACCACGCCGCCTTTTCGGTACGGTTTTACCCAGCACATCCTTGGAGGCGATGGAGGCCAGCCCGCGTGCCAGGCTCACCAGCGCCAGCAGCGCCACAATCAGCCAGCCGGCGGTGTGGCCGCTGGCGGCCAGGGCCACCCAGGCGATGCCCAACAGAGCCAGTGCCTGCAACAGGCAGGAGAGGGCAAAAAAGCCCTTGCGCACCGGGTAGTGACGAATGGCGGACGCTATCGCCAACTGTGGCAACATGGAGCCCGACTCGCGAATGGGCACCAGCAGGCCGCTGTAAAAGGCCGGTACACCGGCACTGGTCATTAGCCAGGGCATAATCAATTTGGCGCTGGCCAGAGTATCGGCCAGCTTGTTCGCCACCTGGGCCACCAGCATCAACAGAAAGTTACCGGGCACAACCCGGCAGGCGCGCTCATCAATATCGGCACAAATCCGCATATCCTCTTCGCCCGCTAACCACTGGTAGATTGCTTCTCTTCGCTGTTGCACGCTGTTTCCTTATGAGTCTCTTCGAATCACATTACCATTGGCAGATGTTATTACAGTAGCCATTATCGGCACCGACTGGCTTCGCACAGCCCCGGTTTTGGGTCGCCTAAGCCATTGATTGGCCACACTAAATAGAGGGCTACTGCCGAATGGCAGTGGCTCACAATCCCCACCCTCCAACGGATTGGTAGAGCCATGTGCCAATCTTGCCAGAAACCCCCGATGAAGCCACACACTGGCGCGCGATCCAACAAGGGCATCGGTTTACTGATCTATAGTTGAAATTATTCCTGCCGCCGTAGCCACGGGCTCGTCGGTGGTGTTGCCGCCCGGCTCGGTTCACTCAGAATCTTTTCGCTATGTCATCGGATTTATACCGCTCACTGCTGCGCCGTCAGAGCCAGGGCAAATTGCTCTATCTGGTGCTGGCCAGTGGCCTGTTGTTGGCGGTGGCGTTGTATGCCATTCACCAAAAGGCCAGAAGCGATGTCTCGCGCGAGCTCTACACCTACTTCGAGGATGACCTGGGCGATAAGCACCGGCTGTTGGAAAACCAGGTGGTCAGCATTCGCAATCAGATCCACTTCCTGCGCGAACTGCCCCCCATCGACGGCATTGTTCGCGCCACCCAACACCAGGGGCTGGACCCCTTCGACGGTACCGAACTCAACCAGTGGTACCTGCGCCTGCAAACCATCTTCAGCGCCTACCTCGCCAGCCACCCGGAGATCGCCCAGCTGCGCCTGATTGGCATGGCCAACAACGGCCTCGAGCTGGTGCGCGTCGATAACCGCTATCAGCGGATTACCGTGGCCAGCCCGGAAGAGATGCAGACCAAAGCCCACCGCGACTATTTTCAGAACGCCAGCCAGCTCGACAAAGATTCCATCTACTTAAGCCCGATCAACTTCAACCGCGAACACGGCCAGTTGGATATCCCCGTGTGGTCCACCTACCGGGCCGCACTGGGCGTGTTCGATAACAGCAACCGGCTGTTTGGCCTGGTGGTTATCAACTACCGTGCCGAGCCGTTAATGCAGCAGCTGCAAAGCAATCTGCCCCACGGCACCTTTTATCTGCTCAACCAACAGGGGGATTTTTTAATTCACCCCAACCCCAGCAAACGTTTCCGGTTTGAGATGGGCCAACCCTACACTTGGCAAAATGAGTACGGCGAGGAGCTGCCCACTTTCGATCAGCGTCACTGGCAGGACACCCGCGACCACAGCCGCTACCTGGCGACCACCTTCACTTTGGGCAGCGCCCCCAACCTGGAGCAGCTCTACCTGGTGGAGATGCTCAACACCGGCGCCTTCAATGGCCTGCTGTGGAGCCGCTTCACCCAGAACGCGGCGTTTGTCGTACTGTTTTATCTGATCGCTCTGGCTATCACCCTGCTCTACCATCGCGTGGTCATCAACCAACGGGCGATGCTCAATGCCCAGGCCCACTATCAGGCGGTGATTAACTGTTCCGCCGATGCCATTGCCATCCTCGACCCCTCCGGCATTATCCGCGAATGGAACCGCGCCGCCATTGAGCTGCTCGGCTTTAACGAGCAGGACGCCCAGAGCCAAAACTTCGGCCAGTGGCTGCTGCCGGCCGCCGACCTGCCCCAGTACCAGCGGCTGCTCGGCGATATCAGCAATGGTGGTACCGCCGGCCGCCTGACCACCAGTTACCTGCGCTCGGCCAGCGGCAATGTGGAGGTTTCCATCAGCCTCACCGGCATCCCCGGCGCCAAGGGCAAAATCAGCCATGTGGCGGTGATTATTCACGATCTGAGCGAGGAGCGTTCCAACCACCGCGCCCTGCAAAACCTGAGCAACGAGCTGGAGGCGGAGGTGGCAGAACGCACCTACGAGCTGAGCCAGGTACGCGACCAGGCGATCGCCTCCACCCGCACCAAAAGCCGCTACCTGGCCGACATGAGCCACGAAATCCGCTCCCCCCTGAAAAGTCTGTTCGGCCTGCTCAATCTGATTCGGCAACAACCCCTGAGCCTGCGCCAGGCCAGCTATCTGGAGCTGGCCGAGTCGAGTGTGAAATCGCTCACCGATCTGCTCGACGATGTCTTGGATTTCTCGGCCATCGAAGCGGGCAAGCTGGAGTTGAAACAGGTGGAGTTTGAGCTGAAGCGGCTGCTGCATTCGGTCTGCTGCGCACAGGCGATTCATGCCCAGGCCAAGGGGCTGGAGTTTGTCGTCGACGCCGCCGGTATTGCCCACAACCTGGTCGCCAGCGACCCCAACCGCCTGCGCCAGATTCTCAACAACGTCATCAGCAACGCCGTGCGCTTTACCAAACGCGGCCAGATCTGTGTGGTGGCCAGCACGCGGGAGCTCTCTCCCCGGGATGTCTGGCTCGATATCGCCGTGCAGGATACCGGTATCGGCATACCAACGGAGATGATGGCGCAGCTGTTTGCCCTGCCCTCACCCACCTCCACTCAGGCCAGCAAGCGCGGCACTGGCCTGGGGCTGGTGATTACCAAACAACTGTGCGACCTGCTCGGCGGCACCATCAAGGCCACCAGCCACGAGGGCAACGGCAGCTGCTTCACTCTGGAGCTGCCCATACAGCCGCTGGCGAGCGCCTGGTCGGAACCGCCGCTGATCAACCTTAGCGGCAAAACCGTCACCATCGTACAGAACAGCGCACTGGCCGCCAACGCCCTGGCCAAACTGCTGCAACAGTGGGGCGCGCAACCGCAGGTGGTGGCCACCATCGATCGCCTCACCGAGCAAGCTCTGCTGCCGCGCCTCGACTGCGACCTGCTGATCGTCGACAGCGATCTACTGGCGCGCTACCGCCAGCTGTTTCGCGAGAGCCTGGAGGGCCACGGCCAGCGGGAGGAGCCCGGTTACCTGCTGATTACCGAAAACCTTAGCACCGGTGAATCCCTGGCCAACGAATTCAGCCGGTTCGAGCATGTGCAGCTGGTCAGTAAACCGCTGACACTGGTCAATATGGAGCAGGCCCTCTCCGGCTGGTTTGCCGCCGACCATCGGCGGCAACAGCCGGCCGAGCCGGATAACCCAACCAACCTCAGTGGCAAAACCGTTATGGTGGTCGACGACAACGTCCTGCATCGAGAGGTGGTGGGCGGCATTCTGGAAACCGCCGGCGCCCATCTGGTGTACGCTCAAAACGGCAAGGAGGCGATTGAGCGCATTCGCTTTGGCGATTACAGCGGTGACGCCGCCGACCTGGTATTGATGGATTGCCAGATGCCGGAGATGGACGGCTTTGAGGCCAGCCGGCTGTTGCGCGGTGGCATCGCCGGCCCCAAAGGCAAGCGCCTGCCGATTATTGCCGTCACCGCCGGCGCCTTGAGCGGCGACCGGGAGAAGTGCCTGGCGGCCGGCATGAACGACTACCTGAGCAAACCCATTGACCACTTTACCCTGCTCGCCAAAGCGGAGCAGTGGCTCTCAGCCGAACCCTCGGCCACGGTTGCGGAACAAGCCAGTGACAACGCCTCTGCCGCCGCGCCGGTGGCCACGCCAGAGAGCAACGACGCCCTCTGGAATCAGCAGTCGCTGCTCAACCTGGTGGGCAACAGCCAGGAGCGGCTCTGTGCGGTACTGCAGAAATTTGTTGAAAGCAGCCCCAACGATGTCGATCGGATTCGCAGCGCCCAGCAGCGGGGCGACTACCAGGCGCTGCGCCAGCACGTCCACACACTGAAAGGCGTATGCGCCACCATCGGCGCCACCGCCCTCGCCAATCTCTGTGCCGCCATCGAACAACAGGCCTACCACAGCAACGCCGAACAGTTGGCCCAGGCCACCACCCGCCTGGGCCAACTGCATCAACAACTGCTGCAATCGCTACACCGGGAAATTGCGGAAAAACGCGCCTGACGCTCTCCTCACATCGATTTTTGAACTGGGTATTAAATATTTGTTGCTGCGCGGTTTTTTTGTTGCACCGCAGCTAAAAATCGATACAATCGGCGCTCCTTTCACAACTGAAACTATTTTATGCGAGTCCACTAAAGCACCATCGTTCAAGCCCAGAAGGTAGAAAGCGGTGGTGGCTGACAGACATAGTCCACTGCGAACCGGAGGATTGCTTTGATGCGAAGTGCCGTTGATGCCCTCGTACCAACCGCTTTTGGCGGATCATCTTGTGGTAATGAGCCTGTAGTCTCTGACCAGGTCACCCAAATCATTACTGCTTCTGACGATAAAGATCACTTTATCACTCGAGACGGCGTTACTTTCGCTGGTTCACACCTGATTATCGATTTATGGGGCGCCAAGTACCTGGACGACATGCAGCGCATGGAAAATGCAATGCGTCGTTGTGTTGAGGTCTGCGGTGCCACCCTGTTGCACATTCACCTGCACCACTTCGCCCCCGATGGCATCTCCGGCGTAGCCGTACTGGCCGAGTCACACATCAGTGTGCACACCTGGCCGGAGCGCGAATACGCCGCCTTCGACGTCTTTATGTGTGGTGACGCCAAACCCGAGCTGGCCATCATTGAACTGAAACGCGCTTTCTTTCCAAGCCGGATTGAAGTCAATGAACAGCTGCGCGGGGTAATCCGGGACTAATGAAACGTTACAACGAAACCCTGTACGACGCCTGGCAACAGTCGTTTTCCATGGACGAGGTGCTGTTCGAGGCCAACACCGGCCAGCAGCACCTGGTGATCTTTAAAAATGCCCTCTGGGGCCGGGTAATGGCCCTCGACGGCATTATCCAAACCACCGAAGCCGACGAATTCATCTACCACGAATCGCTCACCCACATTCCCCTCTTTGCCCACGGCAACGCCAAGCGCGTGCTGATTATCGGCGGCGGCGATGGCGGCATGCTGCGCGAGGTGTGCAAACACCCGGGCGTGGAAGAGATCGTGATGGTTGAGATCGACGAAGCGGTGGTGGAGATGGCGCGCACGCACCTGCCCAACCACAGCGCCGGCGCCTTTGATGACCCACGCTTTACCCTGGTGATTAACGACGGCGCCCGCTTTGTGGCCGAAACCGACCAGCAGTTCGACGTTATCATCTCCGACAGCACCGACCCCATCGGCCCCGGCGAGGTTCTCTTCACCCAGGATTTCTACGCCCAGTGCAAACGCTGCCTGACGCCCGGTGGTGTGCTGGTCACCCAGAATGGTGTGCCGTTTTTGCAGCCGGATGAGTTGGTGAATACCTTCAAGCGCCAAAGCCAGCACTTTGCCGACCACACCTTCTACACGGCGGCGGTGCCCACCTACGTCGGCGGTGTTATGGCCTTCGCCTGGGCCACGGATAACCTGCAACTGCGCCAGGTTGACCGCGCCACCTTGCAACAGCGCTTTGCCGATGCGGCGATCACCACCCGCTACTACACCCCGGATGTACACCTGGGAGCTTTCGCCCTGCCACCCTACCTGGCAGACCAACTCAAGTAAGAGCGCCGGACCAGGGCCGCCCCGAGGCAGGCCATGGCCACCGGCAACTGAGGAGGTGGCGCCCGCCATGGACTCTCTCCCCGCGCCGCCCGTGGTGGTGCGCAGTCAGGCCGACAGCGAGCCCCTGCGCGCCCTGCTTGCCCGCCATGGTTCGCCACTGCTGGTACTCGACCCCGACATCATCCGGCAGCGCTACCAGGCACTGACCGCGGCACTGCCCGGCGTGAAACTCTACTTTGCCATTAAGGCCAACCCGCACCCGAGTGTACTGAGCACTCTGGCCGCCCTCGGCAGCGGTTTTGATATCGCCACCTCCGGCGAGATCGATCTGCTCAAGGCCGAGCGGGTCAGTCCTGAACGCTGCATCCACACCCACCCCATCAAGCGCGACCAGGATATCCGCGATGCCCTGCGCTTTGGCTGCACCACCTTTGTGGTCGACAACCTCTCCGAGATCGCCAAGTTCAGCCCCTACCGCAAGCGCGTCGGCCTGCTGCTGCGGGTCAGCTTTCCCAACCCCGACTCGCCGGTGGATCTCTCCCGTAAGTTCGGCTGCACCCCCGAGCAGGTGGTGGCCCTGGCGGAACAGGCCGATGCTTTGGGGCTGCATGTGAAAGGGCTCTCCTTCCACGCCGGCTCCCAGTGCCTAAGCCCGGAAAACCACCAGCTGGCCATTGCCCGCTGTGCCGAGTTGATGCTCGACTACAACCGCCGCCATGAACGCCCCTTCTCCATTTTGGATATCGGTGGTGGCTTTCCCGTCCCCTACGGAGTCGACACCCCCACCATCACCGACTTCTGCCAGCCGTTGCGGGCGGCGCTGGCGGCACTGCCGCCGCACTTCACCGTGCTGGCCGAGCCGGGCCGTTTTCTGGTGGCCGAGGCCGGCACCGCCATCACCACGGTAATCGGCACCGCCGAACGGCCGGGTGGCCCCTGGTACTACCTGGACGACGGTGTTTACGACCTGTTCAGCGGCCGCATCTACGACCACGCCACCTACCCACTGGAGGTGTTTAGTGATGATGCCAAGCGCCTGCCGTCGACCCTGGCCGGGCCCACCTGTGACAGTATTGATGTGGTGGCCGAGCAGGTTGCCCTGCCACCGCTTGAGATTGGCGACATTGTCGTGGGCAGGGTGATGGGGGCCTACACCAACGCCTCGGCCACCGACTTTAATCTCTTTCCGCGCGCCCGGGTGGTGGTGACAGAGAGCGCCTGACTAGCGGCCCTGCAGGGTGCCCGGCAAGCGCGCCCCACCACTGGCGTAAATAAGCGAGTACAAAAGTGACAAGCGGGGCTCAGGTTGTTTAGAATCAAGCGCTTATGCCATGTTGATTGTGGCAGATCAAAGTCATGCCACTGCCCATCATTAAGCTGGATCGAGCATTAACCATAAGAGCGGAGATACCCAATGACACTTGAAAAGAAAATTCTTGTCGCAGTCGACCCAACCAAGTCCAAGCAGTTGGCCTTGGAGTTGTCGACCAATGTGGCATCTCTCCATTTGGAAGAATACAGCCCGACTTTGAACCTGCTGGTGGGTATCGACCCCGGCAACCACGACACCAGCGCCGATAACGAAGCCCTCTATCGCGACAAAACCTACTTTGAACAGCTGGTCGCGCCGTTGAACGCCGCCGGCCTGGCCACCAGTGTGCGGGTCTCCTGGAGTAACAACTGGGCCGACAGCCTGATCTACAACGCGCAACAACTGGGCGCCGACTCCATTATGGTTTCCCACCCCGGGGCCGACAGCAACCGCGACTTCAGCGATGAGTTCTGGCACCTGCTGCGCAACTCGCCAATCCCCGTAAGCCTGATCTCCTCAGCCGATACCCCCGCCTGCAAAAACATTCTGGTGGCCATCGATATCAGCGACGAAAAACTGACCGATCTCAACCAACGCATGCTCAGCACCGGTCGCACTCTGGCCAAGATCTACGGCGCGCAGCTGCACATCGCCTACGCCTACCCCTCCTCCATGGACTACCCCGACCGCGGCCGCCTGGGACGCGCGCTGGATATTCCCAACGAGAATCTGCACCTGGCCCAGGGTTCACCCGACGAGGCGCTGCGCGAGATCTCCGCCGAACTGAAACCCGACACCATCATTTTGGGGGCCACCCGTCGCTCCGGTATTCGCGCCGCGCTGCGGGGCCGCAAACTGGCCGAGATTTTAAACAACATCAAACACAACATGTACGTGGTGGTCTGATCCGATGGCCAGCGGTGGCCACCGCTGGCCTGCCACCGGGGCGCGCCTGTTCCGCCGCCGCGCAACAGACACAGGCCTTGGAAATAACAATAACCCTCACCTGCGTGTGGGGCACGGAGGCTTGCCGGAGCCTATCCCGACTTCGTTCAGGGCTCAGTCCCAACTGGCACCGACTACTTGAGTAACCAAATCTTCCTACTGCTGGTTTGCGCCTACGCCGGACTGCTGTTTGCCGTGGCCTGGCTGGCTGACCGCTACAGCGCCCAACTGCAAGCCAGTGGCTGGCGGCCACTGATCTACGCCCTCTCTATTGGCGTCTACTGCAGCTCCTGGACCTTCCTCGGTGCCGTCGGTACCGCCATTACCCGTGGCTGGCTGTTTCTGCCCATCTACCTGGGCCCCATTCTGATGTTTGTCTTTGGCTGGCCAGTGCTGCGTCGGCTGCTGGTGATCGCCCGGCGCAATCGCATCACCTCGGTGGCCGACTTTATCGGTTCGCGCTATGGCAAAAATCAGTGGCTGGCGGCGATTGTCACCGTGATGATGATTGTCGGCACCCTGCCCTATATCGCTCTGCAGTTGCGCGCGGTGGTGATGGCCTGGTCAACCATTCACTTCGATCTGCAACACCAGCAGATGGGCGAGTACACCAGCTTTTTTACCGCCCTGGTAATGGCCTGGTTCTCCATTCTGTTTGGCACCCGGGTCAGCAACGACCCCAAGGGGTTGAAGGGGGTGATCACCGCCGTTGCCACCGAATCGGCGGTGAAGCTGCTCGCCTTCGCGGCGGTGGCGGTGCTCGCCTGGAAGCTGCTCGCCGGCCCGGGCACGTTGGAGCCGACCTCTGAGCTGGTGAACTCCGACGCCCTGCCCAATCTGCGCTGGCAGCAGTTCCTGGCCCCGGAATTTATTACCCAGGCCTTTGTTGCCGCCTGTGCATTTATCGTGCTGCCCCGCCAGTTCCATGTGATGGTGGTGGAGTATCGCCGTCAGAGCGATGCCCGTCTGGCCCGCTGGCTGGTACCACTCTATCTGATCGCCTTTGGCCTGCTGGCTTTGCCCATCGCTTTTGCCGCCGCCCGTCTGCTCACCGGGCTCAACCTGCCGGCCGACAGTTACGTGTTGATTCTGCCCCAGTGGACCGGCTCCCAGTGGACTCTGGCGCTGACCTTCCTCGGCACCGTTTCGGCCGCCACCGGCATGGTGGTGGTGGCCACCGTGGCGCTGTCGATTATGGTCTCCAACGAATTGATCGTGCCCACCTGGCTGTGGGCCAGCTCGCGCGGCTGGCTGCAACCCCGGGATCTGGCCAAGGCGCTGACCATGATGCGCCGGCTCGCCATTATCCTGATTCTGCTGCTCGGCTGGCTGCTGGAACAGAGCTTTGCCGACAGCCGCAACCTCGCCTCCCTCGGCCTCACCTCCTTTGCCGCGGCGGTGCAGGTGGTGCCCGCCCTGCTTGGCGGGCTCTACTGGTATCGAGCCGGCGCCAAGGGGGTGCTGGTCGGCCTGCTGCTCGGCTCGGCGCTGTGGGGCTACTGCCTGTTGCTGCCCAACCTGGTTACCGCTGAACACCCGCTGGTGGCGGCTGGCCCCTGGGGTATCGACTGGCTGTCGCCGCACAATCTGTTCGGCACCGGCTTCCTCGACCCGCTCAGCCACGGCGTGCTGTGGAGCCTGGGGCTGAACGCGGCCGCCTTCTATTGGTTCTCCCGGCGGGGGGATCAGAGCGTGCTCGAGCAGCGCCAAGCGGACCTGTTCACCCTGCTGAAGGGCTCCAGCCCCCTGGCCGGGCGCAATATGGAGCCGTCCGATATCGAGGTGCAGCAGCTGCAGAATCTGGCCAACCCTCTGTTTGGCCGGGAGCGGGCCCATGAGCTCTGGCAGCAGCTGGAGAACCAGATGGGCCATCGCCTGCTGCCCCACGATAAAGCCCCGCGCTTTGTCGTGCAGACGGTGGAGTCGCACCTGGCGGCGGTGATGGGGGCTATCTCCGCGCACCGGGCTATCGGCCTGCTGGCCCGCCAGCAACCGTTGCAGATTCAGGACTTTGTCAATCTGGTGAGCGGCAGTTCCCGCCAGCTGCAGTTCAGCCACACACTGCTGCAAACCACCCTGGAGAACATAACCCAGGGGATCAGTGTGGTGGACGACGAACTGCGCCTGGTGGCCTGGAATCTGAAATACCAGAACCTCTTTAAATACCCCCAGCGGCTGCTCTACGTCGGCTGTAAAATCGAAACCATCTACCGCTTCAATGCCGAGCGCGGCTTTCTCAATCTGCGCGGCGAGCTACCCGAAGTGGCCATTCACCGGCGCCTGGAAAACCTGAGTTCCGGCCAGCCTTACAACCTCACCCGGGTGCTGCCCGATGGCCTGGTACTGGAGATTCGCGGCACCCCGCTGTCCAATGGCGGCTACGTCACCACCTACACCGACATCACCGATCACCACCGCATTCTGGCGCAGCTGGAGGAGTCGAAACTGCACCTGGAGGAGCGGGTCACCAGCCGTACCCGGGCGCTCACTGAACTGAATGAGACCCTGCAGAAAGAGAACCGTCTGCGCGCCAAGGTAGAGGCCGAACTGCAGGCGGTACACGCCAGCCGCAGCCGCTTTATCGCCGCCGCCAGCCACGACCTGCTGCAACCGGTCAACGCCGCGCGCCTGTTTGTCACCGCTGTGGCCGAGAAGCTGCAACGCCTCGACCTGCCCGACGACCGCAAGATCTGTGACGATGTGCACTACCTCGACAACGCCCTGGCGGCCACCGAGGAGCTGATCAGCAGCCTGCGCGAAATCTCCCGATTAAGCTCCGGCCGCGAGCAACCCCAGCGCTGCCACTTCAACGTCAATCAGATTCTGGAACCCTTAGCGCGCGAGGCCGAGGCCCTGGCCAGCGAAGCGGGGCTCTCCTTCCGCTGGGTGGAGGCCGATGTCTGGCTCCACTCCGACCCGAAAATGTTGCGCCGGGTGGCACAGAATTTCATCAGCAACGCCCTGCGTTATACGGTGACCGGCAAGGTGTTGCTGGGCTGCCGACGCAAGCAGGGGGCGCTGGTGATCGAGGTGTGGGACACAGGCCCGGGCATTGCCGAACAAGATCGAGAGAAGATTTTTGTCGAGTTTGAACGGCTGCCCGGCAACCGCCAAAACAGCGCTCAGGGGCTGGGGTTGGGGTTGGCGATCGCCAAACACATGGCCGACCTGCTCGGCCACCCCATCGGTATGCAGTCGTGCCTGGGGCACGGCTCGGTGTTCCGCATCACCGTGCCACTGGGCCAGGCCCAGGCCGAGCTGCCCACCCCGAAACCGGTGGACCCGCGGCTCGCCAATACCACGGTGCTCTGTATCGACAACGAGGAGTCGATCCGCGCCGGCATGCGTTCACTGCTGGAGCAGTGGGGCTGCCGGGTGGAGGTGGCGGGCAGCCTCGGCCAGTGCCTCAACCGCTGGACCGAACCCGAGCCGCCCAACATCATCCTGGCCGACTACCACCTCGACCGGGAGACCGGCCTGGAGGTGCTGCAAGCCCTCTCTCTGCACTGGGAGCAGCCGATCAAAGCCGTGGTTATCAGCGCCGACAACTCCGAAAGCCTGCGCCAGGAGGTGATCGAAAGCGGTTATCGATTTATGGAAAAGCCGGTACAACCGGCGGCATTGCGGGTACTCATGCGCCAGCTTTTGCGCTAGCACCAGAATCTAGGCTAGCGCCAGCATCTAAAAAGACAGGTGATGGAAGAGCGGCTGGTGCGCAGCTGGCCGTTAGCGAAACGCCTCAACACTTTGCGGTTTAACCGCCAACTGTCCCAAGGCCAACACCACCTGGGTGCGGGAGTTCAAACCCAGTTTGCGGAAGATCTCGGTCATGTGGGCTTTGACGGTGGCCTCGGTGATATTCAACTCAGCGGCGATCTGCTTGTTGAGCAACCCCTGGTAGACCATGCTCGCCACCCGAAACTGCTGCTGGGTCAGTTTACTTAAGGCGGTGGCCACCGCCTCCTCCGACGCGCTCACCCCACTGCCACCAGAGACATCCGCCGGCTGCCAAAGGCCGCCTTCAATCACGGTGGTGAGTGCTTCGGTCATCTCAGCCAGCTCAGCACTTTTCGGCAAAAAGCCGGCGGCACCGTGATCCAGGGAACGGCGGATAATATCCGGCTCGCTGTGGGCAGAGACCACCATAACGGGGATTTGCGGGTATTGAGAGATAGCGTACAACAGGGCGCTGAAGCCCTCACAGCCGGGCATCTGTAAGTCCAGCAGCAGAATATTGGCCTGACTGTGCTCGGTTAGCAGCTGTGTTAGCGAGGCGAAATCCTCGGCCTCTAAAATTTGCGCCCCTCTAAAATTTTGCTGCAGGCAATTTTTTAAGGCGTGACGAAATAGGGGATGATCATCGGCAATAATAATTTGCCAGTTGCAGTCGCTCTTGTCTGACATGTTCTCACTTATCCAAATAAGCTCAGCGTAAGTAGCAAGCACTCGACAGATTTTTGCTTATTTGGGGTGAACCGGCTGTCTGGAGCACTTAGACCACTCACAGCCCGGCTGCGGTAGCGGCTGTGGTTTATCGGTTATTGTTATAGAGCAGGTGACGGGCACCCGCCATAAACCTAGCGTCTAAAGCCTGTGCAGTATATAGACTTAGTCCGCTATTCACCAAATAAAACGACGGGCTCGACACAAGGTCGAGCCCGCCCAAGGCTGCTTTTGCTAGGGGGATTTGGAGAAGTGTAACTTTAGCTATGACTGGCTTTCAGCTGATTGTGATCGTCAATCAGGTGCTGTACCACGCCGGGATCCATCAAGGTTGAGATATCACCCAGGTTTTCATACTCGTCGGTGGCAATCTTGCGCAGAATGCGGCGCATGATCTTACCGGAGCGGGTCTTCGGCAGCTGTGGTGCCCACTGAATGATGTCAGGCGTGGCGATGGGGCCAATATCCTCACGCACCCAGGCGATCAGCTGTTTTTTCATCTCGGGCGTCGGTTCGATACCGGTATTGAGGGTAACGTAGACGTAGATACCCTGGCCTTTGATGTCGTGGGGGTAGCCCACCACGGCGGCTTCGGCCACGGAGTCGTGGGAGACCAAGGCGCTCTCAATCTCAGCGGTACCCAGGCGGTGGCCGGAGACATTGAGCACGTCATCGACGCGGCCGGTGATCCAGTAGTCACCATCGGCGTCGCGCTTGGCACCGTCACTGGTGAAGTAACAACCGGCAAACGAGGAGAAGTAGGTTTCGATAAAGCGCTCGTGGTCACCGTAGATGGTGCGCATCTGTGATGGCCAGGAGTCAGTGATCACCAGGTTGCCAGAGGCCTCACCCTCCAGCACATTGCCTTCGTTGTCGAGCAGCGCCGGTTTAATGCCAAAGAAGGGGCGGTTGGCCGAACCTGGCTTCAGGGTGTGCACACCGGGGAAGGGGGTGAGCATCATGCCGCCGGTTTCGGTTTGCCACCAAGTATCCATAATTGGGCAGTTGCCGTGGCCGAACTTTTCGTGGAACCAGCGCCAGGCTTCCGGGTTGATCGGCTCACCGGCGGTGGCCAGGGTCAACAGCGACGACAGCGAAGCACCCGCCACCGGCTCATCGCCATGGGCCATCAGGGCGCGAATTGCCGTCGGCGCGGTATAAAGGATGTTTACCTGGTATTTATCGATGATGCGCGCTAAGCGACCGCTATCCGGGTGGTTGGGCACCCCTTCGTACATAACACAGGTGGCGGCGTTACTGAGCGGGCCATAAACCGCATAGCTGTGGCCGGTGATCCAGCCGATATCAGCCATACACCAGTAGACCTGATCTGGCGTGTAGTTGAATACATACTCGTGGGAGAGCGAGGTATAAACCAGATAACCGCCGGTGGTGTGTAACACCCCTTTGGGTTTGCCGGTAGAGCCAGAGGTATACAGAATAAAGAGCGGATCCTCGGCGTTCATCACCTCGGCCGGGCAGTCGCTGCTCTGGCCGGAGACCAACTCATTAAAGTCGTGGTCGCGGCCGTTGTGCCAGTTGATGCTTTCACCGGTGTGCTTCAGCACCACCACGGTCTCAACCAAACCGGCGGGGGTGTGCTCAATGGCTTTATCGACATTGGCTTTCAGGGGAATGTGTTTGCCGGCGCGCAGACCATGGTCGGCGGTAACGACAATTTTTGAGTGGCCATCTTCAATGCGCCCGGCGATCGCCTCGGGCGAGAAGCCACCAAACACCACGGAGTGAATGGCACCAATGCGGGCACAGGCCAGCATGGTAATGGAGAGCTCTGGCACCATGGGCAGGTAGACGGTAACCACATCGCCTTTTTTCACACCCAGGCTCTTCAGGCCATTGGCGGCACGGTTAACCGCATCGGAAAGCTGCTGATAGGTGTAGCTGCGAGTGGCGCCGCCTTCGCTGTCCGGCTCCCAGTAGATGGCAATTTTGTCGCCATTCTCGGCCAGGTGACGATCCAGACAACTCTCGGTCACGTTCAACTCACCGTCGGCGAACCAACGAATGTGCAGATCGTTTTTGTCAAAGGAGGTGTCTTTCACCACACTGAAGGGCTTGCGCCAAACAACGCGCTTGGCTTGCGCCGCCCAGAACTCGTCGGGCTGGTTAATGGAGGCTTCGTACATCGCCTCGTATTGCTCGGGGGAAACCAGCGCGCGTTCGCGAACATGGTCGGCAACCGGATACAAATTGCTGCTCATAGATAGTCCCTCTGTAAAGGCTCAGGCCTGTTATAGTTTTCGAAATCTTCTTGGCGCATGGGCCCGCACTATTGTCAACAGTGTTACCCAAGCTTTTTGGTTTGATAATTAGACCTTTGTCTAAACGCAGGTTAGACCAAAGAACAATATGGTCGGTTTGTGCCGCCACCCTCCCCTCGCGCTTCGTCATACACTCACCGATTTCCTGGTCATCGCTGGGCGATAATGGCGGAAAAGTTCCCTTAGACTTTGGTCTAAGTTCGACTAAGGCCTAATGTCTCGACTCGACAAAAATGGTTAGAAAGTCTGCCATTGCAGTACTTTGAAAATAAAAATTAACTCAAAAACGATAACAATAGGAGAGTCTCAATGAGTCGAGTATTCAACGAGCACGCGTCTGTTTCACGGCTGTTCAGCAAATCCCTTCCCTACAAAAAAGTTCTGCCGGCACTGATTATCGCCGCCGGTGCGACCTGTTCCGGCCTGGCTGCAGCGGATGATGTCAGTAAAAAAATCGCTGACCTGGAAGCGGAAATCAACGCCCTTAAAACCAAGGTCGAATCCAAATCGGGACCCGAGGTAAAACCCGGCACCCATTTCCAATACGGCGGTTTTATTAAAACCGATTTTATTTTTAGTGAGTACTCCGATGGCGACCGCGCTTCTGCCTCCGTCGGCGACGACTTTTTAGTACCGTCGGTTATTCCGGTTGGCGACGGCAATTACGACAGCGACCCGGTGTTCGATGCCAATGCCAAGTTCAGCCGATTCTGGTTAAAAACCACCACCAAAGCCGGCGATGGCAGCGTAACCTCTTATATAGAGATGGATTTTAACGCGAGCAACGACGAGCGTTTAACCAACCAATCCAGCAACGGCCTGCGCCACGCCTTTTTGCAATACAACTATGGTGAAGGCGACTCCATTCTCGCCGGCCAAACCTGGTCCACTTTTTTTAATACCGCCGCCCTGCCCGAAGCGATTGACTTCGTTGGCCCCACCTCCGGCTCACTCTTTATTCGGCAGACACAAGTCCGCTTCACCAAAGGGCTGGGGGCTGGCAAATCGTTAATGTTCTCTCTGGAAAACCCCTCCACCAGTTTGTACGACGGTGGCGCCGGTTTTAGCAGTAACCAGTACGATAACAACAGCCTGCCCGATGTCGTTGCCCGCTATAACGGTAGTGCCGGTGACTTCAGCTACTCCTTCGCCGGCATGCTGCGCGAAATCGCCTACAAAGATACCGGTTCCGGTTCCGAAAGTGACGAACTGGCCGGTGCGGCTAACTTCTCCGGTGTGTATAAATTTGGCAACGGCGACAACATTAAAATGTCACTTAGCTACGGCACCCTCGGCCGCTACATCGCCCTCAACGCCTTCCGCGATGGTGTGATTGAAGCCGATGGCGGTATTGATCTGGTCGATACCCTGGGTGGTTTTGTTGCCTATCAACACAGCTGGAGTGAACAGTGGCGCAGTACCTTCTCCTACGCCACCAGCACCGCCGACAACCCCAGCTCCGCTGGCGGCGCAGTTACCAAAACCGTGAGTAACGCCAACGCCAACATACTCTACTCACCGGTCCCCAAACTTACCTTTGGTGCTGAAGTGATTTTCGCCGAGCGCGAATTGGAAAACGGTACCGACGGTGATTTGCAACGCCTGCAATTTATGGCCAAGTGGGTCTTCTAGCCGGCAGCGGAACTGTGCACTTGCTCGTCATTCCCGGGTGAGTGCATCAATTTTTAACAACAATAATGAGAGGTACAGAGAATGGCTTTTAAATCGGAAGATGATGCCAAAGCCTACTGGAAGGAAAACCTCAAACTGGTGTTGATTTTATTCATTATCTGGTTTGTGGTCTCTTTTGGGTTCGGCATTTTGTTGGTGGATGTCCTCAACAAAATATCGCTAGGCGGCTACAAGCTTGGCTTTTGGTTCGCACAACAAGGTTCGATCTACACCTTCGTTGTGTTGATTTTCTATTACGCCCGCAAAATGGGCCAACTCGACCGTAAATACGGCGTACATGACGAGTAGGCGGGGTACTCAATTATGGAATTAAGAACATTAACCTATATCGTCGTCGGCCTCTCTTTTGCGGTGTACATTGGTATCGCTTTGTGGGCCCGTGCCGGCTCCACTAAAGAGTTCTACGTTGCCGGTGGTGGCGTGCATCCGGTTGCCAACGGCATGGCGACCGCCGCTGACTGGATGTCGGCCGCATCGTTTATCTCCATGGCGGGTCTGATTGCCTTCATGGGTTACGGCGGCTCTGTATTTTTAATGGGTTGGACCGGTGGCTTTGTAATTCTGGCCATGCTGCTGGCCCCTTACCTGCGCAAATACGGCAAATTTACCGTGCCGGAATTTATCGGCGATCGTTTCTACTCGCGCAAAGCACGTGTGGTGGCGGTTATCTGCCTGATTATCTGTTCAACGACCTACGTTATTGGCCAGATGAAAGGTGTTGGCGTGGCCTTCTCCCGCTTCCTGGAAGTGAGTTACGAAACCGGTCTGTTGATCGGTATGGTGATCGTCTTCTTCTACGCGGTATTGGGTGGTATGAAGGGTATTACCTATACCCAGATTGCGCAGTACTGTGTGTTGATTCTGGCCTACACCATTCCGGCCATTTTCATCTCCCTGCACCTGACCGGTAACCCACTGCCACAACTGGGCTTGGGTAGCACCTTGAGCGGGACAGATGTCCACCTGCTCGACAAACTCGACCAGGTGGTGACGGAACTCGGCTTTGCGGAATATTCGACGAGCGTCAGGGGCAGTACATTAAACATGTTTGTCTATACCCTGTCACTGATGATTGGTACCGCGGGCCTGCCGCACGTGATCATTCGCTTCTTCACTGTACCCAAGGTGAAAGATGCCCGCTCTTCCGCTGGTTGGGCACTGGTATTTATTGCCATTCTTTACACCACTGCCCCTGCGGTTGCCGGTATGGCCCGTTTTAACCTGATGCAGACCATTGAGCCCGCACCCGGCCAGTACCTGGCCTACGACGAGCGCCCACAGTGGTTCAAAAACTGGGAAAAAACCGGCTTGCTGGCGGTTGAAGATAAAAATGGTGACGGCCGAATTCAGTACAGCTCCGATGCCACCACCAATGAGATGGTGAAAATCGATAACGACATCATGGTGTTGGCCAACCCGGAAATTGCCAAGTTACCCAACTGGGTAATTGCGCTGGTGGCTGCCGGTGGTTTGGCCGCTGCGCTGTCCACCGCTGCCGGCCTGCTATTGGCGATTGCTTCGGCTATCTCGCACGATCTCTTGAAAGGGGTATTTATGCCCGACATTTCCGAGAAGAATGAGCTGATGGCGAGCCGGATTGCCATGGCCGCGGCCATCGCCGGTGCCGGTTATTTGGGCTTTAATCCGCCGGGCTTTGCCGCCGGTACTGTGGCCCTGGCCTTCGGCTTGGCCGCTTCGTCGATCTTCCCGGCATTGATGCTGGGTATCTTCAGCAAGCGTGCCAGTAAAGAGGGTGCCATCTCTGGGATGGTGGCGGGCATCACCGTTACCCTACTGTACGTGTTCCAGCACAAAGGCATTATGTTTATCCCCGGTACCGAGTATCTGGGCAGCATGCAGCCCAACTGGTTCCTGGGTATTGAGCCCAACGCCTTTGGTGCGGTTGGTGCGCTGGTTAACTTCGCCGTTGCGCTGATTGTTACCAAGCTGACCGCAGCACCACCGGTGAGCGTGCAGGAGTTGGTGGAACATATTCGTGTACCTACCGGCGTTGCCGATGCCCACGACCACTAAGCAACATTAACTAACTGAAACGCTGTCACCGGCATTAACCAAAACGCCGGTGGCAGCAAAAAACAACTCAATTTTTTTTGTTCTCGACACCAGCTCGAGAACCAAAGCCGACAGCGAGTTTGTTCCGCAAGAAGCTTAGCAGCGCCCTAACTGATCTCTCCAGGCCGGGAATTCCGACTTGATTGGGGCGCTGATTTTTTTTCACAATAACTACAATTACCAAAAGCCCGTTACGTAAGGGCTTATTTTTGCAGAGGTGCCACTATGTTTTTCACCAACAAGCACGTCGTTGCTGCACTGATTATTGCGCCCATTTTGGCCATACTCAGCTACTTTGGCATCGACCGGATGGTCTCGGAAAAGCCCCACGCCGCCCAAGCCGGTGAATCCTACGCTCTGGCCAGCAAGCCCAACTGCCACTACTCCAGCGGCCAATGCGAGCTTAAAAACGGCAGCTTTGAACTGACAATCAACCCCATATTCAGCGACGATGGTTTGGTGACACTGCAGTTAACCAGTAACGAACCATTGAGCTCCGCCCACTATGCCGTGGCCAACGCCAGTGGCACGGAAAGCCAACCCCAATCCTGGGCCGCCGCCAACGACGATGGCACGGTGTGGACCACCAGCATGCTGGATGTGGCCGACGAACAGCAGCTGCAGCTTGTCGTCAACGCCAGCGATACGCTCTTCTACGGTGAAACGGGCCTGGCATTTATTCATTACGAAACCAGTTTCCATCGCGATTTTCGTCAACCCTAGGTTGGCAGGGATTATATGGCCACTCCCCGCAACGACGATCTGCGTCTGGTCACCAATTTTCTCGACGACTGTTTGCCGTTTGACGAATTACCAGCCGAAGAGCTCGACCGGCTCGCCACGCAGCTGTTAATTCAGTATCAGCGCCAGGGTGATCAACTCAACAGTGAGCAGAGCAAGCCCGGTCTGCGCATTTTACGCAGCGGTGCCGTCGAGCTGTATGACAGTGACGAGCAGTTGATCGAGCGCCTGGCCGAAGGCGACAGTTTTAATCTGCACGGCCTGGCTGAAAAACATTCGGGCACCAGTGCCGAATTTATCGAAGACAGCCTCGTCTACTTTTTACCGATGGCAGACTACCAGGCCCTGCGCAGCAACCACCGCCATATCGACCGCTATTTTCGCAGCCAACGCAGCCGCCGCCTGCGCCGCTCGGTGCGCCAGATCAGCGCGCCGGAGTATCTGAGCCGACGCCTGGCGTCGCTCATGTCGCGCAAACTGGTTAGCGTCGGCCCCGAGCAGAGCGTACAGGCGGCCGCCAAGCTGATGACCGCCGCCCGCGTCTCATCGGCCCTGGTACTGGCCGATGACCAATTGCTCGGCATTATTACCGACCGCGATCTGCGCTCACGCGTGGTGGCCGCTGGGCTGCCCATGACCACCGCCGTAAGCGAAGTGATGACCATCACGCCCAAGACGCTGCCCGACGACGCCAGTGTCTTCGATGCCACCCTGTTTATGACTGAAAAGGGCATCCACCACATCCCCGTCACCCAAGCCGTCGATGGCAAACTGGCCGGCATTATCACCACCTCGGATCTGATGCTGGCACGCCAGAACGATCCGGTGTTTTTGGTCACCCATGTCCATCGACAAACCAGTGTCCGCGGCCTGGTCGACATCTGCCAACAGCTGCCGCAACTGATGAGCCAGTGGATCAGTGCCGGTGGCCGCGCCCACCAGGCCAGCCGCCTGCTCACCGCTATCAGCGACGCCGTCACCCGGCGTTTGATCGAGCTCGCCATCGCCGAACTGGGACCGGCACCGGTGCCCTTCTGCTGGCTCGGCTTTGGCTCCCAGGGCCGCGGCGAGCAACTGCTCGGCGCCGACCAGGATAACGGCCTGCTGATCAACGATAGCATGCGGGCCGAGCACGAACCCTGGTTCAAGGCGCTGGCCGAGCGCGTCTGCGATGGTTTGAACGAGTGCGGTTATCCCTACTGTAACGGTCTGGTGATGGCCACCACCGACCAGTGGCGCCAGCCCTTGCAGGGCTGGTGTAAAACTGTGGATCAATGGACGCGCTCACCCACCAAAGATGCAGTGATGCGGGTGAGTATTTTCTTCGATCTGCGCGCCGTCTATGGCGATGAGCAACTCGCCCAGTCGCTGCAGGCCCACATGTTGAAGCGCTCGCAGGGCAACTCTATTTTTCTCGCCGCCCTAACCGAAAACGCGCTCGACGTGCCGGCACCTCTGGGCCTGTTTCGCAACTTAGTGGTGGAGCGCAGTGGCGAGCACCGCAACGAGCTGGATCTAAAACTGCGCGCGATAGCCATTATTGTCGATATCGCCCGTATCCATGCCCTCGCCCACGGCCTGACCGAAGTCAACACCTACGCCCGTCTGAAAAAATTGATGCTGGAGAAAAAACTGGCTTTAAGCGATAGTAGAAACCTGCAGGATGCCTGGAACCTGGTTATGCAGTTGCGTGCCGAAAATCAGGCCGAGCAGATTGCACAGGGCGAAAAGGTATCCAACTACGTCAATCCCGACAAACTATCGAAACTCATGAAACGTCAATTGCGGGATGCCTTTTCGGTAATTGCCGATGCCGAGCAGGGCATCGCACAAACCTACCGACCTGGAATGGCTAGGTGATCTGGCAAAAATTCACTCTTGGATTGTTACGCCGCTACCACGCACACCGACTCAAAAAAAATCCATCACCGCTTGCCCAACTGCTGTGGCAGTGCTGGCAGAGTGCCGCTGCAAGTGACCACGGCCAACTGCTGGCGGTCGACCTGGAGATGTCGGCACTAACCACCCATGAGGGCGAAATCGTCGCCGCCGGCTGGGTCGCCATCGACGGGCAAAATATTCGCTTTGGTAGCGCTGAGCACCATCTCGTCTCCGCCAACAACAGCGTGGGAGATAGCGCCACCATTCATCACCTGCGCGATTGCGACCTGGCCGCCGGCGGCGACAGCGAGTCGATGGTAGCGGCGCTGTTACGCGCCGCCAATGGCCGCACCTTATTATTTCACAACGCCAGCCTCGACCTCGCCTTTCTCAATCAGTTGTGCCGGCAACTGTGCGGAGTACCACTGCTATTGCCGCACCGCGATACCCTGTTGATCGAAAAACGTCGACTGGAGGCGTCCAATCAAATCCTCAAGGCCAACTCACTGACACTGTTCCAGTGTCGCCAGCGTTACCACCTGCCCGATTTTGCCGGCCATAACGCCCTCGCCGACGCCCTGGCAACCGCCGAGCTCTACCTCGCTCAAAACGCCTATCGCCGCGGGCGCAACAGTCGCCATTAAGCCAATGATTTCTGACAGGTAGCGGCTGACAACCAGGTAGTTTAGCCTGACGAGTCAATTGTAAAAGCGCAGTATCCAGTGCACCAGATTTGTTGTATTCCCCTACCAGAAATACCGGTACGAACTCCCAAAAAAGCAGGCTACTGACCCAATGCGATTCAGGAACCTTCGAGCCAGCCACCTTCAAGGCCACTCCTCACTGCGATTGGTCGCCAAGGGTGATTGCCGGCAGGGTATTTTGGGTTATCCCACTGCGCCATCGGCCGCTTGCTAGCTCGGGTAGACAGAACATGCCCTCTTCCCGTTTAAAGCATCTGATCAAAGAAAACCTCTGGTTCCGCCAACTCATTCTGGTCGTTATTTTCGCTAGCTCCTGCTGCCTGGGAATGTTGGCTTGCTATCTGCAATATCAGCGGGAGCTTGAACACCTGCTCGCCGAAAAGCGCGAGGCACTGCTCTCGGACTCGCTGCAAATTCAGGATCTACTGGTCGACCCCGCCGAGGTGCTCACCTCACTGCACCGCGAACCCACCACCGTACAGGCCATTAGCCAAAACGGTCAGGTGAACACAACCGCACTGGCCAGCAAACTGCTGGATATCAGCAATCGCCACAGCCAGTTTTTAAAAGTGCGCTTTATTGATACCCGTGGCCGAGAGGTGGTACGGGTTAACCGCAAAGCTGATGTACCTGTGCTGGTACCACCAGAAAACCTGCAGGATAAAAGCAACCGCTACTTTGTGGTCGATGCCCTGCAGCTGGCAAACAATCAGATCTATGTGTCCGAGCTCGATCTGAATGTTGAAAATGGTCTGATCCAGGTGCCCTCCATTCCCACCATTCGCGTCGCCACACCGGTGTTTGACAACAACAATCAGCGCCTGGGAGCGTTGATTATTAACATCGATATGAGCGGTCTGTTCAATCAACTGGCCAACCATCAAAGTGACACACCGCTATTTATTGCCAACCACCAGGGGCAGTGGCTGCTCGCCCCCAACCCGGATAAATCCTGGGGTTTCCTGCGCGGCCAAAGCAGCAGCCTGAAGTTAGAACAACCTCAATTGTGGGCGGCCATCCAAAAGGCCGAACGGGGGGTGTTCAAATTCGACCACCAGCTCTGGCTGTGGTCGGTCACCTGGCCACTCTCGCCGAGCCAGGCCATTCATAACCATCAGGTGGTATCGAACGCGCATCTGGTGTTGCTCTACCATATCGGCGAGCCACAAATCCGGGCGCTGCAAAGCCGGTTGGCAAAAACCTGGTGGCCAGTGATTATTCTGGTCTCGGCGATCATCGCCGCCGCTTTTTACGGCCTGGTGAAATTGTTGGCCACTCGCCAGTCCGCGCTCTTGCGGGCCAAGCAGGCCGAGGAGTTAAACCGAGCCCTGTCCCGGGCGCGTGCCGCCGAACAGGAGGCCATGCGTTTCGTACAGGCCAATATCAACGGCATTATCACCATCGACTCCAAAGCCAGAATTTTATCGGCCAACCCTGCCGCCGAGCGGCTGTTTGGCTACCCTGCCGGCGGCTTGACCGGCCTCAGCATGGCCGAACTGATCCCCAAAAAATACCGCTTCAGCGAAGACCTGATGGGTGACGAAGGGCTACAGCCAGCCGACATGATGCAGTGGGTTAATGGCCGTACCGTTTACGGCCTGAAACAGGATGGCAACCCCATTCCGATGCAGGTCAATGTCAATTTAATGACCGACAAAAAGCCCTATGAATTTGCCGTCACCATAGTCAACCTAACCGACCGCCATCGGGCTCAACAAAAAATTAACTATCTGGAAACCCACGACACGCTCACCAATCTGCCCAATCGTTCGGCGCTGATGACCGCCCTCGGTGATGCCCTCGCCAACAGCCGCAAGCACCATCAATATTTTCTGCTGGCCATCGTCGATCTCGATTTTTTCAAACACATCAACGACAGCCTTGGCCACGAGTATGGCGATCAACTATTAAAGGCCACCGCCGAGCGGCTGTCGGCTATCAAAGGGTTGAACACCTGTGTCTATCGCATCTGCGGCGATGAATTTGCGGTGTTTGTGCCGGGCATTAGCGAGCTGGAAACCAGTACCGCCATTATCACCACCGTACTCAGTTCGTTTCATAAGCCATTCTCTGTTGGCCAGGATAAGGTCTGGCTGCAGGCCAGCGCCGGAATCAGCGTCTACCCGCTGGATGGCAAAACGCCGGAAGAGCTGCTGCGCAATGCCGACTCCGCTCTCTATCGCATCAAGCAGGAGGGGCGCAACGGTTTTCGCTTCTACACCCGTGACCTCACCGAGCAGGCGCGCAAACGCCAGCGCCTGGAAAACGACCTGCGCAAGGCGATCAAAAATGTCGAACTGCAGCTCGCCTATCAGCCGCAAATCGATACCCGCACCAACACCCTGACCGGTATCGAGGCACTGCTGCGCTGGCAGCACGCCCGCTTAGGCCCCATCTCGCCGACGGAATTTATCCCCATTGCGGAGGCCTCCGGGTTGATGATATTGATCGGTAACTGGGTGTTGTTAACAGCCTGCCGACAGGCCAAACAGTGGCTCGACAGCGGCCTCGATTTTGGCCGGGTGTCGGTGAATATTTCCGGGTCGCAATTTAATAAGGGCGGGCTCTCCAACTATGTGCTGGAGGTACTGCAAAAAACCGGGCTGCCGGCCCAGTGTCTGGAGTTGGAGGTGACCGAGTCGTTCATTACCAATGAGTCCTATACCACCGCCGTGGAATTTAAAGCGCTGCAGGAGGCGGGTGTTGGTTTGGCTATCGACGATTTCGGCACCGGCTATTCATCGCTCTCGCGCTTGAAACAGATGCCTTTTAAAGCACTTAAAATCGACCGCTCATTTATTAAAGACACCCCGGAAGACAGCAACGATGTTGCCATCACCAAGGCGGTAGCCTCCATTGCCAATAACCTGGGCTTGGAGGTAATCGCCGAAGGGGTGGAGACCAAAGCGCAATTGGATTTTGTTAAATCCCTCGGCTGTTACAAGGTGCAGGGGTTCTACTTCAGCAAACCCCTGCCACCGGATGAGCTGTTCACAATTTACAGCCAACAGGCGATGAAAGCGTAATCCGCTCGACCACTCATTTCCCCACTTATTCACCGCACTCTGATGCCACGGCACCGCTCACCACTAATTGGCCGGCGCCGGGCTCACCGCCTCTGGCTCGCTTTCGAGCGGCGCAATTTTGATATTCAGGTAGGCGAAGATAATAGTCATGATTGGGCTGATAATGCAGAAGAAGGCAAACGGAGCGTAGGTTATTGTCGCCACCCCCAAGACACCGGCATGGAAGGCGCCGCAGGTATTCCATGGCACCAGCACCGAGGTAACGGTACCGGAATCCTCCAGTGTGCGGCTTAAATTTTGTGGTGCCAGGCCGCGCTTGCGGTAGCTCTCGGCGTACATACGCCCGGGCAGCAGCACCGCCAGGTATTGGTCGGAGGCCGAGGTGTTGGTAAAAATACAGGTGGCCACCGTCGCCGAAACCAAGCCACCCACCGATTTTACGTGGCTGATCAACGCCTCGGTAATCTGCCGCAGAAAGCCACTGGCCTCCATCACACCGCCAAAAATCATGGCCGAAATAATCAGCCAGATGGTGTTGAGCATGCCCGCCATGCCGCCGGAGGAGAGCAGCTCATCCAGGGTTTCGTTACCGGTTTGCAGTTGGGTGTCGCCAAAGGCGGTCTGCATAATGCCAACGTATTTTGACCACTCGGCATCGCCCACTTCGGCACCAATCTGATCGACAATGGGCAGCTGAAAAATAAAAGCAAAAATGGCCCCCAACACGGTGCCGGTAAAGAGCGCCGGCAGCGGCGGAATTTTTTTCACAATCATCACCAACACACACAGAGGCACCAACAGCAACCAGGGGGTGATGTTAAAACTGTTGTCGAGTGCCGCCAGAATCTCCTCAATGCTAGCCGCATCGAGAGCGCTGCTGTGACCAAAACCCAAAACCAGATAGAGCAGCAGCGCCAGAGTGATGGAAGGGATGGTGGTGTAGGTCATGTAGCGGATGTGGGTGAAGAGGTCGGTGCCGGCGGAGGCGCTGGCGAGGTTGGTGGTATCCGACAGCGGCGATAGTTTATCGCCAAAGTAGGCGCCGGAGAGGATCGCCCCGGCCACAAAGGCGGGGTTGATACCCAGCACCTGGCCAATGCCCATTAACGCGATGCCGATGGTGGCGGAGGTGGTCCAGGAGCTGCCGGTAAAAATAGAGACCACAATACAGATAATGCAGGCGGCAAAGAGGAAGATCACCGGATTGAGTACATGCAGCCCGTAGTAGATCAGGGTGGGAATAATACCGCTCACCAGCCAGGTACCCGACAGCGCCCCCACCATCAACAGAATTAGAATCGCCGGAGTGGCCAGCTTGATGCTGTGTACTATCCCCTCTTCCAAGGTAATCCACGAGCAGCCATAGAAAAACGCCAGGGCCGCGCCCAGCGCGGCGGCGACAACCAGAATGATCTGGTTGGAGCCGGAGATAGCATCATCTTTAAAGATAAAAACGTTGAGTGTTAACAGGGCGATCAGCATTGCGATGGGCAGAATCGCAACGGCCAGCGGTGGCGTTTTGGTCATGCAGTTACCTTACTGTGAGCGGGTCTAATCCCTACCTTCGACGAACAAGCAGGCCACCCGCCCAACTTTTATTGGCGTGCGGCAAGCCGGGCTGACCCGTTCCAATCAACGTTGAAAATCGTAGATCGGGCCAACCTCCTGGGTTTGCAACTGCAATAGCTGCACCAGCTCGGAGAGGGCAACCTGCACCTCAACCATCAATGCCGGGTCGGCCAGGTCGGCCGCGCCCAGCTCATCCCGGTAGTGGCGATTGACCCAGTCTACCAGCTCACCGTAGAGCGCGTCGTCCAGAAACACCCGTGCCGGGCACTGGTTGATCTGGGCCTCACTCATCACCACCCGCAGGCGCAGGCAGGCCGGCCCGCCGCCATTGCGCATGCTCTGTTTCAGATCGAAGTAGAGCACCTCATCAATGGCTGGGTGATCCGCCTGCAACCACTCCAGATAACCGTGCACCGTGCGCAGGTGCATGCACTCCATCGGCACCACAATGGTCGCCCCCTTACGCCCGGGGCGGCGCAGCAGCTGGGAGTTGAACAGGTAGGAGTTGACCGCATCCTCAATGGGCACCTCCAGAGCTGGCACCTCGATGAACTCGATGCCGGCACTGCCGGGAATCTCTTCGGCGCGATAGGCATCATTGAGCTGGCTGCGCAGGCTCTCCGACTCCAGGAAGGCCAGTTGGTGGTAGAAGAGCAGATTGCTGTCACCCACAGCGATGACATCGTTGTGAAACACCCCGGCGTCGATGGCGGCCGGGTGCTGCTGGGCAAAGACAGTGCGCTCCGGCGCCAGGCGGTGGTGACGGGCAATGGCCTGGCTCGCCTCCAACGTCTGACGGGCGGGAAAGCGCTCGGGCTTCGGCGCCAATTTGTTAAAAGCCGAGGCACCATAGACAAACAGCTCCACCCCCGGCTGACCATAGCTGTGGCAGAAACGGGTGTGGTTGGCGGCCCCCTCATCGGCAAAAAAGGCGCCGGCCGGCAGCGCCGGGTGGTGCACGTAGTCGTCGCCAACAAAGATGGAACGCAGAATACGCTCGGTGGTGGGCGCCTCGATGGAGCGGTGAAACATGCTGCTCAAATTGGCGGCGGTAAAGTGGGTTTTGTTATCAATGGTGTCGGCGAAGGGGGAGACGGTGGCGGCATTGGCCACCCACATATTGCTCGCCGAGTAGACCCCCTGCACCAGTTCCGGCGCCTGGGCAATCGCCTTGGCCAGCAGCTCGGCGTCGCTCCGGCCGGTAAAGCCCAGCCGTCGCAGGCTGGCCAGGTGGGGGCGGTCGTGAGGCGGCAGCACCGCCTGCTTCAGCCCCAGGTCGGCCAGCGCTTTCATCTTCGCCAAGCCTTGCAGCGCCGCCTGCCGGGGCGACGCCAGCTGGCCGGCGTTGGCACCGGAGGCGAGATTGCCCCGCGCCAGGCCGCCGTAGTTGTGGGTGGGCCCCACCAGGCCATCGAAGTTGACCTCCCAAACCTGGCTCATAGAGTGACTCCCGGACTGAAGCTCTCCGGCAGGGTCAGCTGCTCATCGAGCAGGCTGGCCATCGGATGGGCACAGTAGTCGGCGGCGTAGAAGGCGCTGGGCCGATGGTTGCCACTGGCGCCGACGCCACCAAAGGGGGCGCCACCGCTGGCGCCGGTTAACGGCCGGTTCCAGTTGACGATGCCGGCCCGGGCGCGGGGGTGAAAGTAGGCCCAGTTGGCGGGGTTGTCGCTCAACAGGCCGGAGGAGAGACCAAAGCGGGTGTGGTTGGCCAGCGCCACCGCCGTGGCGAAATCCGGCGCCCACTGCACCTGTAACAGCGGGCCAAAGTACTCCTCGTCGGGCAGCTCGGCCAGGGCCGAGACATCGATAATGGCCGGGCTCAACAGGGGTTTGTGCTCGTGCAGGCGCGCCATGGTTAACAGTGGGTGGGCGCCGGCGTCGATCAAGCGCGACTGGGCCGCCAGCAACGCCTCGGCGGCAGCGGCATGGATCACCGGCCCCATAAAGTCGTCGTCGGTAAAGCCGACCGAAATCTGTTTGCCCGCCGCCACCAACTGCTGCAACAGCGCTTCGTTTTGCGCACTGCGCACCAGTATCAGCCGCCGGGCACAGGTGCAGCGCTGGCCGGAGCTGACAAACGCCGACTGGATAATGTGGTAAATGGCAGCGCGGATATCCTCCACCTGGTGCACAATCAGCGGGTTGTTGCCACCCATCTCCAGCGCCAGCAGCTTCTCTGGCCGGCCGCCAAACAAGCGGTGCAGGCGGGCACCGGTGGCGGAGCTGCCGGTAAACAGCAGGCCGTTGAGCTGCTCGTGTTCAGCCAGCAGCTTGCCGGTTTCACCACCACCCTGCAGTAAGTTGAGCACACCGGTGGGCAGGCCCGCCGCCTGCCAGCAGCGCAGCATCAACTCGGCGGTGGCCGGTGTGCACTCGGAGGGCTTGAACACCACGCAGTTACCCGCCAGCAGCGCCGGCACTATGTGGCCATTGGGCAGGTGGCCGGGGAAATTGTAGGGGCCGAGCACCGCCAGTACCCCTTGCGGGCGATGGCAGAGGTGGGCGTGCACCGGCCCGCTGCGGTTGTCGGTAAGCCCGGTGCGCGCCAGATAGGCGGCAATCGAGAGATCGATCTTGCCGATCATGCTGGCCACTTCGGTTTTACTCTCCCACAGCGGCTTACCCGTCTCCCGGTGAATCACCTCGGCCAGTGCCGTCTGGTGCAGCTTTAGCTGCTCAGCATAGGACTGCAGTAACGCCTGCCGGTGGGCAAAGTCGGTCAGCGACCAGTCGGCAAAGGCGAGCTGGGCGGCGCGTACCGCCTCATTCACCAGAGCGGTACCGGCGCTGGCTCCGCGCCATTCGGTCTGCTCCAGGCCGGGGTTTTCCGGGTGCAGAAGTTGTCCGTCACCGGCGCGCCAATGGCCGCCGATAAAACATTCGCCGCTTAGGGGTGGGGAGATTAGTGAAGTCATAGTGGTAATCCTGCTGTGGGGTGCCCCTAACGCAGGGGCAGCACGGAGATACTTGCGCCAACATCAACCTGAATTGCATCCAGCACCCCCTCCGACACCGCCACCTGGTGGTTTTCCAGCATGCGCATGCGGCCAATCACCGCGCGAAACGCGCCAAAATTGCGGTTGCTGATAATGCACTCGATATCGCCGGGGTTTTCACTGTCGTCGGCAAAGGTGGTGCTGATGGTGTAGTCGTGGGTCTGGTTTACCGAAACAATACGCTCTTTTTCACACTGCACCACCGGCCCGGCATCGAAAATATCCACCAGCCCCTGGTAGCGAAAACCCTCTTTCTCCAGCAGTTTTTTCGCCGCCACCGAATCACGATTGGGTTGGCCGATAACCGACACCGCCTCGGGCGGCAACAGCTCGAGGTAGACCGGAAAGCGCGGCATTAAATCGGAGATAAACTGGTAGCCATTCACGGCACTGATAAAGTCCGCTTTTAGAAAAGGCATATCAAAAAATTTGTTGCCCAGGTTGTCCCAAAACGGCGAATTACCATCGACATCCAACCAGCCGCGAATTTCGGCAAAGACGACGCTGGCAAAATAGTCGCTGAAGTCGCGAATAAACATAAATCGCACCCGCGATAAAAACTGGCCCACCTTGCCGCTGCGAAAATCGGATTTTAAAAAGAGCGAGACCAGTTCGGTTTCGCCGGTAAAGTCGTTGCACAGATTAAGCGTGTTGCTGTTAACGGTAATGCCCAACTGCTCTGACTTGGACATATGTCGGGAGAGCTTGTAGTTGTAAAACGGCCGGGTCAGGCCAACGCCGGTGTGCATGCCGCAGGTACCGGCAATGGCGCCAGTGTGTTGATCCTCCAACACAAAAAAGAAGATCGCCTCTTCGATGCAACCGGGTTGCGCGGAAAGCTGAAAACTGCGCTCCACCAGCTCCAGTTTTTTCTGCCAGGTATCGCGGTTAAAGGGCATGCTGGTCATGCCGCCGGGCAGTGACGCCGACAACTCCAGCAGTGCCGGCAGGTCGGAAAGTCGTGCTGAGCGAATAATCATAAGCGGTCCTTATTGACTAAGTATCGATCTCAAAGGCGTTACCCGGCTTTTGGCCGGGTGCAGCCGGTCACGGGAGGGCGATTGCCTGTGGTGGTGTTAACAGTTGCTTGAGTTGTTCGCCATCCGCCGCCGCGCGCTGGAGCAGCAGGTAGCTCAGCTTGGCCCGCTCGGTGAGGCTGTCGACCAGCATAAACTCCTGGTGGGTGTGTATCTGGCCACCGCGCACCCCCAGGGTATCGATATTGGCCAGCCCCGCCGCCGCCAGATTATTACCATCACAACAACCGCCGGTGGCTTTAAAGGTCACCGGCACCTGCAAGGTCGCACCGCAATCGGCGAGCCAGTCGCAGAGCAGCCTGTGAGCGGCGCTGCTGGCTTTGGCCGGACGGGTGAAGCCGCCAAACAGCTCCAGGGTAATCCCCTCCTGCTGGTTTATCTGTTGGACGATGGCCGTTATCTGTTCCTGCAGCCACTGCTGCTCGGCGTGGTCGGCCACCCGCACATTGAAGTGGGCGACGGCGTTATCGGGCACCACATTGACCGGGCCACCGCCCTGTATCCTCCCCAGATTGACGGTAACCCCCGGGTAGCCGGCCGCCGCCTGCCGATTGAGCCCGTGCAGGGCCACCAGCGCCTCGGCCAGGGCGGCAATGGCGTTGCGCCCCAGGGCAAACTCGCGCCCGGCATGGGCCGAGCGGCCGCTGGCGCGCAGGGAGAAGTTGCCACTGCCTTTGCGCTCACTGGCCAGGGTGCCATCGGCCAGGGCCGGCTCGTAGACCATACCCAGGTGGGCCTGGCCGGCAAACTCGGCCAGCAGCGGCCCGGAGGCAAGCGAGCCGGTCTCCTCATCGGGGTTAATCACCACCCGCCAGCCCAGCTGTTTGGCCTTGGGGTGCTGCTCCCAGGCGGCCAGCGCCTGGTACATGGCCAGCAGCCCGCCTTTCATATCCGCCACCCCCGGCCCCTGCAAAATATTCCGTTGCGTGAAGTGGGGGGTTTGAAAGGGGGAGTCGGCGGGGAATACGGTATCCATGTGGCCCACCAGCAGCACCTGCACCGGTGCCTGGGGACGGGTGGCAAAGGTAAGCAGCGGTGCCTGGGGCAGCGACAACAGCTGGCCGTCGTCGGCCAGCCGTTCAACATTGGCCAGAGCAATCGTTTGTGACTGCTCGGCCAGGGGCGTAAACAGCGAGCTGATCTCTTTCGCCATACGCGCCAACCCCGGCAGATTACTGGAACCGGAGTTAATGGCGGACCAGGCCAGCAGCCGCTCAAGCAGGGCATCAGCCGCCCGGTCGATCAACGCCAAACGGGGATCCGCAGTAACGGTCACAGTCGTCTCACAGTTTGGCGTGGCCATTGGCCAGCGAGGTGGTCTCGGTGATGGCCGCCTCCGCCCAGGTCTCGGCCTGGTCGGCCTCGGCCACCACCTCTTCCAGAATAGCCACGGCCTGGGCGATGTGCGCCTCACTCACGTTCAGCGGCGGCAGCAGGCGCAGCATATTGGCACCCGCCTTACCCACCAGCAGCCCGCGCTCGCGCAGGCTCAGCAACAGCTCGCTGTTGGGTGGGCCGCACTCAACACCGATCATCAGGCCAGTACCAGCCACCCCTTTCAACACTCGTGGGTAGCGATCACAGAGGCTCTGCAGCAGACGCCGGCACTTCTCCCCTTTGGCCGCCACCGAGGCCAACAGCCCCTCTTCCAACACCAGCTCCATCACCTTGTTGGCCACCGCCATGGCCAGTGGATTGCCGCCGTAAGTGGTGCCATGGCTGCCAAATTTCATCGCTTCGGCCACCGCTTTGGTAGCCAGGCAGGCCCCCACCGGGAAGCCGCCACCAAGGCCCTTGGCCGAGGCCAGAATATCGGGTTCCACGGCCAGCAGCTGGTGGGCAAAGAGCGCCCCCGAGCGGCCGATGCCACACTGCACCTCATCGAACATCAACAGCAGGTTGTGGTCGTCGCACAGCTGGCGCAGCCCTCGCAGGAACTCTTCGCTAGCCGGCCGGATACCCCCTTCCCCCTGAATCGGCTCGATAATAATGCCCGCCGTCTGTGGCCCAATCAGCTGCTTAAGCGCCGCCAGGTCATCCCAGGGGGCGCGGTCGAAGCCGTAGTCGCCGACAATAAATGGGTGACAGTGGGCGGGGTTGCCCGCCGCCGCCACCGCCGCCATGCTGCGGCCATGGAAACTGCCCTCAAAACCGATAATGCGATACCGCTCCGGGCGGCCGATGTGAGCCTGGTACCCGCGGATAGCCTTCAGCCCCGCCTCCACCGATTCGGTGCCGGAGTTGGTGAAAAAGACGGCATCGGCAAAGCTGTTCTCGGCCAGTACCGTGGCCAGACGCTCGGCGCCGGGGATACGAAACATATTCGACAGGTGCCACAGTTTACCGGCCTGCTCGGTGAGTGCCGCCACCAGTTGCGGGTGGGCGTGGCCAAAGCCGGTAACCGCTATACCGGAGATAAAGTCGAGAAAAACCCGGCCATCCTCGCTGTATAATTCAGTGCCACGGCCGTGGCTGAAAACCAGATCCATGGGCGGTGCGTAGGTTGGCCAGAGGTGCTCCCTGGCAGAAAGCTGTTCGCGCGGAGAGTGCGCCAAATTTTGTTCGGTTGGAGCTGCCTTGTTGGTTGTGTTCACGACCCAGTTCCTCGTTATAGCGATTAGCGCAAAAAATTAGCACAACAGTCGCCAAATAAGCTGTCTAATTTCTACCCATAAACACAGAAGCGGAGCCAGAGTCAGGGGTTCTCCGCAGAATATTCGGCAACACCGGGAGCGAGCCGTGAAACTGGATAAGATTGATATGAACATCCTGCGCACCCTGCAGGACAACGCCCGCATCACCAACCAGCACCTGGCCGATACCATCGCCCTCTCACCCAGCTCCTGCCTGCAGCGGGTGCGCCGCCTGGAGCAGGAGGGGATCATCAGCGCCTACCACGCCCAGATAGAGCTCAACCGGCTGTTTCGGCATCTGGTCTGCATCGCCACCGTGGCGATGAAAAACCACACCCAGGATGAGCTGCGCGCCTTTGAAAATTTGGTCAATGCCATTCCCGAAATTGTGGAGTGCCTGACGGTAAGTGGGGAGTTTGATTTCTTTCTAAGGGTGGTCTGCCCCGATATGGCCAGGTACCTACAAATCAATGAACAGCTGGTCAGTTCGGTGAATTGCGCCATCACCATCAATACCCATGTGGTAATGAGTGAAAACAAGCGTTTTCAGAGTGTCGACCTGGCCACCCTGGACCCAGCCACCAGCTGAGCCAAAATCGCACTATTAGCGAACAATTGGATAAAATTTGCACCACATTGCGACGTGAATTTTCGAGCGCTCTTGCCTGAAAATAGCGTCTGTGGTTTGCTTGCACCAATAACGAAGATTCTTGGGAATTCAAGCGCCAAACAGTCACAATCTTTGGCCGAATTCAGACCAAGGAAATTAACCCTTGTTTGGCACCCTATTTGCCAAACCTGTCAACTCAGTCAGGATTGATTGCGGTAATTGGCAGCCGCGCCTCACAGACCTGATCAAACCACGTGGATTTCACAGCGGATGGTGATACCCCCCTCTGGGAAACCCCAAATAACACCACGAACTCGATTCATAACAATTGAGCACTAAGGACAACATAATGATTAGCAACGGCCGCTTTCACCGTAACCCTTTACGAACCGCTATCAGTGTCGCCACTTTGCCGGCTACCCTCTTGGTAGTACCGCAACTGGTGTTGGCAGAAGCGGAAACCAAAAAAGAGCCCGGCATCGAGGAGATGATCGTAACCGCCACTCGCCGTGAAGAGAGTGTGATGGATATCCCCATCAACATCACCGCGGTCAACGACACCATGATCGAAGATCTGCGCCTCGATGGCATCGCCGAAATTGCCCGCTACGTACCCGGCTTAACGGTTATCGACCGCGGTCCGCGCGATGAGGTGCCCGATATTATGGTGCGCGGTCTGAACACCACCGGCCTCGGCCCAGGTTTCGGGAGTGACACCGTCGCCACCTATTTTGGCAATATTCCGCTACTGGTTGATATCAAACCGGTCGACCTGCAGCGGGTGGAAGTACTGATCGGCCCACAGGGCACGCTTTATGGGCAGGGCACCATGGGCGGCGCCATCCGCTATATTCCCAAACTCGCCGACCCCAATGAATTCAGCGGCGAAGTGCGTTCGCGCATGGCGCAAAATGTCGAGAGCGACAACCCCGAAGGCGAACTGGGCTTTACCATCAACCTGCCCTTAATCGCCGACCAGATGGCCCTGCGCCTCAACTACGACCACCTCGATGACCCCGGTTTTATCGATTACAACTACGTGGTGCGCGAGCCCGGTATCTCCAACCCAGAGGTCGCCTCCGACCTGCGCAAGGTGGCCGACGCCAACGGCGAGAAAACCGACTCAATGCGCCTAAATTTGCGTATTACCCCGTTTGAGGGTTTTGAATACAACCTCTGGTACTTTAACCAGGACACCAAGGCCGAGGGTCGACAAATTTCCAACCAGGCCGCCTACGGCACTGGCGAATATGAGTCGGCCTACCGCTACGAAGAGCCCAACCACTACGAAAACCAACTGCTCAGCGTCGATGCCACCGCCGACCTCGGTTTTGCCGAGGCCACCTTCGTCTATGGTGGCTCGGATTATAAAGAGAAGGGGCAGCGCGATCAGACCGACCTGCTGATCAACTTCGAATACGGCTACGAGTTCTTCCCAAGCTTCTCTTCCTACACCCGTGAAATTGTGGATGAGGAGTCGGAGACCGTTGAAGTGCGTCTGGTCTCCCAGCACGAAGGCCCACTCTCCTGGGTGGTCGGTTACTTCAATAATGATGTGGAAGGGGTTGCCACCAGTGAAGAGTTTACCCCCCATTTTGATCAGTTTGCCGTCGACAACTACGGTGGCGTGCAACTGCGTCCTGATGCCCTGGAGTACTACTCCAAGGATGAGTACGCACTGAAGGAGATTGCCTACTACGGCGAGCTCACCTTGCAGCTGCTCGACTCCCTCTCGGTGACGGTGGGCTACCGCGACTATCGCTTTAAGGTCAACACTGTCGGCGGCTTCGACCTGCCTCTGTTCAGAACCGTGTTCCTCGGCGATGCTCCCGACTCTATCGACCTTAGCCTGGGTGAACCCGACCAGGGCACCTCCACCGGCGACCTCTGGAAAGCCAATATTGCCTGGGATATCACCGACAATGACCTGGTCTACTTCACCTACTCCCAGGGTTACCGCAACGGTGGTGTTAACTCGGTACCGGTTTGTACCCCGGACGACCTGGTCAACGAAAACCAGGCACTGTGTGCCCTGGAGAGCGAGAAGCTGATCGACCCAGACACCATCGACAACTACGAAATCGGCTATAAGGGGTTGATGCTGGACAACCGCCTCTCCGCCAGTGTCGCCCTGTATTACATCGACTGGCAGGATCTGCAGGTCGCCACCTCCACCGTCAACGGCTCCCTGCCCATCACCGGCAACGGCAGTTCCGCCGAGAGCAAAGGTCTGGAGTTTATTGGTCGCTACATCATCAATGAAAACTGGGAGGCAGCGCTCACCTACTCCTACACCAACGCCGAGCTGACCGACCGCGCCGATGGCCTGGTGGGGCAACTCGATGCCCTCTCCGGCGCCCGCCTGCCCGGCCACTCAGAGCATCAGGCCAGCTTTAACCTCACCTACAACACCCAGCTCAATAATGGTTGGGCTCTGGATGTAAACTACGGGCTCGTCTACTTCAGCGACTTCTTTAATATTGTGGGGGGTGATGAAGATCCGCTGGTCGACAGCTCCAGCGGCGTCGATGTCGCCGCTGATTACGGCGGAGAAGCGATTGATGGTTACGACATCCACCACCTCGCTGCCACACTCAGCAACGACACCTGGCGGGTACAGGCCTACATTGAAAACCTGTTTGATGACTACTATGTGCTGGGCACCCGTACCACCAAACGCAACCTCACCGCTGAGCAGGGAGGAACCGGTCTGACGATTGGTGACCACACCTTGCGTTCTTATGGTGAATATGTGGGTGCCCCGCGCACCTTTGGGGTTAGCTTGAGCTACTCTTTCTAGAGCGGCTTTGCGCCCTGTTAAAAGGCGCAGCTAATCCACCCTGCCGCCGGCCGGTTGCCACCACCGGCGGCAATACTTATTTTAGGTGACCCGGGTTTTTAAACCTGACGCTCATGACCAAGCTCGACGATATCAACCAGCTACTGCAAGCCGCCCACGATAACCTGGCGGCCGGCAACACCCGCGCGGCCCATCAAAACTGTATTGATGTTCTGCAGATCGACAGCCAACACCCGGAAGCCCATTTTTTATTGGGCGTCAACGCCCTGGAACGCAAAGACCTGGCGCGGGCCAAAACGCTGCTCACCATTGCCACCAAACTGGCGCCACAACGCATTCGCTACCATCTGCAGCTGGCGCGCTGTTACGCTCTGCAAAACAGCAATCATGAAGCACTGCTGGCACTCAAGGCGGCCATGGCTCTGGCCAACCCCAGCGCTTTCGACCTGGACACCATGGGCGTGCTACTCAGCCGCCTGGGCAAACACGCCGAGGCACTGGCCAAATTCCAGGAGGCCATCGCCAAGGCACCGGAGAATATTGAATTTCTCTACAACCAGGCCACCTCGGAGCGCATTAATGGCGAACTGGACGCGGCCGAGCAGAGCCTGCAGAAAATTATTCAGCTGCAGCCCGATTTTTACCGCGCCTACAGTTTGATTCCCGAGCTGCGCAAAGCCACCGCCGATAACAACTTGCTTGCTGCCATTGAAACCCAGCTGGCGAGCCCCTCACTCAACCCCATTGCCCACCTCCATTTCTGCCACGCGCTGGCGCGGGAGTATGAGCACCTGGGCGACCGACAACAGGCGATGCAGTGGCTGCACACCGGCAACGCTCAACGCAAGCGCGAGCTGCACTATCACGTTGAGGATGACCTGGCGCTGTTTCAGTCATTGCAGGAGCAGTGCGATCAACATTATTTTCACCAAAAAAGCCACGGCTACCGCCCGCGTAGCAACCAGCCAAAGCCGATTTTTATTGTCGGCATGCCACGCAGCGGCACCACCCTGCTGGAGCGGATTCTGTCCGGCCACAGCCAGGTAACCAGCCTGGGCGAGCTGCTCGATTTTCCCATCACCTTAAAGCAGCAGGCCCACACCCCCTCACCACTGGTGTTGGATGAGGAGACCATCCAAGCGGCAATCCAACTCGACCCCTACCGGCTGGGCGAAACCTACTGCCAGCGGCTGGAGACCTACAAGGCCACTACCCCCTATGTGGTCGATAAACTGCCGCTCAACTTTTTTAACATCGGCTTTATTGCCAGGGCCCTGCCCGAGGCGCGCATCATCTGCCTGCGGCGCAACCCCCTGGATATCTGCCTGAGCAACTACAAGCAGCTGTTTGCGGTTAATTTCTCCTATTACAACTACTCTCTCAACCTGGAGGATTGCGCCCGCTATCTGGTGGCCTTTGAGCAGCTGATGCAACACTGGCGGTCGGTGATACCTGAGGAACACCTGCTGGAGATTGAATACGAGGAGTTGGTGGAACACACCGAGGCCTACAGCCGCATTGCGCTCAACTTTGTCGGTCTGAATTTCGAGCCCGACTGTCTGCACTTTGAAAACAACACCGCACCGGTGGCCACCGCCAGTGCCGTGCAGGTGCGCCAGCCCATTTACAAGAGTTCGGTGCAGGCCTGGCAGCACTACGCCGATGCGTTGCAACCGGCGCAAAAAATTCTGCAGGAAGCCGGGCTGCTCTAAACTCGTCGGCAGGCTTTTTATGGGGGCAGGCGCCATTTATGAGGCAAGCCGCCGCGTAGCAGTCTTACTCTGTAAGCGTTACATGGCGGCCCTTAATCGGCGCCCGGAATTATTTATCCAACTGAAAAGACCAAACACACCGCTATGATTCGATTGTTTAACCGCTTCACTCTTGCCTGCATCACCACCCTGCTCGCCGCCACCAGCCACGCCACCACCTGGGTTAAGGCCGACGCCCTCCTGGATGTGGTCAGTGGCAAACTGATCAACAACCCTATTGTCGAGATCGACGGCGACAAATTCGTGGCCGTGCACACCTCGCCACCTACCCCCGCCGAGGAGGACGAATGGGTTGATCTCTCCGGCATGACCCTGCTGCCCGGGCTGATGGATATGCACGTGCACATCACCGGCAGCCACGCTGAACACGGTTATCGGCGCCTGCAGGCCACCTCCGGCCACGCCGCCATTCTCGGTACAGTTAACCTCAACACCACCCTGCAGGCCGGCTTTACCACCATTCGCAACCTGGGCGCGCCGGACTATATCGATATCGACCTGGCCAAGGCCGTGGATGAGGGTTTGATCCCAGGCCCACGTATGTTTGCCTCCGGCCCGTCGCTCGGCATTACCGGTGGCCACTGCGACAACAACCTGCTGCCCAAGGCGCTGAATGTGCCCGCAGATGGTGTCGCCGATGGCCCCTGGGCGGTGCGCACCAAGGTGCGCGAAAACATTAAATATGGCGCCAAGGTAATTAAGTTCTGCGCCACCGGCGGCGTCCTCTCCAAGGGCACCAAAGTGGGCGTGCAGCAGTACACCCTGGAGGAGATGCAGGCCCTGGTCGACGAAGCCCACCGGCGCGGTCTGATTGTCGCCGCCCACGCGCACGGCACCGAGGGCATTAAAGCGGCCATCGAAGCCGGGGTCGACTCGGTGGAACACGCCTCTTTTCTCGATGCCGAGGCCATTAAAATGGCCAAAAAACGCGGTACCTACTTCTCCATGGATATCTACGTCACCGAGTTTATTCTGAGCGAAGGCGAGGCCGCCGGCATACTGCCCGAGAGCCTGGAGAAGGAGCGCCAGACCGGCCAGCGCCAACGCAAGAGCTTTAGCGATGCCGTCGCCGCCGGCGTGAAGATGGTGTTTGGCACCGACGCCGCCGTCTACCCCCACGGCGACAACGCCAAGCAGTTCGCCCGCATGGTGCGCTTTGGCATGACCGAGCTACAGGCCATTCAGGCCGCCACCATCAACGCCGCCACCCTGCTCAAGATGCAGGACCAGCTCGGCTCCGTAGCCAGCGGCAAGCAGGCTGACCTGATCGCCGTCGCCGGCAACCCGCTGGAAAACATATCGCTGTTGGAACAGGTGGGATTCGTCATGAAGGACGGCACAATATACAAACAACCAGAGCAGTAGTGAGGTAGCCTAGGCCATTGCGGTATAAAAGGCATTGATCGTTATTGCTCTAATGGCTGATCAACGCGCCACTGGCCTGACCCAAGCCCCTGCACCCGGGCAATGTTTTCCTAAAGCGGCCCCGCCGGCCGCACACTGATAAGTTTGGAGCACTCTCCCCCATGCGTTTTACCTCTCTGATTACCGCAGCCTGCCTGCTGGCCCTGGCTGGCTGCAGCCGCAGTGTCGACACGCCCCCACCGATCAACAAAAACCCCTACCCCAGTACCTACCAGCCACTGCCGCAGCAGGATCTGCTGATCACCCACGCCACCCTGCTCACCGGCACCGGCGTGCGCTTGGAGGATGCCGATGTCTATGTGCGTGATGGCAAGGTCAGTGAGATTGGCCAGGGGTTGAACAAAGAGGGCGTAGCCGTGGTTGACGCCAGCGGCCAGTGGTTAACGCCGGGCATTATTGATGTCCACTCCCATCTGGGCGCCTACCCGACACCGGCGGTGGACGCCCATCAGGATGGCAACGAAATTACCGGGCCCAACACCGCCATGGTGTGGGTGGAGCACTCCGTCTGGCCACAGGACCCGGGGTTTAACACCGCCCGCGCCGGCGGCATTACCACCCTGCAGATCCTCCCCGGCTCCGCCAACCTGTTTGGTGGGCGCGGGGTCACCCTGAAAAACGTACCCGCCACCACCATGCAGGGGATGAAATTTCCCGGCGCCCCCTACAGCCTGAAGATGGCCTGTGGCGAAAACCCCAAGCGGGTTTATGGCGGCCGCCAACAGGCCCCCGGCTCGCGCATGGGCAACATGGCCGGCTATCGTCAGGCCTGGGCCGATGCCGCCACCTATCGCACCGCCTGGCACAACTTTGAGAACGGCACAGAAGCACAACCACCCGAACGCAATCTGCAGCTGGATACCCTGATGGGGGTATTGGACGGCGAGATTCTGATCCAGAACCACTGCTACAAGGCGGAGGAGATGGCCATGATGATCGACCTGGGCAAGGAGTTCGGCTACCACGCCGGCACCTTCCACCACGCGGTGGAGGCCTACAAGGTGGCGGATCTGCTGGCCGAAAATCACAACTGCGCGGCCATGTGGCCAGACTGGTGGGGCTTTAAGATGGAGGCCTACGACATGAGTTTTGAGAATGTGGCCATGGTGGCGGCGGCCAAGGGCGGCTGCGCTATTGTCCACTCCGACTCCGAACGCACCATCCAGCGCCTGAACCAGGAGGCGGGCAAGATCCTCTACCGGGCCAATGCCAACGGCTTTGCCTTCACCGAGGCCGACGCCATTGGCTGGATCACCTTAAACGCCGCCAAAGCCATGGGTATCGACCAGTACACGGGCTCCATCGAAACCGGCAAAAATGCCGACCTGGTACTTTGGAACCAAAACCCATTCAGCGTCTACGCCCTGGCCCAGCAGGTGTTTATCGATGGCGCCAAGGTCTATGACCGCAACGACCCAGAGTATCAACCCGTCAGCGATTTCAAACTTGGTCAGGAGGGCCTGTGAGCATGAAATTTAAGTCACCGCTGCAAGCCAACCCCAAACCCACCTGGCTGGCCCGCACCCTGATCGGCCTCAGCCTGGCCGCCGGCGCTCAGTTAGCCGCGGCCTCCAGCACCGCCATTATCAACGCCACCCTCTACACGGCCACCGAACAGGGCACTCTCAGCAACGCCAGCCTGGTGTTTGAAGACGGCGTGATCACCGCCATCAATCCCGAACAGATAACCGCCGATGAGATCATCGATGCCCAGGGCGGCACCGTCACGCCCGGTTTCATCGGCAGCCTCAACAGCCTGGGGCTGGTGGAGGTGGGCGCCGTTGAGCAGAGCGAAGATGACGAGTTGGAGAAACCCGATCTCAACTTCGCGCCGGTGCTGGCATTCAACCCGGAATCAACTGCCATTGCCGTCGCGCGCAGCGGTGGCGTCACCCGCGATGTGGTCGTGCCGGGCGGCAGCAAAGAGCCCTTTGCCGGCGTCGCTGGTGCGGTCACGCTGACCGGTGAATTGGCCTTGCCGGACAGCAAACCGGTGGCCGCCGTCACCTACCTTACGGGGATGAAGGGTTACTCCCGGGCCGACACCCTGCGCAAGCTCTATCAACAGCTGCAGGCGCGTATCGACGAGGTGAGCAAACCCAAGAAAGGCGATGAACCCGCCGCCGCTCCCAGCGCCGCCCAGCTCACCTTGGATGCCCTGTTGGCGGGCTCGATTCCCCTGCTGGCCTACAGCGACCGGCCGGCCGACATCCTGCAGTTGCTCGCCCTGCAAGAGCACTTCAAGCTCAAGCTGGTGATCGCCGGTGGTACCGGTGCGGTGGCCGTAAAAGAGCAGCTCGCCGCCGCCGGCGTACCGGTAATTCTCGATGCCCTGCACGACCTGCCTGAGAGCTTTGACCAGTTGCACGCCTCACTCAGCAATGCCAGCACACTGCACCAGGCCGGTGTGACCGTGGGCCTGGCGGTAATGGCCGATGCCACCCAGGCGCTCTACCAACTGCGCTTTGGCGCCGGTAACGCCATTGCCAACGGCCTGCCACCGGAGGCGGCACTGGCCGCCATTACCCGTGTGCCAGCGGCCATCTTTGGTTTGCCGGCCGGCAGCCTGGAGGCGGGCAAGGCCGCCGACCTGGTGCTCTGGCGGAACGATCCGTTTGATTTCCCGGGCCAGGTGCAAAACCTCTGGATCGAGGGCCAGCTGTACGGAACGCAAACGCGCCCCGATCAACTGCGCGAGCGCTATCGCGCCGATGCCGAGCTGCCACCCGCCTACCGCAAGTAGCACCAAACAGCACCCTTCGCAGTCCTTGCCGGTCCTGTAGAGGGTGCTGACCAGCCGCCAATTTCTCTGGCGGTCAATACAACTCGACTATCCCAATGTTGCAGAAAATGTGGTTAAATTCGCGCCACAACCGCAGCTGCCCACCCGGCAGCAGCGGTTCGAATCCAGTAAAAAACCCTGTGGGCGCCTGGGCTGGGTGACTAAATCCAACGCTGAATAATGGAGTCAAACCCCACCTTTGCGGCGCCCCGGACCGCGCCTCTGGCCATTTATCGTGTTAGAATGCGGCCGTTTGCGTGAACATCGGCAACCCCAAGCTGGCGTTGCTGAATCCCATAACTAGAACTTACAGTCCTGGAGATTAGTACCCAACATGTCACTCAAAGTACTCGTAGCCGTCAAACGGGTTGTCGACTACAACGTCAAAGTGCGCCCTCTTTCCGATGGCAGCGGCGTTGATATTGCCAACGTAAAAATGTCGATCAACCCCTTCTGTGAAATCGCTGTTGAAGAGGCGGTGCGCCTGAAAGAGAAAGGCATTGCCGCAGAAGTCATCGCCGTTTCTATCGGCCCCAAACAATCCCAGGAGCAAATCCGCACCGCGCTCGCACTGGGCGCCGACCGTGGCATTCTGGTGGAAACCGACCAGGAGCTGCAGCCGCTGGCCATCGCCAAATGCCTAAAAGCCATCGCCGATAAAGAGTCCCCCGACCTGGTTATCCTGGGCAAACAGTCCATCGATGGCGACAATAACCAGACCGGTCAAATGCTGGGCGCCCTCGCCGGCATGGGCCAGGGTACCTTCGCCTCTGAGGTGGTGGTTGCCGACGGTAAAGTGAAAGTCACCCGTGAAATTGACGGCGGCTTGCAAACCGTTGAGCTGAACCTGCCCGCCATCGTGACCACCGACCTGCGTCTGAACGAACCCCGCTACGCATCACTGCCCAACATCATGAAAGCCAAGAAAAAGCCGCTCGACACCATGTCTCCGGCCGATCTGGGTGTCGACACCACCGCCCGTGTACAGACCTTGAAAGTCGAGCTGCCAGCTGAGCGCTCTGCGGGTATCAAAGTGGCCGATGTGGCCGAGCTGGTAGAAAAATTGAAGAATGAGGCGAAAGTAATCTAATGAGTATTTTAGTCATTGCCGAACACGACAACGCCACACTGAAAGCTGCCACTCTCAACACCATTGCCGCCGCGCAAGCCATTGGTGGCGATATTGACGTACTGGTCGCCGGTGCCGATTGTGGCGCCGCTGCCGATGCCGCCGCTGCCGCTGCCGGTGTGGCCAAGGTTATCAAAGCCGACAACGCTGCCTACGCACACCAACTGGCCGAAAACATGGCTCTGCTGGTAGCCGAAGTGGGCAAGGGTTACAGCCACATCCTGGCACCTGCCACCACTGGCGGTAAAAACTTTATACCACGCGCCGCCGCGCTGCTGGATGTTCAGGCTATCTCCGACATCATCGGTGTCGACAGCCCAGACACCTTCAAGCGCCCCATCTACGCCGGTAACGTTATCGCCACCGTTAAAAGTGAAGACTCCATCAAGGTGATCACCGTCCGTGGTACCGCCTTTGATCCGGTAGCGGCGACTGGCGGTTCTGCCAGCATTGAGAGCCTGGACACCGTCACCGACGCTGGCATCTCCAGTTTTGTTGGTGAAGAGCTGGCTAAGAGTGACCGTCCTGAACTGACCGCGGCCAAGATCGTTATCTCCGGTGGTCGCGGTATGCAGAACGGTGAAAACTTCGAAATGCTCTACAAGGTGGCCGATAAACTGGGTGCCGCTGTCGGTGCTTCCCGCGCCGCTGTCGATGCCGGCTATGTGCCCAACGATCTGCAGGTTGGCCAAACCGGTAAGATTGTTGCCCCGGACCTCTACGTTGCCGTGGGAATTTCCGGTGCCATTCAGCACTTGGCGGGTATGAAAGACTCCAAGGTGATTGTCGCCATCAACAAAGATGAAGAAGCGCCAATCTTCCAGGTTGCCGACTATGGCCTGGTCGCTGATCTGTTCCAAGCTGTACCCGAGCTTGAAACAAAACTGTAAAACCCCGCTGCAGATCACAGCGCAAAGCCCATGCCCTTGGTATGGGCTTTTTATTTTGTGATGGTAAAACCATCGACAAACCGCGAACTCTTTCTCATTTTGCGTTGCAAGCGCTGCCACAACCGGCAGCTGTCTTGCCTTTTTAGCACTATGGTCCTAGCTTACTTCACCCTTTGTCACGCCAGAGGCTGACATGCGGCTTAGGTAGAGCGTATATAACCCTTTTGTGGCATTATTGCTGCCTTATTCAAGGATCAGGTCTAACCCGAAGGGTGGACCAAAAACAGGGCAGTTTTCTAATGATAAACAGTCTCACCGATGTGCGGCAGTAAACCCGCCGACACCGGTGCAGGTTAGATAATTTGGGAATTGGGGATTGTTTGAGTGAGTGTTCACGGCAAAGGGCTGGACGATACCGATTTGGATCGGCTCTCCTATGAAGCCTTGGTTGACCAGATCCAGGCCGGCAACGCCAAGGCCGAAATGCAGATGGTTAATCGTTTCGCCCATGGCCTACGGGTCATGCTTAGCCGGAAGTGCTCGCCCGATGTAGCCGAAGATGTGTCCCAGGAGACCTGGCGCGTCGTCATAGAGAAGGTCCGTAACGGCGATCTGCGCCAACCGGATCGGCTGCCGGCTTTCATTCATCAAATCGCCAGAAACCAAGTTGTTATGTATTTCCGCAAACATTCGGACACCCAAGAGCAGCCAGACGACAACGATCTGGTATCACCTGGGCTAAATCCGGAACAGACATACGAAATAAACCAGCTGCAGCAGTATGTTCGGGATCTTATCGAGCAGCTGGACACTCCCCGCGATCGAGAGATTTTAATGCGTTTCTATGTTCAGGAAGAGGAAAAAGAGGAGATCTGTAAAGATCTCGATCTATCCAGCCAGCACTTCAACCGGGTCATCTACCGCGCCAAAATGCGGATGCGGTCCTACTTGGTAAAAAATCTGGACTAAATGTCAAATAGATTAAACGCGTGAGACTTATTTCTCTGAGCCAACACTAGGTTACCAAGAAGCCAGCGTATAAGCCGGCTCAATTGCGGAGAGAATCAACAGTGAATTTCGACAATCAAAACAACGCCTTCGACGAACGTGTCGACCGCTATCTGCGCGGCAAGATGACGGAGGCCGAGGAGCTGGAGTTCGAGATCGAATATCTCGACAACCCCCGGCTGCTCGCCGAAGTGGAAATGGTCGAGCGCCTGATGCGGGGCCTGGAGCTCAACAAGTCACTCCCCAGTACCCCCAGGGCAGCAACCACCACCATGCGCCCCGTCTCTCTGACCGATACCCTCAAGCAGTGGCTCAGCGACTGGTTCACCCCACAAACTGCCTGGGGCGCCGCCGCCGCAGCGATTGTGCTGGTGCCCTTGATGTCTATCATCTCGCCAGAGCTCAACACCCCAGCCGATGCCCCAACCGGCGTACAGCCTACCTACGTGCATCTGCTCGGTCAGAAAGTCCGTTCACTCAGCACCAGCGAGGATGTTATCTACCTGGAGCCCGAACAGAAAAACCTGGTTATCGGCTTTACCAGCGAGCCCTCCTTCGGTGTTCCGGAGCCTGTTACGGTTAACGTTTACGATGCCAACGATCAGTTGGTATGGCACCAGGATGGCCTGTTACCCGACTACCGCTGGACCGTCTATCTGAGCGTAAACGCCACCGAACTGAAACCCGGTGAATACCGCTACGAGTTACTCAGTGAAGGCGAGGCTGTAAGCCAAGGCCAATTTGCCATGCAATACACGCAGTAATCGCAGCACCTTACAAAAATAGAAGAAATAACCTCGGTTTTAGGGTCGCTCCGCGCGCACAGAAACAAACCCATAAAAATATAAAAAGCCCAGAAAAATATGAAAACGGGCAGTATCAATAAAGAGCCTGCAACGAAAAAACTAACACGTTTGGCTAATAACCTTAGTTGCATAAATATCACCAGCATAACTGCCCAAAACGCCAACGCTGGCAACCACTGCACGCCGAACAATTAAAAAAGACGGGATATTAAAACGTTGGCACGGAATGTCTCCTTTTGCCAACACGCCGGCAATAAATAACTCGCCACCACACGCTGGCCCAGGTCACCTATTCCATAGCTTTCACCGCTCCATGCCCAACAAAAGCTGACACACAATTTTCCCACCGCCATTCAGGCAGCCGATCAACCGTCACAAATGAGACAAAAGCGAGTCAATCAAAGTAGAGTTCATGCGAGACTTTGTTCCGCAATGCAGCACTAATATTAGGAGCCGATGGAGAATAATTTCCAGCGCCCACTCTCACACACAGTACAGCAGAACATGGAATGGTTTGACGCTCTACCCAACGCCGGCACCCGGCTGCTTAATACCCTCTTCAGAACCAATCGTTGTTTGATCAACGGCCTGGCCACTTTTTTTTGCTGTTCGGCAGGCTTTAGTTACGCGGCCGCCGAGCGGCCACCCACACTATCGAACAGCAAAGTAATCAAGCAGGAAATTAGCTTTCGCGAACAACAGGTGCAGACCATACAGCTCGCCCAGGCAGCCGGTGAGGCAACCCTGATCACCCTGCACTCGCGCGGTGTTGTTTTTAATTTAGAGCTGGCCAACGGCAAGCAACGCAATCAACCCGAGAGCTACCAGGAGCTCGACCTGTTACAAACCCAGCTGTTTATTACCAGCGACGACTGTCTGGATTGCCGAATAAGAATCACAACGGAGTTACCCCAGGCGTTTGACACCCAATTTACAATCACCACCACCACCTACCAGGCGCAGGCAACGGAGCGAATCAGCAGCGAGCGAGCGCTCAGTAATTATCTCGGCAGTAATGTCCACCAACGTGACGGCAAACAGCTATTGGCAGCTATCCAATTTTTAAACCAGCAGGCCAGTGTTGAGGATCAACTGCGCGGTTGTTACCACAGCTTAGACCCGGAGCTGATTAATTCCGCCGCCACGATTGCCGTGCGCATACCCAACTGTCGGGTGCTGGCGCAACGAGCCGAACGCCCCTTTGTCGGCGACAAATTGAAACTGCAACAGATCCGCGTGGGTTTATGGTTTGTCGATAAAAACCAACAGGCTATTGCCGGCACGCAAACACTGATAGCCGAGCTGATGCGACCAGAAAGGGCCATCCAGGATCGACTGGCCCAGCAATATCTTTTGGGTCGCAGCCATCTACTGCTGGGTATGATGACGGCCAAACTGGGTGATTACAGCCAGGCGGAAGAGTACCTGAGGATTGCGGAAAAACATTTCCAGGCCATCGGCAACCACTACGACCTGGCCGAAGCGTTATCCGAACTCGGCACGACACTACGCTTTCGCAATCAGATCGCCGAGGCCGCCGGTCAATTTGAGAAAGCCTACAGCGCCAGTTCCACCAGCATACGCAGCTATCCGGATCAGCTGCTGCGCATTCGCTACAACATGTCCGGTGTTAGCATGCTGGGCGGGCAATACTACTACGCACTGAAACTGATTGAGCCTGTAGATATCGCCACTCTGCCTATGGCACCCACCTGGAGAGGCCATTTTTACGCACTGAGGGCGCGCATCCTACTGGAGCTGGGGCGCCTGGACGAGGCCCGCGACTTCTACCTGCAAGCCTGGGCAATTTACGATAATGAGCAGGCCTCCTCCCACCTGGCCACCGTCAGCCGTGACCTCTCTCGGCTCTACACGCAACAGGGGGATTTTAAACAGGCCAAACACTATTTGGCGCTCGCCTCGGAACACTTGGGCCACTCCTGGGGGGAGGCACAAAAAATTCGCGTCCTGCAGGCGGAAATTGATTTTCTGTTGCAAAACCAGCAAGCCGAAGCCGCGCTGGCGGTGGTGGCCGAAGTGGAAAAAAGCCTGGCTGATCAATCCGATCCTTTCTTACGGGGCCGGGTGGAATCTCAAAAGGGCGAAGCGCTCATTATGGCCGGCGATTATCAGCAGGCCTACACCACACTCGGCCGGGCATTGAGCCGCCACCACACCAGCAAAGACACCCTCTACACCACACGCTCCAACTACCTCGCTGCCAAAGCCGCCTTCCAACTCAGCGACAGCGCGGCGGTGGTTCACCATCTAGCCGAAGCCAAAGCGGTGATTGAATCCGTGCGCGACGAAATTGAGGATGAGCAGATTCGTCAGCAATATTTTGCTCTGCAAAAGTCGATTTACGAATTGAGCATCGCCGCCGAACTCAGCACTGCCGACGCCGGCAGAGAGCTCGCCGCTCTTTATGAAAGCGAAAGTTTTCGAGCGCGCACCCTCTACGAAAACCTGGTCAACGCACCAGGCAATAACAATGCCCAGCAATCTGGGCAACAGAGCCTGGAGTCACTGCTGCAGGAGAGCTTTGTCCTGGCTCAACACCAGCCGGTGGGGAAACACCGCTGGCCCAAATTTACCCAGTCGGAACTCACAAAATTTTTAGCTGAGTTAAATCCGGATGAAGCCTATCTCTATTTTTTTGCCGGCGAATCACACAGCTATGGCTGGTTTATCACCCAACAGTCAACCTACCTCTACCCACTGCCCAGCGGTAAATCGCTGGCAGAGACGGTGATGCCGCTTCTGAAACTGATTAACCAAAACCCGGCCAGCGCCCAAAATCCGCGCCTTTGGCAGAATCTGTTCAACGAAAACCGCGCAACCAGCAACACCATACTGGCACCGATTGCCAATCAGCTAGGCAGCATTAAACACTTAACGGTGATCCCCGATGGCATTATTCATCAACTGCCCTTCGCTGTGCTGCTCGACCCTAACAGCGGCTATCGCCAGCCATTAATCAATAATCTGGATATCAGCTACGCCAGCTCACTGGCCACCGCCCACTGGCTGAAGTACGAACAAAACAGCACCATCACCGATGCCAATTTACTGCTGGTTGCCAACCCGGCATTAGGCGATGGTGACACACAACCGATCATTGCCAACATCCGTTCCGGCTGGGGAGATCTACCGGCCGCCGAACAGGAGGCAAAAATGTTGCAGACGTTGTGGAGCCAGGTGGGTAACAGCGATGTGTTGTATGGTGCCGCTGCCACCAAGAGCGCCCTACTCACTTCGCCGCTACAAAATTATCAGATCATCCATTTCGCCAGCCACGCTCAGGTCAATTGGGACAACCCCGCCCTGAGTGCAATTAAGCTCGCCCCTACTCAGAACGACACCCCTTACGGCTCGCCAGATTTAACACTGGCCGAGATAGCACGGCTGAATATCCGGGCGCAGCTCGTGGTTTTAAGCGCCTGTGAGACCGCTGCCGGCCGGCAAACCAGTGGCGAAGGGCCGATTGGATTATCGCGTGCTTTTTTTGAAGCTGGCGCCAATCGAGTGTTGGCTTCTCTCTGGCCGGTGGATGATCGCGCCACGGCAAAATTGCTGGAGTTATTTTACGAAGGGTTGATCGATCAACGGCTGGCACCCAGCCGCGCCCTACGCCAGGCACAACAGGCGATGTTGCAGACCGGGGAGTTTGCCCATCCCTATTTTTGGTCTGGCTTCCTATTTATTGGCAACACCGCTCCCTGGCTATTACAGGCACAGGCGACCGATCGACAACAACTGACTTTTCGTTAAAAAAATAATTTAAACCGGTTCCCGTTATTAAAACCGACAGATTGTCGCCACCGGCAATTATTGCTATGTATGGCCGGCCGCACATGGCAGGAGTGCCTTCAGCTTTTTCGGGTGCGCTATCGTTGCCGACAGTGAAGTCGTTTCGACAGGCTGTTTTTTCACACACTGATTTTGCTACACCCTTGTAAAAAATAAAGATCGTCAGCTAGGCAAAAAAATCAACCACCACTGAATGATTTATTAACTATGAAATTGCTTTCTTACCTGTTACGCATTGTTCAATTAATCAAGTGCAAGTTGTTTGGCACCCATTCCCATCAAGACCATCATCAATCAAGGACTAGAGACATGACTGCGTTAGAACCCAATACCGATCGCACCGATCTACTCAGCTTTTCCGACGATATCGACATCGTCATCTCCACCTCCAATTTTTTTGTCGCCAGCCGCTCTGAGGGAAAACCTTCGCTATTTAAAGAGGGCGATCGACTGTTGGTGGAGCTGCCGGAGGATGATAAGCAACTACCCAAACTGCATATTTACGACGCCGAAGATTGCGAAAACAAATTGTGTTTCGAAAGCCTGGATGCCGCTTGGGATAAAACAAACCTTTCGGTCGACAGCCAGTTTTTTAAATTTGGCGTGACCGATGGCCGAGGTAAATGGCGTTTGGAAATAATCCGCCAGCGGCGGCCCGCCATGCTCTACTGCAAACCCAACAACCAGGATGTCTACGTGCAGTATTTCTTCTACAACCTGCTGCCAGAGGGCAGCAGCGGGCAGCTCCAAACCACCGGCTACGACGGCAGTGGTGGCGGCTGGGCACGCGCGTAAAAAGTAATGATCACACCTCTTCAACTACAACCCGGGCAGGGGCTCTGTCGCCAGGATGGACTGCCCGGCAGCCTGGGCCTGGCCGTACGCGATCGCCACTCCGATCGCATCGGCCTGCTCAGTTGCTGGCATGTGTTGGCCACCCCCCAGGGGCGGGAGGGGGATCTCATCCACCGGCACAGCGCTCACCCCTACCCGGTACGTAGAGAGCCAATCGCCACGCTGGCCCGCTGGTTTCTCGACGACGAGGGCGATGCCGCTGTCGCCTGGCTACTGCCCGGGGTCACCATCGCAACCGAGTTGAGTGAATTACCGCTAATCCTTACCAACCACCGAGCGCCGCAAGTGGGCGACATTCTGGTGAAGGTGGGCGCGCAAACCGGTTGCACGCGGGCGCGCGTCACCAACATAGGCCACCACCCGGCCAGCTATGGCCACACACAGCTAACCATGGCGGGGTTTTATCTGGAGCCCATTAGCCAGCCCAAACAGTGCGCATTAATCAGCGCCCCCGGCGACAGTGGTGCCATCTGGTGTGATGAACTGAGCGGTGCGGCCGTGGGCCTTCATGTTGGCGGTGAGTGCCGTCCCCACTTCGGCCCCATACACGCCAAGGCCTGCACCATTAATCGTGTACTGCAACGGCTCGAGGTGGACCTGCTCTAGTCAAGCCACCCCTGGCTACCCTTGAGGACTGGAATAACTTATCTGTAAATTACCGAACTTCTGGTAATATCGGCTGCGGGAAATTCCTCGCGCATTAAAACGTTTATCTCTATGCCGTTTAGCCAGTCCACCTCGAGGCGCCTCTGGCTCTCGTTCACGACCCTACTCTGCTGGTCACTGGCCACATCCAGCCACGCCCAAAATCAACCCCTGCACAACTCGGTGCAATACATCACCGTCAATGAACAGCAGCCACTGCAGCTCGAATTCTCGCACAGCGACGGTGAATTCACGGAAATTCTCCTACACACCCGCGGTGCCCAATTTCTGATTGCCACCCAAAGTGCAGCCACCGGCGCAACCGTATACAGCAATAATGAAAGCCTGCTATTACAGAACAGATTGCTCCTCACCAGCGGCGACTGCCGCAGCTGTCAGCTGACTATTACCAGCGAGCTGCCAAACGGGCGCACGGACAAATTTCTGCTCGAGATAAAAACCTACAGCAGCCAGACAAACCAGGCACGCCTGAGCTGGCTGCAAACATTACAGAGCCTCCTGGTCGGTACCGATTTTCTGCCCGACCCTCCCCGCCTGCAGGCGCTGGTGGCCACCCTGAGCAACAGCGAGGCAGCCGGCGATCAGCTGATGGCCTGCCAACTGCAGATCGACGGTGCCAGTGATGAGTCACTGGAAAAAAAAATGGAGCGCTCCAATACCTGCGCCCAGTTGGGGTTGAGTGTCGGCAGCCGTTTTATCTATCTCGATTTTCAAATTGAGGTGGCCCGTTACCTGTGGTTAAACGGCCAGACCGATGAGGTGCGAGAGATCCACGCCATGGTGGCGCGCGAGGCCAAAGCCATGATCGACGGCGGCCTCGACGACCTGGAGGGCCATACACTGGCCGGGCGCGCCGATCTCTTGCTCGGTATGCTGGAGTATCAGGCGGGCCTTTTTGATGAGTCCGATCAGCACCTGGCCCGCGCGCTAGCCCACTTCAGCACTACCGGCGACCGCTCCTACCTGGCCGATACCCTGATGGAACAGGGCGCCTCCTACCGCTTTCGCAACCGCCTGAACGAGGCCGCCAAAGCCTTTGCCAGCGCCGACCGCTACCACAACCAGGCACTTCGCCAGCAACTCGCCCAAACCCTGCGGGTGCGCTACAACATGGCCGTGGTCAGCGCGCTCAACGGCCAGCACTTCTACGCCCTGAAGTTAATTGAATCGATCGAACCCATCGCCCGCCAGCTGATGAAGGGTAGCTTGTGGTCCGGCCATGTGTTGGCCGCCAAAGCCCGCATTGTGATGGAGCTGGGGCGCCTGGAAGAAGCCAAAGACCTCTACGCCCAGACCTGGCAGATCTACGAATCGATCGGCGCCCTCAACCACCTGGCAACGGTGGCCAACAACCTGGCCAACCTCTATATCGAAGAGGGTGACTTCGAGCAGGCCCGCCACTACCTGGCTCAGGCCAACACCTACACCGGTAAAATTTGGGGGCCCGAGCAGCATTTGCGTATTCAACAGGCGCGCATCAACTACCAGCTGCGCAATGGCAACATCCAGGCTGCCCTGGATGAGATTGCCGTAATGGAGCCGCTGCTGGCAGATTCGCCAGATACTTTCCGCAAGGGGCGGTTTCTGTCGCAAAAGGGCGAAGCACTGATCCTGGCTGGTGAATTTGCCCAGGCCCACGACACCCTGGCCGCAGCGATCGGCCAGCACCGATTGTCGAACGACAACCTCTACCTCACCAAATCCCTCTACCTCTCCGCCCAGGCGGATTTCGATTCTCAGCAACCCAAGGATGACATCATCGGCCACCTCGCCGATGCCGTCGAAGTGATCGAATCGATCCGCAACAACATGCAGGATGACCGCGTCCGTCAGGACTACTTTGCCCTGCAGAAGGATGTTTACGAGCTGTCGATCAGAGCCTACCTGCAGTTTGGCCAGCAACAGCAGGCCCTGGCCAGTCTCTTCCAGGCGGAGAGCTTTCGCGCCAGAACCCTCTACGAGAGCCTGCTCAATAACCAGCAGCCCGCCAGAGAAGATGCCGGCGAACTGCTGCAACGCAGTTTCGATCTGTTTGGCCACCAGTTAAGCCATACTCAGCTGCCGAAACTGAGCCAGGCTGAACTGGCCGCCTACCAGAAAACCTTAGCCGCCGGCGAGGCGATTCTCTTTTTCTTTGTCGGCGAACAACAGAGTTATGCCTGGCTGGTCACCGCCGGCAACATCGAACTACGGCCACTGCCAGCGTCGGCCGAGCTGCAACAACAGGTGACCCCGCTCATCGAACTCACCCACCAGCGGCCCGGTGGCGGCCAGGGCAACTCTCTCTGGCAGGCGTTGTTCGGCAACGATCGCGCGGTGAGCGAACTGATTCTGGGGCCTTTTACTGAGCAGCTGGCGAGTATTACTCAGTTGACGATTATTCCCGATGGCGTGCTGCACCGACTCCCCTTTGCCCTGCTGTTCAACCCCAACAGCCACTACAAAAAACCGCTGATCCAAACCCTCTCACTGCGCTATGCCAGCTCCATCGCCACCGACCGTTGGCTGAAAAAAAGCAATACCGGCAACAGCGACGGCCAGGAGTTACTGCTGGTGGCCAACCCCGATGTAATTTCAGTTGAAGACGGCACTGGCCTCGCCGCACTGCCCGCCGCCGAGCAGGAAGCGCAGACGCTGCTGCAGATCTGGTCGCCATTTGGCAACAGCCAACTGCTGGCCGGCGCCGAGGCCACCAAGTTGCGTTTTCGCGAGGCGGAGCCTCAGCAGTTCGATGTGATTCACTTTGCCACCCACGCCACCGTCGACTGGGATAACCCATCGCAAAGCGCTATAAAACTTGCGGCCAACCAAAGTGATGCCGACAACCCGATCACCGCAGCCGATTTAACGCTGCAGGAGATTGCCGCTTTAAAATTGAACGCCCAGTTGGTAGTGCTCAGCGCCTGTGAAACCGCGGCCGGAAAATTAACCACCGGCGAGGGGCCGATTGGTCTCTCCCGGGCATTTTTTGAAGCCGGCGCCCAGCGGGTATTGGCCTCGCTGTGGCCGGTGGACGACCAGGCCACAGCCGAGTTACTGCAATATTTTTATCAGGCATTGATGGTCGAGCGCCTGCCCCCCGCCCAGGCTCTGCAACAGGCACAGTTGCAGTTACAACAGCAGAGCCAATTTTTTCACCCCTATTTCTGGTCTGGTTTTGTGCTGGTTGGCAACGAGCAGAACTGGCTGGAAAAACCCGCAGCCATAATGGCAACCAGCCCCGCTGATTAAATTTTTACCTGGGACGGGATAGTCTGCCTATTCCCGACACTACTGTTAAGAATTAGCGGGGACTGTTTTACAATTCCGGCGTTTTGCAGCAAACCAAAACGTTACCCTCTTTTAAAACTTTGCCACGGAAGCGCTTGCGCGCTTTAGCTTCCGATAACGATAAGCCACACATGGAGTCTGAAATGGCCACAACTACGCAAACCTCACCCTACAACTGCGATCTGGATGCACGCAATAACATCACCTGTGAGATCGACTTCTCTAACTTTTCGATAGTCTCCGGCTCGCGCAAATGGCTTGGCCCCGGCGACCATTTTGAAGTTGAGCTACCCGCCAACAAGAACGACGAGCCGCAATTGACCATAGTCGATGGTCAAAGCTCCAGCAAAAAACTGAAATTTAAAAAAGACCCTACTGTGCCTTTTCAGTGCCAGCCGATTTCCGACCACCTGCAATACCTCACCTTCAGCGCCGGCCATGGTAACGATGCCTGGCGGGTGGAGGTTATTCGCGAGCGCTTTCCCTCCCCCACCGAGGCCAACCCACAGAACGACCAGTGCCGGGTCTACTTTTTCTTTTACTCGCTGTCCGAAACCGGCGGCCTGCAGAGCGGCGCCAATAATGGCGGCGGCGGTGGTTTTCAACGCTACTAGGTCAAGAACTCGATGAACCGCACCAACCCAGCCGCGCTAACGGCACTGCAACCCGGCTGCTCCCTGGCCGAGCGCGGACTGCTGCCCGGCACCCTGGGGGCACTGGTAAAAGATCTGAGCAGTGACCGAATTGGCCTGCTCAGCAACTGGCATATTCTGGTCAATGGTGACAGCCACGGCGGCGAGATAGTCAATCACACCAGAGCCATTGCCGGGCTCGACATTGGCCAGCCGGTAGCCGACCTGGGCCGCTATTTTCTCGACCGGGATGGCGACGCCGCCGTCGCCTGGCTGCGCCCCGGTATTCCCTGGTCGACCAAACTGCGCGGTACCGACAAGCAGCTCTCTGGCCAGCGCAGTCCGCAAGTGGGGGATGTGCTGGCCAAGGTGGGCGGCAGAACCGGCTATACCCGCGCCCGGGTTACGGCTCTGCGCACCCTGAAGGTTCGTTTTCAGCACGGCCCGGTCGAAATTGATTCACTCTATCTGGAGCCCATCGACGACAGTAAAGAGCACAGCCTGATCTGCGCCAACGGCGACAGTGGTTCCATCTGGTTTGATGAACAGACCATGCAGGCCGTGGCGCTGCATTACGCCGGTGAGAGCCACCCTCTGCGCGGCCCACTGCACTCCAAGGCGTGCGCCATCGAACGGGTGCTGGAGCGGCTGGAGGTCAGCCTGCTGTGAATCGGCAGGGCGGTATATTGGCAAAGCAGTTGCCCTGGATTGAGAGCAGCGTTTCACCCTTCGCAGCCAAAGGATGTGACCGCCCCTGTCATACCAACCACTCTCGCCAACCGAGTACCATGCCGTGACCCAGCGACAGACACTATCCGCAATCGCCTCCACCTTTCTCTCGGCGATTGACCATTGGGGCCATATTCCCGCCATCACCGGTATTGATCTCGGCCTGGCGCCTGAGCGCGACGACGAGCCACAGCTGGCGCTGCGCATCCATCTTCAGCACCCCGCTGACCAACTTTGGCTGCACGACCAGCGGCCGCTGCCGGCACCGTTGCTGGGCATACCGATCTACACCCTGCACGGACTCTACCAAGCCGCTACAGAGGCGGACACAAACTCCCACGCCATCAGCAAGCGTCGCATCAGCACCGCCGGTTTGGGACAGTGGCTGCTGCCCTACCTGCAACAGCAAAACCCATTGCAGGGACGCACCCACCGGGTACTGGCCCGCTCCAGCCAGTTCTGGCAGACGGGTTTTGAAATCATCTCCCCCAGCGCGCCCCAGGCCAGCCGGCTGATCTACAAGGCAATCCAAAATCTGGAAGCCAGCCATTGGTTTGCCGGCCACACCAGCACCGCTCTGCACCAGGCTCCGGGGGCAGGTGGTTTCGCCGGCAACAGCTTCGACCTGCATCTGAAAGGGGCCAGCGCCCACGCCCAGGCCTGTGAAGTGGATGGCCTTGGCCTCTATGCCTCCCAAGGCGACGCTCAGGCGGGGCTGACGCCCGGTATTCGTCTGCGCCCGGCCAAACCTGTTACCGGCACCCATCCACCGCTATAATTGCCGACCCCAATCAACCGCGCCTCGCCGCCCGCGCCAACCAGCTACGCCCATGACTTTCAGCAGTGACTACCAGCAACGCTTTGGCGGTATCGCCCGTCTTTTTGGCCAACAGGCGTCAGCCCTGCTGGCTGAGGCCCACTTTCTGGTGTTGGGGATTGGTGGAGTCGGCACCTGGAGCGCCGAGGCGCTGGCCCGCACTGGGGTTGGCACACTCACACTGGTCGACCTGGACGATATCTGTATCACCAACAGCAACCGCCAGGTGCACACCCTGCAAACCACCATCGGTCGCGCCAAAACCACGGTGATGGCCGAGCGCCTGCGCCTGATAAACCCGGAATTGGTGGTGCACGAAGTGGCCGATTTTATCGATGCCGACAACCTGCAGCAGATCATCCTGCCCGGGCACAGCGGCGTGCTTGATGCCATCGACAACGCCAACGCCAAGGCCGCGGTGATTGCTCACTGCAAACGGCAAAAGCTGCCCCTGGTGAGCGTCGGCTCCGCCGGCGGCAAGCGCGACCCGCGTGCCATCACCAGTGGCGATCTGAGCCGCACCACCAACGACCCACTGCTGGCCAAGGTGCGCAACACTCTGCGCCGCCACTACGGTTTTTCGCGCAATACCAAGCGGCTCTTTTCGGTGGAGGCGGTCTACTCCACGGAACAGATGGTCTATCCCAACAGCTGTGGTGAGGTGAGTTTCAGTGCCGAGGCGATGACCGAGGGCTTCAAACTGGATTGCAGCAGTGGCTTTGGTGCCGCCAGCATGGTGACCGGCAGCTTCGGCCTGATTGCCGCCAGCCGGTTGATCGACCGCTACCTGCAGCGCCAGTACTTGCTGGCCGAGCGCCAGGCCAGCGCCGCTAGCGACTAGCGCGCTAGTCGCTCTCCTCGAAGCGGTTCACCCAGCCGAGCACCGCCTGCCACAGAGCATAAAAGCCGTTCACCCGCGACGGGCTCAGGTGCCGCTGCAGCTGCAGCTCGTTAAACAGCGCGTCGATATCCCACTGTTGAATCCAGACGGCCGGCTGACCCTGAATATGGAGCAGGAGCAGTACCGCCAACCCCTTAACGACATTGGCTTCGCTGTCGATGTAAAAACGGCACTGCCCATCCACGCACTCCGCCCAGAGCCAGGTGGCCGCTTCACACCCCTCTACCTGTAATGCCTCACTGCGCAGCCACGGCTGCTCCGGCAGCTGCTTGGACCAGCGCAGTAACATTCGGTAGCGATTCTGCCAACCGCCGGCCGCACGCAGCTGCGCCAGGTCGCACGGGTTGAGATCGACCAACACCCGGCCAGAGCTCTCGACCGCAATGGCCGGCCGGCTGTCGACCGGGGCCTGGTCGGCATCGGCCAACAGCGCCAACGACTCCGCCAACGCCTGCAGCAGACGGTCGACCTCCGCTGGCGTGTTGTAAGCGCAGAGCGATATCCGCAAACAGTGGCTGAGGTTGAGGCTGGCCAGCAGCGGGGTGGCGCAGTGGTGGCCGGTGCGCACGGCGATATCCTGCTGATCCAGCAGCAGAGCAAGGGCATCGGCATCCACCCCCGACAGCCAGAAGCTGACGATGCCGACGTTGTCGACCCGGGGCGAAAGAATATACACATTCGGCAGGCTCGCCAGGCCGGCGTAGAGGCGTTGCAACAGCTGCTGCTCGTAGTCGTGCAGCCCCACCACATCCTGCTGCTGCCAAAATGCCAGGGTCGCCAGCAAACCGGCAATGGCCGCCAGCGACGGGGTACCCGCCTCAAATTTGAGTGGCCCCGCCTGATACTGGCTCTCCTGTTGCGTCACCTGGGCCACCATCTGACCACCGCCCTGCCAGGGAGCCAGCCCCGTCAGTAACTCACCTCGCCCCCAGAGCAGGCCGATACCGCTCGGGCCATAAAATTTGTGAGCCGAGCCCACCAGAAAATCGCAGCCAATGGCCTGCACATCGACCGGGCCATGGGCCAGCAACTGAGCGGCGTCGACTATCCAGGTCACCCCGGAGCCGGCCAGCTGCTCGCGAATGGTCGCCAGCGGCGCACGAAAGCCAAGCACATTGGAGACGGCACAGCAGCTGAAGATTTTGGTGCGCGGGTTAAGCCACTGGCTAAGTTGATCAAATTCCGGCACGCCATTGTCGCTCGGCAGAAAACGCAACTGGACGCCGGTGCGCTGTGCCAGCATCTGCCAGGGCACCAGGTTGGCGTGGTGCTCAGCCTGGGTGAGCAGGATCTCATCGCCGGCCTGCAGCTGCGCCCCCAGGCTCTGCGCCAGCAGATTGAGCGACTCCGTGGCACCCCGGGTAAATATGACTTCCGCGGCAGAGTGCGCTCCCACAAAGCGGGCCTGGGCCGCCCGGGCGGCTTCGATAATTTCGGTACTTTTACGCCCCAGGCGATGGCTGGCACGGTGGGCATTGGCGTTGGCGGTGCGGTAGTAGTCGGCAATGGCGTCGATCACCTGGGCCGGCTTCTGGCTGGTGGCGGCGCTATCGAGATAGATCCACTGGCGGTTTTCCGGCTGTTGGAAAATGGGAAACTGGCCACGAAAGGCGCTGGGGTCAAAGGTCACGGCTGTGGATTACTCAGGAGAAAAAGCGGATTGTAAGCCAAACAGCTGTTCGGTGTTGTGGCGGGTGGCCGCGGCGATGGTGGCCAGTGGTTCGCCCCTGAGCTCGGCCAAACAGCTGGCCACCTGTGCCAGCGCCTGAGGCCGGTTGATCTGCCCCTGGCAACCGGCCAAGGGCATATCCGGAGCGTCGGTCTCCAGCAGCAGCGCCGCCAGCGGCAGCTCTGCCACCGCCCGCCGGGTTTTGCTGGCCCGGGCATAGGTGATGGTGCCGCCAATACCCAGGTAAAAGCCCGCCTGCCAATACTGCCGCGCCAGCTCCGGGCCACCGGAGAAGGCGTGAATCACCCCCCGCAACTGCCTGCGGAAGCGTTTCAGAATGGGCTGGATGGTGTCGTGACTGCGCACCGCGTGCACAATCAGCGGCTTATCGAGCGCCACCGCCACTTCGGCGTGCAGAGCCAACCACTCAGCCTGCACCGCCAAAGGCGGCCCGCGCAGGCCATCGACCCCCGACTCGCCAATGGCGACACAGGGTAGCTCGCCCGCAGCCTGCAGCAGGCGCCCCTTAAACGCCGACAATTCCGCAGCAGTAGCGGGAGTTACCCACCAGGGGTGCACCCCCAGCGCAAACTGCACCGACTTAAATTGGCGGTGTAGCTGCGCGAGCCTTTGCCACTGGGGCTCCAGAACGGCGGGCACCACCAGGCCAGTGACCCCGGCGGCGCGGGCAGCGGCCAGCTCCGCCGCCGGATCGGCAAAGGACTCGGCGTCCAGATGGCAGTGGCTGTCGATTAGCAGGCAGGCATCGGTCACTGGTAACTATCCATAAAATGGCGGCGGTTGTTCACCCGGTTAACTGGCTTCATGGGCAATCGTGCGCCTCATTCTACAGCCAATTGTGACAATACTCAGAGGGGAGTTAGGCAGCGGGCAACGGTGAGGAGGGTTGGCCGAGCGGCCGCAAGCAGGCCTCGTCGGTATCACCGGAGGCGAATTGCCCAGCCGGCAAAGTTGCGGCTAGGCGGAGATGCGAATGCGGGAGTTGCGGGAGAACTGGCTGCTTAAAAACTCCATCTGATCGCCGCGAATACGGTCGCTGTTGATCAGCGCCAGGTACTCCGCGGTGTTGGGTCGAAACGGCAGCGCCAACAGCTCCATGTTGATCTCCGACAGCAGCAGGTTGCTCTTGCGCTGATTGCAGCGCTTACAGGCGGCCACCACGTTGGTCCAGCTGTCGCGGCCACCGCGACTGACCGGCACGATATGGTCGCGCGACAGGTGTTCGAAATCGAAAAACCCGCCGCAGTACATGCACTGATAGTTGTCGCGGGAGAAGAGCGCCTTGTTGGTGAGCGGCGGCACAATGTGTGAGCGATTCACCCGTTTGCCGTTGCAGGCGAGGATGGCGGGCAGCTCCATTTTGGTCTGCAGCCCCGTCACCCGGCAGTACCCGCCGTGCACGGTGCGCACAACACCGCCTAAGGTCCAGCAGACCAGCTCCCTGGAGTAGAGACAGGTGGCCTGTTTCCAGTGCAGCCACTCAATCGGCTGGCCGGCAGAATTTAACCGCAAAATTCGGGGTTCCATAACGCACCTCGTGGGTTGGAATGAAAAATTCGCTTGTGGCGATGAGTTTTAGAGGGTGGCGAAGCTAGAGACCGGAGCTGAATAAGCCCCAGCGGCGGGAGGAAGTAAATTCCAGAAGTGTTCGAAAGCAACTTGCAGGGTATGAAAGCGCGATTCCTTCTCTGGGCGGACCAAACAACCAAAAGTTGGTCACAAGATAACCAGAGAATATGGCATTTCCATGACATTGCCAAGGTTATTGTCAACCCTGGCAACAGTGTGGCGAGGGGAGGCTAACTCCAGCTGGAGCGGATCAGATAACTCTGCCGGCGGACGATATGTTGGATGAGCAGCTCCTGATCGGTGGTGGACATACCAAAAAAGTCGAGGCGGATGTAGTACTCCTCTGCGGCGGCCGCCTCCGATGAGATCACCCGGCCATAGGTGAATATATTGATATTGCCCGGAATCAACACCAGGTCGACCATCAACAGGTCACCTTCGCGCAGCGGCTCTTCCACCTGCAAGCCCATACCACAGGCACTGATATTCACCTGCTTCACTTTGTGGGCGATGCGCTGTACCAGGTAGTTGTCGATCTCCAACTGGTTGACCACGGCATTCAACTTGCGATCGAACGCCTCCATCAGCACCCCCAATTTGGGGTCGCGCAGTTTCAGCTCCTCCAACTCCTGCACAATGGTCTTATCCAGGTCGTTTAACAGCGCAAAAATATCCGACTGCCGCGGCGGATGGTGCTGGCCAATCAGTTCGTTTTCGTCAACTACCTGATAGGAAACCCCTATGTGGTCGTCAATGCGGAAAAAACGACGTCGATCATCACTCATGGGATTGTCCGCTTCCATTAAAAGATCTCATCCGGCTTCAATTCAAATAGGTACTCTGGATCCAGATCCAACTGCCGCAAAATATCGCCGCCATCCTCTTCCAGAATCTGTTTGTCCTCGTCCGACAGCTCATCGGCCAAACTCTGCCGCACCACGATCTCCACCCGGCGGTTGCGCGCCCGGCCCGCGGCCGAGTCGTTGCTGGTCAGCGGCTTGGTATCGGCAAAACCGGTCACTTCAAAGCGCTTGCGGTCCAGCACATCACCCTTCATCAGTTGCATCGCCACCGACACCGCTCGCGACGAGGAGAGTTCGAAGTTGGAGCGGAAGCGGGCGGTCTTGATGGGGATATTATCGGTGTGGCCTTCGACGGAAATAGTGCCCGCTGTGCCGCGCAAAACCCCCTGCACCTCGTCCAATACGTCGTAATAACTCTCGGCCAACTCTGCCGAGCCCGAGCGGAAGGCGCCCTTCTCGCGGATGCGGATAATAATTTCCCGACCGCGGGTTTCGATCTCGACCTCACCTTTAATAATCTGGTCCTGCAGCGATTTGGCCAGCTCCGTGGCGTCCTGTTGGGCTTTGTCTTCCGCCTTTTCGATCAGCTGTTCCAGCTCCTGTTTAATGCGCACCTTGACGCCGGCATCGGAGTCGATATCGCCCTGCTCAATGTCGTACTCCTTCTGGCACTGCACCTCCAAGTTCATCTCGGTGAAGTCGTCAGTGCTCTGGAAAATCTCGTTAATGGGCGTGGGTTCAGGAATGGCGGGACTGAACTCCTGGGCGATGATGGAGGTACCCTTGGGTGGATCGTCCACCTGCAATCTGTTTTGTACACCAAAGGCCTGGGCCATGGAGCCCGCCAGCCGTTTGAACTTCTGGGCATCCATCTCTGAAAACGACAGCAGCAACACAAAAAAGCACATCAGCAGCGACATCAGGTCGGCAAAGGTGCCCATCCAGGGCGGCAAGCCCGGTTTACAGTCGCACTTCTGCTGTTGGTCATCACTCACGGCAAGCCACTCCCCAACCGTTACGCATCGGCGTCTGTTTCACGCTTGCCCTCCGGCAGATAGGTGCGCAGCATGGCGTCGATAACGCGGGGATTCTGGCCGGCCTGAATGGCCAACAGGGCGTCGATCACCAGATTTTTGATCATCGCCTCCTCGGCGGCACGCAGTGCCAGTTTGTCGGCAATGGGTTCGGTGAGGCCATTGGCCAGCACGGCACCGTAGAGGGTGGTTAACAGTGCTACGGCCATGGCCGGGCCGATGGATTTGGGGTCATCCATATTGGCCAACATGGCCACCAGGCCGATCAAGGTACCGATCATACCCATGGCCGGTGCCACACCGGTCAGCCCGGTAAAGATTCTGGCGCCATTGGCGTGGCGCTCTTCGGCCAGGGTGCGATCCTTGGAGAGCAGTGCCTTCACCACTTCCGGGTCGTGGCCATCAACCAGCAGTTGAATCCCTTTTTGCAAGAAGTCACTGCTCACCTCTTTGCCTTCCAACGACAAGAGCCCACCTTTGCGGGCGGAGTCGGCCAAATCGACAATCTCATCGATCAGGTCGGCCGGATCTTCAATTTTATTGGTAAAGCTTTTACCCGCCACTTTCAGCGCGCCCAGAAACTGGCCCAGGCCGAATTTCGCCATTACCGCGAAAATGCTGCCGCCGACCACAATGACCAGAGAGGGCACATTGATAAACATGGCCAGGCTGCCGCTCATCAACATGGTGACGGTGATTAATCCCAACGCCCCCAACAGGCCAACAATTGTTGCTAGATCCACGCCTCACTCCTCTGTGCTAGGCAATTTCAATCGACGATCTAATACACTCTTCGGCCGCTGATACGGTTTCATTAGCAGCACGCAGCTTTCATTTTAGACACAGCTAAGTAATATCGCCGGGGAAAAATGGACTAGAGTGTATAGCAGCAATAGCAATTGACCGCGCCGTCAGGCTTAGGTAGGGTTCACGCTTAAAAAGGGGATTGGATATGGGCGCCCGCAAGAAGCACACAGATTTCGAATCAGCACTGGCCGAACTGGAAACGCTGATCGAGCAATTGGAATCGGGCGACCTCAGTTTGGATGCTTCACTTCAAGCCTTCGAACACGGCGTCAAACTTACCCGCGAATGTCAGCAGCGTTTGGCGGAAGCGGAGCAGAAGGTGCAAAAGCTGACTGTGGAACAGGGTCAGATGCAACTGGAAGAGTTTGACGCCGAGGACGACTAACCACCCCCGGTGACTCGCACTTGTGCCGAGTCACGAATACCAACAAACCACACCCCAACCACCCTCTGCTACCAGTGGCATCCTACCCGCTGCGGTGGCGCAAACACAGGCGTTTGCAAGATTGTTTCAGCAGTTTCTAAAACAGAGTCAGGCCCGGGTTGAGCTCGCGCTCGACCAGTGGCTACAGAAATCCCCCCTGGATAACACACCACTGATGACCGCCATGCGCTACAGCGCCCTCGATGGCGGTAAGCGGGTGCGTTCGCTGCTTGCCTTTGCCACCGCCGAAACCCTGGCCGACGCCCCCCGGGAGCTGCTCGACGGCATCGCTGCCGCCATTGAGTGCATCCACGCCTACAGCCTGATCCACGACGACCTACCGGCCATGGATGACGACGATCTGCGCCGCGGCCGCCCCAGTTGCCACATCGCCTTTGGCGAGGCCAATGCCATTCTCGCCGGCGACGCCCTGCAGAGCGAAGCCTTTACCATTCTCAGCAGCCCGGAGCTGCCCCTGGCCGACGCCGCCCGCTGTGCGGTTATCCGGGAGCTGGCGCTGGCCTCTGGCAGCCAGGGCATGGTGCTCGGCCAGGCCATTGACCTGAGCGCGGTTGACCAACAACTCACCCAAGCACAGCTGGAGACCATGCACAGTCTGAAAACCGGTGCCCTGATTCGCGCCAGCGTGCGCATGGCCGCCCTCGCCGTCGACGCCAGCAGTGAGCAGCTGGCGCAGTTGACCCTGTTTGCCGAGAAGGTCGGCCTCGCCTTTCAGGTGCAGGACGATGTGCTCGACGTTACCGCCGACACCGCCACCCTAGGCAAACCCCAGGGGGCCGACGCCGCCCTCAACAAACCCACCTTTGTCTCGCTGCTGGGCCTGGCGGACGCTCAGAAATATGCCCAAAGTCTGCATCAGCAGGCCCTGGCCGCTCTGGCCAACTTCGATTACCGGGCCGACAACCTGCGGCACATCTCCGGGTTCATCGTCAATCGCAGCAATTAGCGTTTTTTTACGTATAGTTATTCCCGGCCAGGGTCGCTAGAATAGCCCCCTTAACACTCGCACTGCCAAGGTCAGAATGCTCACTGAAATTCCCCTTCACCGCCCGGTCACCCCGCTATTGGACAGCATCAATAGTCCCGACGACCTGCGCGCACTGGAGGAGAGCCAACTACCCACGCTGGCCGCTGAATTGCGTGAGTTTCTGCTTTATTCCGTCGGTAAAACCGGCGGCCACTTTGGTGCCGGCCTGGGTGTGGTGGAGCTCACCATCGCCCTGCACTACGTCTACCAAACCCCCGAAGACCGTCTGGTGTGGGACGTGGGCCACCAAACCTACCCGCACAAGATCCTCACCGAACGCCGCGAGCGGATGCACAGTATCCGCCAGCTCGATGGCCTGGCCGGCTTCCCCAAACGCAGCGAGAGCCCCTACGACACCTTTGGTGTGGGCCATTCCAGTACCTCATTGAGCGCCGCCCTGGGTATGGCCGTGGGCAGCCAGCAACAGGGTGACGACCGCCGCATGGTGGCGGTGATTGGCGACGGCGCCATGACCGCCGGCATGGCTTTTGAAGCGCTCAACCATATCGCCCACCTAGGCTCCGACCTGCTGGTGGTACTGAACGACAACAACATGTCGATCTCGCGCAATGTCGGCGGCCTGGCCAACTACTTCTCTAAAATCTGGGCCAGTAAGCTCTACACCGAATTCCGCGAGGGCAGTAAGAAGGTGCTCTCCAAGATTCCCCAGGCCTGGGAGCTGGCCCGCAAAACCGAAGAGCACGTGAAAGGGATGGTGTCGCCGGGCACTCTCTTTGAGGAGCTCGGCTTCTACTACATCGGCCCCATCGACGGCCACGACCTGCCGCGCCTGGTGCACGACATCAGCAACCTGCGTGAGCTGAAAGGGCCCAAGCTGCTGCACGTCATCACCAAAAAGGGCAAGGGCTTCGCACCGGCCGAAGATGACCCGGTCGGCTACCACGCGCTTAACAAGATTGAGCCCAAGGCGCCCGCCGCCGCGGTAGCCAGCCATGTACCAGACAAACCGAAAAAGCTGAAGTATCAGGATGTGTTCGGCCAGTGGTTATGCCGTGAGGCGGAACACAACGCCAAGCTGATGGCGATCACCCCCGCCATGTGCGAGGGCTCGGGCATGGTCGAGTTCGCCGAGCGCTTTCCCGATCAGTTTCACGATGTCGCCATTGCCGAGCAGCACGCCGTCACCTTTGCCGCCGGCCTCGCCTGTGAAGGGTTGAAACCGGTGGTGGCGATCTACTCCACCTTTCTGCAACGGGCCTACGACCAGCTGGTGCACGACGTCGCCCTGCAGTCGCTCGACGTCACCTTTGCCATCGACCGCGCTGGCTTGGTGGGCGAAGACGGCCCCACTCACGCCGGCAGCTTTGATTTGAGCTACCTGCGCTGCATCCCCAACATGGTGATTGCCGCCCCCAGCGATGAGTTCGAGTGCCAGCAGTTGCTGCAGGCCAGCTTTGAACACCCGGGGCCTGCCGCTGTGCGCTATCCGCGCGGCACCGGCACCGGTGCCGACCTCAGCCAACAGGCACCACTGCCGGCGATCGGCCGCGGCCGCCAGTGCCGAGCGGGCACCGGGGTGGCGATTCTCAACTTCGGCACACTGCTCGAGCGCGCCCTCACCGTGGCCGAGAGCCTCAACGCCACGGTCTGCGATATGCGCTGGGTAAAACCGCTGGATGAAGCGCTGATTCTGGCCATGGCCAGCCAGCACGACCTGCTGGTTACCCTGGAGGATAACGCCCTGGCCGGTGGTGCCGGCTCGGCGGTGTTGGAGCTTTGCCAGCAACACGGCATTCTGGTGCATGTGTTACAGCTGGGCCTGCCCGACCGCTTCCAGGACCACGGTAAGCGCGAGCAGCTGCTGGAGCAGGCCGGCCTCTCGGTAAATGCCATGCACGACGCTATCCAGGCACGCCTGGAAAAGATCCTCCAACTCCCGCAAAGCCGCCTGCTGCCCTAGCCCATCCTCATTACGTAGCACCCTCGCTCGTCGTCGGAGAGGCTCAACAGCTGGGTATTGCCGCCCACCGCCATGGTATTGACCGACAGGCTCTTCTCCACGGCAAAGCGGCTCAGGTAGTGGCTGCCCCCCGCCTTAAAGCCGGTGCCCGACAACCCCATACCACCAAACGGCTGCAGCCCCACCACGGCGCCAATCATATTGCGGTTGATGTAGATATTGCCCACCGGTGCCTGCTGCGCCAACGCCTGCCAGCGGCTCTCCAGGCGGGTGTGCACCCCCAGGGTGAGACCAAAACCGGTGGCGGCGATATCGGCTAACAGCAGCGGCAGCTGATTGGCAGTGAAGCGCACCACATGCAGTATCGGGCCAAACTGCTCACCGGGAATCTGTGCCAGGGAGTCCAGCTCGAACAGCTGCGGCGCTAAAAAGTGGCCGGGCAGCGACTCCGCTAACGGCGCCGAAAAGTGGCCACGCACCTGAGCACGCTGACTCTCGATATAGCCCTGCAGCCGCTCCAGGGCGGGGCCATCGATAATCGGCCCCAGGTCGCAGGCGAGTTGTTGCGGGTCACCCACCGCCAGCTCCGCCATGGCCCCTTTGATCATCGCCAGCGCCTGATCGTAAATCTCCTCCTGCAGCAGCAGCGCCCGCAACGCCGAACAGCGCTGGCCGGCACTGGCAAAGGCAGAGCGGATAACATCGTCGCAGAGCTGCTCCAGCAGCGCACTGCTGTCGGCGATCATCACGTTCTGGCCTCCGGTTTCGGCAATCAGCGGCACGATTGGCCCCGCCTTGGCGGCCAGCGCGCGGTTGATCGCTTGGGCAGCGGCGACACTGCCGGTAAAGGCAACGCCCGCCACCTGGGGCAGGGCCACCAGCGTCGCCCCCAACTCCCGGCCGCCGGGCAACAGCGACAACACCTCGGCCGGCACGCCGCACTCGTGCAACAGCTCCACCGCCCGATAGGCCACCAGTGGCGTCTGCTCAGCCGGCTTGGCCAGCACCGCATTGCCACTCACCAGCGCCGCCGCCACCTGGCCAATGAAAATGGCCAACGGAAAATTCCAGGGGCTGATACAGACAAACACCCCCCGCCCCTGCCAGCTCAGATAGTTGGCCTCGCCACTGATGCCAAAACCCGCCACCGGCAGCGCTTGCGGCGTGCCGAAAGCAGATTGAGCTGCGCGACTGTAATAGCGGCAGAAGTCGACGGCCTCGCGCACCTCGGCCACGGCATCACCCCAGGTTTTACCGCCCTCGCGCACCAACAGCGCCAGCCAGCTGTCGATATCCGCCTCCAGGGCATTGGCGGCACGCTCCAGGCAGGCAGCCCGCTCGCCGACACTGCGGTCCCGCCAGGCCGGCCAGCGGGCTTCGGCCTGGGCGATGGCTGCATCGACAGCGGCAGTGTCCGCCTCGCACACCTCGCCCAGGCTCTCCTCCCAGTTGGCCGGGTTGTAGAGCCGCCGCGCCGGGGCAGGCCTTGGCCGCCAGCCGGCTACCAGCGGCTCCACGCGACACTCAAGGCCAGCCACCTCCTGCAGCCGGCTGGCAATGGCGGCCACCGCCTTGGGTGAGCTGAGATCGCGGCCGGCCGCGCCGGGCCGTTCACCAAAGATGGCGCACGGCAGCGGCAGCTGCCCATGGCGATAACTGGTACTGGCCGCCGCCCGGGTGATGGGGTCGGCCGCCAGCTGTTGGCTGGAACAACTGGCATCGGCCAGTTGATTAACAAAGGAGCTGTTGGCGCCATTTTCAATTAGACGACGTACCAGGTAAGCCAGCAGATCCCGGTGGCTGCCCACCGGCGCGTAGATGCGCACCGGCGCCAGGCCCGGCCACTGGCAGCGGGCCTGCTGATAGATCGACTCCCCCATACCGTGCAGGCGCTGAAACTCAAACCCCTCGCCCACCTGCCCGGCCATGCGCCAGACCGCCGCCAGGGTGTGGGCGTTGTGGCTGGCGAAGGCGGGGTAGAGCTGCGGCCGGGCGGCCAGCAGAAACTCGACACAGCGCAGGTAGGAGAGATCGGTGTTGCACTTGCGGCTGAACACCGGGTAGTCGGCCAGCCCCTGCTCCTGGGCCAGCTTTACCTCGCTGTCCCAATAGGCACCCTTCACCAACCGCACATTGATAGTCTGGCCGGAATCTTTGGCCAGGGCCTGCAACCAGGCTAACACCGTCAGCGCCGACTTGCTGTAGGCCTGCACCACCATCCCCAGCCCATGCCAGCCATGCAGCTTGCGGTTGTGGATCAGCTTGCTGAACAGACATAGGGTCAGCAGCTGGCGGTGGGACTCCTCGGCATCGATGGTCAGGCCAATACCGGCCTCGGCCGCCTGCAGGCACAGTGGCTGCAGGCGGGCCAGGAGCGCAGCCTCGGCCTGCTCGCGCCGGGAGAATTCAAAGCGGGGGTAGAGCGCCGACAACTTTACCGAGATACCGGAGCGCTCCGGCAGTGGTAGCGCCGAGCCCGATTGGCTCTCGGCCAATGCCCTAATGGCGCTCTCGTAAGCGTGAAAATAGCGCTCGGCATCGGCGGCGGTGCGCGCCCCCTCGCCCAGCATATCGAAGGAGTAGAGTGGTTTGCCGGCGGCGAGTTTATAGCCCTTGGCAAGCGCTTTGGGCAGGGTCTCGGCCAATACAAACTGCTCACCCAAAAGGCCAATAGCCCGGCCCACCGCCTGCCGCACCAGCGGCTGCCCCAACCGTTTCAACGCCTGCATCAGGCTGCTGCCGTTGGGCAGGGTCAACATTTTTCCGGTCAGTGCCAGCCCCCAGCTGGAGGCGTTAACCCAGAAGTTGTCCGAGTGGCCCAGGTGGTCGGTCCAGCGGGCGAAGCTGAGTTTGTCTTCAATCAGTTGATCGCGGGTGCGGCCATCGGGCACGCGCAACAGCGCCTCGGCCAGGCACATAAGCGCCACCCCCTCCCGTTCACTCAGGCGGTACTCTTTGAGGAAGCTCTCCAGCAGGGGGTTGCCGGCGCTGCGGGCGGCGTCGATCAGGGCCACGGCACTGGTGTGAATGTCGTGCCGCTGGCTCTCGGTGAGGGTGAGTCCTTTCAGTAGCTCCGGTACCAGCTCCCGCTCCGGGCGCAGCTTGTTATCGATAAGGGATTGCCACAATTCGGGAAGAGTCACCATGAGCCGGCCTCCAGACAGATGCAGTGGGCCCAAACGGCAGGCTCAGGCCCAGGGATTCAAACTATATGAACCCAAACGGCTGAACTGGCAAGCCCTTCATGCGTTGCTGAAGAGCAGTGTATGGCGTTAGTGGTGATCGTGCGGGTCGTGGTCACCCAGCATGTGGCCGAGCTTGCCCTTCTTCGTTTGCAGGTATTTGGCGTTGTGCGGATTACGGCCGGTTTCATGCGGCAGGCGCTCGACCACATCGAGGCCGATCTCGCGCAGCGCCTCGATTTTGCGGGGGTTGTTGGTCATCAGGCGCAAACTTTTGATGCCGAAATGGGCCATCATGGGCTTTAACATATCGTAGCGGCGCAGGTCGGCGCCAAAGCCCAGGGCCTCGTTGGCCTCCACCGTATCGGCGCCGGCATCCTGCAGATGGTAGGCGCGGATCTTATTGAGCAGACCAATACCGCGCCCCTCCTGGCGCAGATAGAAGATGGCGCCACGCCCCTCCTGGGCGATCTTGTGCAGCGCCGCCTGCAGTTGCGCGCCGCAGTCGCAGCGCAGGCTGAACAGGCCATCGCCCGTCAAACACTCCGAGTGCACACGCGCCAAGAGCGGCTCCGGACCATGGACATCGCCCATGGTCAGAACCACGTGCTCTTTGTCCGATTCACTGTCTTCAAAGCCGTGCATATCAAAAATACCCCAGGGAGTGGGTAATTTGCAGGACTCAACGTATTTGACTGTCACTCAGAAACCTCAAACCTTGGGTCAGTGCTGGGCGCTCAGCACCAACACACCATTCTCTTTTTTCATTTCCAGTTGGCTTAGAAAGCTGTTCCCTAGCAACAACACACCTAACGAGTCGTCCAGATGCACCGACGCCTCAACGTTATCCACCACTAGGGCGCCAACACTGACCCGCGCCAGGGTGATCAGGAAGATCGGCTTGACACCACCGGCGGTGCGCGCCATCGCCTGCTTGCCACTGCGGTAGTTAATGCCCAACGCCTCGGCGGTGGAGCGATTCATGGCAATGGAGGTAGCGCCGGTATCCACTAAAAATTGCACAGGGTGGCCGTTGATCTGGCCAGCGGTGTAGTAGTGGCCGCCGTTGCCAGCGGGAATGCGCACCTCAACGGTCTCGGCCGCCTGGAAGCCCGAGGCGATACGCTGACTAATACCAAGTTGATGGCGTTCACCGTCAATTTCAACCAGACATTCACGGCTGTTGGCGCTGATCAGCTTGACCCCTTCCGGGCTACTTTGGCCAGTCTTGAGCAGACGCTGCTGGCCGTTGATGGTTAGCAGCGCGCTGTTGGCAAAGAGCCCCTGCACCTGCACATCCGCCGCCGACCAGGCAGCCGCTGAGAGCGCCAGGTAAACCAGGCAGATAGCGCGCAAGCAACGGTGCATGCCATTTCCCCTCAAGGCTAACTCAGGATCAACGCCAGCAGTTGAATCACGACCGCAGCGAAAAGGCCGGCGAGTATATCATCAATCATAATGCCAAGCCCGCCATGGACGTGCCGGTCGAGCCAACTGATGGGCCAGGGTTTGGCAATATCGAACAGGCGAAACAGGCCAAAACCGAGCAGTGGCCACCACCACCCCGCCGGCAGGGCGATGCAGGTGACCCAGAGGCCGACAAATTCATCCCACACGATACCTGGGTGGTCGTGCACCTCCAGCTTGCGGCTAGCGGCGTGGCAGATCCAGATACCGAGCACTCCCGCCAGCAGTACCACCGCCAGGTAACCCGGCAGGGGCAGCAACAGCAACAGGTAGGTCAAAGGCAGCGCCGCCAGGGTGCCAAAAGTGCCCGGCGCCTTGCGTGCGCAGCCGGAACCAAAACCAAATGCCAACAGCAGCACCGGTGATCTCACCAGTTGCGCGAACGAGGGGACGGGCGGAAACGAGGCCATAGCTAGAAGTGTTTGTAGCCGAGGTTATCGCACTCGACTATGCGACCGTTGCTCAGACAGACACACTCGTTGCCGCGCACAATTTCGCCAATAGCGGTGATATCCAGCCGGTGCCGCTCGCGCAGTTCTTCCAGGGCTTGCAGCTGCTGCGGAGCTACTGTGAAGCAGATCTGGTAGTCGTCACCACCGGTCAGCGCCCAGGCCAGAGCGGCGTCCGGTTCGGCGAGTTTACGCAGCGGCTCCGAGATAGGCAGCCGCTCGGCCTCGACCACGGCACCGACACCACTGGCCTTACAGATGTGGCCCAGGTCGGCCAGTAGGCCATCGGAGATATCAATAGCGCAGCGGCTGACTTCAGACAGGGCGTGCGCCTCGCGGATCCAGATTCTTGGCGTGTAGTACTGGGACATAAAGTAGCTGAAGGCCGACTTGCCGACATCCAGCTCTTTCTTGATGACCGCCAGTGCGGCGGCGCCATCGCCCAGGCTACCAGTGACAAAGATGATGTCGCCCACCCGCGCCTGGGAGCGCAGCATAGCCTGACCCGGGTCGACGCTGCCGTGCACCTGAATGGCCACCGCCAGCGGCCCACGGGTGGTGTCGCCCCCCACCAGGGAGAGGTTGAACTCCTCGGCTGCTTTAAACAGGCCGCGACTGAACCCGGCCAGCCAGTGGCTTTCGGCGGCGGGCAGGGTGAGGCTCAGAGTCATCCACAAGGGGTCAGCCCCCATGGCAGCCAGATCGCTAACAGCGACCCGCACCGCGCGTTCGGCGATCAGCTCCGGATCGGCATTTTTGGGGAAGTGCACACCACCGATCATGGTGTCGATGGAGACCGCCAGTTGTTTACTCTGGGGCACCGTCAACAGCGCGCAGTCGTCACCGATACCCAGATTAACGCCATAGGAGGCTACAATCTGGCCGGCAAAATACTCCTCGATAAGATCAAATTCGCTGATGGAGGCCATCTGCTTGCTCTCTCTGCCACACTACCCGCCGGGCGGGTTTAGTCGCGATGGTTCACTTCTACCGGCCGCAAACTGGCCGAGGTTTTGTCCAACACGCCGTTGATAAATTTATGGGCATCGGTGGCACCAAACTTTTTGGCCAGGGAGACCGACTCGTTGATCACCACCTTGTAGGGCACATCGATACGGTGTTTCAGCTCGTAGCAGGCCATGCGCAACAGCGCCAGGGTGATCGGGTCGAGTTCATTCAGGCTGCGCCCCTGCAGGTACTGGCCAAATTCGCTATCGATGGCATCCAGCTCGGCGGGCACGCCGTGCAGCAGCTCGTGAAAGTACTCCACATCCACCGGCTTCATATCGTAGTCGGTGCGAAACTCAGCCTCGATGGTATTGAGCGAGCTGCCCGCCATCTGCCATTGATAGAGCGCCTGCATGGCGTAGTGGCGCGCTTTGCGACGCGCCGCAGGAGAACTGCTCACCCGTTATACCTTCGCCAACACAGAGACCATCTCCAGCGCTGTCAGCGCGGCCTCTTCGCCCTTGTTGCCGGCCTTGGTGCCAGAGCGCTCAATGGCCTGCTCGATGGAGTCGACTGTCAGAACACCAAAGGTGACCGGAATAGAGGCCGCCAGGGAGACCTGGGCCAGGCCCTTGGTGCACTCACCGGCAACATAGTCGAAGTGGGGAGTACCACCGCGGATCACTGCACCCAGGGCGATGATGGCGTCGAATTTGGCAGTGGCGGCAATTTTCTGGGCCATGATCGGAAACTCAAAGGCACCCGGCACGTAGTAGATGGTGATATCGCTATCGTCCACACCGTGACGGCGCAGGGCATCCAGGGCACCGCCCTTCAGGCTCTCCACCACAAAACTATTCCACCGGCTTACGATCAGGGCGTATTTGCCGCTTACGGCGCGAAAATCGCCTTCAACCACTGTAATTCCACTCATTTTCTGTTCACCTGCTTAATCAGTTATTCGCTGTCTTCGTGGCCTTCGGCCGCTCCAGGGGCTTCGGTGCGATCAACCACCTCCAGGTCAAAACCGGAGAGGGCGCTGAACTTCAGCGGTGCCGCCAGGATATTCATTTTGCGCACACCCAGGTCGCGCAACATCTGGGCGCCGGTACCTATCTGACGATAGACCACGTCCTGGGAGGAGCGCGGCTCCTTGCCAGCCAGCAACCAGTCGATGCTCTCTTCGATCTCCTGGGTGGAGAGGCTGTGGCAGATCAAGATCACCACGCCGGTACCCTGCTCCTGCACATACTTGAGCGCCTGCTGCAGGGTCCAGGAGTTATATTTCTTGTCGCTCTCACGCAGGATAGTGAGCAGATCGCGGGCGGTATTGAGCACATGCACGCGCACCGGGACCGCCTCGTTGGGGCTCACGTCACCTTTGACCATGGCGAAGTGCAGCTCGGAGCTGGCCAGGTCGCGGAAGGTGTAGAGACCGAATTCGCCGAAGGCGGTGTCCACCCGGCGCTCATTGACGCGCTCTACCGTCTGCTCTTTTACCGAGCGGTAGTGGATCAGGTCGGCGATGGTGCCGATCTTCAGCTTGTGCTGCTCGGCAAACTTCTCGAGGTCGGGCCGGCGCGCCATGGTGCCGTCTTCGTTCATGATCTCAACAATCGCCGCGGCTGGCTCCCGCCCCGCCAGGCGGGCCAGGTCACAACCGGCCTCGGTGTGGCCGGCGCGGCTCAAAACGCCGCCGGGTTGAGCCATCAATGGGAAGATGTGGCCGGGCTGAACGATATCCTGGGCGCTTGCCTCCTGCGCCACGGCGGCGCGAACGGTGCGCGCCCGGTCAGCGGCGGAGATGCCGGTGGTGACCCCTTCTGCCGCCTCGATAGAGACGGTGAAGTTGGTGGAGTGCACCGTGCGGTTGTTGCTGACCATCAACGGCAGATCGAGCTGGCGACAGCGCTGCTCGGTAAGGGTCAGGCAGATCAGCCCACGTGCGTGGGTGGCCATAAAGTTGATATCCTGCGGGCGGACCATATCGGCGGCCATAATCAGGTCGCCTTCGTTTTCTCGCCCTTCGTCGTCCATGAGAATAATCATCTTACCCTGACGCATGTCTTCGATGAGTTCTTCGACGGTATTGAGTTGCATAGCTTGCCTTGTGCGTGTCGTGCGTTGTGAGCGCCTGGCGCCCGGTTGTTAACGATCGCCCCGGTAGAAGCCGTTTTCGGCCAGAAATGCCAGGTCGATTGACCCGCCATCGGGTTTGGCCGCCTGCTCGCCAAGGAGTAGGCGTTCCAGATAACGGGCGATGATATCCACTTCCAAATTGACTTCGCTACCCACTTGGTAGCCGGCAAAGATGGTCTCTGCCAATGTGTGCGGTACGATGGCCAGCTCGAATTCAGCACCGGCCACAGCATTGACCGTCAGGCTGGTGCCATCGACGGTAATCGACCCTTTGTGGGCGATGTATTTGGCCAGCTCTGCCGGCGCCTGCACACGGAAGCGCTCGGCGCGGGCATCGCTGTGGCGGCCGACAATGGTGCCGACACCATCGACATGGCCACTGACTATGTGCCCACCCAGACGGGAGGTGGGCATCATCGCCTTCTCCAGGTTGACCTTACGGCCCACGGACCAGTGGCCGATGGTGGTGTTGGCGATGGTCTCTACCGAAACATCGGCCCAGTAACCATCGCCGGGCAGCTCAATCACCGTCAGGCAGACGCCGTTGGTGGCGATAGAGTCACCCAGTTTCACATCTTGCAGCTCGAGCTTGCCGGTTTTGATGCGCAGACGCAGATCACCCGATTTCGGCTCGAGCGCCACGACCTGCCCAACTGCCTCTACAATGCCGGTAAACATGATTTTGTCCTACTGAACAGAGTTGCGATGAGCCCACTGGCAACCCTAAGGTTGACTGGGACGCTCAGCGGGCCGCGCGGTTATCTGCCAGTCGCTGCCCACGGCTCGGCAATCGGTAATTTGCAGTGGCCACTTCTCCGCCATTGAGGCCAGGGGCAGCTGCAACAGCGGCCGTGCACTGGAGCCTAACAGCACCGGGGCGACAAACAGCACCAGTTCGTCGACCAACCCCTGGCTGAGAAATTCGCCCGCCAGGGTGGCACCCGCCTCGACCAGTACCTCATTGCACTGCCGCCGACCGAGCTCATCCAAAAGGGTGGGCAAGTTTACTCGCCTGCCAGCGCCAGGCAAAGCCATTCGCTCAATATTTGCGCCATTTACGGCCGCTTGCTGGCTGGTTACCCACAAAATGGGTCCATCCGCCTGAAAAAAGGGTTCGCTACCGGTCAACCCGGCTTCGCCATCGAGTACCACCCGCAAGGGCTGCCGCTGCCCGCTCGCCTGCGGGTGGCCGGCCGGTGGCGTCGTTGCCGTGGGGGGCAGTTGCTCCGGGCGCACCGTCAGGCGCGCCCGGTCATAACTGACGGTGGCGTGGCCGCTGATCACGGCGCAGCTGCGCGCGCGCAGCGCCTGTACCTGAGCACGCGCTTCGGGCCCGGTGATCCACTGGCTCTCGCCGCTGGCCATGGCCGTGCGGCCATCCAGGCTCATGGCCAGCTTGACCCGCACCCAGGGTCGGCCGCTGACCATACGTTTAATAAAGCCGGGGTTGAGCTGCCTGGCCTCGCCCTCCAGCAGGGGGCCATCGACGGCTACCCCGGCCGCCTGCAGATAGTCCAGGCCACGGCCGGAGACCGAGGGATTGGGGTCGCTCATGCCATAGACCAGCCGCCCGATACCCGCCTCGGCCAGAGCCTCACAACAGGGGCCGGTGCGGCCGTGGTGGCTGCAGGGCTCCAGGGTCACGTAGGCGGTGGCGCCGGCGATGCGGCTGCGGTTACCCTCAGCGACACTGGCCAGGGCGTTGATCTCGGCGTGGGGGCCACCGGCGGCCACATGAAAACCCTCGCCAATCACCTGGCCATCGCTAACCAGCACACAGCCCACACGCGGGTTGGGAGAGGTACTGTAAAGTCCCATGGCCGCCAGTTGCATGGCGCGCGCCATATGGCCGATATCGTCGGCGGTGGTAGCCATGGCTCAGCGGCTGCGCTCGCCACTTTCCAGCCGGTCGATCTCCTGACGAAACTCATTGAGATCCTTAAACCGACGATAGACCGAAGCAAAACGCACATAGGCGACCTCGTCCAAACTGCGCAACGCCTCCATCACCTGTTCACCAATCACCCGCGATTTAATTTCACGCTCGCCAGTGGCCTGCAGAAAGTGTTTGATCTGGGCGATGGCCGATTCGATCTGCTCGGTACCCACCGGCCGTTTCTCCAAAGCCCGCTGCAGACCAGCGCGCAACTTGGCCTCGTTAAAGGGTTCGCGGATGCCATCGTTTTTAATCACCCGCGGCATCAACAGCTCGGCAATTTCATAAGTGGTGAAGCGTTCACGGCAGGATTGGCACTCGCGTCGACGGCGCACCTGATCGCCTTCAGCGACCAACCTCGAGTCGATGACTTTAGTATCTTCTGCTCCACAAAACGGACAATGCATGGCCGACCAGACCTTGTTATGATGGCTGCGCTCCGCGATTGGCGCGGGGCGAGCGGGTTGCCAAAAGTTGCGGCATCTTAGCACAAAAGCAGAAATATTCGCTGGTAAAGCAGAGGAAGAGAAGAAATATGCCACTGGAGAATTGGCTGAAGGTGTTCCACCTCTTTTTTGTAATTTCCTGGTTTGCAGTGCTCTTTTATCTTCCCAGGCTGTTTGTTTACCACGCCGGCTGCGATGATGCCCCCGGCAACGAACGCTTCAAAATTATGGAGCGCAAACTCTACCGAGGCATGGGCACTTTCACCATGATCGGCACTCTGATTTTTGGCGGGTGGCTATTTGCGCTGAAACATGGTTACTATCTGGCGGTTGGCTGGATGCACGCCAAGCTGTTGTTAGTGGTGTTATTGATCGGTTACCACCACTGGTGTGGCTGGCACGTTAAGCAGTTTGCCCGCGATCAAAACCGATACAGCCATGTCTATTTCCGCTGGTTTAACGAAGTACCGATCTTTTTCCTACTGGGGATTCTGATACTGGTGTTGGTGAAGCCCTTTTGACGTAGGCCGCTCACCGGCAGGACCATCAGCTCAAAGCCTCAACAATAATGACAACGGGGGCCTATTGGCATGATCAATCTAGCGCGAGCCGAAACACCTGTGGTGCTGAGCTTAAATGCCGTCGATCCGAGCGGTACGGGCGGACTGCACGCCGACATTGAAGCCTGCGCCAGTATTGGCACCCACTGTCTGGGTGTGGCAGCCGCCATCATGGCCAGAGACACCCAAGAGATCAAAGAGATTGCCCCCACCAAGCCCGGCTTGGTGATCGAACAGACCCGCGCCCTCCTGGAAGACATTCCAGTCAAAGTGATCAAGGGCGGCCAGCTGGGCAGCATCGAAAACATCGAGGTGTTGCACTCAATTCTGGTGGACTACCCCGACATTCCCGTGGTCCTCGAACCCGAGCTGATGCACGCCTCCACCAAGCTCGGCGCCGACCAACAGCTGCTCGCCCATGCCAGCCGTGCACTGCTCTTGCCCAAAGCCCACTTGGTGGTGATGAGCAACGATCAGGCCTTCGCCCTCTCCAACTCCGCCGACACCATCGACGCCTGCGCTGCCGAAATTCTCGACTCCGGTTGCGAGCACCTGCTGGTGTTTGGCTGCGACCGCAACGCCGATCGTTGCCAGGGCCGGCTGTTTGGCCAGCGCGGCCTCATCCGCACCTTTGACAGCAGCGCCTACTCCGCCGCCACCGTGCCTGGCGCCGCGACTGTCTTTACCGCCTGCATTGCCGCCTACTTGGCCCATGGCCTGCTGCTGCACGAGGGCATCGCCCAGGCGCAGAACTTTACCCTGGCGGCCATCAGCCAGGCGCGCAATCTGGGTATGGGTCGGGCGATCACCAACCGTATGCACTGGACCAACGGCAAATCCTCCGAACAGAACTAGGCTGGAGTCGGCAGCGTCGACCATCTGCGGTAACATGTGCCCGGCCACTGGCCTGGCACCCTTTTCGATTAGCAGTAAGGATCTCCCATGAACCGATCTGAGCAGTTGTTCAGCGAAGCTCAAAAATACATTCCCGGTGGCGTCAACTCCCCGGTTCGCGCCTTCCGCGCCGTTGGCGGCACTCCCATCTTTTTCAGTCGCGCCCAGGGAGCTTATCTCTACGATGTCGACGACAAACGCTACGTCGACTACGTCCAGTCCTGGGGCCCCATGGTACTCGGCCATGCCCACCCGGAGGTGATTGCCGCTGTCGTTGCCAAGGTACAACAGGGGCTCAGCTTCGGCGCCCCCACCGAGATCGAAACCACCCTCGCTGAGCAGCTCTGCCAACTGCTGCCCGGTATGGACCTGGTGCGCTTCGTCAATTCCGGTACCGAGGCAACCATGAGCGCCATCCGCCTGGCGCGCGGGGTAACCGGCCGCGACAAGATCATCAAATTTGAGGGCTGCTACCACGGCCACTCCGACTCACTGCTGATCAAAGCCGGCTCCGGCGCGCTCACCATGGGCGTACCCAGCTCGCCGGGGGTACCGGAGTCACTGGCGCAACACACCATCACCCTCACCTATAACGACATCGCCGGCGTTCAACAAGCATTCTCGGAAATTGGCGAGCAGGTGGCCGCCATTATTGTTGAACCGGTGGCCGGCAATATGAACTGTGTACCGCCAGTACCCGGCTTTTTGGAGTGTCTGCGCGAGCAGTGCGACAACTATGGTGCGCTGCTGATTATTGACGAGGTGATGACCGGCTTCCGCGTGAGCCTGACCGGTGCTCAAGGTCACTATGGCGTTACCGCCGACATCACCACCCTGGGCAAGGTGATGGGCGGCGGTATGCCAGTGGGCGCCTTTGGCGGCAAGCGCGAGGTGATGGAGCAAATTGCCCCGCTCGGCCCCATCTACCAGGCCGGCACCCTGTCGGGCAACCCGGTGGCCATGGCCGCCGGCCTGGCCAACCTGAAACTGGTTCAGGCGCCGGGCTTCTACTCTGCCCTCAGCCAGAAAACCGAGTCCCTGATTGCCGGCCTGCAGCAGAGAGCCGAGGCCGCCGGCATTCCATTCACCACCAACCATGTCGGCAGTATGTTTGGTTTCTTCTTTACCGAAGAGCCAACCATTACCAACTACCAACAGGTGATGGCCTGCAACATTCCGCGCTTCAACCGCTTCTTCCACGGCATGCTGGAGCAGGGCGTCTACCTGGCACCCGCCTCCTATGAAGCGGGCTTTATGTCGGCAGCCCACAGCGACGACGACATCGAGTACACACTCAATGCCGCCGAGCGCGTATTCAAGAGCCTGGATTAAAACAGGGGCGTAAGACGCCGCCAGCCAGAAACGAAAAACGCCGGTTTAACCGGCGTTTTTTTATGGGTGATGAGATCGGCCAGGAGGGCTAATCGACTCTAAACTCGGCGATCACCTCAGCCATGCTGATCAGCGAGCGATAGCTATCGGGGATGATCTGAAAGCCCGCCCAAACCACATCGGGGGAGTCGACCATGGCTTCGGAGATCCACAAACACTCCGCCTGGAGCGTGGCTTCCGAGCAGCCATTGATATGGCGCGGCAGCAGCAGCTTGACGGTGTAGACAGTCTCCATTACCACAGCACCGCGGGAGACCAGCATAAAGCCCCCTTCATGCAGATCAGCTATGGTACCCAACTCCTTACCGGTCGTCTGGTCCACTGCCTGGATACGGTCGTCGAGCTTGTGCCGTTTGGCACTGCGACGCTCGCCTTTTTCAACGGGATTATTTTCAGCCATAACTAGTGAACACCTCCGGAGACCTTGCCTGAATCCGACTGCATGCTCTCAAAGATATTTTCCAGCGCCCGTTCAAAGAACGGCTTGGTGCTACCAATGATGACACGTGCCTTGCGCGCCAACATATCGCGAGCCAGCTCCAGGCCGGTTTTCATACCAACCTTTTTACCGGTTTGATCGACCAGCATGTAGTGTGAAGTCTTGGAGTTGTACCAAGCGACCTTCAACCGTTTGCCCTGCTCGAACTCAAACCAGGTACCAAATTCAATCATTTTCAAACTCTCAACCAGGCGCGCCTCCTCTTCGGAGATGCGCTCAGCCGCCACCTCAGACTGCCCTGCCTTTTTCGCCGCCATGGCTTCCAGCTTTTCGCGCATGGGGGGTGGTGCTGCCTCGACATTGCGCTTGGTAATCGCCGAGCGCTGAACCTTGGCGATGGCATCAATCAGCTTTTTGCCCTTAGCCTGATCGTAGCCGATGGTCTCCAGGCCAGACTCAAGCTGATCCAGTAGTTCATCCTGAATCTCCAACTGACGGGCGCGATCATCGGGGCTCGCCTTGGGCGTTACACTCCAGATAACGTCATCGACCACTTTAATGGCACGCAGCCAGCTGTCGGACTTCTCGCCATAGCGCAACAAAATAAAAGCCAGGTAATCGGACCAGGGCTGCAACAGCAGCAGCAACAGCGCAGAGGGCAGCTCTTTGCCGTCGGTGCGCTTGCGGATCTCGTTGTTGACGCGGATTTTTACCTCGCGCAGCTTCTCTTCGCCATGCACCTTCTCCATGGCCCGTTTTTCCATCAGCTCCTGACGACGCAGCACCTTCTTGGTGTAGGCGCTGAAGTCCATCAATAACTCGGCGAACAGACGCACATCGTCTTTGAACTCTTCCAATACGCGCGAGACAGTCGCTTTGATTTTGTCGTAGATATCGAATTGACTGGAGCCGTCGTTGGAGACCCAACGCACGCCGGCCTCCGCCAGATTATTCAACAACAGACGGGCGGGATGTTCGCTCTGTTCAAAAAACTCGGCGTCCAAAAAGGCGACCTTCAAATAAGGGGTGTGCAGATAACTGAGCAGCGCTTTGATGTTATCGGGCAGGCAGTCGTCGGAGAGCATATAGTCGAACAGCATACCGACCAGCTCGATGATGTGCATGTCGTCAGCATCAACGTGGCCATCTTTCGACGCTTTGCTCAGCTCTTCGGTCAATGCCTCAGTCACCTGGGCGACGTTGACCGGCTGCAAAATATCGGTGGCTGACTGGCGGATGTTAATGATCTGATCCTGCATGGTCTGCAGAGCACCTACCAACTGCTGGTTGCTGAACACCGTCATTGGCCGGCCGCCCACCGCACCACCCACCGCAGCGCCACTGTAGCGGGCGGGACTGGTTTGGAACTGGCCATTGAAACTGGACAACGCCTGGATGGGCACCGGGCCGTAGCTGACCGGCGACGGCTGGGTATCCAAGGTGACCACACCGCCGTAGTTTTGGATTTCGCGAATCGCCTTGAGCAGGCTGGATTGGTGCTCCTGGCTCGCTTCCGGGTCCATGGCGGCGTAGTCGCCCTCATCATAGACACCGGTTTCGCCAAAGCCTGGAGTAAAGTCGGTTTGGAATTCGCCTCCGGCACCCGGGCCGGCCTGCTGTTGGTGAAAACTGAGGTTGGGTAGAATACCTTCGCCAATCAGGTAGTTATTCACCGTCGCCAGAATCTGTTCCAGCTGCGCCATAAACGACCGCTCGAACACCTCTACCGCTACCAGGCGGGGCTTGAGATCGATACTTAATATCTGGAGCGCTTTGCGAAAGGCCTCGCAAAACTGAATGGGCGCTACCGGGTTGCTGGCATCGGTGACCGGCTTGTTGCCGATCAGAGCCGAAAAGCGTTTATTCAATGCCCACAGTGGTTCTACCAAGCGTGTATCAGCCCGACGCGCCGCGGAGGAGACCGCGATCGCCTCTTCCAACTCGTCGTTGCCTAATAGAGAGAGATTGGATTCATCACCGGTGGCCGGGTGGGTATTCAGCTCACCCTGTTTGAACTTAACAAAACCCTCCGCCAGGGCGCCGCACAAGTGGCGTTGCAGATCGTCGAGATTGTGGCGAAAATGGCGCTGGATATCGTGCAGCTCGTTCTGCTCAATGTTGCTGCTCGCCTTGCGAATTTTATCGGCAACATATTGGTCCAACGCCTGGTAAAAGCCGCGGAATTGCTCCTCTGAGAAGTCAACCACGAGCTTTTGGCAGGACTTCAATCTGGCTATTAGCTGAAGCTCTGCATTACTTTGTGGCGTTCGTTGTCTGGTCTGCATGTTTCGAGTTCGATTGGTTAGATGATCTTCATTAGGCACGGTGAATCACCAAGAGTGTGTTGTTGCCACCCAGCATGAGTGGTTGAGATTCCTTTTTCCTGCAGCCTCAACAGCTGCCACTAGCTAGCGAACGGCCCGTACCCTCAACAGTGCAGTAGAGCCACTCTCCACCCTGTTGGCCTGCAGTTGCAGAACCGTCATAACCCTCGATCTAGCGCTCACAGTTACCTCACCAGCGCTGGTGGTAACAACCTACCTGCCACTTTCCAAATCCAAGACGAAGCACCCATCCTGTTAAACAACCAGACGCTGGGCCTGCGTGAATGAGCCGCCAGATAGCCACTACAGCCAAACTCAGGCCTTTGCTTACCCGGGCCTCTGCATCTTGAACAGACGAAGCCACCCTAGGTTAAGTCTTGGGTATTACAAAGTATGCACGCTTTTCCAACAATCACAAAGTGAGCCAGCGTAGAAACCAAGTAAAGAGCAGATTCAACCCGGTTTTGCGCCTGGCAGCAAGATAAACTTTTTAAAAAATTATGATAGACAAGCGCGCCATCGGCCTGACTGCCGTCTAAGGATGAGCCAGCTCCTCTAAACGCTGACGTAGGGATTTACTCTCTGAAGAGAGATAACGGAGCCCCTGCTTGGCAAAATTGGCCGCCAAATCACGCTTACCCAGCTGCCAATAGGACTCCGCGAGCAGCAGATAGAAACGCGGCTGTCGGCGATTGATGCGCAGTGCGCGCTCACTGCGTTCGATCGCCTCCTGCCACTGCCCGGCCGTCTGAGCCGCGAGCGCCTGGTTGTAGAGCTCCACCAGCAGCGGCTCACTGCCAGTCACACTCGGCGAAGGTTCGGGCATTGTCTGCTTGGCACCTGTATCGCCGGCCACCGCCCCCGGAATCTCCGGCGGTTGATCGGACAGCGCCGTATTGGCACAACCGGCCAGTAGCTGCACGCCCAGCAGTAACAGCAACACACCACCAGCTCGTTGTATAAATTGCGCAAGCACCAGTTCTCTATTCCTCTTTTATTCCCATAACGGCCTATTCCCACAATCGCCGCCACCAGGGGTTGCGCCGCTGCTGCAGCCGATTACAGGCAGCCCTGGCCTCTGGCTCGCTACCCCGGCGCAACGGCAACAGAATCGCGCCGCGGCAGTCGGGGCCACTCAACAGGCCGGTGCTGGCATCCACCCAAAAGTAGTCGATGGCACCCGGCTTGACCCGGGCAATCGACTCCGTTGGAAGATGTTCCAGTATATTGCGCCACACCGGTAGGGCTCCGGTGGCACCGGTAAATGGCAGCGCCTGGTTATCGTCCTGACCCACCCACACCACAGCGAGATCCGAACCCGAGTAGCTGGCAAACCAGCTGTCCCGCTGATCATTGGTGGTACCGGTTTTAGCGGCCAGGGAGAGACTCTCGGGCAGAGCGTTATAAAGACCGCGGCCGGTGCCCTGGTGCGCCGTGATCTGCAACGCGAAATCGATCAGATAGGCGGTTTCCGAATCGATCCCCTCCCGCGCCGTTAACGGGTACCTCTGCAGCCGCTCACCCTCGGCAGAGTAGACCTCCCGGATCGCCCGCAGCGGGGTGTAGATACCCTCATTGGCCAGGGTGTGGAAGTAATTACTAACCTCCACCGGCGAGAGATCAACCGCACCCAGCAATACCGAGGGCAGCTCCGGAATATCCGCCGCCAAGCCGAGACTGTGCAGGGTATCGATCACCTCATCGACACCCACCTCCAACCCCAGTCGGGCCGCCGCCTGATTGTAGGAGTTGGCCAACGCCTGGTACAGGGGTATCAGACCATGATCGGTGTCGGTGAAGTTCTTGGGCGCCCACACCGCACCGGTATCCTGGGTATAGGCTACCGGGCCGTCGTCCAGTATCGACGCCAGAGTGTAACCCTCTTTCAGAGCGGTGGCGTAGAGTGCCGGCTTAACCAGTGAACCGATCGGCCGACGGGCGTCCAGCACCCGGTTAAAGCCGTGATAACGAGGGTTGCGATCACCTACCGCCGCCTCCACCTCGGCACTGCCAACGGCGGTGATTACCGCGCCAACCTGCAAACTGCTGGCAGGCAGATCGTAGTCCCGCTCCAGGCGACCAAGCTCCTTGGCCACCGCCTGCTCGGCCAGTATCTGCACACTGGGGGCAAGAGTGGTGTAGATCTGCAAGCCTTCGGACTGCAACAGCGACAGCGGATAATCGCGCAACAGCTGCGCCTTCACCAGGCCGACAAACGCCGGGAAGGCGTGTTGACTGGTGGGCGAGGAGACCAAGCCCAGCGGCTGAGCCTTGGCCCGCCCCATCTCATCGCCACTGATGAGACCGGTATCGCCCATCACCTGCAGCACTACGGTCCGCCGTGCCAGCGCCCGTTCCGGATGCTGCCAGGGGTTGTAAAAGGAGGCCCCCTTCACCAGACCCACCAGCAGGGCGATCTCCTGAGTGTTGAGATCAGCTACCGGCTTGTTGAAATAAAATTGTGCCGCCAGGGCAAAACCGTGAATGGCACGAGAGCCGCTCTGCCCCAAATAGACCTCGTTGAGGTAGGCCTCCAGTATTTCACTTTTGCTGTAGTGCCACTCCAGTGACAGGGTCATCGCAGCTTCGGTCAACTTGCGCGACAGACTGCGCTCGTTGCTCAGAAACATGTTCTTCACCAGCTGCTGAGTCAGGGTACTGCCCCCCTGCACCAGCCCGCCCGCCCGCAGATTGGCCCACATGGCCCGGGCAATGGCCTTCAGCGACACCCCGTTGTGGTGCATAAAGTTGCGGTCTTCCACCGCCAACAGGGTTTCACCCAGCAGCGGTGGAATCTCCTGCAGGCGGGTGAGAATACGATCCTCGCCACTGGCGGGATAGATGGCGCCAATCTCCTGTGGCTCCAACGTGAATATCGAATCGCGCGCGTAGAGATTGGCCACCACCGGCAACTCCCCCTCGGCCAGAGTAAGCTGAATGCGCTCGGCAGGATAACTCTGCTGGCCAATAGTGAAACTGCGGCGATAGAGATCGAGGGTATGGCCCTGCCAGCGCATCTCGCCGGGTGAGTGCACCTGCTTGACCGGACGATAGTTGAGCCCCTGCAGCTCCAGCTGCAGCATCTCGCGCGAAAGGGACGCGCCCTGATAGAGCTCCAGTGGCCGGGCATAGAGTCGGGCGGCCAGCTCCCAGCGGGCACCGTCAAAGCGGTTGCGCACCGAGTAGTCGAGCCAAGCCCACACACCCGCCACCAGCACCAGCGCCAGGCAGATTCCCCAAGCCAGAACACGCAGTAAGAGACCGCGCAGAGGCGAGGAGGACTTTTTTCGGGAGCGGGCGCGCGGTTTGGCTTTTTTACGACGGGAGGGAGATTTTTTAGCTACCATGGCGCGGGAGTTTAGCTACCTGCTTGAAAGAATGCACTGAATATTCACCCAACTCAGAAACCCGAAACAAAGCGTTTCACGACGCGGAGATTGCCAGCCTGGAGTGAAACTCTTAAGGTTAGCGCGCGGGGCTTACCGCCCTTGCGTGTGACCAACAGCCATTAGGAAAGTGCAGTGAAACAATACGATATTTACGCCATTGGCAATGCTCTGGTGGATACCGAAATCGAGGTGAGCGATGCCGATCTGGAACGTTTTGGCATCCAGAAAGGTTTTATGACCCTGGTCGATGAAGCGCGTCAAAACGAGCTGACCGACTTACTGCAGGATCACCTGGTGGCGTCGCGCCGCGCCAGTGGTGGCTCCGCCTGTAACACCGTGATCGCCGCCAGCTACTTCGGCGCCAAGACCTTCTACAGCTGCAAGCTGGCCGAGGACGACAACGGCCGCTTCTACTTGAACGATCTGGAACGCGCCGGCGTCGACTATCTGCCGGCCTTTGCCGAACACCCCGGCACCAGCGGCAAATGCCTGGTGCTAATCACCCCCGATGCCGAGCGCACCATGAATACCTTCCTCGGCATCAGCGCCACGGTCGGCGCCGAACAGCTGCACGCCCCCGCCATCAGCCAAGCGAAAATTATTTATATAGAGGGCTACCTGGCCGCCTCCGACTCCGCCACCGAGGCGGTTTGCCAACTCAAGCAGCAGGGCCAGGCCAACGGTGCTCAAATCGCGCTCACCTTTTCTGATCCGTCGATGGTCAACTACTGCCAGGATAATCTGCGCACCATGATTGGCGACGGCGTCGACCTGCTCTTCTGCAATGAGACCGAAGCCCTCGACTTTACCGGTAAAAGCACATTGGCCGAGGCCGTTGAAGCACTAAAGCCACTGTGCAAAAAATTTGCGCTCACCTTGGGAGCGAAAGGGGCACTGGTTTACGATGGCGAACAGAGTTACCAGATCGCAGCGCACGCTGTGCAACCGATCGATAGCAACGGCGCCGGCGATCTCTTTGCCGGTGCGTTTCTCTACGCCATCAGCCACGGCCACACTTTTCCGGAAGCCGGCGCCCTCGCCAGCCTCGCTTCTGCAACACTGGTGACGCAATTTGGTCCGCGCCTGGACCCAACCCAGTACGAAGCAATCCGCCAACAGGTGCTGGGGGCATAGAAGCCAGGCACCGTTAACACAAAAATAAATCCATCCGCCAACTTGGCAAAACCAAGTTGGCGAAATTTGGTGTCGGTCACTATTTTTCTCTTGCGTTTTAGAGGCCCGGTAGTAGCATTGAGGCGTTTAAACGTCGGTCATCTCTTGCAACTTGTCACAGCTACTTATCACGTCCACCTCTAGAGCGTTACTCCAACACCCCCAGCGGTGCCGCGTCTTGTGTACCAAGCATCAAACCGTCTTTAACGTTTTCGGAAACTCAAAGCATTCCGTTTTGGGTCTCTTTTTCAATCCAGTCTTCGGCTAGAGACACTTTAAAAAACAGGACAACAGTCATGGCTAAATCTATCGGTACCGTAAAATGGTTCAACGAGACCAAAGGTTTCGGTTTTATCTCTCAGGAATCAGGCCCGGATGTTTTCGTTCACTACAGCGCGATTGAGGGCGACGGTTTTAAATCCCTGAGCGAAGGGCAAAAAGTAGAAATGAACGTCACTGACGGCAAGAAAGGCCCACAAGCAGAAAACGTCGTCGCCATCTAAGTAGCACCCGTTTTCCATGCCGCGCTGGCCGTGGCGATTTATCCACAGCCAGCCGCAATCCTCCTACCAATCTCCTAACCAATCCCCCGCCCATCTCACCCGCCAAAAGGGTTGCTGCACCTGCACACTTGCTTCATTATGGCGTCTGCTCAGTTTTTCAAAAACGGCCACAGTTGAATCGCGGGGCCACCAGGCAGCGATAGGGGAAGGTTATGATACGAGCTGTATTTAATCGAAAAGGCGGTGTCGGCAAATCCACAATCACCTGCAACCTTGCTGCCGTCGCTAGCGCCCGCGGCAAAAGAACGCTGGTTATCGATATCGACCCGCAGGCCAACAGCACCAGCTATCTCGGCCAGGACGGCAACGACAATGTGGTCGGCATGCCGGAGTTTTTTGATTCCCAAATTAATTTCAGTTTTCGCGATTTCGGCGCCGACGATTTTGTCCGCCCCACCCGCTTTGAAAATCTTTTTTTAGTCTCTGCCAATCAGGATCTACTCGACCTGGAGTCGAAGCTGGCCGCCCGCCACAAAATTTATAAACTGCGCTCCTTTCTGGAAGAGCTCAGCAACCTATACGATGAAATTTATATCGACACACCACCGATATTAAATTTCTATTCACTGTCGGCTCTGATCGCCTGCGAGCGCTGCCTGATCCCTTTCGATTGCGATATCTTCAGCCGCGATGCGCTGTTTGAATTGGTAGGCAATATTCGCGAGGTGCGGGAAGATCACAACCCCAACCTGATGATTGAAGGGGTGATCATTAATCAATTCACGGCCCAGGCAAAATTACCCAGCCAAGCGGTGGAGGAGCTGAAAAAAGAGCAGCTGCCTATTCTGGAGCCGTTTATCTCCAGCTCTGTGAAAATTCGCGAGTCCCATCGCGAACACACGCCCATGGCTTTTTTAATGCCGAAGCATAAAGTCAGCCAGGAGTTTGCCGCCCTCTACGATACCCTCTCGGGCAATGCGACTGAGACGACGGAAATCGACAACAAAGCGTCGATGACCGCCTAACAAAAATACCTAACGCTCTTTTAACCAGGCGGCCACCTGCGGCGCAAAGTAGGTGAGAATGCCATCGGCACCAGCGCGCTTAAAGGCCAGCAGCGACTCCAAGGCCACCGCTTTCAGATCCAACCAACCCTTCTCACCCGCCGCACAGAGCATGGCGTACTCGCCGCTGACCTGATAGGCGTAGGTGGGCGCACCGGTGGTGGTTTTCACCCGGTGCACCACGTCCAAATAGGGCATACCCGGCTTCACCATCACCATATCGGCACCTTCGGCCAGGTCGAGACTCACTTCGTGCAACGCCTCATTGCCGTTGGCCGGGTCCATCTGATACGTGTATTTATTGCCGCCTTTAAGATTGCCTGCCGAGCCCACCGCGTCGCGGAAGGGGCCGTAAAAGGCCGAGGCGTACTTGGCGGAGTAGGCCATGATCAAGGTGTTCACAAAGCCGCTGGCCTCCAACTGCTCGCGAATAGCGCCGATACGGCCATCCATCATGTCAGAGGGGGCGACGATATCCGCCCCGGCTTCGGCGTGGGAGAGCGCCTGCTTTACCAGTGTGGCGACGGTCACATCATTCAGCACGTAACCACTCTCATCAATAATGCCGTCCTGGCCGTGGGTGGTGAACGGGTCCAACGCCACGTCGGTCATTACCCCCAACTCCGGGTAGGCCTGCTTGAGGGCGCGCACCGCCCGCTGGGCCAAACCGTTGGGGTTGTAGGCCTCTTCGGCCAGCTCCGTCTTCGCCGACAGGGGCGTTACCGGAAAGATGGCCACCGCCGGAATGCCCGCCGCCACCCAAGCCTCCGCCTCGGCCACCAGCAGGTCGATCGACAACCGCTCCACCCCCGGCATGGAGGCCACGGTCTCGCGCTTGCCCTCCCCCTCCAAGACAAACACCGGGTAGATAAGGTCGTCCACCGATAGCGTGTTCTCGCGCATCAGTCGTCGGGAAAAGTCCTGGGCACGCATGCGCCGCATGCGGGTGGCGGGAAAGGCTCTCATAAACAATACTCTTTAAGATCGGTTGCAATAAATTGTTCACAGGGAGGCGATGGGCTCTCGTCGTGAAACATCTATTTGCTAAGAAGTGCTAAGCAGCTTCTATTTTTTAGCTATTAGAAACTAATTTTAAATTACAAAACCAAATTAACTATCGGTTTCAGTGGGCTCTTAACCACTAACCCACAGATTTCGTGAATAGCACTGAATATAAACTGTGGATAATGAAGCCTAAAAGTCACAAATCGTCGACCCACCCTCAATGGCTACTTTTTAACCACTGTAAATTCTGCGTAACAACTGCCCACTTTCTGTTTCCTAAGTTAACAATCGGTCACTTATTTTTGACTGCTGGTAACACTCAACCCAATTAGCCTGCACTTATTGTGCACTGCAATATGGCTCATCGGGTCAACGACAGAGCACATGTTAAAGTTATTTCTAGCTTTTGTGGATAAACCTGGCGTGAAACATAAGCCATCCACCGCTAGCCGGGAGGCTCGGCTCTTGACTAATGGCGGCGCCGGTGACCCGAAAAACAGCTCAAATTCACCTGTCGAGCGGTAATTAGCACCGGTAGCCTGTTGGCTATGTAGGCCGACTGTATTAACCAAAAACAGGCCAACCCCAACGAGACGGCACCAGTTAAACCGATTTTTAACAACTGGCCCCTTCACCTGCCGGCAACCTAGGCAATGAGCCCCAGGTTAGCCACCATGAGATACGGGACGGCCACACCCAAATAGTAGGGCCAGGGGAGAAGCCCCATAAACAGCGTAGAAAATGACAGTACTACGGTCAGTGCCAGCAGCGACGGCAACAGCTAAAGTTTTTCGAGAGCCATGACATCTTGTGCTTAGCGACCTAGCAACGCCTGCCCGGGTAAAAAACTCCGATTACGCACCACAGAGGCTAAAGGTCTGCACAGAAGCACCCGCCTAGTTGAACATCTCCATTAAGCGCAGACCCGGGTCATCGGCGCGCATAAAGGCCTCGCCCACCAAAAAGGTGTTGACGTTATGGCCGCGCATGGCGGCGACATCATCAATGGTGTGAATACCGCTTTCGGTTACCACCAGGCGATCGGGGGGAATGAACTGCAACAGGTCGAAGGTGGTATCGAGGGAGACCTCAAAGGTGTGCAGATTGCGGTTATTGATACCAACAAGACGGTTGGGCAGCTGCAGGGCGAGCTCCAGCTCTTCGTGGTTGTGTACCTCCACCAATACGTCCATACCCAGCTCCAGAGCCAGGCTATTGAGCGCCTGCAGACGTTCCGGCGCCAGACAGGCGACAATCAGAAGAATGCAGTCGGCTCCAATGGCGCGCGCCTCCAACACCTGATACTCATCGACAATGAAATCCTTGCGGATAACCGGCAGGCTGGCCTCCAGACGCACCTGCTGCAGGTATTCATCCGCGCCCTGAAAAAAATCGACATCGGTTAACACCGACAAGCAGGCAGCGCCACCACGGGCATAACTACGGGCGATCTCGCCCGGGTAGAAATCTTCGCGAATCACACCTTTGCTGGGCGAGGCCTTTTTAATCTCGGCAATCACCGCCGCCTGGCCAAGCGCCAGTTTGTTTTCCAGCGCCTGCACAAAGCCGCGCGGTTGATCGCCATTGGCGGCGATTCTTTCCATCAGTTGCTCGCGACTGACACGCGCTTGGCGTTCGGCAATCTCTTCAAACTTTCGCGCGACAATTTTCTTTAATACGGTAGGCGTGTTCATTGAACTGTCTCTTCGGTAACTGCTGTAACTATGACCGGGCTAAAACGGGTTGTGTGGTAAAACGGCTAGGCCTTAAAGACGCCACTAAAGGCGACCAGCTCGGCCAGCTTCTCCCGCGCCAGGCCGCTGCCGATGGCATCCTGGGCCATGCTGACGCCGTCGGCCAGAGAGCCGGCGACACCGCTAACGTAGATCGCCGCGCCGGCGTTAAGGGCGATAATATCCAGCGCCTTCTGCGCCAATTCGCTCCTATCGTTGGCCAAGGCCTGGCGAATTAACACCAGGGACTCCTGGCAGCTGGCCACAGTCAAGCCATCGAGCGACTGCTGTTGCAGGCCAAAATCCCTGGGGTTGATGGTGTACTCGGTGATTTCACCCTGCTTGAGTTCGGCCACCTGGGTATCGGCGGCGATGGAGATCTCATCCAGGCCATCGCTGGCGTGCACCACCAACACGTGTTCACTGCCCAGGCGCGCCAGCACCTCGGCTAGCGGCCGGCACAACTCGGCGGAGAAGACACCCAGCACCTGACGCTTGACGCCGGCCGGGTTGGTGAGTGGCCCCAGCACATTAAAGACGGTGCGCAGGCCCAACTCCTTGCGCGGGCCGATGGCGTACTTCATGGCACTGTGATGGGCCGGGGCAAACATAAAGCCGACGCCAAGCTCGCTCACCGCCCGGGCGACCTGCTCGGGCGTCAGGTTGAGATTGACACCGGCGGCTTCCAGAAGGTCGGCACTGCCGGTGCTGGAGGAGACAGAGCGGTTGCCGTGCTTAGCGACATGGCCACCGGCCGCGGCCACCACAAAGGCAGCCGCAGTGGAGATATTAAACAGATTGGCACCGTCGCCACCGGTGCCACAGGTGTCGACCAGATGCTCGGCGTTGATCTCCACTCGGGTGGCCAGCTGGCGCATCACCTGGGCGGCGCCGGTAATCTCGTCGACGGTTTCACCCTTCATGCGCAAAGCCACCAGAAAGCCACCAATCTGAGCGTCGGTGGCCTGGCCGGTCATGATCTGGGTCATCACCGCGCTCATCGCCTCAGTGGTTAAATTGCGCCCGGCCACCACTTCATTTAAGGCTGTTTTGATATCCATAGCAGACTTCTCCTAAGCGCTGATGAAGTTGTGCAGCAGGGCGTGGCCGTGCTCCGAAAGGATCGACTCCGGGTGGAACTGCACCCCCTCGATGGCCAGATCCTTATGGCGAATACCCATGATCTCCTCCACCTCGCCAGACTCTGTTTGAGTCCAGGCGGTCACCTCCAGGCAATCGGGCACACTGGTTTTATCGAGCACCAGTGAGTGGTAACGGGTGGCGGTGTAGGGGCTCGGCAGGCCGCGAAACACACCCAGGCCAGCGTGGTGAATGAGTGAGGTTTTGCCGTGCATAATCTGGCCGGCACGAACAATGCGGCCGCCAAAGGCCTGGCCAATACTCTGGTGGCCAAGACAGATACCCAACAGAGGGATCTTACCGCCCAGCTCTTTAATCACCGCCAGCGAGACGCCGGCCTCATCCGGGTTGCCGGGCCCGGGCGAGATAACAATTTTTTTCGGCGCCAGCTCGGTGATCTCGGCCACACTCAGTTCGTCGTTGCGGATCACCTTCACCTCGGCCTTCAGTTCGGCCAGGTACTGCACCACGTTGTAGGTAAATGAATCGTAGTTATCAATCATTAAAATCATCTTGGCCGCTCCCCTATAACACCATGTCCACTGCCCGGAACATCGCCCGCGCCTTATTCATGGTCTCCTTCCACTCCAACGCGGGTTGGGAGTCCGCCACAATACCGGCCCCGGACTGCACATAGAGGGTGCCGTCTTTGATAACCGCGGTGCGAATGGCAATGGCGGTATCCATATTGCCGTTCCAGCCGATGTAACCCACCGCACCGCCGTAGATACCGCGCTTCTCCTGCTCCAGCTCGTCGATGATCGCCATCGCCCGAATCTTGGGGGCACCGCTGAGGGTGCCGGCCGGCAGACTGGCCTTGAGCACATCCATCGCCGACAGCCCCGGGCGAATCTGGCCGGTGACATTGGAGGTGATGTGCATGACGTGGGAGTAGCGCTCCACCACCATTTTGTCGGTCAGTTTGACGCTGCCGGTCTGCGCCACGCGACCGACATCGTTGCGCCCCAGGTCGATCAGCATCAGGTGCTCGGCAATCTCTTTCGGGTCGGCCAGCATCTCCTGCTCCAGGGCCAGATCCTCCTCCTCGGTGCGGCCCCGGCGACGGGTGCCGGCAATCGGGCGCAAGGTAACCTCGCCGTGCTCCAGGCGCGCCAGAATCTCTGGGCTGGAGCCCACCACCTGGTGATCGCCCAGGTCGATAAAGTAGAGGTAGGGCGAAGGGTTGAGGTTGCGCAGCGCCCGGTAGAGGTTGAGCGGCGAGGCACTGAACGGAATGGAGAGGCGCTGGGAGAGCACCACCTGCATGGTATCCCCGGCCAGCACATGGTGTTTGATCGACTCAATGGCGGCGTGGAAATTCTGCTCGCCAAAGCTGGAGGTGAACTCCGCTTCACGGGCGTGCTCACCGGTGAGTTTAATAGTGTCGGTCGCGGGTGCCGGCTGCCCCAGGCGGGCTTGCAGTTCGTCCAGGCGCGCTTGCGCCTGTTGATAGGCATCGGCCTGGCTGGCATCGGCCACCACAATCAAAATGATTTTGCCGGCCAGGTTATCGAACACCAGCACCTCTTCCGAGACCATCAGCAGAATGTCGGGGGTGCCGATCACATCCTCATTGACGCTGGCCTTCAGCTTGGGCTCGACATAGCGCACGCAGTCGTAGCCGAAGTAGCCCACCAGGCCGCCGTTGAACACCGGCAGGCCGGGCAGCACCGGCACGTGGTAGCGGCTGCGGAACTCTTCGACGAAGGCCAACGGGTCGGCCAGTTGATAGGACTCCACCAGCTCCCCCCGGCAGCGCACCTCCACCTGTTCACCACGGGCGGTGAGCACAGTTTGCGCGGGCAGGCCAATGATGGAGTAACGCCCCCACTTTTCACCCCCCTGCACCGATTCAAACAGATAGGAGTGTGGCCCCTGGGCCAATTTCAGATAGGTGGAGACCGGAGTATCCAGGTCGGCCAGCACCTCCCGGTAGACGGGAATGCGGTTATAGCCTTCTTGCTGTAGTTGTTCGAACTGTTGCGGCGTCATCTCTCTGTTCCTGAGCAACGGCCGGTCGATGAGTTGCACTGTGCAGTGGTAAAGACCAGCCAATCTTTGAGTTTGGTTGCAAACCGGAGCGGGTCCGGCGATGCCCCGCAAAAATCAACAGCAGCTATCGACAACTGGGGGCAGGAGATCAGGTTAGCGACGCCATCGCCAAGCGTGATGGAGGACATTGGCCATCAGGGGGAGGGAAAACTGTGTAGTTTGGCTCTGTAACATTACGGTTCCAGCTCGGCAATTACGCAGGGCGGTAAGAAAGAGGCGCTAGTTTAGCCAGCCTCGGCTTGCCCGTCCAGCCTCAAGCGGGCGCAAGCAGCTCGGCCAGATTGTCACCCAGCCAGAGCGGGCCGAATTGACTCAGATCCTCCCCCCGCGCGTAACCATAGCTAACCGCCAGGCAGGGCACGCCCGCCCCTTTAGCGGCGAGCAGGTCGTTGCTGGAGTCGCCCACCATCAGCGCTTGCTCGGGCGCCACGCCATATTCAGCCAAAAGTGTGGTTAGTGGCAGCGGGTGTGGCTTGCGCTGGGCCAGGCACTCGCCGCCCAGTAGACGCGAGAAGTAGTGATCAACCCCCAGGCTCTGCAACATGGCCGGCACAAATTCGATGGGCTTGTTGGTCACCACCGCCTGTGCCACGCCGCGTTCGGCCATAAAATCCAACAGTGCGCGCACCCCGTCAAACAGGCGCAGGTCGCACTCGGCGGTATCGGCATAGTGGCGGCGAAAGCCAGCCAGGGCGCGGTCGAACAGTGCCTGGCCCAGGTTGGCATAATCGAGCGCCTGCTCCACCAACAACCGTTGCCCGCCACCCACCCAGGTGCGCACCCGGGCCTCACCGGCCGGTGCCACACCCAGCTCGGTCAACAGCCGGTCCACCGCCAGAGCGATGCCGGGCACACTGTCGACCAGGGTGCCGTCGAGATCGTACATCACCAGCTGCGGCAAGCCGCCCAGAAGTACCTGTAAACGGTTGCCGCTCATCAGCACCCCTTCAGTTGCGACTGGGCCAGCTGTTCGCGCAGGGCGGCAATGGCCAGAGCGTAGTTGGCCTTACCAAAGATCGCCGAGCCGGCAACAAAGGTATCGGCACCGGCGGCGGCGATGTTGGCAATGTTATCGGCGGTCACACCGCCATCGACCTGCAGGCGAATGGCTTTACCGGTGGCATCGATGGCGGCGCGCGCCTGGCGCACCTTATCGACCACGTAGGGGATAAATTTCTGGCCACCGAAGCCCGGGTTAACCGACATCAACAGCAGCATATCCAGCTGCGGCAGCAGGGTTTTAATGCTGTCGACCTCGGTCCCCGGGTTGAGCACCAGGCCCGCCTTGCAGCCGGCATCTTTGATCAGCTGTAGGGAGCGGTCGACGTGGCGGGAAGCCTCCGGGTGAAAGGTGATATAGTCCACCCCCACCGCCGCAAACTGGCTGATCATCTCATCCACCGGCTCCACCATCAGGTGGACATCAATGGGGGCGGTGATACCAAAGTTGCGCAGCGCCTTGGCGACCATGGGGCCCACCGTCAGGTTGGGCACATAGTGGTTATCCATTACGTCGAAATGGATCATGTCGGCGCCGGCGGCCAGCACGGCGGTGACCTCCTCCCCGAGGCGGGCGAAATCAGCCGCTAAAATAGAGGGAGCGATTACAAAATCAGTCATAGCATTCACCTTAACGACAGCCCCTCCATGGCCAGAAACTTGATTGAAGTGAGAAAACAGAGCAACCCCCTGACGCGCATTGCCCGGGGGGCGCGCATTGTACTCAAATCTGCCGCGCTTGAGCAAAAAACACGCACCCTGGCGGCCAGCCTGGTGTTGATTGCCGGTGCGACGCTGCCCCAAACCAGTTTTAGCCAAGCGGCCAGCAGCAGCGAAAATAGCAGCGCAGCCAGTGCCGACAAACCCGGTGACAACACCACCACCCAAGCCACCCAAGCCACCCAAGCCACCCAAGCCAACGATACCGCCAGCAACAGCGTGACGGCGACCGCAAACCGGGTGGGTAGCCCGCCGGACCACGCCCTGGAGTGGCTGGCGGCAACGCTGCGTACAAAAGACCCAACCACCCAGGCGCACTGGCTACCGGTGGCCGAACAGGAGTTTCTGGCACTGCTGCGCCCGGCGCAGCAGCCCACCAGTCGCGGCCTGGTGATTTTACTACCGGGGCGAGAGCAGCACCCCGACTGGCCCGACCTGATCCACCCGCTCAGGGTAGAGCTGTCCGATAACGGCTGGACCACCCTGGCCCTGGAACTGCCCAGCGCCCAGCTGCCCGTCACCCCACCCCGGCCACAGCCGGCGGAGGTAGACGAGCCACTACCCACCGATGCCACCGACTCCGACCAGCTGCAAGCCAATGACGCCCCAGCCCCCGACGCGACCTCAGCCGCCAACCCGCCTGCCACACCGGCTCAGCCGGCTACGCCAGACGTCATAACCACCCCCCCGATCCCGGTGGACGCCCAGGTGGAGCAGCTATTGGAGGCGGCCCTGGCTCTGGCCAGAGCTGAAAACCGCCACATCACCCTGGTTGGGGTCGGTGAAGGGGCCTACTGGGCCACGCTGTTGGTAAGCCGGCTGACACTGATGGAGGAGGAAAACGACGAAACTAACAGGAGTGTGGTGCTCAAACTGGTGTTGCTGGATGCGCGGGATCTGCCCAAGGCCAGTGATCCACGCTTGGACCAGCTGCTAACACGGCCACTGCCGGTGCTCGACCTGACCGACGACCTCAACAGCCAGCCGACCCGGGAGCGGCGCCGCGCCGCCAACCGGGTGGGTTACCCCGACTACACCCAGCAGGAGCTGATGCGCGGCAGCCCCGAGCAGGAGCGGCTGGTCAACCGGGTACAGGGCTTTTTGACGCGCTAGCCGGCCAGCCGCCGGCGCAGCGTCGCCAGCCGCTCGGGAGTACCCACATCCAACCAATAGCCGTCGTAAACCTGGCCGCTTAGGCGGCTCTGGGCGATGGCCCAATCAAACACCTCTTTCAGACCGAAACAGTCCCGCCGCTCGGGGTAGTCCGCCACCAGCTCCGGGCGCAGCAGGGCGATACCGCTGTAGGTGTAGGCTGGCGCGCCGACCAAGCGCTGGCCTACCCGGTTGGCCGCACAGCTGAAGTCGCCGCTGGGGTTGTGCTCGGGGTTGGCTACCAGAATCAGATGCCCGAGCGTCTCGGACGGCAGTGTCAGTGCGGCCAGCTCCGCCAGGGGTAGGTCGCACCAGACATCGCCATTGACCAGCAGAAATGGCTCGGCGCCCAGCAGGGCCAGGGCGCGATTAATACCGCCGGCGGTCTCCAACGGCTCCGCTTCGCGGGAGAAGGTAACCACCAGACCGTAATCACTGCCATCGCCGATGGCATCGACAATCTGCTGGCCCAGATAAGCGGTGTTGATCACCACCTGCTCAATACCCGCCGCCCGCAGACGGCGCAGATGGTGGCCGATCAGGGTATCATCGGCCACCTGCAACAGGGGCTTGGGGGTAGTGGCCGTTAACGGTAGCATGCGGGTGCCTTTGCCCGCCGCCAGCAGCATCGCCTTCACTCGCTTACCTCGGTTACAGGACGATACCAGGGCTGCTGCTCAATGACAGGCATCAGCTGCGCCAACAGTTCGCTGAGGGCGGCCAGCTCCGGGTAGCGGCCGGCGGTCTCCTGCACATAGTGCAGCACCAGCGGCAGATCCTGCAGATAACCCTGCTTGCCATCGCGCAGCGCCAGGCGAGCGAAAATACCCAGTACTTTAAGATGCCGCTGCAGGCCAGTGAGATCAAACCAGCGCAGGAACTGGGCTGGGTCAACCGCCGGCAAGAGACCGGCGTCGCTGGCCAGCTGCGCGTAGCAGAGCGCCCAGCGCTCCACCCGGGCGCGTGGCCACTGGCAATAGCAATCCTTCAACAGCGACACCACATCGTAGGTGAGCGGCCCCCACACGGCACCCTGAAAGTCGATGACCGCCAGTGGCTGGCCGGGCTGCTCCAGCAGGTTGCGGGAGTGGTAGTCGCGGTGCACCAACACCTGCGGCTGAGCCAGGGCATTGGCCACCAGCTCAAAAAAGATCGGCTCCAGCACTGCTGGCTCCAATTCAACACCGAGCAGCTGGCCGGCAAACCACTCCGGCATCAGCGCCATCTCTGTCAGGAGCATGGCTGGGCTATAGCTGGGCAGGGCGATGCGATAGGGGCGCAGCTGCTGCAAAGTCATGAGCTCCATCAATGCCTGGGCGTAGAGACAGTCGCTGTTTTCCGGCTGCTCCTGCAGACTCTGCCACAACAGCTGGTCGCCAAAGTCCTCCACCAGCAACCAGCCCCGGCTCAACTCCTGGGCATAGATCACTGGGGTATGAACACCACCGCGACGCAGGCTATCGGCCAACTCTATAAAGAGGGCGCTGTTCTCGGTGGCCGGCGGCGCATCTACCGCCAGCACCGGCGGCACCAGGCCGGCCACGCGGAAGTAGCGGCGAAAGCCGGCGTCGCCACTGAGTGGCTGTAGTTGCAGGGTTGTTGTGGTTGGCCAACCCAAGCGGTCGGCGCTGGTCTGTACCCAGTCGAGCAGGGCTGTATCGGTTGTCGTTGTCATACAATTTTACGGTTCCACCCCAAGGTTCGTGTAAGCCTACCACAGGCCAGGCCCCTGCCAAGCCAGGCCTGCCTGGAAAAGTTTGGTCACGGCAATTCACTTTTTAGTGTGTGATTGACTTCAACTGTGACCACCCTTTCCGTAGAATCTGCGCCTGTTTGCCGAAGTCACCCTGTTTAGGCGCCCCCTAACCAAGCCCAATAAAGAGGAAAACCCTTGTCGAAAGCCAACCACCGGCGGCTCTCCCTCTCGCCCCTGCCCCTGTGTGTGGCACTGGCGTCCATTGCGTTATGCGCCCAAGCCGAGGACGACAAGGCACTGGTTGACTGGGTCTCCCCCTCACCAGCATCGGCTGATACCAATCCCGCCTGCCCCGGCTATTTTGTCGCCCCCGCAGCCAGCACCCCCGACGCCGAACAAGACCCCGGCACCTCAGCCCTGCGCGCCAGCGCCGACCGCTCCCGGGTGGAGCAGGATACGGTCATTCTCGAAGGCGATGTCCAGGCCAGCCAGGGCGGGCAGTCACTGTCGGCCAGCAAGTTGATCTTCGACCGCACCACCGGCACCGCCGAGGTGAGCGGCGACGTGATCATTCGCGACGAGAAGAGCCGCATCGCCGCCGACCGGGGTTATATCAACAACAGCCAGGGCACCGCCGAGCTGAACGGAATCGACCTGGTGGACTACACCACCCAGATGCGCACCAGCGCCGAACGGCTCAGCAAACATCGCGACACCACTCTGCACCTTACCGGTGGCAGCCTGACGACCTGCCCACCGGGCCAAGAGTCGTGGCGCATCGAGGCCGAGTCGATCGATATTGGCGAGCAGAGCATCTGGGGGGTGGCCAAAAACCCGGTGTTCCGCTTCAAGGATATTCCCGTCTTTTGGCTGCCGTTTATGACCTTTCCGGCCAGCCAGGAGCGCCTCTCGGGCTTTCTCTACCCCACCGTCGGCTTCAGCGATAACGGCGGCCTGGACCTGGCCCTGCCCTACTATTTCAACCTGGCCCCCAATTACGACCTGCTGCTCAGCCCGCGCTATATCAACGATCGCGGCGCGGCCCTGGAGGGGCAGTTCCGCCACCTGAGCCACCACTTTGAGTCCACCGTTGACTTTGCCGGCCTGAAGAGCGACCGCGGTATCGACGACCGCAACGATCAATACCTGGTCGATGCCGGCATTATTGAACCCGGCGAGAGCAACCCCTTTATCAACCAGGATCGCTGGTTGTTATCCATTGACCAGGAAGGGGGCGCCAGCCGGGGTGAAGACACCTTTTGGTTCAGCACCATCGACTTCACCCGGGTGAGCGACCAAAACTACTTCCGCGACATCAACAACACCGCCATTGATGTCTCCTCGCGCACCCATGTATTGCGCTACGGCGATGTCGGCCTTACCAGCGACCACTGGCTGGCCAAGGCCAGCACCAGCAGTTACCAGACCCTCGACTACCTCACTCTGGAGCCCTACCAGGAGCTGCCCAAGTTCAATCTCAACGGCCACTACTACTGGTCGGGCATCAGCGCCGACTTCAACCACGAGTGGGTAAGATTCGATCAACACAACGACTTCGACCGCTACGACCGCGCCGTCATTCGCGGCAATCGCACCCGGCTGGCCTACGATCTGACGCGCCCCATGGAGTCGGTGTGGGGCTTCTTCACCCCCGGCCTGCACCTGAAACACCTCGCCTACACCCTTGATGACCAGAATCTGCTGGCCGATGCCGACACCGAGCAGAGCTTTAGCGCCCTGCAGGGTAGTCTTGATGCAGGCCTCTTCTTTGAGCGGGAAAGCAGCGGGTTTAAGGGCGACTACACGCAGACCTTTGAGCCGCGCCTCTACTATTTTTACAGCGACTACGTCGACCAGAGCGGGCTGTTTAACATCACCGCCGATGGCGGCGATGTCGATTTCGACACCTCCGACATCACCTTCAGTTACAACCAGCTGTTTCGCAACAGCCGCTTCGCCGGCGGCGACCGCATCGACGATGACAACCGCCTGTCGGTGGGGCTGACCAGCCGCTTTATCGATAACGCCACCGGCCGCCAATGGTTGAGCGCCAGCCTCGGCCAGATATTCTACTTTGCCGACCGCCGCACCTTCGTCCACAACGAATCGCCCAGCGAGCAGAACCGCTCGTTTATTGCCGGCGAGCTGACCACCAGCTTCAACTCCCGCTTTAATTGGGCGACCAGCCTGATCTACGACGAAGATGAGCAGGTGATGAGCGAGGGGCGAACCGCCCTGCGCTACCTGGACGACCGGCACCGGCTGCTCAATATCGGCTACACCTACCGCCGCCGCGGCACCACCACACTCAACGAAACCATCGTCAATAACGATGTCCGGCAGAGTGATATTTCGTTTATTCTGCCGCTCTCCGAGCAGGTCAATTTCATTGGCCGCAACCTCCACGATTTTACTTTTGACCGGGAACTGGATACCTTCTCTGGCCTCGAATACAACAGCTGCTGCTACCGGGCTCGGTTGGTATGGCGCCGCTGGATAAGCAATGACCTGTCCCGCGTGGTGGCGGACGATGACCTGAACTACAAACGCGGCATCTTCTTCGATATCCAATTCAAAGGTTTTGGCGGCAGCACCGGCAAATACTACAAACTCATGTCGGACACCATTCCCGGTTTCACCGAGCGGGAGCAGGCTGTTTTCCCCGATTAATGTTAGATGTTTATATGATTTCACTTCGCAAGCTTCTCCCCACCCTGTTGCCAAGCCGCCAGGTGTCGACCCGCTCACGCCGGCTGTTGGCCGCCTTGTCCCTGGCCGGCCTAATTGGCGCGCCGTTGGTTGGCCAGGCCAAAATTGAAGACCTCGACCACGTGGTTGCGGTGGTGGACGAAGATGTGGTGATGGCCAGCGAGTTGGATCACCAACTGGCTCAGGTACGCAACCAGATTAAATCCCGTGGCTCACTGCCACCCGACGATGTCCTGCGTGAGCAGGTGCTTGAACACCTGATTGTGCAACGTCTGCAGCTGTCCCTGGCCGAGCGCATGGGCATGGATGTGACCGATGCCGAAATTGACCAGACCGTGGAACGCATGCGCGCCTCGAACAAGCTCGGCCCGGATCAATTCCTCGCCAAGCTGGCCGAAGATGGCCTCACTCTCGATGCTCTGCGCCAACAGCTGCGCGATGAACTGCTGGTACAGAAGGTGCAGCAGGCACGTGTCTATTACCGCATTCAGATTACCGACCAGGAGGTGGACAACTTCCTCAACTCTGAGGAGGGCAAATTCTGGCTCTCCCCCGAGTACGATCTGGGCCACATCCTGGTCGCCTTCTCGGGCAACGGCCGCGGCGAAGATTTAACCAACACCCAGGCCAGGGCCCAAACCATCTATCGCGAACTGCAAAAGGGTGGCGACTTCCAGGCCTTGGCGGTGAGCCACTCCAGCGGCCAAAACGCCCTGCAGGGCGGTGCCCTCGGTTGGCGCAAGGCGGTGGAGCTGCCCACACTGTTCAGCGAGCAGCTTGACGGCAAGGGTGTCGGCGACGTCACCGAGCCGTTCAAAAGTGGGGCCGGCTTCCATATTTTGAAGATCTACAATCGCCGCGGTGCCGAACAGACGGTAGTACCACAGGCCAAGGTGCGTCACATTCTGATTAAGCCTTCAGAGATTCTCAGCGACGAACAGGCCTACAACAAACTGATCGACCTGCGTCAGCAGGTATTGGATGGCGCCGACTTCTCAGCGCTGGCCAAGGAGAACTCCGAGGATATCGGCTCCATGCTGGCCGGTGGCGACCTGGGTTGGTCTCTGCCCGGTAAATTTGTGCCTGAATTTGAGCAGGTGCTGGAACAGACCAAGGTGGGCGAGGTGAGCCAACCCTTCCGCAGCCAGTTTGGCTGGCACATCCTGACGGTGGATGATCGCCGCAACGAAAACATGACCGACACCGTCATTCGCAACCAGGCGATCAACCTGCTGCGCAGCCGGCGCTTCAATGAAGAGCTGGATATCTGGCTACAAGAACTGCGCTCCCAGGCCTATGTCGAAACCAAGCTCCGCTAACCCGCTCCGACCCCGCCTGGCGCTAACGCCGGGCGAACCCGCCGGCATCGGCCCCGACCTGGTTGTGCAGCTGGCGCAACAGACACAAGTCGCCGACCTGGTGGTCATCAGCAACCACCAGCTGCTTGAAGAGCGCGCCCAAAGCCTGGGGCTACCCATCCGCCTGCGCGCCTTCGACGCCCTCGACACCACTCCCTGCGCTACCGGCGAGCTGCTGCTGATCGACCAGCCATTGGCCGCGCCCGCCTGCGCCGGCCAGCTGAATGCCGCCAATGCCCGCTTTGTACTCAGCTGTCTGGATGTGGCTATTGACCACTGTCTGGCCGGCCGCCTACAGGGGCTGGTTACCGGCCCGGTGCACAAGGGTATTATCAACGACGCCGGAATCCCATTCAGTGGCCATACCGAATACCTGGCCACCAAAACCAGCACTGAGCGGGTGGTGATGATGCTCGCCACCGCCGGCCTGCGGGTGGCCCTGGCCACCACCCACCTGCCGCTGCGGGAGGTGTCCGACGCCATCACCCCCGACGCCCTGCACCAGACCCTAACCATTCTGCACGCCGACCTGGAACAGAAATTTGGCCTGAAATCGCCCCGCATTCTGGTGTGTGGCCTCAACCCCCACGCCGGCGAGGGGGGCCACCTCGGTCGCGAAGAGCTGGAGGTGATCAGCCCGGTAGTCGAGCAGTTGCAACAACAGGGCATGTTGCTGCAAGGGCCATTGCCGGCCGATACCGCCTTTACCCCCAGCCACCTGGCCCAGGCCGATGCTGTGCTCGCCATGTATCACGACCAGGGTCTGCCGGTATTGAAATACAAAGGTTTTCACCGCTCAGTTAACATCACCCTGGGGCTGCCCATTGTGCGCACCTCGGTCGACCATGGTACCGCCCTGGAGCTCGCCGGCAGCGGCCGCGCCAACACTGGCAGCCTGGCCGAAGCCATTGACCAGGCCCTCGCCATGGTTAATATGGGCGCCGTTAACGCCTGATCACCCCGCTCCTGGAATCCACATGCACAAAGCCCGTAAACGCTTCGGCCAGAATTTTTTGCACGACCCGAGCGTCATCGCCCACATCGTCGACTCTATAGCGGTTCGGGAAGAGGACAACCTGGTGGAGATTGGCCCGGGCAAGGGGGCTATCACAGCGCTGCTGCTGCAGAGGGCGAAAACCCTCAATGTGGTGGAGCTGGACCGGGACCTGATCCCCATTCTGCTGGCTCAGTTTGCCAACTACGCCGGCTTTAAAATTCACCAGGCCGACGCTCTTAAATTTGATTTCGCCAGCCTCTGGTCGGCCGGCCACCCCCTGCGCATCGTCGGCAACCTGCCCTACAACATCTCCACACCCCTGATTTTCCATCTGCTGGCGCTGGGTGACCGAGTGCAGGATATGCACTTCATGCTGCAAAAGGAGGTGGTTGAACGGATGGCGGCGGAACCCGGCAATAAAAGCTACGGTCGGCTGAGCATCATGACTCAATACCACTGCCGGGTGGACCAGTTGTTTAATGTGCCACCGGAGTGTTTTGTGCCCCGCCCCAAGGTCGATTCCGCGATTGTTCGGCTCACCCCGCGCCCGGCACCGGAGCTACCCGCCACGGATGTCCGCGAGCTCGACAAGCTGGTAACCACTGCCTTCCAACAACGGCGCAAAACCCTGCGCAACGCCCTGCGCAGCTGGCTTTCGGAAGCAGAATTTGAGCAGCTGGGTATCAACCCGGGGGCGCGCCCGGAGACCATCTGCGGTATCGACTATGTGCGGATGAGCAATTACTGCCAGAGCCGGCCAGCCGCCTAAACCCGGCGTTGTAAAATCGGGTATTGGCGAGTGATGACTCCCCACAAAGTTAGCAGTACACTGGAGCGATCAAACCTGGACCTAGACGGCATCAGACTGGTTTGCCAGTGGCTGCCCGCTGTAATTGAGAAGAGTTATCCATGCCAGCCAATCCCATAGACGTTCTCGTTAAGACCCACTATATAGCCGAGCAGAGTGATCCAGCGGACCACCGCTTTGTCTACGCCTACACCGTCACTATTCGCAACCAGAGTGATATCCCCACACAACTGATCAGCCGCCACTGGCGCATCACCAACGGTGATAACAGCGTACAGGAGGTGCGCGGCGATGGCGTTGTCGGCGAACAACCACACCTGGACCCAGGCGAAGAGTTCACCTACACCAGCGGCGTCGTCCTGGAAACCGAGTACGGCACCATGGAGGGTAGCTATCAGATGGTGACCGATGACGGCGCCACCTTCGATGCACCGGTCCCCACCTTTGCCCTGGTACCACCGCACGCACTGCACTAGTATCGGCCCATGCCTACCTACGCCGTGGGCGACCTACAAGGTTGCCTGGACCCACTGCTTTGCCTGCTGCAAGAGGTAAAATTTGATCCCACCAGGGATCGACTATGGCTGGTGGGTGACTTGGTTAATCGCGGGCCGAAATCGGCCGAAACCCTGGCCTACCTCTACGACCTACGCGACTGCGTAGTGTGTGTGCTGGGTAATCACGACCTGCACCTGCTGGCCTACGCCTTCGGCCACCGCAAGGCTTCCCGCAGTGACACGCTGCACACCATTCTGGAACACCCCGAACACCACCAGTGGCTGGCGTGGTTACGCCAAATGCCCTTAGTCCACTGGGACGAATCGCTCGGTTACGCGCTGGTGCATGCCGGCATCCCCCCACAGTGGAGCATTGCTGCTGCCCTGGCGCGCAGCGCTGAAGTGGAAGAGGTACTGCGTGACGACAGCCAGTTTGAAAACTTCCTGGCCAATATGTATGGCAACAAGCCACTGATCTGGAGTGATGAATTACAAGGCTTTGAGCGTTTGCGAGTAATCACCAACTACTTCACCCGCATGCGCTTTTGTAAAGCCGATGGCGAATTGGAATTAACCTCAAAAGAGGAGCCCGGGCACGCCCCGGTGGGCTATCAACCCTGGTTTCAACACTACCTGGCCAAACCCGACAATCCACCGGTAATCTTTGGCCACTGGGCAGCACTGAATGGCGAAACCCACAGCCACAAGGCCATTGGCCTGGATACCGGTTGCGTGTGGGGCAACCGGCTCACCCTGCTCTGCCTGGAAGACGGCCGTCGCTGGCAGTGCCGTTGCCCTTCATAGGCCGCCCCAGAGTTCGACCCCAGCGAAGCTAGTCACCATAGCCATTGGGATTGTTCGATTGCCAACGCCAGGTATCGGCGACCATTGCCTCCAAGCCCAGCTCAACCTCCCACTCCAGTTCCAACTTCGCCTTGCTGGCATCGGCATAGAACTCTGCCAAGTCGCCAGCCCGGCGCGGTAGCACCTGGTAGGGAATAGGCTTGCCACACGCCTGCTCATAGGCGGCGACCATCTCCAGCACACTCAGCCCACGGCCGGCACCTAGGTTATACACCTGCCAACCGGCGCTAGCGGCAAACAGCTTGTTGAGGGCCGCCAGATGCCCCCGCGCCAGGTCCACCACATGAATATAATCGCGCACCCCTGTGCCATCGCGAGTGGGGTAGTCGTCACCAAACACCCCCAGATAGTCCCGCTTACCAACACTTACCTGCGCGATGTAAGGCAGCAGATTATTGGGTATGCCGTTGGGATCTTCACCGATCAAACCGCTCGGGTGGGCACCAATGGGATTGAAATAACGCAGCAGAGAGACCCGCCAGGGGGAATCGGGCTTGGCGCAAACGTCTTTGAGGATCTCCTCCACCATCAACTTGGTGCGGCCATAAACATTGCTGGCCGCTGTTGGCAGAGTTTCCACATAGGGAATTGGCGCTTTTTCGCCATACACAGTTGCCGAGGAACTGAAGACAATATTGGTACAGCCAAAGGCTTCCATCACCTCGGCCAAGGTTACCGTTCCTGCCACATTATTGTCATAGTAGCGCAGCGGCTGCTCGGCGGACTCACCCACCGCCTTAAGACCGGCAAAGTGGATCACACCGGCAATGCTATTTTCACTGAACAGCGCTTCCAATGCCCCCCGATCACGAATATCAGCGCGGACAAACTGCAACGTTTTGCCAGTGATTCTTTCCACCCGCTGCAGTGCTTCAAGCTTACTGTTTTCAAGGTTGTCGAGGACAATCAGTTCGTAGCCGGCCTGCAGCAGCTCAACGCAGGTATGACTGCCGATATAGCCCGCGCCCCCGGTAACCAAAATCTTTCCCATGTTTAATTTATTCCGCATCCGATTAATTTTTTTTCCGATCTTTTTATTGCAGTTTCTATTGCAATGATCAAATAATAAATGTATTCATGAAGTCATTACAGTCCGGCTACCGCCTCCCGGTCAACCGTTCATAGGTGAACAACGTACTCTTGTCCGTTACCTGAACTAAACGCACCAGACGTTGTTATAAGTTGCATGTGAGGAGAAAGCCCACGCGGAACAAAATTCGCTACCAGCGACGGCACAGGTTAGTGGTGCATCAATCGCGCGGTGAACTCAAAGGTTTCCGCTATGATTAAAACAGGGTCCTGTTTTGGTCAGCACCGCCCTCCGACCCTATGACGGGTCTCTAACCGCCCGCCGCTCCCATCAAATCGCAAGAGGATGCATTAGATGAGTATTTTTAGTCATTATCAGGAGCGCTACACTGCCACCCAGGAAGAGGAGCTCACCATCCAAGAGTACCTCGACCTCTGCAAATCGGACCCAAGTGTATACGCCACCGCCGCCGAACGCATGCTGATGGCCATCGGTGATCCGGAACTGGTCGACACCTCCCTAGATACCCGCCTCTCCCGCATCTTCTCCAACAAAATTATCAAGCGATACAAAGCCTTCGAAGAGTTTTATGGCATGGAGGAGGCCATCGAGCAGATTGTCTCTTTCTTTAAACACGCCGCTCAAGGCTTGGAAGAGAAGAAACAGATTCTCTATCTGTTGGGGCCAGTAGGTGGTGGTAAATCCTCACTCGCAGAAAAATTGAAATCGCTGATGGAGCGCCAGCCCATCTATTGCATCAAAGACTCTCCGGTTTTTGAGAGCCCGCTGGGCCTGTTTGACCCAGATGAAGATGGTGAAATTCTTAGAGAGGATTATGGTATTCCTTCTCGTTATATAAAAACCATTATGTCGCCTTGGGCGGTAAAAAGGCTGCACGATTACAATGGCGATATCAGCAAATTCAAGGTGGTAAAACTCTACCCCTCCATGCTGGATCAGGTGGCCATTTCCAAAACCGAACCTGGCGACGAAAATAACCAGGACATCTCCTCGCTGGTGGGCAAGGTCGACATCCGCAAGTTGGAAGAGTTCCCGCAAAATGACCCCGATGCCTACAGTTTCTCCGGCGGCCTCTGCCGAGCCAACCAAGGCATCATGGAGTTCGTGGAGATGTTCAAGGCGCCCATCAAGGTGTTGCACCCACTGCTCACCGCCACCCAGGAGGGCAACTACAACAGCACCGAAGGGCTGGGAGCGATCCCCTTCGACGGCGTTATTCTTGCCCACTCCAACGAAAGTGAATGGCAGGCATTTAAAACCAACAAAAACAACGAAGCCTTTATCGACCGGGTTTACATCGTTAAAGTCCCCTACTGCTTACGCGTCTCGGAAGAGATTAAAATCTACGAGAAGCTACTGGAAAACTCCTCTTTGGCTTATGCCCCATGCGCACCAGACACCTTGAGTATGCTCGCTCAATTCAGCGTACTGTCGCGCATTAAAGTACCGGAGAACTCCAACGTCTATTCCAAAATGCGGGTCTATAACGGCGAGAATCTCAAAGATACCGACCCCAAAGCCAAGTCGTTGCAGGAGTACAAAGATAACGCCGGCGTCGATGAAGGCATGTCAGGTTTATCCACCCGTTTTGCCTTCAAAATTTTGTCCAAGGTATTCAACTTCGACCCAACCGAAGTCGCCGCCAACCCGGTACACTTGCTTTATGTGCTTGAACAGCAAATCGAACAAGAGCAGTACCAACAGGAGATACAAGATCGCTACGTCGGCTATTTAAAAGAGTTCCTAGCACCCAAATATGTAGAGTTTATTGGCAAGGAAATTCAAACCGCGTACCTGGAGTCCTACGCTGAGTACGGCCAAAATATTTTTGATCGCTACGTTACCTATGCCGACTTCTGGATTCAGGATCAAGAGTATCGCGACCCTGAAACCGGCGAAATTTTAGATCGCGCCTCACTTAACGAGGAGTTGGAAAAAATTGAAAAACCAGCCGGCATCAGTAACCCCAAAGATTTCCGCAATGAAGTGGTTAACTTTGTCTTGCGCGCCCGCGCCAACAACAACGGTAAAAATCCAGCTTGGAACAGCTACGAAAAATTGCGTACGGTTATTGAGAAGAAAATGTTCTCCAATACCGAAGATTTACTGCCGGTTATCTCCTTTAATGCCAAGGCATCCAACGACGACAAGAAAAAACACCAGGATTTTGTGCATCGCATGACCGAACGTGGCTACACAGAGAAACAGGTGCGCCTGTTATCTGAGTGGTATCTGCGGGTGAGAAAATCACAGTAGTAACTATTGATCAATCACCCTGAGGAGATTTGATGAGTTACATCATAGACCGAAGACTGAACGCCAAAAATAAGTCCATGGTGAATCGGCAGCGGTTTTTGCGTCGCTATCGTAGCCACATCAAGAAAGCGGTGTCCGAAGCCGTTACCCGCCGCTCGATTACCGATATGGAAAACGGGGAGCAGATCAGCATCCCCACCAAGGACATCACCGAACCCGTGTTTCACCACGGCCCCGGCGGTCATCAGGAGCGGGTACTGCCCGGTAACGACCAGTTTGTCTCCGGTGACAGAATCCCCCGACCACCGGGTGGCGGAGGCGGTGGTGGCGGCTCGGGTGATGGCAGCGCCAGCAACCAGGGTGAGGGGATGGACGACTTCGTCTTCCAGATTACCCAGGATGAGTTCCTCGATTTTATGTTCGAAGATCTGGAGCTACCTAACCTAGTCAAGCGCCAGCTCTCGGGCAATGAAGAGTTCAAAACCCGCCGCGCCGGCGTCTCCAACCAGGGGTCTCCCGGCCAGATTAATATCGTTCGTTCCCTGCGCTCTGCCAACGCCCGTCGCATTGCCTTAACCAGTGGTAAACGCAAAAAGATCAAAGCCCTGGAAGAGGAGCTGGCAGCACTCGAGGCGATGGACCCAGCCCTGCGCGACCACAAACGCATCGAAGCCGTTTTGGAAGAGATTGCCCACCTGCGCGCAGCGGTACAACGGGTACCCTGGCTGGACGACTTCGACATCAAATACAACTTGCAGGTTAAATACCCGGTCCCCCACAGCAAGGCCGTGATGTTCTGCATCATGGATGTCTCCGGCTCCATGAGCCAAGCCACCAAAGATATGGCCAAGCGCTTTTTTATCCTCCTGTACCTCTTTCTACAGCGCAATTACGAACGCACCGATGTGGTCTTTATCCGCCACCACACCAGTGCCAAAGAGGTCGAGGAGGAGGAGTTTTTCTACTCCCGGGAGACCGGTGGCACCATTGTCTCCAGTGCGCTCTACCTGATGAAAGATATCCTTGAAGAGCGCTACCCAGCCAGTGAGTGGAACGTCTACGGCGCCCAGGCGTCCGATGGCGACAACTGGAACGACGACTCCAGCACCTGCTCAACACTGTTAATCAACGACATACTGCCCAAACTGCAGTACTACTCCTACATAGAGATCACCCCGCGCCAACATCAGGCGCTGTGGGAAGAGTATGAAACGGTCGCCGCCGCTTATCCGGATTGCTTCGCCATGCAGCAAATCATCGACATGGGCGATATCTATCCGGTATTCAGAGAATTGTTTCAAAAGAAAACTGCATGATGAATCAGCCTATATCGACCAGCTCGGAATGGACCTTCGAACTCATCGAAACTTACGATCGGGAAATTGGTGCCATCGCCAAGGAGTATGGCCTCGACACCTACCCCAACCAGATCGAAATTATCAGCTCTGAGCAGATGATGGATGCCTACTCCTCGGTGGGCATGCCCATTGGCTACAGCCACTGGTCTTACGGTAAGCAGTTTCTCAATACCGAGCGCTCCTACAAGCGCGGCCAGATGGGCCTCGCCTACGAAATCGTGATCAACTCCTCGCCCTGCATCGCCTATTTGATGGAGGAGAACACCATGACCATGCAGGCGCTGGTAATTGCCCACGCCTGCTATGGCCACAACTCGTTCTTCAAGGGCAATTACCTGTTCCGCGCCTGGACAGACGCCGAGTCCATTATCGACTACCTGGTGTTTGCCAAGAACTACGTCGCCAAATGCGAAGAACGGCACGGCATTGATGCCGTCGAGCAGCTACTCGACTCCTGCCACGCCCTGATGAACTATGGCGTCGACCGCTACCAGCGCCCCTACCCCATCTCCAATGCCGAAGAGCAGTTCCGTCAGAAAGAGCGGGAGGAGTACCTGCAACGACAGGTGAATGATTTGTGGCGCACAATTCCAGTGGCCGAGGCCAACCAAAGCCGCAAAGCCGAGTTCAAGTACCCCTCTGAACCACAAGAGAACCTGCTCTACTTCTTTGAGAAGAACGCCCCACTGCTGGAGCCCTGGCAGCGAGAGATAGTACGAATCGTGCGCAAGGTCGCGCAGTACTTCTATCCACAGCGGCAGACCCAGGTAATGAACGAAGGCTGGGCCACCTTTTGGCACTACACCCTGCTTAATACACTCTACGAGCGCGGCAAATTATCCGATGGCTTTATGCTGGAGTTTTTGCAATCCCACACCAGCGTGGTCTATCAACCGCCCTACAACAGCCGCTACTTTTCCGGCATAAACCCCTACACCCTGGGCTTTAGCATCTTTTCCGACATCCGCCGTATTTGCGAAAACCCAACCGCCGAGGATCGCGACTGGTTCCCGGAGATCGCCGGCAAGGATTGGGTGGAGACCCTGCACTTTGCCATGCGCAACTTTAAAGACGAGAGTTTTATTCTGCAGTACCTGTCACCCAAGGTGATGCGCGACCTGAAACTGTTCACCATTGTCGATGACAACCTGGAGAACGACATCATTGTCGATGCCATTCACGATGGCGATGGCTACCAAAAAATCCGTGAATCCCTGGCCGGGCAGTACAACCTGGGTAACCGCGAACCCAATATTCAGGTAACCCGGGTCAATGTCCGCGGTGATCGCTCAATCACACTGGAACACACCCGCCACAACCGGGTGCCTCTGGCCGATGCTACCGAAGAGGTATTGCGCCACGTGCATCGAATCTGGGGGTTCGATGTCCATCTGCACTCACTAGATGATGGTGTTATCTGCGAAAGCTACCACTGCCCGCCCCATGCCGAGGCCAACGAGTAGAATTTGAATGTGGTGATTGTCTAGGTGGCAGTTTGGCCTGGCACTAAACCAGCAACTGATTGATGGCGCCCACCAGGGCGTCGTTTTCGAAAGGTTTTCGCAACACAGCATTGGCACCCTCGTCCAGGGCTTGATTCAAGCCATCTTCGGTTTCAGCAGAGACCACTAACACCTTCAGATGCTTCAGCTCCTCCTGGGAACGGATATAACGCAGCACGCCATAGCCATCCAGGCCAGGCATTTTCAAATCCAGGGTAATCACGGCCGGTTTAAGCGTTGCCAATTGCGCACCGGCACTGAAGCCATCGTGCGCCACATCCACCGTAAACCCCTCCCGGCGCAGCACACGGCTAATGGCCGAAGCCATCTCTTTGTTGTCTTCAACCACTAGAACTGAGCGGGGCGCACCGTCGAACTCCTCTGGCACAGGCAGGTCATTCTCGCGCAGGAAAGCCACGAAATCCTCTTCACGAATGCGATGATCACCCCGGCCGGGGAGCTTGTAGGCGCGCAGCTTGCCGCGCTCGATCCAGCGGATAATGGTACGAAAGTTCACACCGCAATACTTGGCCGCCTCACCGGTGGTCAGAACCCGAATCTCAGCCATTACTTACAACATCCTCAATAGTTCAGGGTCAGCCTGTCTTCTGCCTCTTTTTATTTTGGTGATCGGAGCGCCCTCCTCTCCGAGCTGTGCAGCGGCGATCACTATAACCTGCCTTACATGACAAATGTACATATTTTGACAAATCTTTATACATTTATTTTACATTAGACAACATTGACAGCTTAGTCAGGTAATGTACAATGGACACATCTCTTAGCGGTTAACAGGTTAATCGCACCAACGAACACCCTAAGACCCTTTCCCCTCAGCTGTATCGAGGGGTTTTTTTCTTCCCTGGCGCCTGTTTGCAACAAGCGCCGAAATCGATTGACATGGTTTATAGCCCCCAAGCTGTTTATGGGGGCTTTTTTTTACGTGTATACTCTGGCCGGTCAACCTCCCTGGGCCTGCCTAGCAGGGGGTTAATCAATAACCACGAAACCCGGCCTTGCCAACCACAATAAGTCAATCGCATGAATCCTCCTCAGGCACAGAGTCCGAGAATTCTGGTCACCGATGATAGCCCGGTGAACCAACTGCTAATTCAATCCATACTTAGCCCAATCTACAGCCAGGTGATTCAAGCCGAAAATGGTGCCAGCTGCCTGGCCACCATGTCGGAACAGAACATCGACCTATTGCTGCTGGATATGAATATGCCGGAGATCTCCGGTATGGATGTGCTGAAACAGATTCCCAAATTACCGCGCAACCGTCAGCCTCGGGTATTGGTGGTCTCCTCCGACAACCGCCCCGACACCGTGGCCGCCGCTTTTCAGCAGGGTGCCGACGACTATCTCACCACCCCGTTCAGCCGCGAGGAGTTGTTGGCCCGGGTACAAACGCAATTGGCTCTGCGCCGCCGTGCGCAATACCTGGAGGAGCTGGTAACCAGCCGCACCCGGGAGTTGAGTGAAACCAACCAGCGCCTGAAACAGACGCACCATCAGTTGATGCAGGCGGAAAAAATGGCCTCACTCGGCCAGCTCTCGGCCGGCATCGCCCACGAAATCAACAACCCAATCGCCTACATCAACTCCAACCTGCAAACCTTGGCGCTCTACTGCAGCGACTTCGCCCAGCTGTTCTCCGCCTTCGTGCAGCTCCCTGACGATCTGGCCGACAGTAAAGCCTGGTTGGATGCTCGCCAACAGTTGCAAAAGCAGGATTACAATTTTTTAGTGGACGATGCCAAACAGCTGGTGGCCGAATCCCTTACCGGTGTCGAGCGGGTCACGCAGATCATTAACGACTTAAAAGTATTTTCGCACCCCGAACAAAACGCCTGGCAGCCGGGCGACATTAACGCCTGCATTGTTTCGGCCCTGAATATCGCCGGCAACCAGCTAAAATACAAAGCGCGGGTAACCAAAAATTTCAGCATGCTGCCCATGGTCGAGTGCGTCATGCCGCAAATTAATCAGGTTTTGGTCAACCTGTTGGTTAATGCCGCTCAGGCAATTGAAGAGTACGGTGACATCACCATTACCACCGAGCAGACCAACGCGAATGAAATCACCATAACCATTACCGACTCCGGAAGTGGCATTCCGAAATCGGTACTGGATCGAATCTACGACCCGTTTTTTACCACCAAACCGGTGGGCGAAGGTACCGGTCTGGGGCTGGCCGTCTCCTACGGCATAATACAAAATCATCAGGGCACCATTACCGCCAACAGCAAGAAGGGCGAAGGCACCACCTTTACCATAACCCTGCCCATTCATCACCTGCAACCCAGCGATGCTGATCGCCTGTCACTTCGCCCGGAGTGATTGGCCGGTAAACTTATTGGCCGCTGAATTTTTCCCTAGTCGCACTTTAAACAGCATCGTCAAGTCGGAATAAATCAACAGACCAAACAGTAAAATTAACGCACCAAAAAGGAAGGCCGCGTTAATCTGCTCGCCTTTAAAAATCACACCCAGCACAATCGCTAACACCGGCGAGATCATACTCACCAACGAAACCGAGCTGGCCGATAGATGCTTCAATAAATAGTAGTAAGCACTAAAGCCTAACACCGATGCCACCACGGCCAGATAGACCAGCGCCATGGTTGGCTGCCAATGAACAGTTGCCGGCAGCTCACCGCCGGTGAACCACCAACTCAACCATAGCCCCGGCAGCGCACAAAACATCGAGCCACCACTCTGCTGCACCGGTGGCACCTGTGAGTTTTGCTTTTTCATCATTACCGCCGATATCGCAAATAGAGAGGTAGCCAGCAACATGGCGAGAATACCCAATACCGAATCAATGCCAATCCGCATCTGATCAATAAACACCACCACCAGGCCGACAAACGCTACCGCAATACCGGCACTGCGTTTCATACCCATGGTTTCGCGCAACACGATTTTCGATAGCAGCCCAACAAAAAATGGGGCCGATGAGAACAGCAGAGACACCAACCCGGTGGGAATATGCCCGGTCGACCAATAGACCAAAGGCATGCTGGGAAAAACGCCGATAGAGGCGATAGCGCTGGTTAGCCAAAAGCGCCGTTCGGCCACCACCGCCGCGCCAATAAATGGCAGCGTGAGCACCACCAGAACCACACCCAACAGCATGCGCACACTCAACGACAATAAAAACCCCAAATCCTGTGTACTAAAAAAGATAGCCAACGGCGTCGTTGCCCAAACGACCACAACAAAAATATAGGCAGCTGCAATTTTCACACTAAGCTCCAAATCAGCAGGCAAAAAAAAAGCCGCAGTGTTGGCTGCGGCTTTCGAGTTTCTTGATTGTTACAATCAGAGGTTATTCAACCAAACTCCAGGCCAACAGCACATAATGCGCAACACGCGACACCAGCGAACTGGGCGAGCAGCAGCAAAAGTCGGTTTGGAACGGAGTAGTGTCATCATGGGTGAATAATCAGATAAAAAAACAGATAAATTAGTGCCAGAAGTGGCCAATGAATTCGCTGGAGTCTGGTGGCATTCAATCGGCAGGTCAAGTTATTTTTCGGCCGCTTCAGGCTTAACCCGGCTTTTTGGCGCGCATAAAATATTTTCGCTAGCGGTAACCATTTACTTGGCGGCGCTGCGCTCTATCTCCACACCCACTTGGCTGGCCCGCGGCACCGTCGATTTTTTTGCCACACGGATACGCACCCAGGGCAAGCCAAAACGATTAATTAAACGCGCCGCCAAATCCTCAACAAACGACTCCAGCAACAGATGGGTATGCTCGTTGGCGTACAGTTGAATATATTCAGCCACCTCCGCGTAATTAAGTGTACGGGCAATATCGTCGCTCTCCGCCGCCTGGCGAATATCCCAGCCCATGGCAAGGCTGACCGACAGCATCTGCTTGACCTGTTGCTCCCAGGGATAGATTCCAATTACGGTTTCCACCCCAAGATCGTCAATAAATACCTTATCCACAGACATCACACTCAACAAAAAACGGCGTCGGTCAGGACTGCCCCAACGGCGGCAGGCTGGTCATATCCCAGCGGGGAAAGACATTAACGGCCAACGCCTGAGACTGCCCCAATTGCAAACGGGTGGCCCCGGCATAGGCGATCATGGCACCGTTGTCGGTACAGAATTCGTGGCGAGCGTAAAAGACCCGCCCGCCCACCTTGGCCAGTTGCTCCTGCAGCACTTGCCGCAACCGGACATTGGCCGAAACGCCACCGGCCATCACCAGAGTTTTATAACCGGTCTGCTCTATGGCCCGCCGGCATTTAATGGCCAGAGTCTGCACCACCGCCTCCTGAAACGCGTAGGCGATATCAGCACAGGTTTGGTCATCGGGCAGACCATCCGCCTGTCTGTGTTGGGCGATGGTGTTCAAGGTGAAGGTTTTTAAACCACTGAAGCTGAAATCGAGGCCCGGGCGATCCACCATCGGCCGCGGAAATTCAAAGCGCCCCGCCACGCCCCGTTCGGCCAAGCGCGCCACATGGGGGCCACCGGGGTAGTCGAGGTCGAGCATCTTGGCGGTTTTATCAAACGCCTCACCGGCAGCATCATCCAACGATTCACCTAAAATCTGGTAGTTGCCGGGGCCCGCGACATCCACCAGTTGAGTGTGGCCACCGGAGACCAGCAACGCCACAAACGGAAACTCCGGCGGCTCGGCCTCCAGCATGGGTGCCAGCAGGTGCCCCTCCATATGGTGCACACCCAAAGCGGGCACGCCCCAGGCATAGGCCAGGGAGCGGGCAAAACAGGCACCCACCAACAGTGCGCCAATCAACCCCGGGCCGGCGGTGTAGGCCACCGCATCGACCTGTTGCTGGGTGGTATTGGCGGCAGCCAGGGTTTCTCGCACCAGAGGCAGCAGTTTGCGCACGTGGTCGCGGGAGGCCAGCTCCGGCACCACCCCACCATACTCGGCATGAACGTCGGCCTGGCTGAACAGCGTGTGCGCCAACAGACCGAGATCGGTGTCGTAGATAGCGACACCAGTCTCATCGCAGGAGGTCTCAATACCGAGTACGCGCATGGATAGCAGTGATTACCAATCGAAAGTGAGGCGGTTGTTTTCTAACCAGCCGAATTTTAAAGGGGCGTCATAATAAGTCGCAACGCACCGCTTCGCCAGCGGTTTGTCCCGCCCATGGGTAAAAATCAATCAGATAAGACTTGCAAGCAATCGGGCAAGGGTTTAGACTCTGCGCCCCTTAAATTGGTCATTTAATTGAGTATTTTTATTCCGCAGGCGCCTATTAGTGAACACCCCGAACGGGCTCTGAACACCACTAGTGCACTGAAAGATAAGCGACCAAAGCGTCTAACCGAATATAGGTAGCTCTATGCCATCAGTAAAGATCAAAGAAAACGAGCCGTTCGACATTGCCCTGCGCCGCTTCAAGCGCTCGTGTGAAAAGGCCGGCGTCCTGGCTGAAGTTCGTCGTCGCGAGCACTACGAAAAGCCAACGACTGTACGCAAGCGCCAAGCCGCTGCTGCCGTTAAGCGCCACGCGAAAAAAGTGCAACGCGAAAGCCGCAAGTTTCAGCGTCTTTACTAAGCCGTACGCAAGCTACCGTCAGCTGGGATTCGCGCTAACTGCCCACATCCCCTGATCCACCAAGCCTCAGCCGTCACCACATCAGGGCCCGCCCTGGTTTGCCCAACGGCCGGGGCTTTGGTATCTCTGGGCCATGCACGCGGCCCAGGCCCAAACGTGAGCCAACACCAAACGGAGTCCAGGTATGACTGCAGAACTCTACAGCCGCGTCAAAGAAGCCGTCAAAGAGGCCATGCGCAGCAAAGCAAAAGAGCGTTTGGCCACCCTGCGCATGATCCAAGCCGAATTCAAACGCATTGAGGTCGATGAACGTATCGAGCTCGATGATGCCCGCATATTGGTTGTTCTCGATAAAATGACCAAGCAACGGCGCGACTCCCTCAAGCAATATCAGGACGCCGGTCGTACCGACCTGGCCGACATTGAGCAGGGCGAGATAGACGTCATTGCCGACTTCCTGCCACAAGCCCTGACACCGGCCGAAATAGACACCATCGTCAGCCAGGCTATCGCCGACAGCGGCGCCCAATCGCCACAGGAGATGGGTAAAGTCATGGGCCTGGTTAAGCCCCAGGTGCAAGGCCGGGCCGATATGGGCGAGGTCAGCAAGCTGGTAAAACAAAAACTGGGGTAACACCTAAACCTGGGGCAGCTGTTGCCGCCCCGTCGGGCCAGAGTCTTAGGCGCCATGAGTGGACGAATACCGCAAGCGTTTATCGATGACCTGATGGACCGGTTAGATATCGTCGATATTGTCGACAGCCGGGTCAAACTCAAACGTTCGGGGAAAAACTACTCAGCCTGCTGCCCATTTCACGACGAAAAAACACCCTCGTTTACCGTCAGCCCGGAAAAGCAGTTCTACTACTGCTTTGGTTGCGGCGCCAGTGGTAACGCCCTGGGTTTTGTCATGGATTATGAGCGCCTGAGCTTTCGCGATGCCATCGAAAGCCTGGCCAAAATCGCCGGCGTCACCGTTCCCGAAGAGACGGAACGCAGCCCAGCGGCTGAGGCCGCCGAAAAACGGCGCAAACAGATTTACCAGGTTTTGGAACAGACCAGCGTCTTCTTCCAAAGCCAGCTAAGACGGCACCCGGCCCGGGCCGAAGCAGCCGGCTACCTGCGCAAGCGCGGGCTCAGTGCCGAAGTCGTCAAAGAATTTAATTTAGGCCTGGCACCACCCGGCTGGGACGGGCTGCTCAAATACCTGGCCGAACAGCATCCGGGGTTGAGCCCGGCACAGGTGTTTAAGCTGGCCCAGGATGCCGGTCTGGCGATAGCCAACCCGGATAACGGTCGCCAATACGACCGCTTCCGCCACCGCATCATGTTCCCAATCCAGAACACGCGCGGGCGGGTGATTGGCTTTGGTGGCCGCATGCTCGAGCAGACCGCCGCCACCAAGTCGCAGCCCAAGTACCTCAACTCTCCGGAAACCGACGTGTTTCACAAGGGCCGGGAGCTGTACGGATTGTGGGCCGCCAAGCAAAAGCTGCCAAAACTCGAGCGGCTGTTGGTAGTGGAAGGCTATATGGACGTGGTGGCACTGGCCCAGTTTGGCATCCATTACGCGGTAGCCACCCTTGGTACCGCCTGTGGTGAAGAGCACCTGAATCTCGCCTTCAAGCACACCTCGGAAGTGGTGTTCTGCTTCGATGGCGACAAGGCCGGGCGCTCAGCGGCCCGCCGGGCACTGGAAAACAGCCTGCCGGCCATGAGTGATGGCCGGGCAGTGAAGTTTCTGTTCCTGCCCGAGGGTGAAGACCCAGACACCCTGGTACGCCAGATAGGCCAGGAGCGGTTCGAAACACTGGTAAACGGCGCCATTCCTCTCGAGGAGTTCCTGTTTGACTCGGTCTCTACCGACCTCAACATCAACTCCATGGAGGGGCGGGCGAAGATGAGTAAACGGGCAGCGCCGCTGATCAACCGGCTGCCACCCGGCGTCTACCGGGAGCTGATGTTTGGCCTGCTGGCCAAGCGCACCGACCTGAGCGCGGAAACCATTAAAGAGCTGACCGCGCTGGCACCCGAGCCCGTGCCTATAGTCAGAGAACCCGCTGCCCCCAGCCAACCGGAGGCGGCAGCCCCGGCACCCAGACGTCACCTGCGGCCGGCGGCGGAAACACACAAGAGCTTATTTAGATTGACACCGGAAAAACGACTGAGCGCACTGCTATTGCAACACCCGGCCCTGGCGCAACAAGCCGTCAACTGGAAGAGCATTAGCGCCACCGACAACCAGGATCTGGAGCGCTTTCGCGCCATCTTCGAGCTGTTGCAAGCCCGGCCTCACTACTCCATCAACCGTATTCTGGGGTATTGGCGCGCCACCCGCGGCGCCCAGGAGACCGAAGAGCTCGCCTCCCTGGTAGCCGAGGATATGCTGGCCAGCGCCGGTGATCGGGTTGCCTACGACGCCAATGGCGAGTTCGCTGCCTGCCTGCAGCAGGTGAGCAAGCGGCAACAGGCACTGCGCCGCCAGGAGAATCTGGAAAAGCTGCAATCGAGCATGGTCAAAGAGCTCAGCCGGGAAGAGCGACGTCAGCTGGTAGAACAAATTCTACGCGACAAACTCCAAGGCCATGGAGAGTAATAAACCGGCACTTTTTGGTAGAAACGTGCGCCACTCGGCAAAATACAGCACCTAAATCGAGTTTCGCTCGTCTAAGGTTTACGGCGACGGCAACGCCGCCAAATATGAGGGTTACACCATGCAACCAGCCGCCGCCATCAAACTGCCGCCCGGCTTGATTTCATAGCACCTGGCGCCATATAGAAGTTATAATTGAGCGTTTACGCTCTTCGCAATCACTGGTTTTTGACAAGGTTAAGAATGACCGAAGATACCCAGCAACAGTCTCGCATTAAAGAACTCATCTCTCGCGGAAAAGAACAGGGTTTCCTGACCTACTCAGAGGTAAACGACCACCTTCCCGACGATATTTCTGATCCAGACCAGGTCGAAGAGATTATTCAAATGATCAACGACATGGGCATTCAGGTGTTTGAAACAGCACCCGATGCCGACCAGTTGATCATGTCCGATGGCGACTCCTCCACCGACGAAATCGCCGCCGCTGAAGCCGCCGCTGCCCTGGCAGCGGTAGAGACCGAAGCTGGCCGCACCACCGACCCGGTGCGCATGTACATGCGCGAGATGGGTACCGTCGAGCTGCTCACCCGTGAAGGCGAAATCGCCATCGCCAAACGCATTGAAGAGGGCGTGCGCGAACTGATGCACGCCCTCGCCTTCTGGCCTGGCACCGTCTCCCATGTGGTGGACGAATACGCCCTGGTCAGTAAAGAGGAGCGTCGCCTGGCCGATGTTATCTCCGGCTGGCTCGATCCAACCGAAGACGTCCCCGCTGCCGAAGTGGTGACCGAGCAAAGCGCAGACGATAGCGACGACGAAGAAGAAGACGCGGAAGCTGCCAAAGCCAGCGGCGACAAAGCCACTGGCGATAAAGCCGGTGCCGCCAAAGCGGAGTCCGACAGCGACGACGAAGAGGAAGACGAAGAGGACTCCTCCGACGACGACGACGATGGCATCTCTGGCGTAGACCCAGAAGAGGCCGCTGCCCGCTTCGGTTCACTCAAAGATCAGCTGCACAAAGCCAGCACCGCCCTCGACAAACATGGCCGCGGTAGCAAACAAGCCACCCAGGCTCTGGAAGAGCTCGGCGACATATTCAAATTCTTCAAGCTGCCACCACGCCAGTTCGACCCGCTCTACAACTACGTACGCAACGTACTAGAACGCGTGCGCAAAGAAGAGCGCAACATCATGAACCTGTGTGTGCGCAAGGGCAAAATGCCGCGCAAAACCTTCATGAAAGAGTTCCCCGGCAACGAAACCGAAGAGAGCTGGATTCCCGAAATCGTCAGCAAAAAACGCGACTACTCGGAAACCCTGCGCCCGCTGCAGACCGACATCATGCGCTCCCAGCGCAAACTGGGCCAGATTGAAGCCGAAACCGGCCTGACGCTGCCCACCATTAAAGAGATCAACCGCCGCATGTCCATCGGTGAGGCACGTGCGCGCCGGGCGAAGAAAGAGATGGTCGAGGCCAACCTGCGCCTGGTGATCTCTATCGCCAAAAAGTACACCAACCGCGGTCTGCAGTTCCTGGATCTGATCCAAGAGGGCAACATCGGCCTGATGAAAGCGGTCGACAAGTTTGAATACCGTCGCGGCTACAAGTTCTCCACCTACGCCACCTGGTGGATTCGTCAGGCGATTACCCGCTCCATCGCCGACCAGGCACGCACCATCCGTATTCCGGTGCACATGATTGAGACCATCAACAAACTCAATCGTATCTCCCGGCAAATGCTGCAGGAGATGGGCCGCGAACCTACCCCGGAAGAGCTGGGTGAACGCATGGATATGCCCGAGGACAAAATCCGCAAAGTGCTGAAGATCGCCAAAGAGCCTATCTCCATGGAGACGCCTATCGGCGACGACGAAGATTCGCATCTGGGCGACTTTATCGAAGACACCACCGTGCATTCGCCTGTCGACACCGCCACCGGCCAGGGCCTGACCGAAGCCACCCGCGAAGTGCTCGCCGGCCTCACTGCCCGGGAAGCGAAAGTACTGCGCATGCGCTTTGGTATCGATATGAACACCGACCACACCCTGGAAGAGGTGGGCAAACAGTTCGACGTAACCCGTGAACGTATTCGTCAAATCGAAGCCAAGGCGTTGCGTAAACTGCGCCACCCCTCCCGCTCCGATCACCTGCGCAGCTTCCTGGACGAATAAGGAAAGAGACGAATAAGGAATTTGCTAAAAAACGGGGCCGCACTATAATGCGGCCCTCAGTCGGCAGCAGTCAGCCGGCGCCGGTTTAAAACGCAGTAGCTTTAGTGATCGGCAAGGAGCCGCGCAGTGGCGTGAAGGCGTGTACATACAAGTACATGACTGAGCGAAACGAGCATACGACCCAGCCAAACACTAAAAGATCAAGTTTTCGGGCCTATAGCTCAGTTGGTTAGAGCATCCGACTCATAATCGGCAGGTCGCAGGTTCAAGTCCTGCTGGGCCCACCAAGCAAAAAACAGCCTCCCGAAATGGGGGGCTTTTTTTTGCTTGGTGGGTTTTGCGGGACTTGTTCGTTAAAGCGCCCAGGTTCCAGTGAATGCGACAGCATTCACCAACAAGCCGCACAGCGGCGCAGCCCGCTAGGGTCGAAGCAGCCCTTAGGCTGATTCGATTAACTCCTGCTGGGCCGAACAGCCCTTAGGCTGATTCGATTAACTCCTGCTGGGCCCACCACATCTTCACCACCTCTCTCCGCACACCATATATTAACGTTGATTAAGTAACACCTGACTTAGGTTAGAACTGTCTAATCTCGGATCAGTTATTAGATGCTCCCCCCCAAAAGTAAGCATAAAATCGACGCAAGCGTTAAGAAGTAATAGCGCGAGGCTTCTTTTTTATTGAAAAAAGGAGAAGGAAAATGGCTTTCAGCAATGCAATAGGTGAGTTTTCGTTAAACATCAACAGTGCCACTTTCTCTGAATCACTTGAGGAAGGCACAAAGATAAATGTCGAGGGCCAAGCACCTAACCTGGGCGAAGTTGTGGGCACTATGACCCTTCGCGCTTTTGGACCCGGCTCTGAGGGAGGAAAGGCCGATTGGGTAGGTGTGACAATGAACCAAGAAGGAAAATCCACTCCCACCACCGGCAGAGGATACTATCATCAAAGTGGCCCCAAGACCTGGCGACTGCATCTGATTAGTCAGGGCGCCAACGGTGAAGTTGTTTTAGTCGAGGGTGAAATGGGGCGGGAACCACGACGCTATAATGGCGTGGTCTATAAATGGAAGTAGGAAAATCTTAACAAGAAGTTAGTGAGGGCCGGCTCATCTGATGGATAAGGATGAATCGCAGTGAGGACACCCCACCAACCCGCGACTCGGCGCACTCCCCACCAGATCGCCGGGAAAGATTTAGTACTGCGAAAGCAGCTTTTCGTCGCGTACAGGAGGTACGCGACAACCCGGCCGAAACAACCCTCAGGCAGGTTCAATTAACTTGCGAGGTGAGCATAGCGGTCGTTGCCAAATACGTTCGCGCCACCCTGCCGGGCCATCACGAGGAGACCTTTAAGGCTAACACCTTAAAGGCCATTCTATTTTTTGAATTTGCCCCCAGATTTTCGAATATCCACAGAGTGGTACACTTAGATGTTTGAGGGTAATAATTTCCGCGTCTCTTGGCATGTACACTCACTGCTGGCCAGCGGCTCCAGAAAGTTTTCTGAAGCGTGGTGCTAACATCGATTTTGGTTTAGGCAATTAGTATTTTTTGCTAACGCCCTGCGGCCAGGTGGAAAAATAGTTCCATTTTTATTCGGCATAAAACCATGTTAAAAAAGTTTACCTAGCTAAGGATCGAGAGTACTGCCCAGAGATTTTCGAGGCGGCAGGCTTTTTAATTCGTGGGCAGCCAAAAGGCTTGGCCTTCGGTCAATGAGCTAGAGCGCTTCGCTGGTAACCTGGTCTATTGCATAACGCTTTATATCGAGGAGTCACGCCCGGACTAGGCGCCCCTCATTTACCAGGAGTAAACCTGAGTCCCTCAGTTCCTATTGGCAGGAGAGATCCACCATCGCCGCCAGGTCGTAACAATCGATTATGTGCCCAGAGGGACTAATCATGTTGACCACGGCAACCGGCGCCCCCACATAGCAATAAAGGCAAATATGTTGATTTATTAGCAACAGCAGTCAGACCAGTGCCGGCAAGACAGTACTACTCACTTCCCCCAAACCAATCCGAATACCGCTGTCATTGATACAATAGCCACGTAGAATCAGTGTGTCGCCATCCTCTATAAAAGTGCGTTTTTCGCCATTTTTCAGCGTAATTAGTCGCTTGCCACTATTGGATAATTCCAGCATTGAACCAGCCTCTTCCAATTCGGGCCCGGACTGAGTGCCACTACCGAAAAGATCACCCGGTCTTAAATTGCAGCCATTAACAGTATGGTGCGCAACCAGTTGTGCAACCGTCCAATAAGAGTGAACGAAATTCGTCATAGCAATTTGTTCTGGCGGCGATCCTGCAACACGCATTGTCTCGGTTTGCAGTAACACTTGAAGCTTAATGTCGATACAGCCCAGGGCACTGTTCTTCTCGGAGGTAAGGTACGGCAGCGGCTGCGGATCGCTCGACGGCCGGCTGAACTCAGCCCGGTAAGGTGCCAGAGCCTCCATGGTTACCAACCACGGGGAAATAGTGGATGCGAAGTTCTTTGCGAGAAAAGGTCCAAGTGGCTGGTATTCCCAGCTCTGTATATCGCGGGCAGACCAATCGTTAAACAGGCAGACACCAAACAAGTGATCTTCTGCACTCTCAATAGGGATAGGCGAACCTAACTTGTTGCCAACACCAATAAAAAAACCGAGCTCAAGCTCATGATCCAGACGTTTACAAGGCCCAAATATCGGAGCTTCTGAAGCTGAATCCCACAGCTGTCCTTTGGGGCGATGAAAAGTTTGCCCTGAGACACCAATGGATGACGCTCGCCCGTGATAGCCAATCGGCACCCATTTGTAATTCGGCAGTAACGGGTTATCTGGCCGAAACAGGCTTCCTACATTGCTTGCGTGGTGTAGCGATGTGTAAAAATCCGTGTAATCACCAATATCACAAGGCAGACTGTATTCGGCTTCACTCTGAGGGACCAGACAACCTGCTACTGCATCTTGATCCGGCGCTGCTTCAGCCAAGGCACGTGACAACACTTGTCTCAGCGCTGAGCAGGCAGTCTGCCCCATGGCCATAAACTGATTGAGCGTGGGTTGAGCAGCGGCTGCCAATGCCTGTTGCACCAATCCCTGTTGATCCAATCCCTTTTGATCCAACCCCTTTTGATCCAACCCCTGAAAAAGGCCAGAGTGATTGAGGGCGGCGAGATCCACAATTTGATCGCCAATGGCCACCCCGCCCCGAAACGACTCCTTCGAACCCGCACGACGGAACTCCGCAAAAGGCAAATTTTGAATCGGAAAATCACATTCCGCCAGGTTTGCCGTCGCCAGCCAGCTCTTTAGTTGAGGATTGTGAGTTTCATTTATAGTACTCATTACACCGTCGAAACCCGCTTTGATTGCATTACACATGCGCATTCGCCTGGCGGCGATCCCACCCACGAAATCAGCCTTTCCATTTATGATGGAGGCGAGTGAGTAAACCAGTTCCATCCGAATAGGCTTCTTCGGATCAATTGCCGCCACCAGAAACGCATGATCTACCTAAGCAAACAATGCTTTATATAAACGCAGCCCCTCAACCAGTTCCTCGGGCGCAAACGCAGCGGCACAGTAACGATCCGGGCGGATGAGCAACACCTGGTCGCGATGAGTCCGTAGCAGTTTGACCCGGGTATCGCTGCAGTGCGCTGCTGGTAATGGGCCTTTGGCATCACGGTATGGAATAAAAACACGCTCCAGAGAAAGTCCGAGAAGTTCAGTTTCCTCAAACGCAGCGAGTGCTTCTGCACCAATAGCGTCTTGCGCAATCAGCGCAAAGCCTGGCCCCAGTAAACTGTCGAGCTTGCGGGACTCCCCTTCAAAAAGGAGATCCGGCTGCGGGATCATTTCTCCTACCAGCGAAGCTTCCAGATCACCATCATCAAGCCCTACAAACAACCCTGTGTTGAATCGTGGGCGCGGCTTAAACTTCATATTCAGCAGGTAATCCTGCACAGCGGGGAATGGTGCCAGCGCGTTTAAAAGCTGCTTTCTGAAAGCCAGCTGGCCCTGGTCGATGGGCATTACAATATCGCCCATCACAACAGCTAACTGAATCATCGCCCAAGCCGGTTGGCGGCGTTCATCGTCATAGCTGTCGAGAATGGCCGATGAAGTGTTCCCACGGATTACCGAAGCTAACTTCCAACTGAGATTCAACGCATCGCGCAGCCCGGCATTCATACCCTGGCCAGCAAACGGTGGCGTCAGGTGGGCAGCATCTCCTGCCAGCAAAATTCTCCCTTCTCGCCAGCGTTCGGCGATTCGGGCATGGAACGTATAAATAGTTTTGCGCACGATATCTGCCTGCGATATCTCACGGAATGGAGCCAAAAGGCGAGCCACAAACTCGTCTTCCAGTGCATCGTCATGGGTCTCTCCCGGCAGCAACATAAACTCATAACGTCGGCCGCCATGAGGAGCGGGAATTGACACGTGAGGCCGCTCATTGGAACAGTAGAAATGGGAGTAATTTGTTTCGTCGGGATCGTTTAACGTATCAATTACGATCCAATCCTGCTCGTAGGTCGAGCCAATAACCTTAATACCTAACCGATCACGTGTTGGACTGCGTCCGCCATCCGCCGCGACAACGTATTGCGCTTGAATATTGTGCAGTTCCCCTTGAGGGTTGGTGTAAGACACCGCAATGTGATCAGAGTGCTCACTTAACTCCGTCACTTCGCGAGAGAAATAGAGTTCGCAGAGTGGGCTCTCTGCTATTTTGTCACGCAGTGCGGTTTCCATTTCAGGTTGATTGATAAAAAAACGTTTGGCAAAGCCGTAAGTCTCAGGCCCGGTACCAACACGACCAAACTGAACGCCATCGTCACCAATGTACTCTGCACCATCACCAACCAGCGTCTGCGCAACGTAACTTTGATCCGCATCGAATACCTGAAGAGTCCGAGCACCCTCATCATCAAGTACGATGGCTCGAGGCATATCAAGTGGTACGTCGCTTCGCTCAAGGATAACCGACGACACACCATAACGCGCCAGCAGCAGGCCTGTAGTTAAGCCCGTGGGGCCCGCACCAATGATTACGACAGGAATACTCTCTGGAATTTCTAACATATTTTTATCTCCTCCCCGGCGAATGCTACCGGTCGACCAACATGCAGCAGCTGAAAGCTCTGCACACTCTTATTTTATGTATTACCAATGCTCTTATTATTTCTTGCTCGACGTTTTTCAATGCGGGCATACAGTTGCATCAGGTTTTCAGGTAGATCCATTTCGTCGGCTATCGCCCAACGCAGCACATACCAGGCTGCAGCGTCGGCAATCGTGAACGCGCCCAATAGGTAGTCCTGCACACCCAAGTGCTCAGAGAGCAATGTAAGCCCTGCGGACGCTGCAGCCCTGCCATGGGCTGCAATTGCAGACTGCACGTCAGGCGTGGGGGAAAACTTGTGTGGGACTTTGAAAAACGTAAAGCCTCGCATGTGTATGCTAGCGACAATAAAATCCACCAACTCCAAAGTGCGAGCCTGAGCCTCCAGACTACTGCCCATCAACTCAGCTTCAGGAAACCTACGAGCCAGCCAGAAGGCAATAGCGGTAAATTCGGTCAAAACCGAGCCATCCTCACGCTGCAACGCCGGCACCTTACCCTTAGGGTTGACCTGTCGGAACTGCACGGAGTTTTGAGCACCGCTTTTAAGGTCGATTAACTCCACTTCGAATGGGGCGTCAACCTCCTCCAGCAGCAACAATATTCCCTCCGAGCAGGCGCCAGGACTATGCATCAATCGCATCATTTCGTTAGTCTCGTAGCGGTAAAAATAGAGCGACCAAACTCGACCGGCCAATCAAGTTCAGTGGCTCTAAAAACTAACCCCAACAAGAACCCCCAGCCAGGGGTCAAACGCGACCGATAACCTAACGATGCAAAAGAATTCAAATGAATACCCCTTGGCGGTTCATCAAAATCGTATTGCTGCAGTATCCTCAAAATAATATATTTTTACAACTATAATTTATTATATTGCCCTTTATGATATCTTTGCCAAATGAAAATTACCGCTGTAATTGGGTATCACTATATCTATATTCCAGGATCGAACACCTCATTCCGCCGCTATCAGCAAGCAACATGCACTTATAGAATTGAAAATTTTGGTATATATACTGACAGGAATAATATATATTTGTAGACTAAATATACTATCAAGAGAGACCGCGGCGGTCAGATGAATTTGAAACGCACAGACTGCACGGTTGATATGGGATAACCACTCAGAATGTCTTACGCAACCATTTCAAGCAATGCTTCAACACCAACGCAAACTGATCGCGTCTATCAGCAACTGCGTTCAGACATCATCTACTGCAAATTGATGCCCGGCGTTAAACTGAAAATTAACGAACTGTGTATCGCCTATGGTGCAAGCCTCGGAACGGTTAGAGAAGCGTTAGCCAAACTCTCTGCTGAGCATCTTGTGGTCCCACAATCACGGCGCGGCTATTCAGTCGCACCGGTCTCTAAAAGTGATTTGATCGATCTAACCGAAGCCAGAATAGAGATTGAATCTATCACTCTGCGCCGCTCTATCGCCCTGGGTGATATCGAGTGGGAGTCCCGCGTCATCAGTGCAATGCATGTACTGCTCAATCTCGACCTACCCAAGCTAGCCGACTCAGATCATGAGAAAAACGAGCACTGGCGTAATGCCCACAACAAATTTCACAACGCCATTGCATCGGCCTGCAATAGCTCGCGCCTGCTTGAACTCCGACACATGCTCGATGAACAATCAAGCCGCTACCGCAGACTCTCCTATGTCATCTCTTACGGTAATCGTGACGTTAACGCTGAACATAAAGCTATTGGCGAAGCAACGCTTCAGCGAGATGCTGACAAAGCTGTCAAGGAACTAACCAACCACTTAAGGAGCACAACAGAATTCATTCTACCTACGCTTGAAGATGTACCCAGCGTTTAAGATTGCTTGCTGCACACCCAATCAACTCCCCTTTTGAATCCCACCGCAAGCATTAACGCAGGCCATTTACCTAGACACACATTGAACCGGTGAGCTGGAAGCTCAACTTCAACACTCACCGCTCTGTTGTTGTCGCTCCATATCTTTTCCCGACTTAATCAACGCCAATGAGAAGAAAACCGAGCTCAAAATCCCTACCGCAGAAGTCAGCAACAGACCATGACGTAAACTCTCGCCCCCCCTACTGGCCGCAGTCAAGTCGCTAATAAACCCGGCGAAAAGCGGCCCAAAACCTAAGCCGATCACACTCGACATAAACAGCAGTAGTGCGGAAACCGTCGCTCGCATCCGTGAGGGCACAAGAAAATGGCCAGCGGCAAACATCACACCTAGATATGACGCACCGAAAAGCGTACCAGCACTAACAAATACCAGGGCCAGGGTAGCGTTACTAGAAACTATCGCCAGCATCAACATAGGAATAGTCAGTAGCGAGGAACAGAGACAAACACCAAAATACCAGCGCTTATCCCGATGGCCGAGACGATCCGCAACCACACCTCCCAGTAGCGTACCTACGGCGCCAGAGATACCGACAACAACCGAGAGAACCGCACCGGCCTCGGCAACATCCATAGAGTGCGAGCGGATCAGAAAGGAGGGCAAGAAATTACCCACCCCATAATAGGTAAACGATAGAAACCCGGCACCGAAACCTAAAAACCAGAAGGAAGGCCGCTGCTTTAGAATGCCAATGGTTTGAGATAATGTTGGACTGGAGGATTGAGCGGCATCGCCCCTACTGGGTTCTTTTATGGTAGTTTTCAGCAGCAGGGCAAGAAAAATTCCTGGAATACCAACCACAATAAAAGTGCCCCGCCAACCTATCTTCTCGGCCAGCATGCCACCACACAGGTACCCCAGAAAAACACCCAAATTTACACCCATAGTATAAATTCCGAGCGCTTTTGCGCGATGCTTGACCGGGAAATAATCACTTAATATAGAATGCGATGGCGGGCTGCCGCCGGCTTCGCCAAGGGCCACCCCAACACGGGCCATAAGCAAATGAATAAAATTTTGCGCCATGCCCGATAGCGCAGTAAAGCCACTCCAGGCACACAACGAAAGTGAGACTATATTCGTTCGATTCCTGCGGTCCGCCAGGTAAGCGATGGGAATCCCCGCACTCACATACATCATTGCAAAGGCAAAGCCACTCAACATTCCCAACTGGGTATCCGACAGCCGCAGATCGGATTTAATCGACTCCTGCAGTATTACCAACATTTGACGATCGAGAAAATTAAATGCGTAAATCGCCGTCAGAACTATGAGTACATAATTTCTATAGGCATTGGTAGACTGCCCATCTTGAATCGCCTTTTCCTGCATAGTCACCTTCTGTAACATAGTCATCGTTTTCCACGCACCCAATATGTTAGTCAGACAACCGCTACGAAGCAGAGCAACATGGCCAAATGCCAAGGTTATTTAAGTAGCGATAGACGAAGCCGTCAGAATTTTTCACCTTCAGCACCCCGAAAGACCCCCTGGCAATTCAGGGGATCTCCCATCACTATTCGAATAACGGTCATACTACACGCTGAAGCTTCCGGGAAAAAATTATTCATCCACAATGCTATTTGACAAAGTGCCAATGCCGGTAACTTCAACGTCGGCGGTCATACCAGGCTCAAGATAGAGCTGCGGTTCACGGAAGCGACCAACGCCGCCGGGAGTACCGGTTGCAATAACATCACCAGGTGACAGGGTAATAACGGTCGAGATATAAGCGATCATCTCAGGAATGGTAATCGCCAGATCATTGATCTTTGCCTGCTGTTCAACATTGCCGTTGATATAAGTGGTTAACGTTTCCAGGCCAATATCAGCTACTTCATCGCGAGTCACCAGCCATGGTCCCATAGAACCTGAAGCCTCGAAACTTTTACCTGGCCAAAACTGAGAGGTATGAATTTGGTAATCCCGAATGGAACCATCATTAAAGCAGGTGTACCCCGCAATCACGTCGAATGCTTCAGATTCTGGCACATGCCGACATGTCTTACCAATGATCACCGCCAACTCGCCCTCGTAATCAAATTTATCGCTCGCCTTAGGGCGAACCAAGGGCACACCATGACCAACAATTGAAGATGGATAACGAGTAAAAATCGATGGGAATTTCGGCTTGTCTCGTCCCGTCTCTTTGATATGACTCATGTAGTTCATGCCAATGCAGAGAATTTTATCAGGGTTGGGGATAGGTGGCAGAAGAGTAACATCAGTCAACGAAAACGTCGGCGCCTCTCCTTTCATTTTTTCCACGGCCCCACCAGCGATAACGGCGCGAAGATCTTTGAATTCATGACCCAACTCTGCCCCAAAGTCATGGATAGTTGTTCCGTCTGTAGTACCGTATGAGGCAGACCCATCGGGACGTAAAAAAGACACGAGATACATGGTTTGACACCTATTTAGTTTGATTGCCTGAGTGATTCGTCTGTACAGCTTTCAATGGTTGGGCATACGCCCTCACTATTCGCGAGAGGCGCATTGATTGACATTCATTTCGAGCCAAAAACCTATTCATAAAAAACTGTTCGCTACAAAGCGTTCCTGCAAAAACTGAAAGCCCTTAGCTATACATCGCAACGTTTACAAGCTTTCTTTAATCGTTAGAAATCACTTTGCGACGAAATCTTTCTACAAAATTAGTTAGATATTTTTAACTCTAAACCGAAAACGCGGCCTTCGTTGATTGGCGCAAATACACCACCGGTCGGCAGATTCGATGCGGCACCTTCGGTCACCTCATCCAATAGATTCCTGCCGAACAGCGAGAGCTGTGTGCGGCCATCATTGAAAGAGAGACTAACGCTGCCGCTAAGCATGTCAGCACCATGCAGTTCGCCAGTATTATTCTCATTAAATTCAGTCGCATCGCGGTGCGCGAAGTTAGAGGCAATGGACAACTCGGTACTGCTGAACAGATATGTTGTATAGACGGCGCCCACACCGTATGACCAGGGAGCCAAGCGCGGTAAATCGAGACCAAGATCGGTAGAATCAATAACGCCGTCACCGGTCATGTCAGCGTGCACCGCGTCATAACTGCCATCGACATAGCCAAGAAAACCAGTGAGAACCAGGCTGTCAGAGGCAACCAAAACCACATCGAGATCAAAGCCCATGATGGTTGCGTCTGCGGGGTTACCGATGGTTTGGATCGTACCCACAGCGGTGTCAGGAATATTTACGGAACGCTGAAGGTCCTTAACTGCGTTATGGAAAAGCGCACCGTTGACCGTAAGATGCCTGTCACTGGTTTGCCACTTGGTCCCAAGTTCAAAGGAGTCCATAGTCTCCTGGTCGAAAGGGCCTGGTGGGTTCGTCAGGACGTTAGCGCCACGGACGTTATAACCACCGGAACGAAAACCTTTGGTGTAAAAACCATAAACATTAAGCTCTTCCGAGGCGGCCCAACCAAAACCAATTTTGGGCGTTACGCTATCCCACGTATGGCTATCAGAAAAATCAAAGTCGCAGCTTTTTGCGGAGCCAGAGTCGAAATCACAAAGATGACCAGGGCTCGCGACATCGGCAGATTTTTTGTCTTTGGTGTAGCGCACCCCAAGGTTGAGGGTTACGTAATCGGTAATCGCGATGTCGCCTTGAGAGAACACCGCATAGGTATCCACATCAACCACACCACCAAAGTTGTGGTCGTCTATTGCACCCCCACCGATTATGCGGCGCCCCAGGCTATCGATTTCCTGGGTAAAGTAGTAGGCACCAACAGTAAGGTCCAACCAATTAAAAAAGCTGCCTTCGTAGCGTAATTCATTACTAAACTGCTCCTGGTTAATAACGGTGAAGAAATCCAGGAATGGCGTTGCGGTAGCATCGACATCATTTCTATTATCAACATCCAGAGCACGCCAACCGGCGATATTGGTAATGGTGCCGTCACCAAAGCCGACATCAACGTTTGCTTCGACAGTGAATTGATCCCATTCAACCTTGTTGTAGCCAACCTCATCATATCTCACCTTAAACCCAGTAAGTGACGGATCGCTTTGGTCCTGAGGAACAGCGCCGTCGCCATCTACGTCACCGTGCTCATAACGCAGCAGAACATCGGACGAGTCAGTGGGCATCCACTCAAGGGCCGGACGCACCACAAGCGTTTCCGATGCACCGACATCACTGCCGTCGTACTCATTCTGGAACCAACCGGAGTCATCGGAATAATAGACAGACAATTTGCCATTCAAACGGCCCTCAACCAGCGGGCCGGAAACCCGGCTTGCTACCGTGTACTGGTTGCCCGATTCATAGGAAGTTTTACCTGACCAGGTGAACTCATCAGTGGGGTGCGAGGTAGTGATCAACACCGCACCACCGGTGACGTTCCTACCGAAGAGAAGGCCCTGCGGCCCGCGTAGAACCTCAACCCCCTCGAGGTCGTAGAAGTCAGTGATAACCCCCTGACTAACCCCCAGATATATGCCATCGATAAAAGTACCGACTGTTGGCTCGATGGATGGAATGGAAGAGTTAACCCCCATACCGCGAATAGAGAAATTGGCTGTACCTTTAAAGGTACCGATATCCTCCAAAATCACATTGGGCGCGGTGAAGCCAAGCTGCTTTAGATCCAGAATCTGGCGCGCCTCAATCTGGTCACCCGTCATCGCGCTGACCGACAACGGGGCATCCTGAAGCGCCTGGCCGTCAGACTTTTTGGTCGCCTGAACGACCACCTCTTCAAGGAAGGCATTCGCCGCTCGTGAACTGGTGGCGGCTGGCTCTGCCTGTGCGACACCGGCCATTACGGCACTCGCAACACTAAGAGCAAGCAGTGAGCAGGTGACGCGCGTCGCACGCACCGGGTTGTTTTCTGGATAGCTTATTTGGGCAGTCACTTTTTTCTCCCGATCTTATTATTTGTAAATTTCACATGAGCACCCTTGGCAATGCTCAATTTAAGCTTCCCGGGCATTCTTGAAGAAAAATATATTATTGTCAAGATTATATATTTTATGGAAAACTATCAAACGTCACGCTACTATGCGCAATCATCACCCAACCGTCGAAGTGGCTCCTATTCAGCGAGTTATTAATAAGCTGATACAGCTCGGTAGATTGCCAGCCGGGGGGCTGAAAAATGCTATTGAGAACACCAGCAACGCCTTAGCTTCACCTTCGACTTGAGGCAAAGTTATAAATGGGGAATTAGACGTGGAAATTAGTTCGCTTGGATACATAGGTATCAATTCGGCTCGGATCGACGAATGGTCAAGCTATGCGACCAAACTCTTGGGCATGCAACAGATAGATAGCGGTGCCTCGACGCGAGCGTTCAGGATGGACGACCGCAAGCAGCGCCTCGTTGTTACCGGCGCAGAGAATGACGGTTTGGGATTCATGGGTTGGGAAGTCCCCAATGCAATGGCACTCGGTGCATTGGCTTCCAGGCTGGAGAACGCGGGAGTCGCGGTAGAAGTGGCACCACAGGCGCTGGCAGATGAGCGCTTCGTCACCCAGTTGATTCGCTTTCGAGACCCTGAAAACAACCTAATCGAAGTTTTCTACGGCCCTCAGATCACAACTGATCCGTTCCTGCCCGGCCGCACAATGAGCGGCTTCAAAACCGGTGCCATGGGCATGGGCCATGCCGTGCTGAATTCCGCCAATGTGGACGCGCTCATTCCGTTTTACACCGAGTTACTAGGCTTCAAAGTTTCAGACTATATACGCACCCCCTTTCCCATCTACTTCTTCCACTGCAATGCCCGTCACCACTCTTTCGCCATGGCCGGCATAGGCTCGCAAGGCTTCCACCACTTTATGGTTGAATACAACTTGCTCGATGACATGGGCCAGGGTTATGACATAGCGGCGACCGAGGCAGGACGCCTCGCCTTCACCCTCGGCCGCCACACCAACGATTACATGCAGAGTTTTTACACCCACTCCCCTTCCAACTTCTTTGTGGAGAGCGGCTTTGGCGGGCTGGTTATCGATCCCGACACCTGGCAGCCCCATGAAATGTTCGATGGGCCGAGCTTATGGGGGCACGACCGACTCTACATGGCACCCGACGATGACCGGCGCAAAAACCTTTTCAATCAGCGGCTGGACCTTGCCCAGCGCGGGGTACAAGCTCCCAACTGTCCCTGGCTGCATGAGGTAAAGGAGTCCATGAAATGAGCTTTAAGTTCGATTCCGCATCCCGCTATCGCATGCCCGTCATGTTTGGCCCCTCGGTGTCCCCCCGCCAAGGCCCAAACGGAGAGCAATTTGATGGCAGCAACGCCCCTTTCACGGTTACCTCTGTGCAATTCCTTTCCGATGCCGCTCAACTGATGTCACTGCTGCCGGAGGGGTTTACACTCAATGGCGAGCCGGTGGTAACAGTGGAGCACACAATTTTGCACGACCTCGCCTGGTTAGCAGGTCGCTCCTATTCGATGCTGGGGGTCAAGCTACCGGTAATCTTCGAGGGTGGTGATGAAGTTCTGCACGGCCCCCTGCTTACCGTGCTCTGGGAAAATCGGCCCGAGCCGATACTCAGTGGGCGCGAAGAGTTGGGCTTTAACAAACTCTACTGCGAGTTACCCGAGCCAATGACTGTGGGCAACAGCCGAATCTGCCGCGCAAGCTGGGACGGCCACGAATTCTTCCGCTTAAAGCTCTCCGAGCTTACCGATGCCACCCCGGCCAAGCTGCCAAAATCCGACGGCGTTTTGCACTACTACTATATGCCACCCTTGGAGCCAGGTACGCCGCACGAAGAACGCGCACGGGTCATGCTAAGCCCAACTCCGACCCTGCCGGTAAAAGTCGACCTCTATCAAACCGGCTCGGCGGAGTTCGCCTTCAATGAAGCAAGTTTTGAGCAAATGCCGACCATGTTCCAGATAGTCAACGTCCTGTCGGCACTACCGGTATTTGAAATACGCGGCGCATCCCTTCTCAAAGCTCGCGGCAAAGGCGACCTGAGCAACCAGCGTATGGTGGGCCAGAAGCGGTAAAACCGGCTCACCCATTTGTTTACCCAGCCCCCCAACGAGGGGGCTAACAAATCAACGCAGAACGAGACTGCGAATCATCTATCCAATCCCCCCATACAGAGGTATTTGATCTCCAGATAGTCTTCTATTCCGTATTTCGATCCCTCTCGGCCCGAGCCCGACTCCTTCACGCCGCCAAAGGGCGCCATCTCATTCGATATTAGCCCTTCGTTAATACCGACGATACCGTACTCCAACCCCTCACTCACACGCCACACCCGGCCAAGATCGCGAGCGTAGATATAAGAGGCCAGCCCAAAATCAGTATCATTTGCCAGAGCAATAGCCTCTTCCTCAGTGGAGAACTTAACCAACGATGCCACCGGGCCGAATATCTCCTCCTTAAAGATCCGCATGTCGCGAGTGACCTGGGATAGTACGGTTGGCTCGTAAAAACAGGCACCGAAATCGCCCGGGTGGCCACCCAACAGCACTTCTGCCCCCAGGGCTATGGCATCTTGAACCAGACTTTGCACGTTGCGCACCGCCTTGGAGCTCACCAGCGGACCAATGGTTACACCGTTAACAAAGCCATCACCAACCCTGAGCGCTCTTACTGCGGCGGTCAGCTTTTCAGCGAAGGTATCGTAGACACCCTCCTGAACGAGCATACGGTTGGTACAAACGCAGGTTTGCCCGGCGTTGCGGTATTTTGAGGCCATCGCCCCCGCCACCGCCTTATCCAAATCAGCATCATCGAACACAATAAAAGGCGCATTACCGCCCAACTCCATGGAGGTTTTTTTCACCGTCGCAGCGCACTGTTCCAGCAACACCTTGCCAACCGGGGTGGACCCGGTGAAGGTGAGCTTTTTAACCACCGGGTTGCCGGTCATCTCGGCGCCGATTTCGCGCGCGTTCTCACCCACCACCACATTGAACACGCCCTTGGGTATACCCGCCTCTTCCGCCAACACCGCAATCGCCAAGGCAGACAGTGGCGTCTCCGCGGCGGGCTTACAGACAAACGTACAGCCAGCCGCCAGTGCTGGAGCGGCCTTGCGCGTGATCATCGCATTGGGAAAATTCCAGGGAGTAATGGCGGCCACCACCCCCACGGGCTGTTTAATCACCAAAAGGCGGCGGTCTGCTGCGGGGGCAGGAATGATGTCGCCATAAACGCGCTTGGCCTCTTCGGCAAACCACTCTATATAGGCGGCGCCATAGGCAATTTCTGATTTCGCCTCGGCCAGTGGTTTGCCCTGTTCGGCTGTGATGATCACTGCCAAGTCGTCCTGATGCGCCATCATCAGGTTGTACCAATTGCGCAGTAATTTAGCCCGCTCCTTGGCCGGGCGGCCCCGCCAATCGGACATCGCCCGCTCGGCCGCGTCAATGGCGCGCCGGGTCTCTTCGGCGCCGAGGCTGGCAACCTCTGCCAGGCTTTGCCCCGTTGCCGGGTTGCTGACCAACAGCGTGCTGCCAGCGACCGAGGATACCCACTCCCCGTCAATATACGACTCACTGCGCAACAGATCCGGTCGATTCAAATTCAGCATCTCAATTTACGCCTTCAGCAAAGAGCATTTTTACAACCCATGCCGTACCTGGCGGGCACTCACAACCAGAGCATTCCTCCAGCAACAGCAACTTATCGAACGCGGTCTTTCACCTGGCCATACACCAATCTCGCAGACGCTATAGCGCTTACGTTCAACGCTGGTGACATTCTCCACAAATATATATTTTTATCAATATAATATATTTTATGCGGACGGATCACTTCACCTCGGGGGAACATCGATGCGCACAGAAGTCTGTTACAGAAGTGGAGATAGTTATGGGAGATTGGAATACCGGGTGCATCAAGCAAGCGATAGCAGCCCTGGGCCAGCAGGGTGCCACTAACACCCTCCCTCCCGATGCCTTACTTCTTTTCTATCGCTACGCGGCGTAGCCCGCGGGGCCGAATCAGCCCTAAACCCTATATTTTTGACGATCCACGAGAATGGAGGTTGGACAGGCGAAAACAGGAAGCCTAGGTCGCGTTCTCCTGCTCAAGCTTCCGGAGGATTACTCTTCTGGCCGCCGCCCCGGCACCATCCACAGAGAGAATGATGGGTTTTAATTCACTCAGGTCCCGCTCACCAATCCTGGCCTGCTGAGCTTCAATTAGTGGTTTGTCTTCCTGCTCGAAAGGCTGATAAAGAGACTGCACCTGCTGGTCGGCCATCTCTTGGCCCTGGGAGCCTAATGCCCGAGGCACTGCTACCGCAAAGTAGTAGCGAGTTGTTATTTCGGTTTCCGGTGTAAACCAGTGCACCTGATGCGATACCCGGCATTGTTCACGGGGTGTACCCGCAACGCCGCCACCGGCGGTCAGATTCATATACGACGGGGCCTGCCAGTAGACATGCAACCATCGATCAACCGGCCCCTCCGGCACATCAAAAACATGCCGGATAAACTCTGGTGGCGTCTCATCGTTGTGAATATCTCTGCGCGACCAGACCGCATCACCGTCAACCTCATGGCTAACCTCACCTTTGCTGACGGCCGGCGATGAAAAAAACGGGTGCACAAACTCGATGTGTGACAAGTCCAGAATATTGTCGTTTTCAAGTTGGTAGTTACCCTGCACAACCATCTGCCCATAGCCAACGTAGCTGACCGTGGGATCCATATGCTCGGAGACAGGTATCAGGCTGGCGTCCGCCCTGGCGGCATCCCCCATCCACACCCAAACGGCGCCATAGCGCTCCTCTACGGGATAGTTCGTTACCTGCGCACGTGCCGGAATATGGCCATCGCCATGGGGGTTGGCAACACAGTGTCCACTGCCATCAAACTGCAGGCCGTGATAGGGGCATTGGAGCTTGCCGGCGCACACCTTGCCCTTGGAAAGGGGGGCAAAGCGATGGGGACACATATCGCTCAACACCACCACCCGATTGTCCTCATCGCGGTAAAGCACCAGGAAATCACCAATGACCTGACGAGCCAAAGGTTCCTCCCCGCTGACCTCATCAGACAAGGCAGCCACATACCAGGCATTTCGAATAAATCTCATTATTAGAATTCTCTTGATTGAATCGAACCTCTATTATACTGAGCCACCAAGAGCTAAATACGCCGGAAATAATCATAAATCGGACGGTTTTTATCAACGATAGCCATGGATCTCATCAGCCACCTTTTAGCGCATCTGCAGATTGAGTCGGGGATCATTTCTCGCTGGACACTGGCGGGCGACTGGGGAATCAACGTGTGCGATTTTTCTCCCGGCTATTGTCTGCATTTGACGTCAGGTCAATGCCTGCTCAAATCGGAAAGTTCCGGAGTTCTGGAATTGCAGCAAGGGCAAACGCTGTTGGCGCTGCAAGGCGGGCAGTGTGAACTGCTCGCGCGCGACGGCGCCGCCTCAACAGCACTGGCCGATCTACCCTGGGCGGGCCACCAGTATCGTGAAGAGATAGGCCTCGCTGCCCCCGCTCAAGCCTCTCGCTTAACCGTCGAAGGAGATGGGCCAACCACATCGATTCTGGGCCTGGCATTTACGGTCTCTCACAGCCGGTCTAATCCGTTGCTGTCGCAATTGCCGGAGTTCATTGTTCTGGACGCAGACAACGAAGGAATGCTGACCATCATTGAACCGGCTCTCGAGTTTCTCGCCAGCGATGACAGCCCGGGATACGCCGCCGTGGCGAGCCGATTGGCGGAATTGACGGTCATCGGCATGCTGCGCGCGTTCCTTATTCGCAGCGCTTCCCGCCCCATGAGCGCCCCACTGGGCATCCATGACCCACGCGTGCGCAAGGTGCTGACTGCAATTTACGCCCGCCCCACCCGCAACTGGCAGTTACAAGAGATGGCCGCTATCGCGACCATGGCGCGCTCCACCTTCAGCCGGGTATTTTCAGCGCTGGTGGGCAGCTCCCCCATTGACTACGTTCACCAGTGTCGTATTCATATTGCTACGCGTGTACTCACCGAGACCTCACGAAGTATCGGCCGTATCAGCGAAGAGCTTGGCTACCACTCAGAACGACGCTTCAGAGATGCATTCAATCGCCTAATGGGGTGCTCACCGACTCAATATCGGGCCAATCATCGCGGGCACGTGGGTCGCCTTCTGTAGTCAAAGCGCTTTACGCCACGGATCAGCAACAACATCAACACTGGAAATATCGGATAGTTCGTTGACTGCCAATTCAAAAAGACTGGGTGCGCTACTGCGCTCAGGTTTGTAACAGAAAGCACTTACCAATAAATCTTGGAGGCAGATCGACCGCAGCGATTTGGTATTACGAATGCAGCCTTAAATTGCGCACACGAATTGAAACTGGCCTTAGGCTGTTTGATTAACTTCTGCGGAGCACACCACCGCCACCTGTATTCTTACCTCTGATTACACAATTCCAGGGGAGATCTACAATCGCGACTGGGTTTACTGCATATTGAACGCCCGCTCACATTGTGATCTTTTCAGCCTGTTGATAGTGGCCTGCCTCAGCACAGCGATACACGCAACCAGCCAATTCTGGCGCATCAAAACTCAACCTGGAGTTAATATGCGCCCTTATGGCGCTGCTCCAATTACAAACTCCGATGCGCCGTCCGGCCGTTATTAGCATCCCAATGGCTCACAAAAATGGAACCGATAGTTTTTTTGTATGGCTATTTGTCAACTGACCATTCAAGCCAACACCCTGTTTCTCTACTCTCTTTGCAACAATTCAGTCATCGTAGTTGTTACATTCCCACACCGTCCAAAGCCGCCCCGCAAGCAGAGTGGCTCTGACCGGGGCGGCTAAACCGTATGTCTCCTAATGCCCATCGGGGACAGATTTACACGAGGATGCCAACATCGTCTCACCTCCCACAATTAATTGCCCAAGGAGGTATTCGCGATGGTACAAACAAGGTACCCTTTAATGTCATCTTGCACATTGATAATCTGGGCAACTGCCTGAATGGCAATGTAATCAAGGGGTTAGAAGCTAATTAGAGAAGTGGTAGTATCGCGGCGAAGAGTTATAAGGCCCAATATTGGCAGCCCCCATTTAAGGTTTGAAACACCTACGCCTCAATGCCGCCTAACCACCACGCTCGGCCCTAAGCTTGCTTGGGCAACTGTGTTCACCTCAACATTCACCAATCTTAGACAGTAGTCCAACAGCCAAGGCCTGATTCTGTTGGTTTATAGGAAGTAGCTCACAAAGGGATAATGCAATGGAACTTAGATATGCCAAAGAGCAAGGCACATCTTTGCCGCAGTTTGATAACACGCTCCTGAATCGCAAGTTGATTCAAGCCTGTGAGCTCACCATTAATGAGCCCACTAAGAGTTTTGTGCGCGTTCGATTTGTTGTCGCGCGTCAAACCTTGTTCGAGGAAGAACTCAATCAGCTCGCCGAAGATGTCGACCACGTTTGCCAAGTCACCGCTCTACCACTCACGGCGGGAGGGCAAGTTGACGAGGACAAATTACGCGCCCTCTATACCAGCAACACGCTCTGCTCGCACAATATTGCGCAGTCCGCGATGCGGGCGCTGGCACCAGAGAACCACAACCGGGAAGATTACTATTTCTTTCTGGGCAAGGCAGATAACCACCCGGGTTATCTGCACAAACACTCACTATTACCCCTCAGAGTTCAGCCTAACGAACCCGAAGCTTCCGCAGAATCAACCCCAAATAGCCCTTCATACCTCTATCAACAAAGAAGCCCACTTACCGCTGTCTCTTCCGAGCACAGCAACCCATTGTGCGAGAGTCAGACCCAAGCGCCGCAAACCCTGGCCGAGCTGTTAACCATTAGAGGAGAACAAGAAACACCGCCGGAACTGGTGTTTCTCGCAGCCGACGGCGTTAGTAGAGATAGCCTTGATTGCCAGGAGCTCTTACAACTTGCCAAAGCAACGGCTGCCGGCTTGTTGGCTCAAGGGGTGAAGGCACACGACAACGTCATTATTCATACGCAAAGTTTGAAAAATACTATTGTCGCTTTTTGGGGCTCGATACTGGCCGATGCTGTACCGGTCATTACCTCCACATGGACATCTGCCCAAGCCAGTGACAAGGATTTGCAGAAATTTGACTATGTCTGCTCCAGTTTAGCCGGCGCGCGAATTATTGCTGACGCTCCGGCGGCGGAGTTTTTACGCGGCCAAACGGATTACGCGTTCGCTCAACTCTCTCCGCTTCTGGTAGAGCAATTACTCACTACCGACACCCAATCCCTCGCACTGTCACCCGCAACCAACCCTGATGAGATCGCCTTTTTATGCATGACCTCCGGTAGTACCGGCATGCCTAAATTTGTACAACTGACCCACGCCAACCTGCTGTCACGCAGTAAGGGCGCCATCGATATTTGGCAAAATTCCAGCGCTGACGTCACCCTAAATTGGCTGCCGTTCGATCACATCGGCAGTATTTCCGATTGGCACATCCGCTGTATTGTTGCTGGCTGTAAGAGTATCTACACACCGACAAATGTTATTCTCTCGAACCCAGTGAATTTATTGAATCTGATCGACGAATTTCGCGTGTCGCACACCTGGGCCACAGATTCCGCCTATCGAACCATTATTAATACATTAAAATCGAGTAAGGATACCTTTACCTGGGACTTATCCTGTGTCGATACCTTCCTCAATGCCGCAGAGCCCATCTCTGAATCCACAGCACGGGAACTGATCAGCCATTTGCAAAAATTCCATTTACGAACCAACTGTATCGTACCCGCCTTCGGCATGGCCGAAATGTGTTCAGGGGTCACCTACAGCCGTCCACCAACGGACGAGATTAACAAACAAATTTATATCGACCGGGACTCGTTTAATGAATCCCAATTACGGCTCGTAAAAAAGGGCACACCAAACTGTGTGGCGTCAACCTGCCTGGGACCAATTATTCCCGGTATGTCGATGCGGATCGTCGACGAGAAAAACCACGTATTGCCAGAGCTGTGCAACGGCCAATTGCAAATTAGAGGCCTCGGTGTCACGCAAGGTTATTTAAATAACCCAGAGGCCAACGCTGAACTATTTTCCGAAGATGGCTGGTTAAACACGGGAGACAAGGGCTTTATTTTTGAAGGAGAGCTCTACTTATCCGGCCGCTCAAAAGACACACTCATAATCAACGGCGCCAATTTCAGCCCGATCGACTTCGAGTCTATTGTGGATAAGATTCCCGGCATTGTGAATACCTACTCAGCCGCTATTCAGGCCAGAGCCCCCGGGGATAACAAGGAAAGCTTGGTGCTTTTCTTTTGCCCGGAGCCACACATCAACGCCGACCAGGAATTGCAGGCTTTAGCGGCAGAGATATCCGACAAAATTGCCGAGACCCACAAATTAAAGCCTGACTACATTATTCCTGAAGCTACCGTCAACATTCCGAAAACCAGTATTCAAAAAATCCAGCGTTCCGCACTGGTTAAAAAGTTCGAGTCCGGCCACTATACAGCCACAGCAGAAAAAATGGATCTGCTGCTCGGCACCGAGCGTACTATTGAAAATAGCCTGCTAACCTGCCACTGGCATAATGACAGCCACCAAGCCAATATTGCCATTGCCACGAAGGGCTTAGTGGTACTGACCAACAGCTTCAATCCGACCGTAGTCGAGTACCTGAAAAACAGTGCCACCACACAGCATTCGGTAGTTGTACTCACTACCAACGAACCGCCAGAGTCACTCGCCCTAAGAGCGAATAGCAACATCCAGATTGTACAAGTGGATTACGACCAACTGAATGAAGCCCTCGACGGATTATGGATTGAGCAGGACTATAAAATCCTCGATTTACGGCTGGCAGACCACTTCGCCATCGACCACCTGCCCGCGCCCGGAGACTTTGCCGACCAAGTAATTTCCCTTAACAGAGCCTTCACCCTATTAGCGAAAACGTCGCTCTTTGAAAAAACGTTACACTACTGCCTCGTTGGCCTGGCGCCTTCTATTAGCGAAGATATTTTTGTCAGCCTGGCTAGTTATTATCGAGCAGTAGCGGGCACACTTGGCTTTGGCGCCAAATCAGTTTATTTCGATAAAGATATCAGCCACAAAAATCCCCTGTGTGCAGCATTAATTCATGAAGAGTTGCAAACAGTGGCCGGAGCACCTGACGTTCGCTATGTAACACAACACCAGAACGGGAAGCAGCAGCGTCAAACTCGACAATATAAAGGCTGGGCTGCCAACGACACGCACAACTTACCTGAACTATCTAAAGACCAGTGGGTACTGGTTACCGGCGGCCTAGGTGGGGTAGGCGTCAACATCTGCCGCTGGCTGGCAAGCAAACAGGTTAAACTGCTAGTGGTAGGCAGCACAGCCGAAAGCGACCTACAACAAGTACGACCCGCACAGTTCGAACAACTGCAACTGCTAAGAAAAGAGTGCACCGTAGAATATCGCCGTCATAAAATTTTAAACTCCGGTGAGTTCTTATCCGCCATTCAAACCTGGCAACAGGAGTTGGGAGAATATTTTTCCGCCGTATTTCATCTGGCTGGAAGCGTTGCCGAGCGCGACAACAATGAAATCAGCAAATCAGATTTACAAAAAGTTTGGCTCCCAAAAATTGAGGGTGCCTTGGCCATCGGCCAACTAGCCAAGCAGCAGACAGATCTCCTAGCTGTTTATTTCTCATCAATCACCGCTGAAATGGCGGAAGCACAATCATCCGGCCTGCCAGCCTATGCCGCCACCAACCAGCAATTATCACAGCTGGCAACAAGCCAACGGGCACAAGGTATAAAGGCTTACGCCATCGCCTGGAGCTCATGGAAAGGCCTTGGCATGAGTGCCAGCCTGCCTGGAGAAGTGATTCAGAGCCAAGGGTTAGTGGTGTTGAATAATCGCGCGGCAATCACCGCCCTGGAAGCGATTTTACGCCGGCAACCACAGAACGTGATGGTAGGCGTTAACCGCTTTGCCGACGGCTTCCGCAGTTACAACTCCGGCGAAGCCAGGTCTCCGCACCAATTACTGTGCGCAAAACTCGACGAAAATCTGGTAGATACAAAAAATAGCGCCCTGCCAGAGCGGATTACAATAGGCCAGCATCCAGCGCTCATGCTCAAATTCAGCGAGCTGCCCAGCAATGATCATGGTGTTGATCATGCCGCACTGAGGCCGAAGTTCTCGTTACATAAAAATGTGCGCATAGATCCAAAAACCGAAACACAAAAAAACCTCTTTGAAATTTGGACAACGCTGCTAGGTCACGAAGAGTTCGGTATCACCGACAACTTCTACAATGTTGGCGGCAGCTCACTACTAACAGCCAACCTGCTCGATAAGATTACCACTACCTGGCCAGTCGAGTTCTCCCTGGGGGATTTCTTTACGATTGCCACTATTGAGGCTCAAGCGAAAGCTATAGAGCAACTATTAGCAGGAGGAAGTGACGACACTCCGGCACCACGCAAACGCCTGAACAAAGACCGGGTAATTTGCCTGCAAAATGAAAGCGACAATCGCCCTATTTTTTGCCTGTGTGGTATAGAGATCTATTCTGAGCTTGCCAATGCCCTGAAAGAGGTGGCCCCGGTTTACGCCATTTATCTATTTATGGAAGAGCAAGCATTAAATCAAGACAGAATATTGAATGTCGACGGAATGGCCAAAGCCTACGCACGCGTGATTAAAGAGATCCAGCCGGAAGGCCCCTACAGATTAATGGGCGTCTCCTTCGGCAGTGTAATCGGCTATGAATTAGCCAAGCTACTCACCCAGGAAGGTAACGAGGTAGAGTTGCTTGGTGTATTAGATTTCAATCTACCTGAAAACGCCCATAAACGGTTGAGCCTAACCAATTTGAAATCCAGCTTGACGCTCACAAAATTATTTGGCCTGCGTAAATTAAAACGCCTAATCCAACGCCTATACCCAAATTATAAGCTGAACGCCTTACCCGTTGCCGTGCACTATAAACGAGCTTTTTTTAATAATTACCGGAGGAGAATCACGCGCTGGAACCACCCTGAAAAAGTAGTGATATTTCGCGCTGAAAACGAGCCCTCCTTTCCTGGCTACAGCGCTGAGGCGCACGGTGGCTGGGATCAAATGCTGACAGACACTCCCGATGCTTACTGGATTGAAGGTGATCACCTGGGCATCCTCAAAGCTAACGGAGCACACCAAATTGCGGCACAACTAAAAGACATTCTGGCGATTTCATAATTTGGTTCACCCAGGCTTCGAGCTAAAAACTCACCAGCCAGCCTGACCACAAACCCACGTCTATTCCGCTGCGGGAGGCTTTAAGCCCCCAACAGCGGCCTGCAACCTCTGCTGAGATTTGAATCAGATAAAGAGACCAACCAGCTTTCGATAGACTGTGTTCTAATTGCTTGAGTTAATACGAAATAACTCGCCTAGCAATAAGCCCGAACATAACAACCCCATTAACAATTGGGCTCACCGAAAGCATTGGGGGCTTCACGGCTAACTAAAAAGGCAAAATCTTAGGGGGATACAGACGACAAAGCACAGTAAAAAAAGTGTATCCAAAGGTGCCGGGAAACGGCGTATAGCTGCGCTACACATAGAGCAGTTACAACTTAAGCTGTAGAGCCTCATCTTAATTGCCAGCGACCATGTGCGAGGCGTAAACATTATGCAGCTTTGTTTGGTCGGCACCAACAACGGGGACAACTCAAAACCGACAGGCCACACGTTTAGGTCGTGCTGGGCCCACCAGTAGTCAGCCCTCCCCATCAGCAAACCACACAACGGATCAAAACATAGCCCGTTAACTCTCACGTGCATTGCAGAGCTTACCGGTTCAACCGGATGGGCAAATGCTTCATCGCTCCAACAAAGTTAGAGCGAATATAGTCCCGCTCGGCCAGTACCTCATAGCTGGGAAATACTGCGAGAAAGCCTTCCAAAATAATTTGCAGCTGCATCAGCGCCAAGCGGGAGCCCAGGCAGTGGTGAATACCATAGCCCAAGGTGATCTATTTACTGGCATTTTCCCGGTGAATATCCAATAGATGCGGATTTTCAAAACCCTCCGGGTCGTGATTTTCGGCGCCATAGAGCAGTGCCACTCTATCGCCCTGCTTGATGGTTTTACCGCCTAGCTCCACATCGCAGGTTGCGCTTCTGGCCATATGAAACACCGGGCTAAAACAGCGCAGCAGCTCCTGCTCAGCGCCGGGAATCAGCGCCGGGTTGGCCACCAACTCTGCTCGTATCTTGGGAAATTTAGGCAAGCAACCAGATAGCACCAGAAAGTTAGAATGAATTTTCGGCATCTGTCTAATAGAGAGTGCGCGCCAGCAAGGTTAGTAATGCCCCGGCAGCCCTAAAACCGGCGACCTTTAAATTAGATGCAACCCACTACTCGTAACACGCGGCTTAAATATGACACCGCACCCACACCGACTTGCCGCACTGCTAACCGCCGAAGATTGGTTGGAGACAAGCCCGCTCTCCATTTTGGAATCGCAGGAGTTTAAACCAGTGAACAAATCGCAGGCGACTGTACTGCTCTACCTCTCCCTTGGCGAGAGCCGCCCCTCCACCATCGCCCAGAAGATGAACCTCTCCCGCCAGGCCATCAGCCACATAATTAAAGAGATGGTTGCCGCAGACCTGATTGTGGTTAAGCGGGATGAAACCGACGGGCGCTCGAAAGTACTGGCGTTCAGCCCCAAGGCCGACGTTATCCGGCAGACTTCAAAAAACACACTGAATGATCTCGAAACGCTGCTCACCCGAGGAATCGGTTCAATTACCGTGGCAGAACTCAAGCGGGCACTGGCCGCCGATGGGGGCGACTACGTAAAAACGAGAGAGGAACTGGATGCACTTTTGGCGAGGGAGATGACCAGAACTTAAGCGAGAAACCAAGACGAACTTAGCGGCGGGACTTTGCATCCCGTCGCTAAATTTCCTTGCCGCTAAAGGTCTATCTACATTTTAAAAATGGTCTGGCCGTGGGCGATGGTTTCCAGCACCGGAATATCTTTGATAGTACCTGGATCAACGGTAATCGGGTCGGCGCCCAGTATTACCAGGTCAGCCTGCTTGCCCACCGTCAGCGAACCTTTTTTATCCTCTTCAAAATATTGGTAGGCGGCGTTGATGGTCATTGCGCGCAGCGCTTCCAGTGGCGAGATGCGTTCGTCGGGGCCCAGTACAAAGCCGCTGCGGGTCTCGCGATTTACGGTAACCCACAACAGACGCATCATATCCGGCGGCACCACGGGGGAGTCATTGTGAACGGTAAAAGTAATGCCTTTACGCAAGGCCGAGCCGGTAGGACTGATACCAAAAGCGCGCTCGTCACCAAAGCTTAATCGGTGCCAGTCACCCCAGAAAAATGGATGAGCAGAGTAGAAGGATGGAATCACTTTTAAGCGCTTGGCCCGGTCCAGCTGATCCTGACGCATCAACTGTGCATGGATAATAACCGAACGGTGATCGGGAATTTCCTGGCCAGCAAACGCCTCTTCAACGCTGTCGAGCATTAGATCGATGGCGGCGTCACCATTGGAGTGAACAATAATCGGCATACCGGCCAACAACACCGCCTTCGCCTGAGCTTTGTACTCTGCAGCATCGACTGTGGAGTAGGCCTTGTACTCTTTATCGGTAACGCCGTGTGGCAGATGCGTGTAGGGTTGGGTTAACCAGGCGGTCCGCCCCTGCGGAGAGCCATCCAACGCGAATTTAATACCGGCTACTCGTACCCCTTTTTGATATTCCGTCTGATACAAACTTTGTGGCTCAATGCCCTTGGGCACCATCGAGATATGCGGGAACATCGCGATATCCGCCTGAATCATTCCCTGCTCGGCAAATCCTTGCAGAGCTTTTACATCCGCCAACATTGAGGCACCGTCCTGAATGGTGGTTAAGCCAAAGCTGGCACAATAGGTAATGGCTTTGGCCACCATATCAGCGAACGCGTTGGGATCGGTTGACTGGGTCTTAAAGTACTGCATCATAAAGGGCATAGTTGCGGCCTCTTCCAGCACCCCATTCGGCTCGCTGCCACCGGCCAATCTTCGGATAACACCACCCGCGGGATTTGGGCTATCCGCAGTAATCCCAACTGCAGCCAATGCCGCCGAGTTGGCCACCCCCAAATGCCCGGAAACATGTCTTATGTAGATGGGATTATCCTTGGAGGCTTTATCAAGATCCTCACGCGTTGGATGGCGATTCTCCTTCAATAGGGAGTCGTCATAGCCGTAAGCCATTACCCACTCACCTTTGGCAATGCCTTTCTCTTTTATAAAGGCTTTCAACAACTCGACAATATCGTCGATTTCTTCAACGGGACCGACCGGAGGCGAGGAGACATTCAATAAATCAACCTGTCTGGCCACCATAGTGAAATGGCCATGGGCATCGATTAACCCGGGAATCAACGCGTTGTCGCCCAGTTCGATCACTTCGGTCTGTTTACCAATCAGCGCTTTGGTATCGCTTTTATCGCCGACAAATATGATTTTATCGCCACGAATCGCTACCGCATTGGCAGTGTCGTTGGCGGCATCCATGGTAATGATATGATCACCAAGAAAAACGCGGTCAGCGTAATCGCTGGCGTTGGCGATACCACTACCTGCAACAACTAATGCTGCAGTAGCGAACACACGGCTCAGAAAGTTTCTGGTCATCCTCCACTCCTTAGTGGTCATCTACATCAATTCTGAATAGGTGTATAGGTGTTAAGCCACAGCCACCAAAATTATGGCTGGCTAGCAATTACCGTTTATGGTCTCGGTTTTCTTTGCCGGTTTTGTTTTGCTTTGAATTGACTGTCGATAGCTGCGCAGTTCGCGCTTCGCGGTCGGCGCCAATAAATAGAGCCCAAATATATTGGGCACACAGATCAGAAACACCAGCGCGTCAGAGATATCGAGCACCGGTTGCAGCTGGATACTGCAGCCAAGTGCGGCAAAACCACAAAACACCAATTTAAAACCAAGCTCCGCCGATCGACTCTCACCCACCAGGTAGGTCCAACCTTTGAGGCCGTAATAGGCCCAAGCGATCATGGTGGAGTAGGCGAAGAGAAATCCGGAGATGGCGATAAATATCGGCGACCAACCAATATTGCGGGCGAACGCGTGTGAAGTCATTTCAATGCCGCCCAAGCCCTGAAAAAATCCGGGCTCGTAATAGAGCGTGGTAACAATCACCAGCGCCGTGAGCGAGCAAATCACCACAGTATCAATAAATGGCTCCAGTAGCGCGACATAGCCTTCGGTAATAGCTTTGTCGGTACGTACCGCCGAGTGCGCAATGGCGGCTGAGCCGATGCCTGCCTCATTGGAAAACACTGCCCGCTGGAAGCCGAGAATCATCACCCCCAGGGCACCGCCAGCGACACTGTCGCTGCCAAACGCGCCGCTAATAATTGCGTGCACGGCAAATGGCAGGGCTTCATAGTTCATGGCAATAATCACCAGGGCACCCACACAGTAGAACACCGCCATAAACGGCACCACCTTACTGGTTACCCGGGCGATGGACTTGATACCTCCGATAATCACCAACGCCACCGAAACCGCCAGCACCAGGCCGAACAACCAACCCTTGTCAGCCAGCCAACTAGCCTCGCTACCACCGGTAACATTCACCACCTGCACATAAGCCTGGTTCGACTGAAACATGTTGCCGATACCCATACAGCCGAGCACGATACCAAGCGCATAAAACCCCCCCAGCAAGCGGCCAGCGCGAGGTTTACCACGCAGCTTCAGCGCCTGTTCCAGGTAGTACATTGGCCCGCCAGAGACACTGCCGTCGCTATTTTCCCGACGGAAAAGCACCCCCAATGTGCACTCGACAAATTTGGTCGACATACCGAGTAAGCCGGCCAGGACCATCCAAAAAACCGCACCAGGACCACCCACCGAAATCGCAATGGCAACACCGCCAATATTACCGATCCCCACAGTACCGGAGACCGCTGTCGCCAGCGCCTGAAAATGGCTCACCTCGCCCGGATGGTGTGCCTGACTGAAATCACCACGCACAATTTTGATGGCATGGCCAAAGCCACGCAGATTCAGAAAATTGAAATAGAGGGTGAAGAAGAGCGCTGCGGCCACCAACCATAAAACCACCAATGGCAGCTGGCTGCCAAACAGTGAAACTTTATAGAAAACCAGGCTCGACAGAATCTCTGCCACGGGTGTTGCCCAGGCGTTAATGGTTTCATCAACGCCCGCCAACACGGCCGGGCTAAGTAACATCAAGCTTAACAGCAACCCTCGTTGGGCTTTGCGTTTATGCTGCGCAGACATACATCCTCCTCTCTTCGATCACGGCCATTAAGCCAGGGGCTTGGCGGCAAACGCCCGCTGCAAAATCGCCAAAATCTGATCGATTTCAATCTCTCCGGCAATTAACGCCGGACTCAAGCACAATGTGTTATTGAATTGGTTAAAACTACGATTGGTACGACTGATCAGCAACCCCTGGCGTGCACACTCGGCGACAAAGCCGGCGGCGTAGCTCTCGGCGACCGGCGCTTTGCTCTGCTGATCTGCCACCAACTCAATACCAGCAAACAAACCCTTACCGCGCACATCGCCGATAACAGCAAATTCGCTCTTCAGGCTCTGCAAACCATCCAGTAAGCGTGCACCCATCGCCTTAACATTGGCCAACAAATTTTCCCGCTCCAGAATCTCCAGGGTTTTTAAGCCGGCGGTAGGGCCGGCGGTACAACCGCCAAACGTGCTGATGTCCCGAAAGTAGGGCATGCGCTCGGAAGGGTCGGCCTTGAAACGATTGAATACCGCCTCGGTGGTTACCGTGCAAGAGATAGCCGCATAGCCGCTGGCCACCCCTTTGGCCATGGTCACGAAGTCGGGTTGAACATCGTAATTCTGGTAGCCAAACCACTCACCGGTGCGGCCAACGCCACAAACCACTTCATCGATATGCAGTAAGAGCCCATATTTGCGGCAAATACTCTGAATAATCGGAAAGTACTCCGGCACCGGTGGAATCACACCACCACCGGCGGTAATGGGCTCTAGCACAACCGCGCCAACGGAATCTGGCCCCTCCGCCAACACCACTCGCTCCAAGTCGTGGGCACACTCAATATTGCAACTGCCATACTCTTTACCAAACGGGCAACGATAACAGCAGCAGTGGCTAAAAGCGCTGAAGCCGGGCACAAACGGCCCGTACTGCTCGCGCCGCTCCTCCTGGCCGGTGGAACTGAGTGCACCGATGGTGGTGCCGTGATAATCGCGCTGACGATAGATAATTTTGTACTTCTCGCCCTGACCCTCGATATGGGCCAACTGGCGCACCATCTTGTAGACTTTTTCGTTGGCTTCGGAGCCGGAGTTGGAGAAGTAGACCCGCGCCATACCCGGCATCTTCTCCACCAGTGCGGCGGCGTATTGCGCCGCCGGCAGATTGCCCGCCGAGTGGGCGTAGTAGCACATCTGCACCAGCTGATCGCGCACCGCGTCGGCGATCTCTTCCCGGCCGTATCCAACGTTCACCGACCAGACACCACCCGAGGTCGCATCCAAATACTCTTTGCCATTGGCATCGGTTACACGCATGCCTTCGCCACTGACAATCACCATAGGATCCTGCTGATCAAACAGTTGGTGCTGGGTTAGGTGGTGCCAAACATGCTGTTTGTCGGATGCAATAATATCGGCAAATTCACTCATACAATTGTGTTATCCCGTTGCGTTGGAAGTTGAATTTACTTTAGGGGATTTTGCCGTTCGGGCTTAGGGCCAGGGGCGCGCCAACCATTGGGCCACGCCCGGCCACTCAGATAACCAGCGTCTTGGTAAAGCTCATCTCGCGGATGGCATACTTTATACCCTCGCGGCCGGTGCCACTCTCCTTCACGCCACCAAAGGGGAAGTGCTCAGTACGAAAGCCGGGGCCATCGTTACAGGCCAGGGTGCCCACATCCAGAGCCTCAAACAGCTGGCGAATCACCGCCAGGTTTTGGGTAAACAGGCCGGCCTGCAGGCCGTAGCAACTGTTGTTAATGATCGGCACAATTTCGTCCAGCTCAGTGAAGGCATAGAGCGGCACCACCGGGCCAAACAACTCCTCGCGCATCAGCAGCGCATCGGCCGGCACTGCCTCCAAAATAGTGGGATAGACCAGCGCTCCATCGTATTGGTGGCCGATGGTTACCTGGGCGCCGCGGGCAACCGCATCGTTCACCAGCCGCTCGACTTCTTGTGCCGCACCCTGATGAATAACCGGGCCAACAAAGGTCTGCTCATCCATCGGATCGCCCACTTTCAGCTGTTGGGTTTTGGCCAACAGGCTATTGCGAAATTCGCTATAAACCTGCTGGTGAACAAACACCCTTTTGGCCGCGGTACAGCGTTGCCCGGCCGTGGCAAAACGTTGATTGATAGTGGCATTCACCGCCGCTTCAACATCACCGTCGGGCATCACAATCAGCGGATCATTACCGCCCAGCTCCAACAACAATTTTTTATAGCCAGAGACCGCCGCGATGGCATTGGCCACCTGAGTACTGCCCGTGAAATTGATGCAATTAACGCTCGGGTGCGCATTTAACTGGTCGAGATCAGCAAACGCCGGCATACAGAATTGCAACACCTGCTGATCCATACCCGCCTGGTAACAGAGCTCGGTAAACAACAGCGAAGAAGCGGTATTTTGCGGGCTCGATTTAAAGAGGATGGTATTGCCAGCAGCGAAAGCCGGGCCGATCTTATGCATGGCGATATTAATCGGGAAATTAAATGGCGTGATGCACAGCACCGTGCCCAGCGGCCGCCATAACACCACCCCCAGTTTGCCGCGCGCGGGGGCGAAGCAGTCTGAATCCAGACATTCACCGCTAATCTGGCGCGCCTCCTCGCTGCTGGCAATCGCGGCGTTAATAGCACGGGTCAGCTCCACCCGGGAATCAGAAATCGTCTTGCCGGTCTCGGCGGTAATCAGTTGTGCCAGGCGCTCGGCATTCTGCTCCAGCAGCCCGGCTAATTTGCGCAGAATATTGGCCCGCTCATTGGCCGTGGTGCAGCGCTGTCGCTGCTGGCCCTGCTCCAGCAGTTCCAGTTTAACGCTCAGGCTTGACCAGTCATCGTAGTTAAATTGACCAAGGTGCTCTTGGGTATAGGGATTGCGCACGTCATAGTGGTTGCTCATAGTGGCAGGCTCATCTCTAACAGTTGATAGCCGATGCGTAGACCGGCAAGAAGAAGGGCGACTTTCATCAGCCGCATAAAAAAATTGGCATTAATCCGGTAGAGCACATGGATACCTATCCGGGCGCCCAGCACACCGGCCAGGCTCAAAATAATCAGCAACCCCAGGTGCTCCAGAAAAGGAAAACCCAAATATAAAAAAGCGGGAATTTTGCTGAAGTGCACCACCATCTGCAGCAGCGATTTATTGGCCACAATCGCCTCTTTACTGAGATCGTCGCGCATAAAAAATATGGCCAGAATCGGGTCGATTATACCGGCCACAATACCCAGCGATCCGGTCGCCACACCCACCCAAAAATAGTTGCCGTCAGAGACGCGAATCGGTGGCAGGCGGGCGGGGCGAAACAGCGTGTAGGCAATCAGCAGCAGAATAATCAGCAGCGGCCAGAACTCGCCGACCAGGCGCGCCACAAACAGGGTGGTGAGGGTTACCCCGAGCAGAGCCCCCAAGGTAAAGGGCCAGATAATTGGCCAGCGGAGATAGCGGCGTAAATAGATGCTGCGGGCAGCATTATTAAACAGCTGCACTACGCCGTGAATGGGTACCAGAGCGCGCACAGGAATGCAGAGGTTCATCGCCGCAAACATCAACACACCACCGGCCATACCCGTTACCGAGGTAATAAACGATGCCGCCGTTACCGCCAGGAACAGCGCCAGTAACGCGAGATTGGTCAGCTCAAAATCCACCATACCCAGAACACTCAGTACCGAATAACTGGGTGCAGTGTAGAGCTTGGGAAGGCGATGACAGATAGCCAGATCGGCAAAAAGGATTGGGCCAGCACCGCTTGCTGCCAGCCCAAGTCAGGCTCAGATAACGCTAATCGAGCAGCCGACCAAGGGCCGCAATACCCGGCTCGATCTTGTCGGCGGTAATCGCGGCGAAGCCCAGGCGCAGGTAGTTTTTACGGGGGTCGTCACCGGCAAAGTGGATGGCGCCCGGCTCAATCAGAATACTGTTTTTGGCCGCGCGCCAGGAGAGCTGCTCGGTGTCGACAGCCACTGGCGCCTCCAGCCAGAGCGAAGTGGCGCCCGAGCCGTGTGACAACACTTTAAACTGTGGCAGATGCCGGCTGATGGCCATCTCCATCAAGCCGAGCTTGTGGGCGTAACTCTCGCGCATCTTGCGCAGATAGCTATCGAAATAGCCCTGCGAAATAAACAGCGCCAGTTGCCGCTGGTTGTGCACCGGCACGTGGCGATACATCAGCCGGCGTAGTGCCCGCGCTTCGCTGATCAGCTCTTCGTTGGCTACCATAAAGCCCAGGCGCACCCCGGGGGCAATCGCCTTTGACATACTGCCCACGTAGATGACCCGCTCCTGTGGATCCACCGCCCGCAAGGCCGGCTGCGCCTCCTTCTGCAGATTGATCTCTGCGTCGTAGTCATCTTCGATAATCACCACATCGTGCAGCTCGGCCAAGTGCATAAGCCGTTTGCGCCGCTCGCTACTCATCACCGCACCCGTGGGTACCTGGTGGCTCGGTGTCAGGTAGAGGTAGTCCAGCCTGGCCAGTTCGGCCTCACTCTCCTCATTCAGGATCAAACCATCCTGATCGACATCGAAGAAGCTCAACTGGGCGTTAAAGGTAGAGAAGATATTCTTCACATCCGGGAAGCCGGGGTTTTCCAAGCCCACCCGGGTATTCTTGTCGGCCAACAGGTTGGCAATCATATAGAGCGAATTTTGGGTGCCGATAGTCACTAGAATTTCACTGGCTTCGGCGTAGATGCCCCGGCGCGGCAAAATATTGCTGCGCAACTGCTCCAGCAACAACGGGTCATCGCCATCAATCCAGTCAAACGCCCAATGTTTGCCACTGTGCTGTGACATCGCCTTCTGGCCACACTCACGCCAGCTGCGCTCGGGGAACAGATCGGTAGCGATCTGACCGTAGATAAAGGGGTAGGTAAAGTTTGCCCAGTTGCTCGGTTTAATAATATTGCGCTTGTTACCCGGGTGGGTTTTAAAGCGGGTGGACCAATCCAGCTCCTGGCCGTCGCTGGCACTCACCGGCGACAGCATCGCCTCCTGCTCGTGGAACGCAGTATTGACGAAATAGCCCAGGCGCGGTTTGGAGACCAGGTACTCCATATCCACCAGATCTTCGTAGATCTGCATAATGGTGTTGCGCGAAACGCCGAGCATCTCCGCCATTCGGCGCGAAGAGGGCAGCGCCACATCGGTGGCAATTTTGCCAGCGAGTATCATGGAGACCAGATGCGCGCGCACCTGGTCACGCAGGGTTCGCCCCGCCTCAAACTCAATGTGAATCAGCTGTTCAGACATAAACTACGCACCGCCGTGATGGATCACCGAAACGGGAACAGTGCAATTTGAAGGCCACGCATAGGGCCAGATTGCCCCCGACCATTGGGCCAGCCCAAGCCCGCGCCCGGCGGGCGTGGGCTGGAGCGCTGCATTGGAATCCTCATACTGGTGAACCCTGCTAGCCCGCCAGACATGAGTCGATGGCCGCGTGTGCACCACCGCACCCTATTGGGGCATAGGCTCGCTGGCCGATATCGGCGGCTGTCCCTGGCATTCACTACTTGGCTCCCGCCCATGCCGGCCGGCGCCAATCTGGTAGAGCACAGGCACCAGAAACAGAGTGATCAGCGTGCTAAACAGCAAGCCGCCAGATAAGGAGAGCGCCATAGGCACAAACATGGCACGGGTGGAGGTCTCGGTGGTACTCAGCAAAGGCACCAGGCCAACAAAGGTGGTGAAGGTGGTTAAAAAGATGGGCCGAAAGCGCTCACAGGCAGCGGTCACTATCGCCTGATTCAACTCCAGACCACCCTCCCCCTGCAGGTGGTTGATGCGGTCCACCAACACCAGTGCCGAGTTGATCACTACCCCGGATAACGCCACGATGCCCAAAATGGAGAAGAAGACAAACGCCTCGTTGAGCACCAGGTGACCCAGAATCGCACCCACCAGGCCAAACGGAATGGCACTCATCACCAACAGCGGCTGCAGATAGGAGCGCAGTGGAATCGCCAGCAACGCATACACCAGAAACAGTGACAGCAACACCGCCTGCAACAGGCTGGCACCGGCCTCACTCTGCTCCTCTGCCTCCCCGGCAAAGCGTACATCCAACTGCGGGTACTGGCGCTGCAAGCCGGGCAAGACCTCCTGAGAGAGTTTGGCCAGCACCTCATCACCGGTAATTTGGTTGGCATCGACATCGGCAATCACATTGACCACCCGCCGGCCATCTATGCGCTCGATCTTGGAGAAGCCACGCCCCAGCTCCATGCGTGCGACGCTGGCGAAGGGCACCTCAATACCGGTTTGGGTGCGTATGCGCATCCCCTCCAAATTGCCCAGGCTGGCGCGCTCGGCCTGTGGGTAGCGCACAAACACCTTCACCTCCTCCCGGCCGCGCTGAATGCGCTGCACCTCTTCTCCGTAGAAGGCCTGGCGTACCTGATTGGCCAGCTCGCGGGTGGTCAAGCCCAGGTTGTGTCCCTGCGGCAACAGGGTCAATAGCAGCTCCTGTTTACCGAACTCGAAACTGTCGTAAATATCTGTCACCCCCGGCGTAGCGTAGAGCGCCGCCTTAACCTGTTCGGCGGCGGCGTCCAGCTCGGCCAGGTCATCACCGCGCAGCTGCAGCTCCACCGGCTTGCCCAGCACCAGCGAGGTGGCATCAAAGGATTGCCGCACCGCGTTGGGGATGGGGCCGGTCAACTCCCGCCAGCGCGCCGCCAAGGCCGCCGGGCTGGGCCCGCTGTAATCCTCCGGCAGCTCCAATGAGAGCGCCAGCTCGGCAAAATGGGGGCCGATAACCGCACTCTCGGCCAGGCTGCCCTTAATGAGTTGCTTGCCCAGCGATACCAGGGAGTGGCCAAAAATCGACTCCCCCTCGGGCAGATCAAGCGCCAGATCCACCTCTTCGCGCAGCTGCTGTGCCGAGTGCTGCAGTTGCGCCACCACCGCCTCGGTAGCCGCCACCGACGACCCCTCCGGCAGGCTGATGCTGGCGTAGAGTCGTTCGGCAGGGATGGGAGGGAAAAACTGCAGTGGCACGCGGCCACTGGCCATCAACCCCACGGTCAGCAGCAGGGCGGAAAATGCCAGCGCGATAGTAGCGTAGCGCCACTCGATGGCCAGCTGCAGCGCCGGCCGATAGAGTCGCGCCACTGTGCGGTCCAGGCCGTTGCCAATGGCATCGACCAGGCGCTCAAACCACCAGCTGCGCGCTGGCTTGGCCTTGGCAGCGGCTTGATGAGCCAGGTGGCCGGGCAGAATCCACTGGGACTCCACCAGCGACATCAGCAGGATCAGGGTGACCACCAAACCAATGGGCTTGAGGATGCTGCCAATAGGGCCGGGAATTACCGTTAATGGTAGAAAGGTGGCGACGGTGGTGAGCACGCCGAAAATCACCGGCACCGACACCTCCTGCGCCCCCAGCTTGGCCGCTTCCGCCGGTCGCCAGCCAAGCTGCTGGTAACTGTAGATACGCTCCCCCACCACCACCGCATCGTCCACCACGATACCCAGCACCAGCATCACCGCGGCCACGGAGATGGTGGAGATTGAGATCGACAGAGCCGGAAACAGCAGCAGCGAACCGCACAGGGCGATGGGAATACCGGCGGTGACCCAGAACGCCAGGCGCATGCGCATAAACAGCGTCAGCGTGATGATCACCAGCAGCAGTCCGCTGATGGCGTTGTTACCCAGGGTGCGGATACGGGCGATCAGCTCCTGTGACTCATCCTGCCAAATCTGGTAGTGGATACCTTCCGGCAACCAGCGCTCGGCCTGCTGCAGGTAGGCTTTAACGGCGTGGGCGACCTCGATGACATCCTCCTCACCGATACGCCGAATATCGAGAATAATGGCTGGGCTGCCATCAAAATGAGCCCACACATCCAGATCCTCAAAACCGTCGTGGATGGTGGCAATCTCGCCCAGGGTCACCCGTGAGCCGTCAGCCTTGGCGATCACCACCAGCGATTCAAAATCGTCGCGCCAGTAGCGCTGATTTTCGGTTTTCAGAATGATCTGGCCGTCGCGGCCTTTGATCAGGCCACCGGGCATATTAAGCGAGTTGCGTTCAATCACGGCGGCCACATCGGCCAGGGTCAGCTGGTGCTGGCGCAGGGTCTGCTCCGACACCTCAATAGAGATCTCCTCCGGACGGGTGTAGTTAACCTTTACCTGGCTGACCGCCGGGTGGTCGAGCAGCTCGCGCTGCATACGCACGCCCAGTCGTTTCATCGTTGCTTCATCGGCCGGCCCCGAGAGCGCCACCTGCAGCACCGCGTAACTGGAGGTGACCTCACTCACCACCGGCCGCTCTATGTCCAGCGGAAAGCTATCGATCTGATCGACCCGATTTTTCACCTCCCGCAGCGCTTTTGCCTCGTCGGCCCCGGTGGTCAACTCCATCGCGACCGAACAGCGCCCCTCGGCCGCGGTGGCACGCAGTTTCTTACTCCCCTCCAGGCCGGCCAGGGCATCCTCTAACTTCATGCAGACACTCTGCTCCACCTCGGTGGCGGTCGCCTGCGGGTAGACCACATCCACCGTAATCAGGCTCATCTCAACATCGGGCAACTCCTCGCGATAGAGGTTGGGCAGGGTCACCAGGCCACCGCCGAGCAGCAGCCACATAAGCAGATTACTGGCGACCGGGTTATCGACAAACCAGGCGATACAGCGCTTCATAGTAGACCACCGACTGACTCTGCTGAGATTGGAGCCGCGGCGGGTGCCAACTGCTCGCTCACCAACACCGGCTCTACCACCATCCCCTCCACGGCCAGCTCCACAGCGTGGGTGCTGACCAGAGTACCCGCTGTCAGACCGCCTTGAATCAGCACGTAGTCGCCCTCCAGGCGCAAAATCGACACCTCCGGCAGCCGCAAACGGTGTTCGGCATCGACCACCACCACCTGCTCGCTGTTGCGCATGGCGCTGCGATGCAGGCGAATAACGTTGTCCACTTCCCGGCCCATGATATCCGCTTCAACAAACAGGCCGATGGGCAGCTCCGCCGGCAGCGACTCGTATAGCACCTGCGCCACGCCGTAAACCATATTCGAGCGACGATCCAACTCCGCCTCCAGGCGCACCAAGCGGCCACTGAACTGATGAGTAATACCGGCGTAAAGCGCGTGAAATTGCACCAGTGCCGGGCTGTCTGACGATGGCAAATTGAGGAACTTCAGCTGTTGCTGGGGAATCGGCAGGCGTACTTCCAGAACGCTGGTTTGATAGAGGGCAGCCAGCGTCTCACCGCGCCGGACAAACTGATTTTCAGCCAACGCTTCCGATAACACGCGGCCGTCAAAGGGGGCCAGCAAGCTGGTACGGGTCAAATCTCGTTTAGCATCGTCCAGCAGCGCCTGGGATAGGGTGAGCTCCGCCGACGCCGTCACCGCCAGCCGTTGAGCCTGTTCCAGGGCAGTATCGCTGGCCAGTTTCTTACTGTGCAGCTGGCGCATCCGGGTCAGCTCATCGCTCGTGTATTGCTGCTCTACTGTCGCCTTCTGCAGTCGGGCCTCGGCTTGAGCCACCGCCGACTGATACTCGGCCGGGTCGATACGCAACAGCGGCTCTCCCTCTTGAAAACGGCCACCGGCCACCAGCTCTGGACTAACCCAGGTGATGCGGCCATCCACTTCCGGTGCCAGGTCGAGCGGGTGACGCGCTTCGAGCACCCCTTCCGAGTGCACCACCAGCTGTTCACGGCGCGGCTGCACGGCAACCACCTCTACAATTGGCAAGATTTTTTTATAGGGTTGACTCTGGTGCTGCTTGCCGGTGGCGATCAAGGTCACGGTTAATAACAGGCCACCCAACAGTATCAACAGGGGCACCAGCGTCTTTTTGGAAGGTCGCCAAGGGCGCATAAATCTGCCTCTTTTTTGCAGTAACAATCATTCAACACCCCTGTGGAATAAGGGGCTTAGCAAATTAACAAGTCGGGGCTGACTGGAGGGAGAACCAGTTGCTCAGTAGGTAGTGGGCCAAGCCGTTGTAGGCCCGTCGCGGTAGTGATGAAAAGAGATTATCAAAGACAAAAAGGGGGGAATCGGCCCTCTTTTTATGCACCATTTTGGATGAATACCCCCTTCCAGAGGAAATGCCAGCTCCGCCATGGGGCAAATAGTGGCCTGGTCCGTAACTCATCGAAATCTGGCCCTATGGTCGTACAAAAATCCTACGCTAGCTTGATAGGCAGCGACCTGCACCACTCGCGACCTTGTCGTCGACAGTGGGTTAACTATTTCTTCTGGAGGCAATGAACATGACCAAGCCCGGCGTAGTATCCCCCTTGAGCTTCGCGATCAGCGCCCTGCTGATGGCATCCACCAGCGTATCCGCGCAGATTGAAGAAGTCGTTGTAACGGCCCAGAAGCGGTCGCAGGACCTGCAGGATGTACCCATCGCGGTGACCGCCATGAACGCCGACATGTTAAAAGATGCCGGCATCAGTAACGTCACGGGGATCGCGGCTCGCACGCCAGGCTTTAGCATGGGTGAATTCAACCCGGCGCAACCGCAACTCTATATTCGCGGCATCGGTTCCAACGGCGACGGCGCCGCCAGCGGTGAGCAGTCGGTGGCGATGTTTATCGACGGGGTCTACGTTAACCGCAGCGCCGGTACCGGACTGGAGCTGTTTGATATTCAATCGATTGAGGTGTTGCGCGGCCCACAAGGCACCCTGTGGGGCAAAAACGCTATCGCCGGCGCCATCAACGTCACCACCCGCAAACCCTCCGATCAATTCGAAGCGGCAGCGGAATTCACCCTCGGTAATCTTGGTGTTAGCAACCTGCGCAGTATGATTGCCGGCCCACTGACCGACAAACTCAACGGTAAACTGAGCCTCAACACCAAACAGCGCGACCCCTACGTGCAAAGTGTGGTTGATTCCAGTATCGAGACCGGCGACGTCGACTCCCAAGGCGCCCGCGCCCAGCTCAACTATCTGGCCAGCGATAACCTGGAGTTTCTGTTCACCGCCAACTACGGCACCGATGAACGCGGTGGCAACGCCTCTATCTCCGATGCCACTGTCGGCATAACCGGCCAGGCGCTGACACAGGCCATCGCCGAAGGCTATCCCGAGGCTGACTTCTACGAGAACTACCAAAGCTATCGCGGCTACTCTGATATGGAAAATTCAGGTGCTTCGCTCAAGGTGGACTGGCAGCAAGAGCTCTATACGCTCTCCTCACTGACCGCCTATACCAGCAACAAAGCTAAATTTGCCCAGGCCGGCATGGCGGTCGCACCCGAGATCTTCTATAACTACGGCAGCTTTTCGGTCAGTGCACTCGGCCCCTTTGCCGGGGTCAGTATTGTCAATCCCGTCGACGAAACGTCGGAGATGTTTTCCCAGGAGCTGCGCCTGGCGGGTGAGCTCAACAATGTAACTTGGCAGGCGGGCGCCTACTACGCTGAAGAGGATACCGACCGCACCGAGGGCAATGTCCTCGACGCGCCGGCTTTTTTGATCGGCACCTTGGGCGACCCACTGCTGGCGTTGGCCTACAGTCCATCGGTCGACCAGGCTCGGCAACAAAACACCACCACCACTTACGCCCTATTCACTGAAGCCACCTACTCGGTTAGCGATGCCCTGGATCTAACTCTGGGACTGCGCTATACCCAGGAGACCAAGGATTACTCCAACTCCGGCTCCATGCGCTCGCTGAATGACCCCAGTCTGCCGGTTTTGACCAGTGAGTATCAGGCCAAGGAGACCTGGGACGCACCTACCTACCGCCTGGTGGCCAACTACCGCTTCAACAACGATGTTATGACCTACGCCAGCGTCGCAACCGGCTTCAAAAGCGGCGGCTTTGGCATCTCCACGCCGCTCAGCCCCGCCCTCGGCGAACCCTTCAACGAAGAGCAGGCGCTGAACTACGAGCTGGGTTTCAAAAGCACCCTGCTCGATAGCAAACTGCGCCTGAACGCCGCGCTGTTCCGCACCGAGTACAAAGATCTGCAGATACTGCAGCAATTCCTGTGTGAAGAGTGCACCATCGCCCCGCTGATCACCAAAAATGCGGGTGAGGCGCTCTCACAAGGGGTCGAATTGGAGTTGACCTACCTGCTTACCGACCACTTCACCGCCAGCGCCAACTACTCCTATCTGGAAGCAGAATTCGTTGATCTGGAAGGCACCCTGGCCAATGACGAAGGCAACAAACTACGCAATGCGCCACGCAACACCTACAACGCCGTATTGGCCTACGACACCGACCTAAGTTTCGGCGGCTTCCTGAAAGCACGCCTGGAGTACATTCACAAAGAGAAGGCCTATCAGGACACCGTGAACAATGAGTATGCCGCGATTCCGGAGTATCGACTCTTTAATGGCCGTTTAGCCTACACCTCCGCCAATGAAAACTGGGAGGTGGCGCTGTTTGGCAACAATCTGATGAATGAAGAGTACTACCTGCACAACTTCTCACTGCCCCCCTTCGGCGCTGTGCATGTACCCGGTCTGCCACGCAACTACGGCGTTACCGTTACTTGGAAAAACTTCTAAACCCGAACAATCTCCGATTCCCCATCTCCATGTTTTACCCGGTCGAGGCCGGGTTTTTTTGTTTACCTGAACACGGTATTGGCCGGGGTGAAGGCCGTAGGCGAGTGCAGAGACGAACGCTGCCGGGAGCCAGCACAGAGTTTTGCTGCAGACCAACGCGCTTAAAGGTCGCCGCTATACCGTTCGCTGGAAATAAGGAAGATTAAACGAAGTCGCGCAATGGAAACTAAGCGAGGAGAGTATGTGGAGAATGGTTTGTGCTTATTGAGCAGCACAAACCATTCAGCAAAACCGTGGCAACAGCACCTCGGCAGTAACACGATAGCGGTAGCCCCAGCGCACTACGGCTTAGCCAACAACCCCTTGACCAGCAGATTGGGCAACAGACTGTTATCCCACTCCGGTGATTTGGGCGGCGTACGGCCAAGGCGCAGCACCACCATGTCGTATTTGGGCAGAACATAAACGACCTGGTTGGAGTTGCCATCGAACATAAACAGCGTTTCGTCAGCATAGGGTTGGCTGTGCAACACCTGTGGGCCGGGACCACCGGGGCCGGTAAAGCCGCGCCGCTCAACATAGTCACCGGCAACCCACACCCCCAGGCCGTAGTGGGGATTTTGTTCGGTGGCGGTGGCCATGGCCTGCACATAACCCTCAGGTAACAGGCGCTCACCTTCAACCATGCCGTTGTTTAACAGTAATAGCGCCAGGCGCAACCAGCTCTCGGCCGGCAGGTACATGCAACAACCCGAGTGCGCCAGCCCCTGAGGCCGGTCCACCCAGATGGAGCCACCGGCAGCACCCACCTTGGCCAGCACCTCTTGGCCAATAAAGTCACCGTAGCGCTGGCCGGTGGCACGCTCAATCAACAGCGCCACCATATCGCCGGTGGCATTGTTGTAGAGATATTTCTCCCCGGGCTCGGCTGCCAGTGGGTAGTGGTGAATCAGGTAGTCGCCATGCTCCAGGGAGAGGTAGGCACGGTTCCAGGGGTGGTCAGGGTCGGTGCTGAAACCCTGGGCTAAAAAGCCAGAGCGCATATCCAGCAGGTGGCGCACCTTCACCAGGGCCTTGGGCGTGCCCCGCCACTCAGTAATAAAATCGGCGACCGCTTGATCCAGTGACTGAATCGCCCCCAGTTGCAGCGCCCGGCCAACGGCAATGGCACCGAGCGGTTTGGAGAGAGACTTCGATACCAGCGGTGTCGTTTGGCTTACCTCACCAAAATAACTCGCCGCCTGTAGCCGCCCACCCTGCCAAACCATAAAGGCGTCGGAGTTGTTGCGCTCGGCGTAGTCTATAGCCTCGGCCAGGCTCGCCGCCGAGAGCGTCCGCTCTTCGGCCGCGACACTGACCAGTGGTTGATAATCAGTGGCCCCCAGCACCGGCTCTTGCGGCTCATAGGCTCTCATAAATCCGCCATTGGCCATTACCGTTGCCAACCGCTGTTGGTAGAGCGCTTCGTAGTCTTGCTCAGCTGTAGCACTCACTGCACTCGACACCCAAATTGCACCCAGCAATAATTTGCCGAGCCACAAGCTGCCGACCGAATTCGTATTAAAGGGCAGCCAATTTTTTAATCCATTGATGCGGTTAACCATGCTCACTGTGCCTGCTCACGCTTCTTTTTGGCCATCATTTTCTGATAGTAGTCCACCGAATCGAAACGCAAGTCTGTCCAGTTGTCGGTGTCGAAAATTTCCGGAGTGTATTTTTCAAAAGCGCTGCGCACGTTAGGTTCCAGCGCATCAAAGCCGGAAAAATTAGTACCGAAGGCGCGCACCATAATGCGCCCGGGAGTGCGCCCCAAACGCAAATACGGATGCCAGCTGGTGAGGTTCTGGGCGTGAATTTCCGCCGGTGCCGAGGAGAGTTTGGGGTTGAGCACGTCGCGTAGCGACGCCGAATAGGTGTACATCGAATCCCAGTAGATCACCGCCTCGTTGGAGAGCTCCGGCCACTCCTCGGGTGAAAACATATTGGGGAAGGATTCAATCGATTGCGCGGGCACAAACACCCGGTCGCCAATCACATTTACCCGCAGAGGCTTGGGGGCGATACCCGGCGATTTCACACCTGCGGGGGTGTATTGGCGCACCACCGGGCCAAGTACAAACTGCTCGAGTTCGATGGTCTCTCCGGTAATGGCATTTTGCCAATGGCTGATCGGCTTGTCGGTGTCGAACTCGGCGTAGTAACCCACCTCGTAGTGGCGCACCTGGTAGCTGCCCGGCTCTGCCATGGGCTGCCACTTCTGCACCACATAATTATTGAGCGAGAAAAACGGAATAATATTTTTGCCGGCATAGCCATAAACATGGAACCGCAAAAAGGCGTGGGTCTCCTCCTCGGCAATGCTACCCATCACCTTGGCAATCACCTGGTTGCGCATCTCCGGTGTGGAGAGGTCCAGGTCGGCGATGGTGTAGTGCCGAGGGTTATCGTCACTGGCGTCCACCGGTGCAGTCGCACCCAGGGTGATGCCGGCCGCGCCCAGGGCGCCCAGGTTTTTGAGGGCCGCTCTGCGGCTGATCTTGTTGCTCATGATTGCCTGCCTGTGTTGGAACTGGAAGGGGGAAAAGAGAGGGCGAGCCGCTGCAACCAGCGGCCAACCTGCGTTTGCTAAACGGGCTATTTTTTAAGGAGTACGGTGGGCGACTCAGCGCTGAGCCTGCCGTCCAGCGCCGCCAGGGCGGAGGCGTCCTGCTGCTGGTAGGCGCGCAACATCAGCAGCGAGATATCCGCTGCAGTGGCAATTTCGGCAAGCAGCTTGGGCCCGGGCAGCTCCGGCCGGCAGATGGCACCACCAAAGTAGTGATCGACACCATCGAGTACCAAGGCGTAGCGGTCGCCACCAGGGGCGGCAGCTTCGTAGGCATCCAGGTGGACACGCCAACCAGCATCACTGCCAAAGGGAACATCCTGGGTACCGGTCTGAATTAATGCCGGCACCGCCAGAGCGGCGTAGCCATCCGTGGCGACCAAACCGGGGATGGCCGGTGGTGGCGAGAAGGCCAGCACCAGTGAAACACGGCTATCGGCCGGGTCGCCCTTAAAGCCCTCAGGTAAAATGGCATCGGCGCCACCTAAGGTCAAAGCCACCAGCCCACCATAACTGTGGCCGGCGGCAACGTAGCCGTTAGCACCGTAGGCGTCAGCCAATACCGCCATATCCTCCAGCCGCGCCTGCCACGATGCCATACCCGGGTATTGCGCCGTTAACGGGTGGTCGGTGGAGTCGACATGCAGCGGCGCATAAACCGTGTAGCCGGCCGCCTGCCAGCGGTGAATCAACGGGTCGTATTTCCAGGGTGCCGAGGCCGCGCCATGGGAGAAGAGAATCACCCCCCTAGCCTCGCCCGCCGCCGGCCAGCTCCAGACCTGCATGGTGCGCTCGCCCACGTCCAGCTCATTCACCGCTGGCGGCTCGAGGGTTACTGCCGCTGTGGCCTCCCCAGCCGGCTGCACGGTACAAGCTGCGGTCATTAGTGCGCCCAGCAACAGCAGGCCGGAAAGTAGTCGGCTAAAGAGCGAAATAGGCATGTGGCAAATTCCCGGTTAAATCTGATTGGCTACCCGGCGGGCGCCTTAGAGCGCCGCCAAAAATCCTATAGATATTACATTAACTCAATTAAGTAAAGCCGGACAAAATTATTTGCGCCCTCTTTCGACACCCACCGACCGCATGAAATTTAACCAAAAGCCACGGTTTTCGAGGCCTCAGCTGTAATTACACAGTGCTGTCCAACAGCTCCAACCCGACAGGTCCAATTTGGCCGTTGACTTTTATCAATGACGCCAGTGGTGGCCAGCCATAGTTTGAGCCTACAGATTCGCAATCAACCACCATTACACAAAGCGAAATACCGTGCCCAAAGCAAGCCGCCGGTTCTGTTTTTTATTTTTAGAGCAAGCCATCGAAGGCAAATTGTCACACACACTCAGAACAACTTAGGAGCGCCCCCGTGAAGGCCAACCCCGGTAATCGAACAACCTTAGCTGCATTGGTGGCCCTGGCCACTACCGCCACCACCCAACTCACCCTGGCCCAGGAGTCCGAAAAGGAAGCCATTAACGCCCTGGAAGAGGTGGTGGTCACTGCCCGTAAAACCGAAGAGCGCCTGCAAGATGTGCCGGTGGCTATTACCGCCATCACCGGCGCTATGATCGAAGCCACCAGCGCCACCGGCCTGGAAGATATCGCCCGTCAGACGCCCGGCTTTACCTACGAGCGCACCGTCGGCGCCTTGGGCCAGCCCTCTATGCGCGGCCAGTCCCAATCCCGAATTACCAGCCCGGTGCAGAACGTGGCCACCTTCTTCAATGGTATCTACCTGCAGCGCTCCTATCAGATCGATGGCGGTCTGTTGGGCTTGGAACGCGTAGAGGTGATCAAAGGCCCGCAAGCGGCGCTGTTTGGCCGTAACGCCTTCTCCGGTGCCATCAACTACGTCACCAAAAAGCCCAACCTGGATGAGGTGGAAGTGAAGGTCGAAGCCACCTACGGCAGCGACGAGCGCGAAGAGCTGAAAGGCTACGTCTCCATTCCCTTCAACGGCATGGGTGGCATCAGCCTGGCCGCTTCCACCGATGAGTTCGACGGCACCTGGGAAAACGACAACACCGCTTCAGAGGCCTTAAGCGGCAGCGCCCTCAACACCGAAGACAACCTGGGCGGATACGACAACGACAGCTACATGGTGCAGCTCTATCTGTTACCCACCGATGAACTGACCATCGATGCCTTCTACGCCAAACGCGACTCCCACATTGAGAACGCCGCCAGCTACGCCATCTCCACCATGAGCGCCATCCGCGCCGGCAACACCCTCAACTGCACCCCCTTCCAGGCGGGTAACACCAACTTCTACCTCAACGGCAGCAATAGCCTCTACTGTGGTGAACTGCCCTCCACACCGGAGATCGCCGATGGCGAAGCGCGCCCTGCCGGCCTGCTGGCCGACCGCCGTGGCTACGGCCACGATGGCCAGTCGGAAATTCTGGGGGCCAGCGTCGGTTACGACCTGAGCGACAGCCTGAGCCTGGCCTTTGACTATGGCCACACCGAGTCAGACTCCACCAACATGGGATCACTCTCCGGTGACCCGGTTAACGGCACCTACTTCGGCGCCACCCTGTTCGATAGCCGCGGCAACGGCAATATCGAATCCGACAGCTACGACCTGCGCGTCGAGTGGCAACAGGATGGCCTGCGCCTGATGGCCGGCACCTTCTACTCGGATGTGGACGACTACTCCTGGGGTGCCAGCTTCCTGTTTGCCCCCAACAGCGATACACCCGTCAACTACGACTTCTTCCCCACCGGTAATCTGCTGGCACCGGGTATCAGCGCCGAGCAGCGCGACGAGTCGGTTAGCGCCATCTACGGTTTGGCCGCCTACGATATCAACGATCGTTTGAGCGCCACTCTGGAGGCCCGCTACACCACTGAAGAGATCACGCAGCAGGCGGTAGACTTCGCCACTGGTACCACAACCGGTACCCGCTACAACGAAGAGTTTGAATACTTCACACCGCGCGCCACCGTCGACTATGCCGTGAACGCCGACACCATGGCCTACGCCTCGGTCGCTCGTGGTGTGAAATCCGGTGGTTTCAACACCCGCGCCACACTGGCCTCAGAACAGGTCTACGACCCGGAGACCAACTGGACCTACGAATTGGGTGTGAAAGGTTCACTGGGTGACAAACTCACCTACGACGCCGCCTTCTACTACACCGACTGGACCGACATGCAGGGCAGCCGCGCGCAAACCGGTGCCACCGTTGGTACCGCGCTGATTCTGGGCAACCTGGATGGCGCCGAGGTGATGGGTTTTGAAGTGAGTGGCCTCTACCGTTTGACCGATGAGGTGAAAGTGAACTTTGGCTTTGCCTACAGCGACGCCGAATACAAGAGCGGCACCAAGAGCGCCGTGGTTGAACGCGCCCTCTGTCAGTCCGATGCCTTCCTGCCCGCCGATGCCCCCGCCTGTGATTTCGTGAACTACGATGTTGGCGGCAACCAGGTGGCACGCGCGCCGAAAATCCAGGCCAATGTCGGTATCGCCTATGACACCGAACTGGCGGCCGGCTTTGGCCTCTTCGCCCGCGCTGACTACAGCTACCAGGACAAGATGTACACCGACGAAACCAACAGTGCTTACATCCAGGCCCGTCCGCTGCTGGATGCCAGTATCGGCCTCAGCAAAGAGGGTTGGAAACTGCGCCTGTGGGGTAAAAACATTCTCGATGAAGAGTATGTCTCCTTCGCCTTCACCACCTTTGCGCCACTCGGCCAGGGCAGTGGTGTCACTTACAGCCCGCTGCTGGGCGATCGCCGCACCGTCGGCGCCACCCTCTCTTACGAGTTCTAAGCAGCAACGCAGTTAATTCAGGCTCCTTCGGGAGCCTGTTTTTTTCCTATCAAACCGATTTTGGAGGCACCATGCGTTCCGCTTTACGCACCCTGCTGATCGGCCTGAGCCTGACCGGCCCCTGGGCCGTGGCCGACGAGTGGCCGAGCCCAGCCCAGATTGATTTGGTCGACCAGCGCCGGGCCAGCTTCCCCTGGACTGAGATCGTCTCCGCCGTGGATTGGTACACCCCCCTGGAGACGGTACCCGGCCAAGCCGGCCTACCTCTGCCGGTTGACCTGCAAGTGGCCGACCGCTACCACCAAGCTGAAGCCCTGGCCGAAAAGCACCAGAGCTACGCGCTGATCATCTGGCAGGCGGGCGCCATCCGCTATGAAAAATACTGGCCGGGCTTCGACCAAAACGCCCGCTACGACACCGCCTCCATGCACAAAACCGTACTGGCGGTACTGCTTGGCATCGCCTGGGATCAGGGCCTGATTAAGAGTGTCGATGACCCCCTGGCCAACTACCTGCCGGAACTGGCCGACACCCGCCGTGGCCAACTGCCCCTACGCGCTCTGCTGGAGATGGCCAGTGGCATCCAGTCGCCCCCACCAGGGCAGGGCTCGGAGGCGATCTCCTGGCAGACCTACCTGGGCAATGACCTGCCCGCCGCCATTGCCCATTGGCCGCAGGTGAAGGCGCCGTTTGAAGCCTTCTACTACGCCAACGCCAACCCACAATACCTGGGCCGGGTGATCGAACAGGCCAGCGGACAACGCTACGCCGACTACCTGTCACACAACCTCTGGCAGCCCCTGGGTGCCAGTGACGCCCGCGTCTGGCTCGACCACGAACAGGGACTGGCACGCACCTCCTGCTGCCTGCAGGCCACTGCCCGCGACTGGTTGCGCTTTGGCCTGCTGCTGCTCAACCAGGGCAAGGTGGGCGAACAGCAGGTGGTCTCCGAGGCTTGGCTCACACAGATGCTGGCACCTTCGCCGCAGAACCCCAACTACGGTTGGCTGATCTGGCGCGGCTCGCCCCACAACCCGGCGCGTACCTACGGCGAAGGCATTAACGCGGTGGTGCCCGCCGCCGAACCCTTTGCCGCCGACGACGTGGTCTATCTCGACGGCTCCGGTGCCCAGCGGGTCTATGTCGTCCCTTCCCGGCAGACGGTGATTGTTCGCATCGGTGCGCCCCAGCACGATTGGGACGACTCGGCCCTGCCCAACCTGATATTAACCAGTCAGAACCCCTAGCCCGGCCGCTGCCGGCTTTGGGTTCTGACTTTGTAGGAACTCAAATTGATGGAAATTACCCGCCGTAATCTGCTTAAAACCGCCGCCTCGCTGTCGGTACTCTCTACCGCCGCCGGCACCTCGTTCACCGCCAAAGGGGCGCAGAAGCGCTCGGTGGTTATCATTGGCGCCGGCCTCTCGGGACTCAATGCCGCCCTGCTGCTGAAAGATGCCGGCCTGGAGGTAACCGTACTGGAGGGGGCCAACCGTGTCGGTGGCCGGGTCTTTACCGCCGACGACGTGGAAACCCGCCCGGAGATGGGTGCCAGCCAGGTGGGCCGCTCTTACGCCCGTACCATCGCATTGTGTGAGCGCTTCGGGTTGAAGCTGATCCCCGAGGTACGCAACCTGCTGCCCATGGCGAGCCGCATCGACGGCACCTGGATCAACTCCAAGGATTGGCCCAACTCACCGCTTAATAAGATGGTTGGCGAGGAGCGCAAACTGCAACCGGCCATGGCCGGCTCGCAGTTGCTGTCACACCTCAACCCGCTGCAAGATCTGGATGACTGGCTCGACCCCAAATTTGCCGACTACGACGTCTCGGTCAAAGAGCTGCTGCTGAAAAATGGGGCCTCGGAAGCGGCCCTGCGTATGGCTGACGCCTCCAGCGACATTCACATGGCCTCAGCCCTGGCGCTGCTGCAGGAGAAGAACCGGGGTATCTTTGATGCCAAGTTTGGCGGCGTGGAGCTGAGCAAAATCGATCGACCCTATGGCAACGACAATCAGATTGAGGAAGGCCAGAAACTGGCGATGATCAGTAACATCGACGGCGGCACCTCGCGCCTGCCGGAGGCGATGGTGGCAGAGCTGGGCGACGTCGTATTCACCAACAAGATCGTCAGCAATATCAATCTATCGGACAGCCGGAAGGTGGTGCAGTGTCTGGACGGCAGCCGCTACCAGGCCGACTATGTGATCTCGGCGGTGCCCTTCTCCACCCTGCGCAATATCGCCATCTACCCGCTGCTGCAGGGGCCCCAGGCCAAGGCTGTGTACGAGATGAACTACGCCGCCACCACCCGCGCCTACGGTGTGATTGAGGAGCCCTACTGGGAGGAGGATGGTTTCGAGCCATCGTTCTTCACCAATGACGCCATCCACATGTTGTGGGCCCTACAGAAACGCCCGGGCGACGACAAACACCGGTTTATGGTGGTCTTTACCGAGCCCGCCGCCTCCCGCATCGACCAGCTGCCCGCCGACCAGGCCCTGGCCTATATCGAGCAGCAGGTGATTCGCCTGCGCCCCTCCACCAAGGGCAAGCTGCGCTACCTCACTATGTACGCCTGGCAGAAGAACCCGTTAATTAAGGGCTGCCGTCACATGTTCGCCCCGGGCCAGATCAACGCCTTTGCCCGGGAGATGATCGAGCCCCACTATCAAATGCACTTTGCCGGCGAGCACACCCGCCGCAACGACTTTGGTATGGAAGCGGCCCTGGAGAGCGGCGAACGGGCCGCGTTTGAAATTCTGATGCAGGGCTAAGTCCCCCACCCACCTGTTTAGGAGCCTCAATGAAAGCTATCTTGCAACGCCGCTACCAGCTGGCCGAACTCGCGGCAGCCACCCTGCTCGCCCTGCTCGTTGTCAGCGCCCAGGCCGACGACACACTGGCCACCCGCGGCAAACAGCTGTTTATGCTCTGCCAGGCGTGCCACGCCACCAGCGACCAGGCCACGGCCAAAGTCGGCCCCAGCCTGTGGGGTGTCTATGGCCGCCAGGTAGCCAGCAACGAGCGCTACAGCTACTCTCCCGCCCTTAGCCAGCAAGACTTTGTCTGGGAGGAAACCCTTCTGCAAAGTTGGCTGCAACAGCCCACGCAAATGGTGCCCGGCACCAAGATGAGTTTCGCCGGCATCAATGATGAGAAGAGCCGGGCGGCCATCATCGCCTATCTGAAAACCCTGCAGTAATCGGTACCCCTTGTGATCGAGAGTATCGGGCTTCACAACTGAAAAGGCTCCCAATGGGAGCCTTCTTTTTGGCAGGCTACTGCTTTCTGCCGCTAGCTACCGGTAAAGCTGGGCACGCGCTTTTCCAGCATGCTCATCGCCCCTTCACGCGCGTCGGCGGTGGCGAAGGTTTGCAACTGACGCTGCTCTTCGCAATCCAGATGGCGTTCATAGCCCTGGTCCCACCCCTCCCAGGCCAGTTGCCGCATGGTGCCGAGGGCAAGGGTGGGGCCCTGGGCCAGCTGCCGTGCCAATGCCAAGCTCTCCGCCCTGAAGCTGTCGTCGCTAAAAACGCGATTGATGAGCCCCCACTCCAGCGCCTGCTCCGCCGACAGGCGATTACCCATCAGCAGCAGCTCCTTGGCCCGTGCCCAGCCGACGATTTTGGGTAGCATCCAGCTCAGGCCGCCATCCGGCGAGACGCCAATATTGCGAAACGCCGCCAGAAAAAAGGCCGATTGGGCGGCCACCACCAGATCACCACAGAGAGCGTAGGAGAAGCCCAGCCCAGCCGCCGGGCCATTCACCGCCGTGACAATCGGATAGGGCAGCGCCTTGAGCAGCTTCATCACATAGTGGTGGTGTGTGCCCAGACTGACCCGCTCCGCCTGCGCCTGGGGCTGTCCACCGCCCATCATGCCGACATTACCCCCCGAGCAGAAAGCGCGACCGGTGCCGGTGATCAACAAGCAGCGGAACTGCTCTGCCTGTTCGCTGGCAAAGCGAACCGCCTCCCGGAACTCGTTAGCCATCTCTGCCCCCATGGCGTTGAGGCTGGCCGGGTCGTTCAAGGTGAGGATCAGGATGGAATCTTCGGTGGTGATCTCTACGGCGGCCATGGGCGATTTCCTATTGTGGTGAGAGCTTAAATATTGACAGAAATCTGCCATGTTGACACCATAGTGTCAATTTTCACCTTAACCCAGCCCAATAAAATAGGCTCGGATAAATACAATCAAATAACCAAAATGGGAGCCGCCCATGTCGTCACCCGTAGCGCTAACAGAAGCGCAAATTGCCCAGTACCAGCGCGACGGCGCCATACTGCTTAAGGGCGTTCTCACCAGCACCGAGCAGACGCTGCTGGAGCAGGGGCTGGAGGAGTCCTACCGCAGCCCGGGCAAACGCTCCAGCCGGGCCACCGACCCGACGGGCCAGGGCGAGACCTTTATGGAGTCCTTTCCCAGCCAGCACTGCCCACCGCTGCAAGAGCTGCTCGCCATTGGCCGCATTCCGGAGATCGCCGCGCGCATGATGCGGGCGCCCTCGGCGCAACTGATTCTCGACCAGATCTTCTATAAACAGCGGGGCCACATTATCGCCACCCCCTGGCACCAGGACACCCCCTACATGAAGGTGCGCGGTGACGATATGATTCGGGTCTGGATTACGGCGGACTACTCACCGAAGGCGCTTACCCTCAAGATCATTCGCGGTTCCCACCGCTGGAACGTGCTCTACAGCCCACGGCTGGGTGAAAAAGATAGCAATGCACTGAAGAAATCCGGCGATGGCCGCATCCTCAGCTTTAACCAAGCGACGGACGACAAACCGGTGGTGCCGGATATCGATCGCTACCCCGACAGTTTCGACATCCTCACTTGGGATGTGGCACCGGGTGATGCCCTAGTGTTCAACGGCAATATGCTGCACAGCGCTGGTGGCATGGACGACTACCCCCACTCGCGCCGCGCCTACACCACTATGTGGGGCGGCCCGCAACTGCGCTATGTGATCCCGCCCGATAACGCCATCCCCACGCTGGCCGATATCAACCGCCACAGTGTGCCGAGCGGGGCCGCCATTGGCGACTACCCAGAAGCCTTTCCCATCGGCTGGCCGCGGTCGCCAGCCTAACCTTCACCAACAACCAACCAAGCGCCATGAGTGATCGATCACTAACCGACAACCCCCTGATTCAACTGGTGGACGAAGTGTCGCGCCTGCAGGGTCGCTTCAAAACCCTGTTTGCCGACGTGCACCGGGAGACGGGCTTAAAAGCCATGGAAGATCTGGTGCTCAATGCCATCGTCGAAGCCGACAAACCTCCGACAGTGGCGCAGATTGGCCGCAGCCTCGGCCACCCGCGCCAGGTTATCCAACGGGCCGTCAACGACCTAGTCGACAGTGGTTTTTTAGCCAAGCAGGCCAACCCGGACCACAAGCGCGCACCGTTGTTTGCCTTAACGACCAAAGGCGAGGCACTGAAAATCCGCTCCAACCGTAAAGCCCTGGCCATCGCCGACGCCTTTCTGAGATCGATTCCCAGCCAGCAGTGCCAGCAGTTGGCCAACGAGCTAAAAGCAGTACGCAAGGCGATGGAGAGCTTCGCCCGGACCCAAGCCGATGATCAATAAGTCGCTTGTTTGCCATTCACACTTGTAACGAGACCAGTATGCCAATACCACGCGCGGTGATTGCCGACCAGTTGGGCCCCTTGGAAAACTACAGCCTGCGTGAACACGACCCCGGCGCCCCCGGGGCCGGTGAAGTGCGCATCGCCATCCGCGCCGCCGGCGTCAGCTTTGTCGATGTGCTTAACGCCACCGGCAAATACCAGGGCAAAGCGCCGGTGCCGTTTATCCCCGGCAGTGAATTTGCCGGCGTGATCGAGGCACTGGGCAGCGGCGTGAGTGGCTTGGCGGTGGGCCAGCCGGTGCTGGCCAGCCATTGGGGCGGCGCCTTTGCCGAGGCAGCCGTGGTCTCCGCCAACACGGTTACCGCCATGGCCGAGGGCATGGCCTTTGACGTGGCGGCGGTGTTTCGGGTGAGCGTGCTGACTGCCTGGCACGCATTGGTCGACCGCGGCCAACTGCAGGCCGGCGAGACGCTGCTGGTACTTGGTGCCGGCGGTGCCACCGGCTATGCCGCGGTGCAAATTGGCAAATACCTGGGCGCCCACGTAATCGCCTCGGCCACCTCTGAGGAGAAGAGAGCGATGGCGCTGGTCGCCGGCGCCGATGCCGCCGTTGATGCCCGCTCGCCACAATGGCGGGAGCTGGTGAAAGATGCCAACCAAGGCAAGGCGGTGGATGTGGTGTTCGACCCGGTGGGCGGCGACAGCACCGAACCCGCCTTTCGCAGCCTGGCGGTATTTGGCCGCCACCTGGTGGTAGGTTTTGCCCGCGGCATGACCCAACTGCCCACCAATCTGCCGCTGTTAAAAGGGGCGAGCCTGGTCGGTGTTAATCTACAGCAGTGGAGCCTGGCCGCACCGGAGCAGGCAGCCGCTACCACGCAAAAAATCATGGCCTTGGGGGCTGCCGGAAAATTCTGGCCGGTCATTGCCAAACGCTACCCGCTGGCAGAGTTTGCCACGGCGATGAACGAGGTTGCCGCCGGCAAGACGGCCGGCAGAGTGGTTTTGTTAACCCAATCGTAAAGCACACACTCAAAAGAGTGCACCCTTTAACCCACAACCAATGCACCGCTGCCCGTGCTACCGGCAGCGAGTGAGACTTAAAAATGCCGGAGCCAAGGAAAAAAAAGCAACGGCTTAACTCCCGCAGCTGCCACCAGCACTAGCAGCAGTAAACCCATGCCTTCGATTAAAGCACTTTTGTTCTCATAGCCTGCACCTAACAACGCGATAGCTGGCACTCAGGCGCAAGCCTGCCCTAAGATTACTGACTCCTCACTAAACTCATTAAATTCGCATAATAAAAAAACAAACCTGTAACGTTCAGTTAGCAACAGTTAGTCGGTAACCCAACCATCTAATTACGGGCACACAGACATGAAATATCTGGTTAAAGCCAAGTTAAAAGCTTCGCTAAAAAATGATCTTATGCGGGAAATTAATGCCGACACATTGGGCAGCGGCTCGGTCGCTTTTGGTGAATATATTAAGAATATGCAGCAAGCGAGAGTACTGGAGGATGGCACGCTCTGCTGGTTGGAGATCTGCTTCTGCAGTACACCCCTGGCTGAAGAATTACCTTATTGGCAACGCTATTTTGAAGAGATCACCATTGAAAATGCCCACAACCCAAATAACTGCCAGGATTACAACGGCAACGCCAAGCGCGCCTGCTTTGAATGTTCCTGTACCGATCAATTGGAACAAACAATGTTGAGGTGGGGCGAGCCATTTATTGCTTAATTAGGTGGCGCTAGCGGGTAACGACTCAACGCTGCGGCCTACACACCAACACCCACTAAGGCACAGCCTAAATTGAGACGCCTACCCCCAGGCCGTAAAGCCTGAGGATAAAACCTGGCCACTGTCGATAACAGCCAAAAACCATCCTACAGAAACCCCCTCAAAACGAATGAACCACTGCTCAGCCACTGGCAAGCGGTGCTACTCAACCTACTGCCGCCATCGTAAGAGGCGGGTAAATAGCAGAGCCTTAATACCGATATAAAATAAGCAGGCCAACAGCTGCGATCAAAAATTAGACTGGCGCAATCCCTACTTGCGGAGTTATTGTTTGGCTATGAAAAAGATCGAGTGGTATCCAAAGCTGCATGGAATTGTAGTCAGAAGCAACTTCTTTTCAGCCACGGCAATGCTAGCCCACATTGAACGGCTGGAAGGAGTAACGGTAGTCGCTAAAAAATCCTGCTGGCTGACCGACGATTATGAGGCCTATTTTGACTACAGAGGTTGTCGATTTATTGTTGAAACCCCCTTTGTCGAAGTAGAGGTGTGCGAAGTCGACAGGCAAACCCCCAAAGCGATATCTGGGGAGGTATTGGAACATGCGGCCAACTATCGGTGGGTTAACCCCATTTTATTTTTCTGGTCAACGCTGCGTTACTTTATGCTGCCTTTAAACCCACCCTGAATTACGGCCTCACTAGCGTCTGCGTAAGCACAGACCCATACCCATCCGGCAAACAGATCGGTGATTTAACCATTAGTCAGAGGTATTGCTATGGCCACTGTCCTATTTGTACAGATCCAATCAAACGTTGACTTTACAGCGCTTAAAAAAGCGGTTAGAGACACGTCGACCCAACTTTCTAGCCGTACCCGGTCTTATTCAAAAAATTTACGGTCGCGACCCGGAAACAGGCAAACTGTGCGGCATCTACTTTTTTCACGACAGTGATTCAGCCGATACCTTTCTACAATCCGACTTGGCGAAAACCATCCCCATCACCTATGAGGCAACCGCGCTGAGAAAGGAGCGCTACGAGGTGCTGTTTCCGGTCGACTCAGAGCGTGGGCCTATTTAGCAGTGGGCTTCAGCCAAGAAAAATTGGCAAGACCCAACAATAGCCTAGGTGGTAACAGCAACCAGTCACACGGAATAAATCAAGATTAAAAACCACCATCTGTTCAGGCTTTTTATAAGTTCCACGGGTGGCAATGCAGGGGCTCGTTTAATGAATAAAAATCTCTGCTTATTTTATGTTGCAGCGCTATTTTTCACACCGAGCATTACCGGTTGCGCGGGTAAACTTGAACATGAGCTCACCACAAGCTACAAACCAGAGACGGAATCCCAACTGGGCATTGTTATCGGCTCTGTCAGCGCCAGGCCAGCCCCAGGCAACCCTCCCTGGTACGAGTGGAGCCAATATCAGTACCGCTCCCTATCCTCGCGGGAAATAACCGGCAGTATTAGCTCTGCGTTCAAATGGAACCCTTTTTATATGTGGGGCACAATGCCGCTCTGTGCGGATGATGGCCTTGAGCACGAATGTGGCCACCTGTTCGCGCTGGCACTGCCGGCGGGAGTTTATGAAATTCACCAGGTCACACCGGCCATGATGAGCCGCACCAGCGACCACAGTTTTTCCCCAAGCGGCTGGAGCCTGCCCCTTACGCAATACACATTTGTCGTGCAGACGGGCCAGGCACTCTATATCGGCAACCTGTTAAGTCGAATCTGTATCGGTGGTATAAAACGGGGGAATCAGGTGATGGCGGCAATTGGCCTAGCCAGCGATCAAGCCGAACGCGACCTGCCTCTGCTAATCGCCAAGTACCCACAGCTTAACGGCTTACCCATAATTCAGCGGCCGCTTGCCGACACCCCGTGGCAATGGCGATTTAAAGAGAGCGATGGTTTCCAACCGCCCTACGGCTGGCCATCAGATTGCGCTCTTGAGCCAGGCCAGGTTGAAAATTATTTAAACGACAGAGAGCCGTAATCGGCAACCGATCTAAAGGAGTAGCAACCATCGAACAGCACGATGCCCAAAGCGATTGCCGCTACATCATCGCCACAATGGTCATCTTCTTTTTTCTCTTCCAGAGTCTCGTGATTTATAGTGTGGTCACCGGCACTGGTTGCGGCGAGCTGCTGGATTACTGGCAGGGCTTTGCTATGGCTGCCGACTCTCCCTTCGCAATGGTTGCCGCAATTTTTGCCTTGCTATTTGGCTGGTCCCTGGTTGATGTAATACGCGCTCTGCTTTTCAACTACCGGGATAAAACGCTGGTGGTTGTGGTATTTCTGGTAATGACCGTTTGCACACTTTTTATTGGCGGCGCGCTTAAGGCGCAGTGGGAATTGATGCAGATTGTGAGTGGCACATTAACACCCAGCGAGACACTTCTGCTCAATGTGGAGGGAGAGCGATTTGCGACAGACACCCCTTCGATTGCCCCGCCAACCACTGAGCGCTGTAAAAAATATTCCAGCCTGCCATAACCAAGTGCGCAAAAACCGCGCTCCAGCCGTCACTTGGCAAACCCCCGCTGTACTGAAATTCAGAATCAGTTTTACCACCAGGTTCACCCACTTGCTCGAACCGGCAGGGAGCCAGGTTTCGACGTCTTTGCCATCAACGCACCATTACCAACGCTCCATTACCATTAACGAACCATTGCCATGGTCGCCGGAGGCTTTGGTTTTATGGGATTGCGTAGCAGACATTGCCTCTTTCTGATCTTAGCTGGCCGGAAGCCCTAGGAAGCGCAGTATCGTCAATAGCGAGTAATCAGCACCAGCACCGGTCACCCTAACGCCATCGCCAGACAGGAAAGACCAAACTTAATAAAGAGTTCCAGCTTAATAGGTGCAGCGGTGTTGTTCTTTTTAGCACAATCTAATAGAGTGTAACTGTCGTTTATATCGCCATATCCGCTTCAATATAATGAAAAATGAGCCAGTCTTACTAGACAAGATTATCGGTTTAACATCCCTGCGTGATGTCGAACTGCTGGAATTCAGTCTGCTGCAAACCATTCAGGATTACCTAAAACCCCGCACCATCAGCCTGGTTAAGGTCAACAAACGGGGGCAGCCGCTCTCGCTGACCGAGTTCAATCAAGAGAGCTGTCAGGTCCATTACGAAAATATTACCTTGAGCCAGCCGCTGCAGAGCGCCATCCAACAGTTTGAGAGCAGCCAAAGTCACGAGCTGGCCACCCAGCTGGACAAGGATCATGTGTTGACGCTTTACCTGCTGGAGGAGTCCAACCACTGTGCCAGCTTTCTGACACTGGAGACCAAGAGCTGCTCCACCCCCAACTCCAGCTATCTGGTCAGCGGCTTTATTCAGATCTACCGCAATTTCTGCTCGCTGTTGGCCGAGTCGCAAACCGACGAATTAACCGGGCTCGCCAATCGTAAAACCTTTGAGGAGTACATTCTCAAACTCTACGAGCAACCGGTGAGCTTCGATGAGAACCACCCCAACAATGCCCGCTTGTACGGCGGTAAAAATTACTGGCTAGCCATTATAGATATCGATAATTTCAAAACCATTAACGATACCTTTGGCCACCTCTATGGTGACGAAGTGTTGCTGGTGCTGGCCCAGCAGTTAAAGACCAAATTCCGCGAGGACGATGCTATTTTCCGTTTTGGCGGTGAGGAGTTTGTCGTTATCTTGCGTGCGCCCGACCGCGATGCCTGCCACCAGATTTTAGAACGTCTGCGGGAGTCGATCGCCGAACACACGTTTCCGGGCGTGGGCCATATCACCATCAGCATTGGTGCCCACCAGATTAGCGCCGATACCTTTTATGTGACCCTGCTCGATTACGCCGACAAGGCGCTCTACCACAGCAAAAAGAGCGGCCGCAACCGCATTACCTTTTTTGAAGATATGGTCGCCAACGGCCTGGCCAAATACGAGGCCGTGGAGTCAGGTACGGTGGATCTCTTCTAGCGCCCGATAGTCAGCCACCGGGCGCTCTAACACACTCCTCTAATCCCCGGAGTCCCCCCTTCGATCAGCGCGACTTTACCCAAACTGCCGCCCTCGTTATGCTTTGCCCTGATCTGCCGTGGCGCCCCCCAATAGCCCACGCGCTGATGCAACACTCAGTAAGAGCTGCGAGCAAAGGCAAGCGCCCCAGGTGTTCTCTGCTACAATAGCCCGCGTTTCAGATCCAGTGGAAGGAGTTCGAAATTGATCAACACCACGAATGCGCAAGTACTCAGCACCCCTGCCGAAGCCAACACTTCCGCCTGGGACGCCATTATCATCGGCGCAGGCATGGGTGGCGGTAGCATAGCGCATGCCCTCTGCCAAGCCGGCCAGAATGTGCTTTTAATTGAGAAGGGTAATATCGAGTTTGCCACTGAAGGGCTCGGTGTACAGATTGAGCAGGAAGATCCCGACGAGCGGCTGATGCACGGCAAATGGCCAACCAAGTTGCGCATTCAGGTTAATGGCCGGGCGGCGGACTTGTGGGCGCCACTGGGCTGTGGTGTGGGCGGCTCGACCCTGCTCTACGCCGCCGCGCTGCAACGCCTGGAACCGATGGATTTCGCAAGCCGCGAAGGACCCAGCGGCCAACCACTGGAATGGCCGTTCAGCTACGATCAGCTGCAACCCTATTACCAAAAAGCCGAGTCGCTCTTCTCCGTCAAAGGCGGCGTCGACCCGCGCGATACAGAGAGCCAATACGCTCTGCCAGAACCACCCACCATGAGCGGCTACGATGCGGTCTTTTTCAAAGAGTGTGAAAAAGCCGGCCTCAATCCCTACCGCATACACGTTGCCATCGACTATACCTCGCCCGATTGTGGTGAATGCGGCGGCAATATTTGCACTATCCAGTGCAAACGCAACACCTACAACTCCGCCATCGCCCCTGCCCTCGCCTCCGGCCAACTGACCATTCTCGCCGAGTGCGAAGTGGATAAACTCGAGGCCGATCAGAATGCCGTTACCGGTGTAGTGGTGAGTAAAAATGGCGAGACTGTCACCCTGGCTGTCGGCAGCGCCAACCTGGTGTTATCCGCCGGCAGCTATTTCAGTCCGGTGCTGTTGCTTAAATCCAGCAACGAGCACTGGCCCGACGGATTGGCCAACAGCAGCGGGATGGTCGGCCGCAACCTGATGTTCCATGCCAGTGAATTTATCGCCTTCTGGCTGCCCAGCAAGGCCTCCCGCAATGGCCCGAAAAAAACCGTGGCGGTGCGCGATTTTTACGAGCACGACGGAGTAAAACTGGGCGAGGTGCAATCGACTGGGCGTGTGGCCGACTACGGCCTGGTGTTGTACGCCCTGCGCCTAATGTTCGATGCCAGCGCTTACCGTTTCCTGAAACCAGTGCGCCAGCTGTTGAGAATTCCCGCGTATCTGGCCGCCAAGCTCTACGGCAAAGCCACCATTTACGCCACCATCGTGGAGGATTTTCCCTACCCGGAAAATCGCATTAATTACGACTCAGACGCCCCCTCGGGTATTCGCGTGGAGTATCACGTACGCAAAGAGTTTGAAGAGCGGGTGGTCATGTTGCGGCAGTTAATTCGCAAGAGTTTGAAGGGGATAAAATCCATGCCTATGAATCAGGGGGTTAATCTGAATTACGGCCACCCCTGCGGCACCATTAAAGCGGGTAATGATAAGAGCACCAGCGTGCTGGATGCCAACTGCAAGGCCCACGACCTCGATAATCTCTATGTGGTGGATGGCTCGTTTATGCCCACCAGCGGCGGCACCAACCCCAGCCTTACCATCGCGGCCAACGCCTTGCGCGTGGCCGACCAGATAATCGCCCGCCGCGCCTCAACGCCAGAAGAGCAGCTTGCCAGCTAATTTGGCTTTTAAACTTTGCCGGGGCTGCCACTCCTGGTGCCCCGCAATCACACAGTTTTTAGTCGTGAACCCCGGGCCGGCGGCGAGCTTTACCCCCCAACCCGCCACCAGGCTCGGCTCAAGCCCAACCGCCTCCTCCGCGCTCATTTTTATATGCCCGGGAATCCATTCATGAATTTCAATCTGCTCGGCACGGCTTGCCAGGTCTTGGGCGATAGCCTTGGTTAAGCAGGCGATGGCACCACGGGCACTGGTGTAAACGGCGCTTTCGGCAGTGGGATTTAAGCGCGCCCAGGAGCCCAAATTAAATATCTTCCCGGCATTGGCGGCGACCATATCAGGCAGCACCGCCTTCAGCAGGTAGGCCACCGAATTCAAATTGCGGGCGATAAGTGCATCCCACGCCACCGGAGATTCATCCAGAAAATTGACCTTGGGGTGAAACCAGGGATTATTAAAAACGATGTCGGCCCTGGGCCACCGCTGCTTAAACCACTGATAAAATTCCGCCGTTGCCGCCTGCTCACCCAAATTAACCACCTGGGCAAAATAGTGTTCGCCATCAAGCCCTTCGCCAGCGGCGAGCAGCGCCTGCTCATCTTGGCCAACGGCTACCACCAAAGCGCCAGCGGCCACCAATTGACGACTCAACTCCCGGCCGAAAGCAAGATCGGCTTCGGTCACAATCACTACTTTATCTTTTAAGCTCATGGTCTCACTGCACAGTAGATCTACAAAGTGGCAGGGCGGCCAACACCCCACCCTGGGTGGCTAAAGCCGGGTATCTTTTCAAGTGGTCAAGAGTGTGTCAATACAGGTGCAGCAATGGCGGCCGCACCTGTTTAGGGTCTGAATGTCGGTGGAAATCGTCAGGCTTTTTCCAGCTTCTTATAGAGGCTTAACCTGGGTGGGAATTGTGTTACTGGCATATAGAAAAGCTGCAGCAGGGGGCTGCGCAACACTACCTGGCGTACTAACAGCGGAATCGCGATGCAGGCAATGTAGGTAATGGCGGCCGCCAACAGCTTCCACTCGGAGCCAAGCAAATACATCAACTTTCCGAACACCAGTTGCATCGGGTACCAGTGGAAGATCAACAGAAACAGACTGGAGACACCCAGGTGCACAAACAGTGTGGTTATCCATTTCGACTTAACCGCCAGCTGCGACAGGCAGAAGATAAAATAGATACCCGCCAGGCCACCCAGCAAGGCAAACAACGGCGCCTGGTATTTACCACTGCCCAAATCGACCACCGCTGTGGTGCGTAGGGAGATCACCACAAACACCAATACGCTCGCCAGGAGTATCCAGGGGTTGGTTTTAAAGGTGGCAATCTTATCGCGCAGAAAATAGCCCGCTAAAAAGAAGGCAACACTGATAAATAGCGACTCAAAGGTAAAAGGAAAGGTCTCCGCCCTGAAATCGAGCTCGTCAAAAGTAACCTGCATGGGTGAGAGCAGCTGGGTGGTTAGAATGCCGGTGGCAAGACAGGCGAGCACCGCAGCGCCCTTCACCCAGGCAGAACGACTGGGCAGGTCGAACACCTTAACCAGGGTGATCACCACAGCAAACACCAACCATAAGTGGGTGAGGTACCACATGGGCTGCCAGATGATACTGTCGCGACTGCCGTAGAAAATACCGAGCAGGCCGCCAATCGAGGCCTGGCTGCGGACCAGCGCATCGGCACAAAAGAGCGCCAGCAGAGTAAACAGATAGGGCTTGAGCAGCTGATCAGCCTTCTTAACACACAGCTGCATAGCCGAGGACTTGAGGGACAACACTGTACCCGAGATCAGAAAAAAGAGTGGCATTCTGAACATAGCCAGATCGGCCAACAGCTCAGAACGCAGATTAAAACTGAAACTGGCGTGACCCAGAATTACCAGTGAAATACTGACGCCACGCAATAGATCAATAAACACAATACGCTGGGACATTCCGTTATCCTCGTTGGTCGTGTGAGATAGTCGCAACCTTACCAGATCGCTGGTTAACAACCCGCTGACTGATCAATCGCTAGTCAACATAACAATATGGGGTGCCCCAGACCAGCTAACGACTGTAAAGTTATGTTATTTTGAGCGCCAATTGGGCGCAACCCACTCCGACCGCCCCGCAGCGCCTCGGGCATCAGAAGAAAATCCGCACCACACCCACGGCAATAAAGGTTGCCGCCGCCAACAGATGGGCCAACTTCAATGGGATACGGCGCATCAGAAAGTCACCAGCCAGCACCACCGGCACATTGGCAATCAGCATGCCCAGAGTGGTGCCGAGGGTAACCCAGGTGACCGAGGCATATTGCGCGCCGAGCAACACCGTAGCGATTTGGGTCTTATCGCCGATCTCCGCCATAAAAAAGAGCAGCGTGGTGGCAACAAAGGCACCATATTTTTGCAGTGCCGACTCTTCGCTATCGTCTTTGTCGGGGACCAACAGCCACAACCCCAGGGCGATAAAACTACCGCCAATCAGCCACTCGCCAATGCGGCTTTGCAGGTAGCTTGCCAGCCAATCACCGAGCCAGGCCGAGGCGGCGTGGTTGAGCAGGGTAGCCACTAAAATGCCGAGAATAATGGCCCACTTGTTACGGAATTTAGTGGTAAGAAAGAGGGAGAGGAGTTGGGTTTTATCGCCGATTTCAGCCAGGGTGACGGTAACGGCGGAGATGAGGAATGCGTCCATAAGATACTCCGGTGGGATGGCTTGAAACATAAGGCAAACAACAACCTCCCACCGTTGGGGTTGCTATTTGCCTTAGGTCTTGCCAATACCGCGCCGGCGGTACGAACCTGCCATAAGCCATTGAGGGCTCAAGTATGTTGACAGGCTCTCTCACGAGAGAAGACTACTCCCCTAAGGAAGGTTGGAGGTTACCGACTTTAAAATGGAATTACAACCTGCGGCGGTTACAACGATGAGTTGTAAGGGCAGGCGAGTTTGACTGACTCCCGACGTCGGCCGAACGGCGCGCCCCAGCCCCGCAACCTCTACCCCCTCCCACACCAACTTAGAGAGATCACTAACCAACCACCTACCCACCGTAAGCTGCTGATTTTTAGCCACCTATTTTTATAGATATCTAAAACGGCTGATTCTGCCGCGCTGTAAAAAAACCATCATAGAGCCCCTTAATACTCTTCCCCCAACCAAACCACTCTGCTCCCGGCTACCCGCCAACAGCTGCTGGTTACCCCCGACAACAGCGGCTCAAGCAACATACACCAAGGACTCTACCCATGCTCATTACCCACTCAAGCAGCCCCCACCCAACTCACCGCGCCCGGCGGCGGCTGACCCTATTCGCCGGCATACTATTTGGCCTTAGCGCTCTATTCGCCAAGGCCGATATCGATAGCGCGCTCCAGCTGCAGAGCAAAACCAGTGTCACCACCAGTTACCAACGGGCACTACCCTTGGCGGGCGGCTCCAACTTTCGCGATCTGGGCGGTTACCCCACTGTGGATGGCCAAGTGGTACGCAAGGGGCTGTTGTTTCGCTCAGCGGTGATGACCAATCTCACCGAGGCCGATAAAGGCTATTTGGCCCAATTTGGCTTTGATACGGTGGTGGATCTGCGCAGCAACGAGGAGCGGACGCTCTTCCCCGATAGCTGGCTCGCAGAGACCGGCATCAATTACCAAACCTTCGATTACAGTTTTGCCGAGATGCTTAAACAGGCACAACTGGGCGGCGATACCCGCAAGCATGATATGGGCGACTCCTACCGGCATATGCCCTACGCCATCATCCCCCAGCTGAAGGCCTACTTTGCCCACGCCATCAACGGTGACGCCCCACTCGTGGTGCACTGCACCGGCGGCCAGGACCGCACCGGCATCTCGTCGGCGCTGCTGCTCACCGCGCTCGGCGTCTCCCGCGCTAATGTGGTTCAGGACTATGTCGCCACCCCCATCTATCGCAATCCGGCGGTGGAGCTTACCGGTGTTGACCTGGCCGCCCACGCCGACAGCAACGCCTTTGCCAAACTACTACTTACCTATGGCAGCCAAATTAGGCAGTTCCCCACGCCGGTATTTACCGATGAAGGCGTGCCCTACCTCTATTACGCCTTCGCGCAGATTGAACAGGATTACGGTTCGGTGCCCGCCTTTCTGGACAAAGCACTGGGTGTAAGCGCGGAAGATATCGCCACCCTTAGAGCGCTTTATTTGGTGGGCAAGTAATACGCAGTCCCGAGTGAATTGTCAGGCATTGTTTAAGCCAGGCTGGCCGCGCCGACTACAGCGAGAACAGCCGGCCGAGACGGTAAACGTTTATTAGAACCTCGGGAAATTTATTTTTAATTGCGGCAGTTTTTCGCTCGCATTAAGGTATTCTGGCGGAGTACTGGGAAAAATATCCAGCAAACCCTCATCAGTCAGATAGACGAGTTGTCCACCGCTGGTTAGAGCTTTTAATCGGTTGCGGTGCGGACGCGAATAGTCCCCATAAGGTACCTGCCAAGCTGAAATCAATTGGCGAGTAGCCAGATCAAACGACTCAACAAAGAAATAGTTGTCGGTGAACTGATCCACCTCTACATCGGTATTTGAGATTGCGAATGCTGTGAGCTCCTCACCGTCCAGCACCAATCCTTGATTAGCTACACCCAAGGGATCTGTGAAGGGCAGAGGGTCTCCAATCTCACCGGTGGTCAAAGATATCACTTCACCAGCGGTGCTAATAAGATCACCCGAAGACAATTGGGCAGTCACAGGGTATGATTCTCGCACTAGAGCTACCGAGTCAACAAACATCAATTGATCACCCATCACGGAATAGATACTTGCAATATCAGGCACTGTCCCTACTGACAAAAAACTCCCATCCGCCAAAGGGATAAAGCTACTATTATCCAGCACTCCCTGATTTAACAGAATCTGACCGCTACCGGATAGCCCCACCAAGCCACCTGCTACTGGACTGTAATTCCCTTGCAACAGGATCACGTCATTTTCTAAAAGAGATGGAAATAGTTCGTCGAAGTTATCAGTTCTTTCGAATATGCCATTACGCTCAATGGGTGTAACAATAAGTGGTTCAAGCAGAGAGAAATCTTCTACATTAATGCGATTGACCACATCGGTAGAATTATCATGCAAATAAATAATTGAGCGATCCGCAGAGAGTTCAATAGTGGAAGATGCCAGCGGAACATCATGCAATTGGACAAAATTCGAAACTGGATCTATTTCTGCAATTTGACTTTTCCGAAAAGGATACGAACCATCACCAACATTAAGCGCATAAATTTTATTGCGCAACTCATCGTAAACAACATCAACGATTCGACAATTCAATGAATTGATAGCATATTCAGAGTTGCGCTCAAGAAGCTCACAGGGAGCCCCTTCCACCTGCCCCAAATCGGACTTATCGTACACAAAAATCTTATCCTGACTAGCCACCAATAGCTGGGTACTAACCGCAGAAACTTCGGGATCATCGAGGTACAACTTACTGCCAACAGCATCACGCGCTGATAGTGAATTAAAACAAACCATGCTGGCCAGATCGCAGACTCTCACCTCTAAACCTGCGCTAAAGCCCAAACCAGAATCTTCGTCAATAAAGACCGTACCCTGACTATATTCAAACCGACCACTCTTGTGAAAATCACTGGTGTCAATTAATGTAGAGCCATTAACAAAATAGCCATGATAATATTGGCCAAAGCCAACCAGTCCTGCACGATATCTTTCCCCAACCACTAGGGCATCACCCACCATTCGAAACCGGGTAGTAAACCCATTTGCCGTTATAAATAGTTCATCATTTGCCGGACCAAAATTCAGTTGAACATTGCTATCACTCTCCGGCTCGACCTCAGTAGTCATAACCAGGTTTAGATTTTGGAAAATACTAACCTGGTCATTCGCAAACCGATCGTCACTGCTAAAATATATCGCCAACAAACCGGGATTATCCGGTGCAACCACAAAACTTTCGATGGTATCCGCTGTACCAGGAAAGCTTTTTAACAATTCCAGCTGCGGAAAACTGTAGGCGTTCAACGTTCCATCTGTGGTCAGCGCATAGAGCACATCCCCCGCCGCATTGAATCGCAATTGATTTATTTCAGTGGTCACCCCGTCGTACACAGTTATTGATTTGCCGGACACATAGGCAATCAAATGATTAGCGGCATACAAATCACTGGTGGCTGCAGTCGCGATTAACACCTGATCACGCACAGGATCCCGAACCATAGCATTAGCCGTAACAGATAATGTGCCTGTTTGAAAGGTCTCTCTAAACACGTCGGTACCGATCACAGTTCGATTATTTAGCGCGCCGTTAAATACGTCGGAGTAATTAAAAGTGTACTCCGGCTCAGGATTTGGGCTAACTGAGGAGGGAAAAGAAATTCGATTGTTATTCTCTATCGCAACAGTGCCAATATCTGTCTCGCATCGAAAATCCGGCCCTTCAGCCAATCCGCCCTGGTCGAATTGCACCTCATAACCTCGACAATTGATGAGCTGCTCATACAGGTCGCTGTCTAGCTTAATATCAACTGTAAGACTTGTTACATTGGGAAGATCACTTTGAGCTGTAGGCGCTGCCCGAGTGATAGAGAGTTCCACCAAAGACTCTGTGGTGGCAGCATCGAAAACCACTTCCAGAGGCGAATCACCAAGCAGCTCTACCGATAGGGTCTCCAACTGCTCTGTAAGCTCATAATTTAAGGCTAGAGTTCCTGACACTCGCACAACCGTCGACTCGTCAGGACCGATAGTGAAATCGTCAGCGAATGTCACACTGGCCACAATGTGGATAGTGCCATCTCCGCTGTTACTAAACTCTGATATATGCAGTGTGGCTTGTCCATTTACCGTGTCATACAACAACGCGCTTTCACACTTTTTGGCTGTGAGCAACAGTTCATCACCGGCGGTCAAAGTTGCGCTGTTATCCAGATCGGCATGAGTTACGGCGACTGATCCTGCTTCACACTCTCCTGCGTTGGACTCATAGGTGGACAAAGACAGCCGCTGCCTTTCCAATACTGCATCAATACTGAAGTTAGCCAATTCAACAATAGATTCCACATACACAAGCCCGTACAAGGCGGTGTTTGCGGCATCATCTTTTTCTTGGTCGCTGGGACCGTATTCGCCGGCAGAGCCACCGCCACCGCCACCGCCACCGCCACAAGCAGTGACACAGGCTAACAAGCCCACCAATAAAAAAAGACGAGGTCGAACTGGAATTAACATACTCACTCCATGACTTAGGAATTGGCTTACTTATCAGCCGTTGAAGTCCATTTTTGACACGCTGCAGGATATACATCTCTCAAAAGGAGACAAATTATGCCATGTAGCCCTGGAGCAGCAAATGTAAGATCCGTCAGTGTTTTCCACCTATGTCAATCGCATCCAGCTTAAGCCTCGCCACAACCTGGACCAACCAATCGCCCCACTGCTTAGCTCTCACCCTTGGAAATGGAAATAGGATTGATCCAGGCCCGATGGACAGCCTTACGCCCACCAGCAAAACACTCCAATTAGCAGACTCTCAACAAGAACAAGACCAACACAACCGCCATTTATGACTGGCTGTTTGCCTTACCTAGAACGCGAACAGCCGGCCAAAAAACCAGTCGCTGGCGATGATACCCACCGGCCAGGCCAATAGGTGTTGCAGCGCTCGCGGGGAGAGGTGTGGTACGCCTAAGCTTGGCAGCCGGCGCATAAGCCATTCGAAAATCAGTAGCAGCGCCAGCACAATGCTCAGCTGACCAAACTCGATACCCAAGTTAAACGCCAGCAGAGCGAGGCCGGTTTCACTGGCCGGGATACCCACTTCGCGCAGGGCACCGGCAAAGCCCAACCCGTGCAGCAGGCCAAACAGCGATGCCACCAGCCAGGGATAGCGAAAGGTGAGGCTGTCGCGCCGGGGGCGGACTATCTCCGCCGCCACAAAGACAATACTTAGGGCAATCAGCACCTCCACCGTTCTGCTGTCCAGCACCAGATAACCCAGGGTTGCCAGGCTGATGGTAAGCGCATGGCCCAGGGTAAAGCCGGTCACCGTGGCGACGATGCGGCGCCAGCGGCCGGCAATCACCATCAGGCAGACTAAAAACAACAGGTGGTCGTAACCGCCAACGATGTGCTGCAGACCAATCGCCACGTAGTTAGTGAATACCTGCCAACCGCCAACCTGTGCCGGCAGTTGTACAGTGCGGCTGCCAGCAATGGCGGCTACTGTCCGACTCGCGCCCTGGCGGTAGTTCAAGCGCACGATTATCGGTGAATTGTTGCTCTGGCCCGGATAGGCGAGGGTCAACTGTGCCGGCGGCACATCGCCCGCGCACTGCCAGTTTTCAACGGCACCGGCGCCACCCTGGCGCTGGCAGTTGGGGGCCAGCGCCAGATGCGGCTCACCGCCAACGGGAATAGTGGGCGGCAGCAGGGTCTGCAGCTGATAACTCTGTGCGCCCAGTTGCGTCAGGGTAATGGCGATGGGCAGGGCATCGTGGGCGCGTAGCCAGGGTGAAACCAGAATCAACAACCACAACCAAACACTGCGCCGCATCACGATCCGATACCCGCCGCCAGGCGAACCTGGTAGCGCGCCACAATGGCTGCCTCCGCCGCCTGTAGCGCCTGTTCACGGGCCTCGGCCAGCCACTGCGCCTGCAGCAGTGGCTTCAGGGTTGCAAACGCCGGCAGCTCGGCTGGCTGACGACTCTCAATACGCACCAGGTGCACCCCCTGTTCACTCAACACCGGCCCAAACCAGCGCCCTTCTGGAGCGGTTTCGCCAAACAGCTGGCTCGCGGCGGCCTCGCCCCACTCGGCCGCCAGGGTGGTTTCAGTCACCTGGTACTGGGAGCGCTGGTAGGGGTAGCGATCACCCAGCGCCAGCCAGTCTGTTTGCTCATCACGGTTCATGGTTGCCAGCAACTGTTGCGCCGCCTGCCAGGCGCCATCGCGCCCCCGGCGTTGGCTGTCGAAGTAGATCTGCGACAGCGTGAGCGTGACGCTGCGCAGATAACGCTGCTGGTGGTCCGCCAGATACGCGCGCAGCTGCTCATCACTGGGCAGCTGAGCTGTGCCGCCCGGCGGTAGCTGCAGGCTGAACTGCAGCGATTGAATCAGGCGCCGGCGAATGGCGCTGTCGCCCTCATCCAGTCCCAGCGCCCTGGCTTCACGAAACAGGGCTTCATCGCGCACATATTGGTCGATCAACGCCTGGCGTTCGTCAGCGGAGAGGTTAGCCAGCCCCTGCCCGCGCAGCTGGCCACTGCGCGTGGCCAAAATCTTTTCCAACGCCGCCCGGTTCACCTCAATCACCCGCTCGTTACCACTCTTATTACCGGTCCCGTTAAGCAGGAGATAGACGCCGAAGCCGATCACCAAAAACAGCAGCAGGGGGTCCAGCCGCCGCAGCCAGCTCACGGCCGGTACCAGATGGGTGAGCTATAGGCCCGCTCCTGAATGGTGGCGGGCACCCCTTCGGATACCGGCAGACCATAGAAGGCGGCGTCATAAGTGGTCCAGCGCGGCGTGGGGATCTGCAGCACGCGCACATAGTAGAAGGCGGGCTCACTGGCGTTAAAGTCCGGGTCTTGCCACCAAGTGGCCAGCTCCGGCGCACCGATACTGTTGCTGTACTCAGCCTTTTCTATCTCCACGGTGTTGCCTACCGGCGCAACCCCCCCCTTGCGGTTGGGCTTGCGGCCATCGGACATGGCCACGTTGTAGATCTGCTCGTGGCTTTCACCTTCGCTGTCGACCCAGCCCTTAATAACCTGCAATCGGTCGAGGTAGGCTGAGTCCGGATCGTGGGCGGCGTGAATCAGGAAGGTGGGTGCACCACTAGCGTCCGCCACCGGCAGATCACCGCCCATGGGCACGCCATGCTGATAACCCCAGCGGGCGTAGTCGGCGCGGTCGACATCGGCTTTGGCGAACTCCCAACCGCCAAAGAAGCGCAGGCGGATACGGGTACCAGTGGTACCGTACACCTCACGCCGGCGCAGGGCATCGAACAACGCCGCCCGGGTATTCTCCTCAGCCCACACCGCGGTTAAGCCGGCGGCCCCCAAATCGCGATTAGCCTGAAACTGGCCGCCCATCTTGGCGTACATGCGCTCGGGCGAGGGGTTGGACTCCTTAAATTTGCCGAAGTAGTTGTCCTCTTCGGTAGTGGAGAGGCCGGTGTGAATATCGGTACTGCCAATCAGGCCAAATTTAAAGGGGTTGACACCCAGAGAGGTTTCATAGACCAGACCATCCAGCAGGGCAGCGCGGGCGTACTCATAGCGCACCATCCACGGCTCTTTGGGGGTACTGAAGGCGACGTTGGTTTTATCCCAGGTTTCGAAATCGGCGAACTCGTCGGTGGGCGACAGGCGTGGATGGGCCTCGCCATCGCCTTTCACCTGAGTCACTTCATAGACCGGCTCCCAACGGGCGCGGGTTTCGGCGTATTGTCGATCGAGGGCATCGCCGTTGACGCGCTGGGGCGAGAACATGCGGCCGTTGGATAGGTTACCGTTGTGGGCGATGGCCAACACCTTGCCACCCACCGCCTGTTCGTACTTGGCCAAACCGGCCCAAAGCGCTTCCGGGTCGGGATTTTCATTGGCGTTGATGGGCAGCATCTGGCTGGCAAGCTTGGCATCGTCGCGAAACAGCACCACCCGGTGCAGGTTGTCGCCATTGATCATGGAGGTCCACTCGTAACCGATAATGGCGGTGAACAGCCCTGGCTGGTTGTACTCATCGGCTGTTTTGGTGACGTCCTGCCAAATGGTCTTCTGCACATCTGGGGAGAGGTTGGGCATGGGCCCATGTTTGCGCATCACCTGCATAAACGCGTTGCGCAACCCCACCTCTGGCGCCAGGGCCAACACCTCGCTGTAGCGATCGCCCACTGGCTTACCCACCACCAGCGGATCACCCGCCTCAATGCGGGCGTAGAGGCCAAGGTTTTCACCGTGGTCGGTCACCGCCAGAAAGTCGAGCGGGTGGCGCAGCCGCGCCTCAACACCATTGTCCGCCGTGATGGTCTCGCCTCGGGCAAAGCGGTAAGCCTCCGCCTGGCTGACACTCTTAACACCATTGATATAAGCGTCAGTGGAGAGGTTGGTATGCAGATGCAGATCACCCCAGTAGAGATTTTTTTCCACCGGCGCGCGCAGCGGGGGCGAATATTGGGCGGTGGCATCCGCTGCTGCCTGCGCCCAGGTGGCTGGCACCCAATTCATCGAGGTCACCGCCAACACCGCCAAGGCCGTGCGCGCCACAGTAAAGGCCGCTACGGGCTCGCGACGAGTGCGACCAGCGTTAGCACTTGCGGCGGATAAGAAGGGAAGAGTAGGACGGGGAATTAGCATGGGTCTGCTCCAGATGTGGGCGACCCGAGTATCTGTCGGCCGCCGGATTTCTCATTATTTTATTGTCAGGCAGTCGCGCACAGCCAGTCGATCAAACTGAGCGCTTTAAATGGGTTCACAACGCCCGGCAAATCAGCAATAAAAAAGCGGGCACAAGGCCCGCATTAAGTACCACATTTAAACTATAAAAACCTTACCAAAATCAGAAGTTATAGCGCAGGTTAACACCTATCTCACGCGGCGCCAGGGTATTGATGCGACGGTAATCGGTGGTGCCAGACTGGCCGCTGGAGGAGAAATCAGCGGGGTTGACAGAGACATAACTGGCGCTGGCCAAGGTGGTATCCCGGCGGATTACACGCTCGGTATCAAACAGGTTTTTGGCAAACAGCATCGCCTCCCAGTGGCCATCGGCTGACCGCACACCAGTGTAGAGGTTGACGGTGTTGTAGGCGTCGACATCATCCAGGGCATTGGAGGGGTCGTTTTGTGAATCGCCATAGAAGGTTGCCAGGCCGCGCACATAACCCTCCTGTCCCAACAGACCAAAGGTGTACTCGCTTTGCAGCGTCATGGTCCACAGCGGCGCAAAGTTAGCCCGTTGAGTCACAGCACAGGCACCAACATTATCGCCACCAGTCGCAGCACGAATCTCAGCTACGGTAGGAACAGCACTGGTGCTATCCGGGCTGCCATCGGCCGGATTGTAGTCGTTACAAGGTATAACACCGTTATCGATTTCACCCTTAGACCAGGCCAACATGGCACCAACAGCCAGTTGCTCGGTAGCCTGGTAGGAAGACTCAATCTCGATACCGTTCACCTCCACGGGCACGGCGGCAACGAAGTTAAACGAGGCCACGCTCTCGTTAAAGGTCACCGGGTCGGTGGCGGTATTGGCCGAGGTGGAGACGAAATTGACACCAGAGCCACCGGAGCGATAGGGGAAGTTATCGAACGTCTGGTGGAAGGCCGCCACATTCAAACGCAGCTTGTTATCCAGCCATTCGGACTTGATACCCAACTCAATGGAGTCAGAGGTTTCCGGCTCCAGGTTTTGGAAACTCTTCTCACGGTCAGACTGCGCCACACTGAAGTTACCCACCGCACTAATACCCGGGCGCCAAGAGGTGCCGTATGAAGCGTAGGCAAGGAAGTTATCCGTGAAGCTGTGCTTCAACGAGGCAGAGTAGATGGTGTCATCCCAGTCGTTGCTCAGCTGGGAAACGCGGTTGCCACCCACATCCAGGGAGGTGTCCAATTCGAAATTGATCTGACGAACACCCAGCGAGAATTCGGTATCGTCGGTAATAAAATAGGTGACGTTACCAAACAGCGACTCCTCTGTGGATTTCAGATGGGTATTGATCTGTGTGTTAACCGACAGCAGATAAAAACCTGGCGCAGGGCCGATATCAAAGAAGACGGCGGTGGGCGTCAACAGATCATTTTTTGATTGGTTCTCCTGCATCAAACCACCGACAACAAAGGTAAGTTTACCGTCGAACAGGTACTCGGAGGGCGAGAAGCGCAATTCATGGCTCACGGTATCGACATCACTTACCAGATCGCGTCGGTACTTATCAAGCCCCTGAGCAACATAATTGTTAAAGTAACCGGCCGGGTCACTCTCTTCCGGGTTGAGGTTTTCGATAGTCTGATCGGTAATGGAGCCGGCATAGTTAGCGGTGATTGGGCCAACATCCCAACGCATCTCCAAATTGGTGCGCTGCATATCTTGGAAGCTCCACTGGGCATCAGTAGAGGTTGCCTTGCGGTCGCCAGCGCGAACGATTGGTGAGCTGACGCTGATGGAGCTGTCAGCCAGGTTTCCGGATTCCACTTGCGAGAGCGTGGTACGCTCCGGTCGTAGACGCTGGTACATCAAATTGGCTTCGAAGGAGTCCACCGGCGCAAAGGCTACCGACACCCGATAACCATCACCTTCGTAGTCGGATTCCACACCACTGGTGGTCGACTCGATATCACCGTTATTGTTGGTTTCGTAAAAACCGGCCAGGCGCACAGCCAGGATCTCTTCAATCAGCGGCAGGTTGACCGCAGCGCGCACGTTCTCGGAGTCGGCATCGCTGCCCGTTACATCAACGTAGGCATCGAAGTTGTAGTAATCCGGACGCTTGGTGGTAATGGTGATTGAACCCGAGGGCGAAGCCCGGCCGCGCAGTGTGCCTTGCGGGCCACGCAGCACCTCAATCTGGCCAACGTCAAACAGCGCCTGCATGGCCACCGAAGAGACCACCGGCGAGTCGTTCAGATAGAACTCCACCGTTGGGTTAAAGCCGCTGGCAAAGGCATCAAAACGGACACCGCGCAGAGAAGCATTGGGGGCAATGGGATCTTCCGCCAGGGTTAAACCGGCTACCAGACCCTGCAGGTCTTTGGCGTGGCGGATATTGTTATCGGCAAGGTCATCGGCACCGACCACGTTCACGGTGAGCGGCACATCCTGCAGGCTCTCATCCCGGCGACGGGCGGTAACGACAATCTCTTCCAACATCAGATCGTCACCTACGGCGTAGCTGTTGGTGGACAGAGAATTTAGTGTAACAGAGGCTATAGCGACACAAAGTAGCTTTTTCGAATTGTGCTTCAACATCTCAACTCCGAAATTATTTTTATTGTGGTGACTACCGCCGAACACCCGGCTGAGAGTTTTAGGGTGTACGGTGCGTAATTATTGTTTTAATTATTGATAGACTGGTGTTTTTCGACACTGTGTAAAAGTCTATTAGCTTATTGAATCTGTCGTCCAGAATTTGGTGAACCCGGCTGCATAGAGATTCAGCCACAGTATCGATTTTTGGCAGCGCGGTTTATCACAACGGCCAAAGGTGTAGCTATCCAGCCGCCCCTAATTACATCGCGCACCAACCACAAAGCATGCTTTACACGGCAAAGAACACCTATCCAATTCATCAACCAACCTAACATTAATCGCGGGCATAGAAGCCATGCCTGTCAGTAAGAGCCGACAAGTGGCTACGGATGTAAGCTAAAGTCGCCCGCCATTCCTGCGCAAAAAGTTGGCTTCGTCCAGCTCATATCAGCGCACGCAATACACACTGAATCATTATGGTGGAGAGAGCTATGGTGGAAAATTTTATGCCTGAAGAGAAACGTAATTAACCGATTACAACCCGGCCGATACGGTGGAGTCTATTTGGGAAGGCAGGCCCTGGTCTTGACTGGTCATTCAATAGATACTTTTGTATTTGCACCGGCAATTTCCGCGCACCAATTAATTAACATAGATTTAGCAACGACCAATAAACCAGACCAAATAACAAAAGTAGATAAGAAAGTTGCTCTCCATTCACTTCGATAGGCGCGAATAGAGGAGAGAAAAATAGCGGCGCCAACCAATCTGCGATAAAGAGAGCCGGCTGGCGCAGCAGCGAATAAAATAACCACTACCAGAAATTGGAGACGGCACTGGTCGCTATTGCTACCTGCCTGACCGTTATTGAAAGCGGTTATGGAAAGCCGTGTTATTGAAAATAGCGGGTAACGGCCTCACGCAACCAACCGTGGTGCACAACACCATCCTCCTTGAGCAACAGCGTTTTTACCGCCGGCACATACTTGGCATCTTCCACCATGATGTGAGCAATTAACCAATTCTGCAAAAGATTAGCTAACTCCGCGCCCACGGCTCTTCCCTCTTTGGCACTCTGTTGTAGATGATTGACCAGTTCAGTAAAAGCTTTATGGCTGAGCTTGTGAGCAGATAGATCCTGATAATCGACCTCTTCCAACATGGCTTCCTCAAAAGCCAGGTGGGAGAAGGTGTAATCCATCAGCCCGGTTAAAATTTCATTTTGGGTGGATTCGTCAGCACCACTGTTCAGCGCCTCATAAACCCGGTTGATGTAATCGATAATGCGCATGTGCTGATGATCGATTACATCAATACCCAATTCATACTCTTTGGACCAGACAAAATGGGTCATGGCATACCTCGCTTTAACCAAACAGCCGAGTCATCCAACTGGCTTTTTTGGTACGCACCCGTCTGCTGGCCTCTTCCAAATTGGCCTTTACCACCTTGCTGTAATCACGATCGTCGTGCTGGATATGATTAACCAGCCAACTTTGCAACGTATGCAGCAGCTCATCGGTTACATCCATGCCGGCCTTGGCCTTTTGGCAATAATCCTCAATACGACGGGTAAATAACGCATGCACCTTTAAATGCGCCTTTAGAAACGGGTAGCCCGCTTCGGCAATTAACGTCTCCTCAAAGGCAAAATGAGAAAGCGTGTAATCAACCAACTCATCCAGAACGGCCATTACCTCGCTCCGGCTTTGGTTCTTTTGCACACTTTTTACTTTGCTAATATATTCGAGAATTCGTTTATGTTGACTGTCGATGACAGGAATACCGATTTCAAGATCTGATGACCAATTTATACTCACTGTATGCACCTCAAAACTACTGCAATGACTTTGATGGTGAGTCTAGTATTGCCCGGCCAACCCTCAAGTGCAGAATTGCACCACTAGGATCCAAATCAAATTGGCTGAATTTATTTCGAGAAGCTTATTCTATTTCTGCAATATTTTTTATCGCACGACATTAACCGGTTCTTTAGCAGCTTAATAATTAACCAGACTGTTATTTAACCGCTAATTTCACACATTCGACTAACGTCGAATAGACTTCAAATGAAATATTTTTTGCATTCGAGATTTCAAAAAAACGTGACATCCTCTGCAACAAAATTGAGTTGTAACTTAGCAAAATCATCAACACTCCCAATTAATTCGCCCACAAAATTTTCATAAAATTATTACGCCCCCTCAGCCAGAAAGCTTCGATCCGAGCTAACCATTTGAGCCGGATGATTTGTTTAGCAGAACCGTACAGGCATAGTCCGCCACCGATTGTGCCAACGGCGAGAGCAAGTGCCCCTTGAGAGACACCAGCGCAATAGGGATCTGCCATGGTCGTGGGGCACTCTCAAAGGTAAGTACCTTTAACCGCCTGCTTTTTATATCTTCATTAACCAAAGCCAATGGCGTTATCCAATAACCGTCACTGTGCAGTGTTGTGTGTTTGAGCACCTCGAAATTATCGGCAATGAACACCCCATTTTCTGTGATCTCACTGGGCAGGCGCGACAACTCCACGCCGCACAGTACCGGGTGGCTGAACAGATCCTGGCGCTTTACCTTGCGCTTTTTGGCCAGCGGATGGCCAGCCCGAACCACCATCCCGACATCGATCGCCCCCACCTCAATTACGTTCAGTTCGGCAGCGGATTCAAAATAGCCTATACCGCCCAACAACCACTCTATCTCCCCGGCATAGAGCGCCGGCATCAGTTCGCTGGCAGGTTTAATCGTGGCCCGCATGTTTATCTTGGGATGTTCACTCATAAAATGGGCACTGATATCCGGCAGCAGCAAACTACTGATCACCGGCCAAATACCAAACGCGATGCGGCCAGACTCACCCCGACTGAACAGAGTGACGTTGCGCTCAAAAATAGTTGCCTGCAGCAGCAGCTTCTCTGCCGCCTCGGCGGTGACCTCACCCAGGCTGGTCAACACCACCCCCTGGGCACTACGCTCAAACAGCGCCGCACCAACCTGCTCTTCAATCAGCGCCACGCTCCGACTTAGCGCCGGTTGGGAGAGGTGCAACTGCTCCGCCGCTTTCGACAGGCTACCCAGGCGGGCCACCGTCACTAGATGGTTAAGCTTTTTTAAGTCCAGTTTCATAGCGGCCCCCTACCCCATAAGCCTCAACAGGCCATCAGTAAAATGCATATCTGTGACAAGTTTATTCGAATGTTACTTATACCTATTTCCAGGTAGATTTGTCTATCCACAAGCGCAAGGGTGTCGACGATGAATAAAGAACAGAAACTATCCCTGGATAAACCGGTATTGGTGACCGGTGCCAGCGGTTTTATGGGCAGCCACGTTACCCGGCTGCTGGTGCAACAGGGTCGCAAAGTCCGTGTCTTGGTACGTAAAACCAGCAACACCCAAGCCTTTGCTGATTTGGCTGTGGAGATCTTCTACGGTGATGTTCTGCAACCGGAGACGCTGCACGCGGCCATTGAGGGTTGCTGCTCTATTTTTTATAACGTACTGGACCCTCGTTTCTGGCTGTCAGACCCCGAGCCGCTGTTTCGCAATAACGTTGAAGGGCTGGTCAACACCATGGATATAGCCCTCAGCAAGGGCATCGAACGATTTATTTTTACCAGCTCAATGGGCACCCTCGGTTTTAATCCCAATGGCCCCGTAACCGAAGAGATTGAGTTCAACTGGTACGACCGGGCATCGCCCTATTTTATGGCCCGCTTAAAAGCGGAACAGGAGTTATTAAGATACAGCCGGGAGAAGGGCCTGCCGGGAATGGCACTCTGCATTGCCAACACCTACGGCCCCCAGGACTTTCAACCCACCCCCCACAACGGCATGCTCGGTAAAATGGCGCGCGGGCAAGAGCGGGTGACCTTGGATGCCTGCCAACCCACCATTGATATTCGTGATGCCGCAGAAGCAGCGCTGTTGGCAGAGCGCTACGGGCGAGTTGCAGAGCGCTATATTATCGCCAATGAGTACATCTCCAATCGGGAGTTTTTTACCTTGGCGACGGAACTCGGCGGACAAAGGCCGCCAATTGTAATTCCCCAGTGGTTCGCCTATGGCGTCGCCTGGATGGCCGAACGCTTTTATAAACTGCTGGGCAAGAAGGACAATATCGTCAGCACCGATGCCGTTTACCTATCCAACTGTTTTAAGGTGATGGACAGCAGCAAGGCCCGCACCGAACTGGGTTGGAGTCCACGCCCCATAAGCGAGACCATTGCCGATGCCGTGGCGTGGTTTAACTTGCCCACGGACGATTGATCCCGCCGCGATAAAAAGCCGAAAAAAGTCGTCAATATTTATTGATTAAACAGGTCGGTAACTTTTAAAAGTTTTCAAAAAAACGGCGCAATCAGCGCCGGTTATTGAAGGATGACAATCATCGGTAAATGGCGAAAACTGACGGCCTCGCGACCGTTATTCACACACAAAGCAATTGTGCAACCAAGGCTAGCCAATCCGGTTAGCAATCCCGCCCACCCATGTTGTTACCGGGGCGACCAATAATAGCGAGTTTATCATTGCCACTGATCAGAGCAGATTGGCACTATCGCTGTTACTGCATTGCCGCTTGCATTCGTAATAGATATTTACGCACATAAGCTGGCAGGTTTTGGTATCGGGCCCATCGCTGCAGTTATTTTGGCACCAACGCGCCTCGTCACGGCAGCTCGATTTGCAGCTGCGCCCCTGGGCTAACAACCATGACTCGGTGTCACCCGCCTGTGCGGTGGGGCAAAATGTTGCCGCGGGCTCTTCGGCATGACTTGCGAGACTTGCGCCTAAAATGCATAGCAAAACAATCTTCTTATACATGGTGGTTACACCTGGGTCAGAGTTGTCTATCTCACATGCGAATCCCTTTGCAAAATGTTGGCGTGCAATGTTTTATCTGAAATGAGTAACTGCATGTCAAGGCGCATGCGGTGTTACGCGCCAGCGATTGGGGCGAATAAGTGCAAAGAAAAGCTAAGATGATTTTCCAAGCGTAGCGAACAGATAGATTCGCACGCTCAGAATTAGGGGAGTAATTGATTTACAAAGAAAAACCGCCGGCGTTCGGCGGTTTGCCACAAATAGCACAGGTCAAAGCAGACAAAGGAGAAAACTGTTAGCTGTTGCTCCGAGCAGGACAGCCTGCCCGCAACAGCAATCACGGCAAATGGGTAAACACCTCTGGCAGCGATGAGCGCTCCACCATCCCTACGGTCTCTTCACCATTCCAGCGGTAGATCGCATGGGCCTGCTGCACGATGGGAAAACCGGGCGGCAACTGACCGGGTGCCCGGGAGCGGGTGTTAATAAACGTTTTACCCTCCACAGAGATTTCACCCTCATCGGTGGCCAACACAAACGAGACATCGTCCCCCTGAGTTTTTAACTCGGTAATCCAAGGCACCTGTATCACCCGGGCCGGTTTCAGCACACCACTGCCGTTGAACACATAACCCTCGTTGTAGGAGGGTTCGCCATCCTGACGCGGCGGGAAGGTATTAAAACCAAACGCCTTGCCACTGGGGAACACCGCCGACTGCCAGCAGTGCCCCCAAAACCCTTCGAATTTCCTCACCCCCTGACGACGGATGCGCAGGCCATTACCATTAACCGGGTAGGTCTGATCACCCACCTGCATGCTCCCTTGGCAGCGGAACAGTTGTTCGTAACGGGGGCTAATAAATTCAGCCTGCTCGCCGTTTAAGGTGGTGTCGCTCTTTTTGAGCATGGAACCCGGCGCCCAAGGTGGCACCGCCATATGCATATCGATCGCAAGAGTCACTTGCGTCATTGGCGGTTGTTCTGGCCAAACTCCCTGAATCAGATCCATCGCCGTTGTCTCCGGCGCCTGGCCGGAAAAGGTAACCCGCCAGTGCTTAAACGGCTCCAGGCATTGAAAACTGACACCGCCGGAACCGCGAATGGTGGGCCGTCCCTGAGCATCCAGTGCCGGGTGGGTTGGACCACTCTCATCGCGCAAATTGAGCACCCGGCCATCGGGAAAAGCGATATCCAACCAGACCAGCTGGTTATCCCATTTTTCTGCCAAGGCCTCCACGCCAATACGCAAGGCAAAGGCGCCACTGCGCTCTTCAATCCAGACATTCACAGCATCGCGTAAGTCCGCTGTCGTCGGCCGCTGTGGCAAGACAAATTCTCTTTCCTGGTTAATACCGCCTGTCAAATCCATATCATTTACTGCCTTTGCTGTGTGAGGGAATACCAAGCTTCCAGAAGTCATCATGGATAACTCCAGGAAGGTACGCCGGGTAATTTTTTGCTCAAACCACTCCTGAAACATAAACCACTCCTGAAAATTGCCGGCTAACGAACGATTCTGTGCGTTGGTATTCGAGGCAATACCGCAATTTCACTGTGCAGAAGTCGAATATTTCAAAAGCCATTGGCCAAATGTCGGGCAAAAAAAGCAACGGCCCGAAGGCCGCTGCTAATTATGCTGACACGCTTTTTAAAAGGTGTAGCGGAAGTTGACACCAACCTCTCGGGCTTTGGTGATCTGTATTTGCCGATAGTCAGAATTGAGGGTGACCTGGTTGACCACCGCCCCGCCGGACAACTGCTGATAGGTGACCGAGCCTGGGAACTGCTCACGTTCCAACACCTCTTCGGTATCAAACAGATTTTTGGCAAACAGCTGTACCTCCCAACCCACTTCCCGGTCGGCGATGCCGACGAAAAGATTCAGCAGGTTGTAGGCGTCGACATCGTCCAGTGGATTGATGGGATCATTTTTGGATTCACCGTAGAAGGTCCATAAACCGCGAACAAAACCATCGAAGCCGGCCACCTCAAAAGAGTAATCGGAAGTGAGCGTGGCATTCCACAGGGGCGCATCGTTCGCGCGGAAATCCACCACACAGGAGGAGACGTTCTCTCCTCCCAAGAAGAAGTTTCCGCCGTTCACCGCTTCGATATCGGCCACGCTGGGAGCGCCGTCGACGTAGGCATCCGGGACACCATTGCCGTCGAGGTCGTTACAGGGGATTACGCCGCTATCAATCTCCCCTTTGGAGTAGCTCAACTGGGCACCCAACTCCAGGTTTTCATTCGCCAAATACTTGGCCTCGAGCTCCAAACCAAACACATCAATGGGTACACCAGAGATAAAGTTGTGAGTCTGCACGCTGGGCGCAACACCGATTATTGCACCGGTATTTGGGTCACGCAGCACGCCGTAGCTGTTGTAATAGACCCCATCACCCGGGGCGCGATAGACGTAATCATCAAACGATTGCTTGTAGAGCGAACCGTTCAAGCGCAGGCGCCCCCCCATCCATTCGGAACGGACGCCCACCTCGAACGAGCGGGACTCTTCTGGGTCGGTATCGGCAAAGGCGAGCTGGTTGGCTGATTTCAACGCACTGAAATCACCAATCGAGGCCGCCGGCCCCCGCCAGGAGGTGCCGTAGTTGACGTAACCCATAATGGTGTCGCTGAAGTTGTGCTTCAGTGATGCCGAGTAGATATCGGCATAGTTGGTGGTTTTACCGTCGTTGCCCAATACCGAGCCCGGGCCGATCAAGATCACACCCACATCCAACAGACGCTCTTCCCGGTACTCAATGTAGCGGCCACCCACCGATAACTCGGTGGTCTCGCCCAGCCGGAAGGAGAGATTGCCGTAATAGGACTCCTCAAAGGCTTTGTTTATGCTGGTTATTGGCGTACGGGCGACAAAATAGCTACCGCTATCGAGATTCTCGATTAAGGTGGGGTTCAACAGAAAGGTATCGGGGATGTTGTCCAGCTTAAAGGCACCGACTACGTAGTCCATAAAACCAAACAGTGGCTCGGCCGATTGCAGACGCAGCTCATGGGCTTCACTGTCCTGCGTGGTTTTAGTCAGCTGGCCCACCGGGTACCAGGCGGCGATCAGGGCCGGGTCGTTGGTGCCGAGGGCCGCGCCGGTAACATCGCCGGACTCATCACTCAGCTCACGCTCCAAACTGAATTTGCTGTCGGCGTACACATACTTGAGCGCCTGGCCGGCGAATTCATAGGAGAGCTCCAAGCCCAGGCGCTCATGCTCCTGGCTATTTGTCTCCCGAAAGGAGGTCCCCAAACGATCGCTGGCGCTGATATCCCGGGAAAAGGCGGGTGGCGCCTTGCTCGGATCGGCTCGATAGGCCGACTCGACTTGGTAAACCGGCTCACGTTCGGGCTCAAATTTCTGGTAGTAGGCCTTCGCCGAGAAGGCATCGACAGGTTCAAATAGGGCCGTCACCCGATAGCCACTGCCCTTGTATGCGGACTCCTCACCGGCCAGATTTTCCACCTCATAGAGATCATTCTCTTCCGCAAAACCGGCCAGTCGCACAGCAAATACATCCTCAACAATGGGTATACTGACCGCTGCGTTGATGTTGCTGGCGTTGGCGTCGGTGGCGGTAACATCAACATAACCGTCAAATTCATTCAGCGATGGGTCGCGGGAAGTGATGGTGATTGAACCCGAGGGTGAAGCCCGTCCGCGCAGGGTTCCCTGAGGTCCACGCAACACCTCAATCTGGCCAACATCGAACATCGCCTGTATTACCGATGAAGAGACGTAGGGGGCATCGTTAAAGTAGAACTCGACCGTGGCATTATTGCCACTGGCGAAGGTATCGTACTTCACCCCGCGCATAGAGGCATTGGGGGCGAGACTGTCTTCCGAGAGGGTCAGGCCCGGCACCAAACCTTCCAGATCTTCAAAATGACGAATATTGAGATTGGCAATCTGTTCACTACTGACCGCATTAACGGTGATCGGAACATCTTGCAAACCCTCGTCACGACGCCGGGCCGTCACGACAATTTCCTCCAGCAGACCGGCGTACTCATCACCAGACTGAGCAAAACTGGGAAGTGTGATTACCGCTGAGGCTGAGAGAATACTACTGGCAATAAGGGTCTTGCGGAACTGTGGTTTCATAGGATTTCCCAATTATTATTATTTTTTATTGGTTCAACCAAACTCGCGCAAAGTCTACATATCTAGATAAAACCGTTATGGCTCTAACTCGTTGTGCAGAACAGAAGTGACAGAGAATGGCTTAAAGAGACTGGTGTAAAACCGTTTAATTATTTTTTTACTTAACGTATTGGCTTTAGCACTCGGGCTAAATCTATCACGTAACAGAAAACTGTAAATAGTTTCGGATGGAAAAAACAATTTTTTGCGGTGAAGTCTGTTACCGCAGATCGCATTAATACTCTATAGCCCGCGCACCCCGTGCAGTTATCGCTTTGGCAGGCAAAGACCTTAAAATACCAGAGAATTTCCTCGCTACCGCAATAACAATTTTTCTGCTGCGCTCAGCGGTTCGCAACTGCGAACACTACTAAAAATGCTGCAGGTGCGTACAGAGGCCTAGCTAGGTAAGTCTGCCGATCGGTAAAAATAGTGGCAAAAATTAAGTGCCAGCAATGCAGCGGCCAATATTGATATATCCCCTCATCAACAATTCAAAGTCTACAACAGACAAGTCGCTGATTACCCAATAAAAAAGGCCGCGAAGCGGCCTTTTTTATTGGTGGTAGTCTGCCACTAGCAGCGAACGACTGGTCACCCGCCGACTGCAGCCGCTCTCCGTTTAATTAATCTCTTCCCAGGAGAGGCGTCCTTCCTTGGCGGTGGTGTTGACGTTAACACCGTCCACCAATACGCCACCATCACTACCGGCGGTATAACGTTTTTTGCCCAACATTTTCGACTCGGAGGGAAGCCCTGCAGAGAAGAGCATTCCCACATAGTTGGCATCACTGCCATCGATGGTACCGTCGTTATTAGCATCAAAAGCGGGGTCGGCAGGCGCCAATCCGGTTTTGAAATCAAAGCTCATCAGCCAACCGGTACCGCCCGAATCACAGGTGGTGCTGGAGGGGATAATAGTATTGAAAAAGAGCAGGTTGCTGACGATGGTCGCGCGGGTCACGGCACGTTCGCCAGAGACCGGGAAGTCCATATACCAACCACTCTTCGCACTCCAATCCATAGTGTTACCGGTGACGGTGCGCAAGCTACCGGATTGCACCAGGGTGCGAGGCTCCAGGTCACTCTCATCCAAGGGCGTGTTGGAACTGCTGTCCGGGTCGAGCACGGCGTAGAAGCTCTGCTCATCCAGGTTGGTGATATCGTCACCCAAAATGTACTGACCAGTACCAAAATAGACGGTCTCGCCTGTAGTGCCAGGAATTCGGGCTACCAGCGGTGTAGTGGTAATCGGTTTTAAAGTATCGCCGGCCGTGGGGGCGGTGGAAGTCGATGTGGTTTTAAACAGTGGCTTGGGCGTGCTGCCGCTCTTGTAGCAGGAGTCCCAGTTGCTGCTGTTGTTGGAGGAGATATCAAAACACCAGAGGTTGCCGTACAGGTCACCGGCGTAGACGCGATCGGCGACGGAGTCATTATTCAGATCCACTACCCGTGGCGAGGAGAGACCGTTCGGCCAGGTGGTGGAACCGACACCCGTAGAGATTTCGATGTAGTCACCGGAGGTCCAGCCATCCATGCCCGCCTCAATATCCAATATCAGCAGTTTGGCGATACCATCGCCACCGCCATCTGGCGAGTTATAACCGTTGCCAACAATCACCGACCACTTGCTGTTTTTGGTCATGGCAACAGTCGGACGGCTGAAGGTATAACCCAGGTCCGGCTCATCTGCAGAGGAGAACTCCCACAGCACGTCATTGCCGGTGAAGGTGTCATCGGTCACATCCAGGGCATACAAGCCGCGGCCACCGGCGCGCACGCCGCCGACAATGATGGTCTTCCAGGCATCGGCACTACCGGAAGGATCAGTGATATAGACATCCGCCGCCGATACCGTGTGATCAGCATAGAATTTATGAGAGTAGGTGAAACTGCTTAGGTAGTGCAGGCCTTCGGTAGTGTTGGCGGAGACCACGAAACTCGGCACATAGGCCATCTCCTCATCACCACCACTGGAAGTAGTGGCAAGGTTGGCGTTAAAGCCGTGCAGCATGCCGTCATTGGAGCCGATATAGACCATCGGTTTGCGGTTAACAGTACCGGTACGATAGCTCTCAGCCCAGGTGATATGGTTGTCAGCCCCGGTCGGGAAGGGCGATGCATCGGGATAGGTTGCGGTCGGATCACCAATAAACGAGGGGGTGGAGTTAACCAAATCACCCAACACGCTGTCGCGGTTTCTGAACTGGGTTCCCTCCAGGCTGGTATCGCCCATCAGGAATTGCATTACCTCTTGCGCAGTACCGTTGCCCGCTGACAAATCCGCCACCATCGCCGATGACAGGTTGGAGGGCGAGGCGTTCAAGTTGGCAACCGTAAAGGCGACACCGTTACTGCCGTCATAGGTGAGAATATTGCGGCTGGTGTAGGTGGCCGCATCCAGAATGGCGGAAGCCTCCCAGGCCGGGTCGATATTATTAATTGAGGTGGAGGTGGTGATGCCGTCAGTATCCAAAAACAGGCCGGAAGCCGGGTCCAACTCATAGTTATATAATTTACCGCTCCAGCGAGCGGTATTAAATTGGGCAATAAACACCGAGGAGCCGGTATCCAGTGAGCTGGAGTTAAAGGCCACCGCAGCGATCGAGCCCACCTCGTTAGAGATAGCGGAGATCTGTGAGGTCAAGGCCGACAAAAGCTGGTCGGAGTCACTGGCTGAGATATAGGCACCGCCGCCATTAGTGGCCGCATCCGAGAACAGAGCATTACTGGCCGACTCGGAACCACCAATGCTCACAAAGTAGGAGATGATGTTGTTTCGGTAGGCATTGCCGGAGTCGTCATTAATGCCGGGCAGCCAATCGATATCGTACAGAGCCGCAGCAACGTCATCCAAATAGTCCGAGCCATCGTAGCTGTAGCTGTAACCGGCAGTGTTTTTCTTGTCGTCACTGCCACAACCACCCGCCGCACAATCCTGGTCGTAGTCGAGCATCAGGTTACTGCCGGAAAAGTCATCCTCGTCCATGGATGGGTCACTGCCGGTCACCGTTACCAGGAAGTTCTTACGGCACCACTCGTTACTGTTGGCTGCCATCGGGTTAGTGCTGGCACTGGAAGGCAGAGAGAAACCATTGGCGACTGGGGTAATCTCCAATAGATCGGTAGCACTTACATCACTGGCGGTTACCCCGTAGGAGTCACCCGGGTGGGCGGTCACGGTGCCAACCCGGCCAGCAATAAAATAGCGGCCCACAGCCGCCACGGCACTGGCCAGCGGTGCAAAACCAAAAGCATCCACACCTGTGGACTCGTCACCGCTGCTGGTGCTGGTGTCGTAACCGATGGCCGAAATCATGGCCGACTGATTGTTGGAGATGGAATCCAGCGGCACCTGAATAACGGCATTGTCACCGGATTTTAAAAATTCGTTATTCAATTCAGAGTTGGTCAGAGTAACGCCCTGGCTGTAGGGGGTACTGGCCATACCACTCCATTGGCTGGTACCCCCCATATCGAAGGTTGCCAAGCCCACACGCACCTGGTTAAGGCCTTGCAGCACCCCAACCACGGACTCTTTCATGATCTCCAGTCGGGATTTTGTGTAAGGTTTACGGGTGGCACCCACACCAAAATTGGCGGGCGCGTAGTAGGCACCCGGTGAAGAGAAATACCAGTTGAGGAAGTTACCGGTGTAGGTAGTGTAGAAACTTAAACTGGTACCGTTGGAGCTCTTGTTAAAATCGGTACGCAGGGCCGCCTGGTAGGTCGCGTTACTGTTAAAACAGTACTCACCGGCGTTGTAGCCAAAAACGTAAGGGCTTAGTAGCGATAGTGAAATATCCGGGTCGAGTTCGATCTGGGCATTGCCCAGCGCATCCACCGACAAACTCACCTGATAAGAGGCGGCGTCGATGGCGGTGGCTGGTGAGTCGGCACAGGCGCTGCCTGCGCTTAACTCCGAACCATAGGCCGTTAGGGCATAATCCGTGGTGGAATCGTAGCGATAGAGAGTGGTGGGGTCGAAGGATTCGGCAACCAGGTGATCCATGCCACCAGAGCTGTCCAGCAGGAACATAATATTGGGTTCAGCCTGGGCACTCACCACCAACGGCGAAGAAGCGACCGAGTCGACCACCGGCGTGGCAGCGTGTGCGACCAACGCCACAGCCCCAGCGGGCAGGATCAAGGCGGCTAATATTTTCTGAGAGTAACTTTTCATCGAGCAACTTCTATTTAGGTAACTACGGCCGTTTTCCACGATCGGACCTCATTAGCAAAAAGCTTATAAACGTTTTCCGTAAAAAGCCTGGATGATTTTTACGGATTGACCGTCGCGGCTCTCTCCTCTAGCCGTTACTCGCACTCCTGCGATCTCAGATCCCGCAAGGGAATATTCCTGACTGACATTCAAGTTATTGATTGAGCCGGAATCGGTGGATTGAGAAATATCCATATTGACCAGCTCTAACATATATTTCCCGGCCGGAACATTGCTATCGGTGAGCGTGGTGGCCACACGATACTTTGCCGAATCAGACCAGTTGGCGTGGGTTTTCATGCTCGCCTTATTGGGTGCACTGCCGGCGGTGTACAGGCCACCATTGCCGTTGTCATTGAAGCCACCGGTTGAAACCAAGCCATTAATATAATCTTCGGCATCTGCCAAGGTTGTCTCTGCCGCTTCCAGTGCCAACTGGTTTTCACGCAGAGCGCCGGTCATTTTCTCTTGCAATAAAATGCTGTGCGAACTCGACAGCGCTGCGATAGTCATCACCAGCAGCACAATCAATGCAACCGGCAAGGCCGCACCCTGTTGCATCGCCGGCGGCAAAGATTTCATTGTGGTTGGTTTGTGAAATACCATAATCAATTACCTCGCCTTAACCATTCATTCGGTTGCGAATGTTGGTGACTACTGTGTAGCGCTTGCGCAAACGGCCATCGCCCCCATAGGTAATGCCGTTCAAGGTGTAGGTGGCGGCAGCATCGTCAAAGCCGGTATCTTCACTGGAGACAGTCAAGGTAATGCGTACCGCCAGAATATTTTCCATATCGGTAACGGTACTGGCATCGTGATACTGGTCAACAACATTGTCACCGTTCTTATCTTCACCATAGAGCACCTCCATGTTATCGACATTAGGCACCATCTCTATAGTGCCTGTCTCGGTCGAGAGGTAGAGCGAAGTCCGGCCGTTGAAACCGGTACCGACAAAGTAGGTTTTGGCCTGCAGCATCATGATCAATGCATCGCCGGTATAGATACGAGACAAATTCTGATCGCCATTACCGACCGTGGTGACGATACCCGTGTTGTGTGAAACCTGACCGGAGGTATCGGGGTTAGAGTTGCTCACCTCAAAAATATCGCCACCGGAACAGTCGGTCACCAGCAAAATATCGCCCTGGGCAATAGCGTTACCGGTACTAATGTGCAGGGCGGCTGAGTTGGTATTCATGTAGGGTTCCACCACCTGAATACTGTTATTGCCACCGGCACCAATCAGCGTTAACACGTCGGAGCCGGCCAACACATCAATACCACCGATGGTAGTGCCGGCCGCAACATTATTTTCGCCATCCAGGCCACCCTGACTGAAAGAGTCAACAATACTGGCGGCGGCAGTTGCATAGTTGGCGTTGGTGGTATCCAGGTTGTTTTCAATAACCCCGGGATCATTATTCGACAGACAACCCCAGTAGTCCGCCATACGGATATCGCGCGACAAAAACTCAAGGGCGAAACGGCCACTCTCCTGGATACGGGAATAGGAGCGCTGCATCTTGTCACCCAGTAAACTGCTGGAGAAGGATTGGGTAATCGATAACAGCAATAGGGCCCCCAGTAAAATGGAGACCATCAATTCGATAATGGTGAAGCCTGCTTGTCGTCGGCTATCGCCGATACCCGTCTGGGCAGACGGTAGAAGTGAGTTGGTGGATTCAGTATCAAACGCCATGATTGTGCTGCTCGCGAAGCTGCCGATGAGTGGGCTTACTCACCAGTGATTAAATTCGTACCGTTAAAGTGACATTCTCCGAAGAGGAGAGGTCACCAAAAGTCTCGCGCTCAATCCATTGAACTGTAATGGTAAATTTGTTCGACACGCCAACCGCTGCAGTAATCGAACCATTACCCGAAGGTAATTGCTGAGCCAGATTGCTCTTCCATTCAGCTACATCCAGCTTATATAAGTCTCCCGCCGCCACGTCACCGGTGGGTGCCGTGTAGTTGGTGGCCATGGTGATGGCATCGTAATGACCGGCATCGACACCGTGCGGATTGGCACGCAGCCGTTCGGCCATCTCGTAGGCCATGATATTGGCCTGATAACGGGCCTGGGAGTTGTTGCCACTTTTTAACGAGTTCAATTGCAAGCTCATTGCCCCCAACACCCCCACGGTTACCAACACCAAGGTCACCAAAATTTCAATCATGGTTACCCCGGCCTGGCTGTTTATTTCACGTGATCGCATCTGCACAACTCCGCCTACTCTATATCTGCTTAATTTGCTTACTCAAAATCCTTTTATGAAATATCCCTTAACGGGTAAACACCCAACCCTGCAGCTAGCTGCAGGTCATCGTCCGGTGATCGATAATGCCTGAAACCAGAATGGTGATTTGCCGGCCGGTTTCACCGCTGCGGTTATCGCACACCTCTATGGTTTCCGAACTCGCCAACAAGGTACTGCCATCGGAGGTAAAGGTGATCGAAATAATACCGCCACCACCGTCGGCGGTAATGGTATCGTGCACCGGGGGCATGATGAGCAGATCAGTACCCGCCACCGCTACACTGGCACCTTCGCCCCACTCATTGCCACCAGCACCATTGACCGTGGTCACCACCACGTTGGCACCACGGCGAACGGCTTCGGCCCGGGCAAAGCTCAAGGTATTGACCAGATCATTGGCACCGGCAGAGAGGCGACTGTTTTTGGTGAGAGCAACCATGTTGGGCACTCCGACGGTAAGCAGAATACTCATAATCGAGATCACGATGAGTAGCTCGATAAGCGTAAAACCGCGCTGTTCATTAATTCGCCAACTGCTCATTTTCCTAGTTACCTACCGCGCCGCTAACAAGTTATAAAAATAAATACTTAGAAGTTAAAGGCATATCAGCCAAAAACGGGTTCAAGCTTTGTTCATGACAGTTATTGTAGGCGAGTGAAAAAGTAAGGAAAGCGTCAACAGCCAGTGGTTGGATAATCGGTACAGAATAGAAACCGGTCGGTGACTGGGTTACCCACCAGGTGCAGTTCCCCCCAAATAAATGCGCACTGGATCACACTCTGCTCCTGCACTCACCTCATGCAATGATCGCTATCGGTTTTACAGCGTCCGAGCTATAAAAAATAAGCCGAAATAAAAAACAGAAAATCAATTGCTTTTTCATCGAAGCGCGACTGAAATCAAACGAAAAGTGAGCGCAAGCGTTTAATCCTGCAACTGATGCAGCGACAAAATTGGTCATATTCTGACAAACAGCCATTGGTCAAGAACCTTAACAACTGCCAAATCGCCTGGCATATCCCTGCAAAATACAGCGATTAATTGATGTCGTCATACTGAATTAAATTACGATTTCAGATTACCGTTGATATTAAAATTTACGCCACCTGTATCCGCTGCGCGGCGATTGCAACCTCAATCCCAACTTATCCCACCAGCAACCCAATGCACCAAGGTAGGCAACCTCGACCAACGTCCGATTGACGACTAAACCGATAAGCGCGTGCCACACCGCCCCTGTAAGCAGAGGTCAGACGGTAGAGTGGCTTAGCTGAGCTGGATAACCACTTAGGGGCCTTATCGGCCGAAGCTAGTATATGAGGAGCATTGCCTGAAATTGGCTGCGCACTGGCCAAACAGGCACAATCCGTACGCCCGCTGCGGGTAGCGACCATTTGTGATAGAGTGCACAACTCGGCCAACCACTTCCCCAGGATGGGATGCACAGGAAGATCGACGAGAGAGGAAGGGATAGTCCGCCAGCGGCTCGTTAAACCCTTCATGACCGATAGCCAATAACGATAATGTAACCGCTGCGAGGGCCGTATTTTGCGCACACTACTCCTATTCATTGGCTGCTGGCTATTAGCTGCCTGCTCCACCACCAATGAAATCGTCCTGGCCAACTACGCTACCGACCTGGAACAGAAGTACCCACCGGTCAGCCTCTTTCTGAAGCAACCCAGCGAAGAGCTCAATAAAGATTGTGCGGCCTACGATAAGTTACCGTTGATGCGCGAGTGCAAAGTAAACCCCATCCCGTTACAACAACTGGTGGATGAAGCGCAAGCCTCGGGGCTCTTTGAAGAGACCTACTACACCAACAGCAATGCCGACTACCAGCTCTCAATAACCACCACCTACTATCTGGGCGGCAAGGTCAGCGAACTGGGCAACGCTATCCTCTCCGGGCTGACCCTTATGACGCTGCCGATGAAGAAGCAGATTCTGATCAAAACCGACAGCCTGCTCACTTGGCGCGGGATACCAATTGCTCACCTGCAACAAGAAATTCCCTACACTTCACGCACCTCGCTCACCAGCAGCAGCGACGACCCCTACCGGAATCCAGCCAAGAGCGTCATCTCACACATCTTGAACGAGCTGCAAGGCCAGCAATCTTTTTCCGAAGAGGTATTGGTCAGCAAGTTGAACTCCACCAACTATCGGCAAGACCTGCACCTGCCCGACGAATTGGTTGATTTTATTTTTGATTCACAAACACAATTTCGTCACCCCTTTTGGGGAACGCAGCTGCGCTACGTACACAACCAGTTTGCCTTTGATTACGTCGATATTTTTATCTATCCCGTGCGGGACTGGCGCTGGGACAACACCACAGAGCAACTGGCGGCCGAGTCACAGCGCGTACGTAAAGATATTGAATTTTATGCCGACCGGGATCACTTTAATCAGCTGCAATTCAACAACGAACGCACGCTTAATCTAGGCAGTGGCAGTCAGGCAAGACCGGTAGCAGCCTTTGATGGCATTCTCACCAACAGCGCCGGCGAACGCCTGCTGACCCACACCTACCTCTTTATCAAGGAGGATAAATTCGTCAAGCTGCGGGCAACCTTCAACATCACCGACAACGACACCACCCCGGCATTGGATGGTGTGGTTGCACAACTGATTAATGAAGGCGTGGTACCCAAAGAGTCGCTGTTTATGTCAGAATTGCGCAACAAGTGGCGAGCAGATGCACGCTAAGCGATCGCGATACGAGCCAAAGTAGGGCCAGAAGGTAAACGATAAGCGCCGCCCCTCACTTCACCGCCGGCATAATCTCTTCCGCAAGCCATTGGCTGTAGTCGTAATAGGCCTCGATATTAACCAGTGCCGGAATTGGTACCGAACTCCAGGTAACCCCCTGCTCCTTTAGCCAACTTAATCGATCGATTATCGCCTGCTTGGTCATTCCCGGCCGGGCCTTGGGGTCACTCTGTGGTACGTGGCCTTCGCCCACGCGACTGGTGGCAAAGCCATAAAAAATGTCGGTGAGCTGGCCGTTGTAGTCGGGCTGCGACTTTATAAACTCGATCTTTTCCGCTATCTGTTCCGGCTTCGTCAAAAATGGCCACCAGCCACTGGCATAACGTGCGGTGCGCTTTAATACCGCCTCTGCATCACCACCAAACCAGATGGGGAGATGTGGCTTTTGCACGCACTTGGGTTCAAAGGCCAAATCTTTAAAGGAGACAAATTCACCATCAAATTGCGGGCTCGCCTGCGTCCACAAGGCGATAATCGCCTGAATATACTCCTCCGCCATACGGCCGCGCTTATGAAAATCCACACCCAGTGCGGCAAATTCATCCTCGAGCCAGCCAACCGCAAAGGTGACCGTAACTCGGCCACTGGCCAACCAATCCATGGTCGACAACGCCTTGGCGGTAATGATGGGGTGCTGCACCGGCAGAATAGAGATGCAACTGTTAACCCGCATGGTTTGCGTGGCCCCGGCAAAATAGGCCATGGCAGTAAAGGCTGAAAAATAGTGGGGGCCGGAGAGCTCCACATGTTTTTGTGGAATGGCGTGGTGTTCCGGCACCGCCACCATCTCAAAACCTAACTTCTCCGCCCATTGAATTAATTTGGTCTGCTCCGCCCCGGTAACCATCGCCTCCCAGGGCTGGCTGGTAGCCTTTAAGCGCATAAGATGCGGCATGGCAAAGCCCAGTTTCATACACCCACCTCAATTAAATTATTATTTTCAATCGGAAGTGCTCAGAAGTGTTTATACCAAGCCCGCCAGCGCAATCTGTGCTTTGCTGGCTTCTGCAATTTTTTTCAGTCGCGCAGCCGCCGGCTCGGTGAAGGGCTGCGGCACCTCCATTTCAATGGGCGTCCCTTTCGGCAGTGACTGCAAAAACTCAACCACAGGAAAAACGCCAGCACCCGGCGCCAGGCGATGACTACCCGCCTCCTCGCCGTAGTTGCTATTGGCACTGCCGTCGGCGCTGTCACAAATTTGTACGTAATGGATAAGCGCCTTTGGTACAGCGGCCAGGTCCTGGGGAGTGTTGCCCGCGCGAATCAGATGCAACAGATCCACACCCAGCCCCAAATTGGGTTGCGCCAAGGATTCAACCAGTGCCGTCACCTCCTGCAGGTTGTTCCACTTGGGACTCAATGCCAAAAACTCTAAATTAACACGCAAACCATATTCACTGGCCATTGCACACAGCTCGGTAATATTGTGGCGCACCCGCTCATCGTCGGTGTCGTAGATCAGGGCGGTTACCCCTTTGGCGTTGAGCGCAGCACCCAGCTCCAACGCCGGACGAAATTCGGCAACCACGGTTTTAGGGGTGAGCATTAGGCACTCAACATTGAGAATCGACAGGCCGGTCTCCTGCAGCTTGGCTTGCACGCCGGCTAAATTATTAACCGTCACCAGGGGCAGAGCTGTATTCCCCCCCGGCGGCACCACCAACACGGAGGCCGCCTGGCAGCCATTGGCAGCGGCCAGGCCGAGATAATCTTCCACACTCACATCCAGAGCCGTAAATTGGCCGATACTTAAAGTAGTCACAGTGTTCGCCTTTTATTTTTATATCGAAGAGAGAATTAAGTCGCTTTCACCGGTTACCAAGCCGGCCCACACCAGTAGTTTATGCAACAGCAATTTAACAAATCGCGCGCAAGTGCTCGGCCAATCAGAGCAAACTGCCACCATCCACCGACCACACCTGGCCGGTGACAAAGCTGGCCTTAGTAGAGGCCAAATAGGCCGCCAGGCTGGAGATCTCCGCCGGTGTGGCAAAGGGCCTGCCCACCAACGGCTTGCGCTGGCGCATACTTTTATCATAGTCACTCAGCTCAGCCGCCCCCTTGGCAAAAAAATTGTTGTCCGGGTGGAAGCGGCTGCCGCGACTGAAATCATCCGGCGACTGGCCTATGGTGGCATAGGGGGCAATGGCATTGACCCGCACGCCGTGCTGGCCAACCTCCTTCGCCAATACCTTGGTGAAACTGTGCACCGCCCCTTTCATGGCTGAGTAGATAGGCAGCATATAGTCGCCCACCAAGCCGGCGGTGGAACCGATATTAATAATCGCACCCGAGCCTCGAGCCACCATACCGGGTAGCACCGCCCGGGTCATGCGCAACACGGTGCCGAAATTGAGATCGATATCCTGTTGCCAAAGCTCCGGGTCAGAATCGACAAAAAACGATTGCTCGACATTACCCCCAACACCGTTCACCAAAATAGCGACTGGCCCCAGCTGTTCAGCTGCCATTAAAATTTTCGCCGGCGCCTCAACCTGTAGCAGATCGGCAGCAACGAAGATAGCAGTGCTGGCACCCGCCGTCTTAGCCTCCGCCACCAGCTTTTCACCGGCAACTTCATCACGGCCAACGGCAACCAGTTGTACCTCTTCCGCCGCCAACGCCAGCGCGATGCTGCGGCCGATGTTGGCGGTGGCACCGGTAACAATAGCGACCTGGCCGCTTAACATTAAATCCATAACAACTTCTCTTTAATTGTTAACGGCGATCGCAAACCGATCACAGTAGTCGGCAAAGCGTTCGCGCACCTTAGCGGCGGTTAAGCCGTACTCCGCCAAGCTGTACTCGTGCTTGCCAAATTTACCCTTGGGATTATTGGCCAGATAGGCCGTCATCGCCTGCTCTGCGGCTTCGGTCCAGGGCTCATTAAAATGGTCATAAACCTTTTTAATTTCACCGATAGGATCACGCATCACCGCACTGTAGTGCAGATCATAAATTGAATCCCAACCGTGCTTGGCCTTGAAGGCTAGGGTCCGCTCAACCATGGAGGCAAAGGTATCCATCATGGTTTCGCCAATGTAACGGAGATCAACCTTATCGCTCATCATGGCGCGTACGTGTTTAATCAGGCTGCAACAGGAGCCCACCACATCGACGGGATCGCGATGAGTCATCACCAGTTGGGCATCCGGATAAACCTGCGTTAAATCCTCTAAAAAAAGCGGGTGCCAGGGGTTTTTCAACGTCCAGCGTCCGGGCGCCTGGGCTTGCAACAGTTGCAGCAATTTTTTCTGGTACTGAAAAGCCGGGCGGTAATCCGCATTTAAAAACCATTGGCGGTAACTCGGCACCTCGGCAATGGCCTCGTAATACTGCGCGCAGAAAGACTGCGACATAGCAAACTGGCACTCGGTGGGACTATCGGCATCCTCGTAATGAATGGCGGCAATCTGTGGCGCGTATTTGAGGGAGAGCTGGGTCATTTGCTGGCTCTTCTCATAGCGCGGGCCACTACTTAACTCAGCCGTTGTTGGCGGCGGCACCGAGTCGAGGGACTCCCAACGCCGGAAGCAGCGCCGGGCGGGATCTTCATTCAACAGATTAATAACCAAGGTGGTACCGGTACGCGGCAGGCCAAAGACAAACAGTGGCTTTTCAATGGGTGTCTGTAACAGCTGCGGATGCTCGGCCAGATAGGCCTCCACGCGCAGGCGGTTACTCAGATTGGTAATTAATGTGCCCTGCACACTCTGCCAGCCGCGCTCAGTCAGTGGCGCCTCTCTATTGAGCGAACTGACATACTGATTTAGTCCTTCCAGTACGGCTGGTTCGAGCTTAGCGGGCAAGCCCGTTTGCTGTTCGGCCGCAGCAATAATTGAGTCTACAGAAATCATTTGTCTCTCTACCTAGAAACCACTGTCTTGAAGAAACCCCTGTCGATCAGGCTGCTGTTGAATTCAACCAATGAGGCGTTTATAGTTTTTATTTCCATATATGGAAATATGATTATTAATATTGGAAACATAATTGCGGCCACCCCAGTCCCTGTCAACCGCCTTGTTCCTTAAATCGACACTAAGGCTATAAATCATGTCCGACAGCAACCGCCGGGTAGTTGAGCTGCTCAATTTTTTGGCCGCTCACCCAACCCAGTCATTCAACCTGAGCGAGCTGGCCAGCCGCCTGGCGCTAAGCTACGGCTCAGCCCATCGGGTGCTGTCAACCTTGACCGAAGCCGGCTACCTCACCCGCCACCCGAAGCACAAAACCTATAGTCTCGGCTTGGCGCTGGCTGCCATCGGCCAGGCAACACTGGAACGGCACCCGGTGGTGGCCATCGCCCAGCGGGAGATGACACGTCTGGCGGAGGAGCTCGGCGTACAGTGCATTGCCAGCGCCGTCACCGGCCGACATATGCTGTTTATTGCCAAAGCGGGCTCCTCCACCACGGCGGAGGGGGTGATCAAAACGGGGGAACAGCGGCCGCTTATGCCGCCACTTGGCCTTGGCCACATCGCCTGGGCCAAGCAACCGGAAATTAATGCTTATTTGGATCGCGCCGGCCCCGAACTCAGCGCTCAACGACGCCAATTTCTTAACAACGCCATGGCCGTGGTGCGCGAACGCGGTTACGCAATGTCGGTATTGGAGGCGGGGATGCTGGCCTTGGCCGAAGCCATTCGCCAGCACCATGACGAGCAGCACCAGCCAGACTACTGGGCGCAGATGGCAAAGCAGGTGGCACCACTCAGCAACGATGAGATGCAACTACTCGCCCTGGAGGATTTGGCGGGAAGACGATTGAGCCACATCTCCGCGCCGATATTTAACAGCGATGGCGAAGTGCTATTTGAGCTCTCGCTCAGTGGCCTGCCGCCCGGGCTAACCCATGTCCAAGCCACCACAATCATCGAGCGGCTATTGGCCGTTACCGCCGTAATTACCAGTGAAAGCCACGGTCGCAAGCCCAGATAGAGCGCTTGAGAATGCCATAATAACAAGGGTTTTCCACGAACAGAGTTGCGGCTGACAAGCCATTTTAATTGGGTTACAGTCCCCGTCCACTCACCTTTCCACCACACCCAATGAGCAACCGTTATGAGAAAACTACTAATAAAAATAGCTGCTTTGTGCCTACCCATGGTCACCCTGGCGGAAACACCCCAGAGCAGCAAAGAGATTCTGTTAGACAACGATTCGGTGTTGGTTGTACGCGCGATCTACGCCCCAGGCGCAGAATCGGGTATGCACACTCACGACTACCACCATCGCGTGCTCTATACGGTGAAAGGTGGTCAACTGCAACTGATCGCCAACGACAAAACAACACCAACACAGGTGATCAACCTGAGCGATGGCCAGACCGTCTACCTGCCCGCCACTACCCACAATGTGGTCAACATTGGCGAGAGCGAAGTGGTTATCGTTGAGACGGAACTGAAAAAGTAGCTCTGGTAAAGAGTAAGCTTTGCCACCAAGACGCCAACGCATTTTTAAATAGAGACCAGGCGACGGTAATTAAAGCAGCGCAGCCAACTTAATAAAATCCGATTTTGGTAAAATCGCGCGCCTGGCTTATTAAATGGATGGCCCGGCTAAATTATTGCCCGTCGTCAAATTGTCCGCGCTATTAATTACGAGGGCCCAATTTATATTGAGAGCCCAGTAAGGGCCTAGCAGGTGGGCAAACCGAAGAAGAGGCACGGCGTGTTATAGGGCAGTTAGTAACACGCCAGTCATTAACCTAGGGCCTGTTAACACTAATTTAGCACCACTGCCGGAGGTCAGTTTTTTGTCCAGCTAGGCGCCAGACGTGCCATGTAGTGAGCCTACCTAAGCGGCTGGCAACAACGCTGGGCAAAAAACTGGCCCCTGCCCGAAGGGTTGAGCCTGAAATGAGCTAGCTCGTTGTTGCTCACCGCTGATTTGGGCCCACCAAACTACGCGGCTCGCGCCTAGATCGAGCTCATTTCAAGATCAACAGAGGTGCTAAATTAGTGTTAACAGGCCCTAGGCTCACCGGATAATCCTTTCTCCCAACCACCTTTTTACCCGCCAATTTATTACCCACCAACTCCTTTACCGAAATCCGGGGAGCCCTCTTTGGATAGCCGCTACCCATAGACTGTTATTTATGACAGGTAATTAGAGCGGTACGCTCTCCCACAGACCAACCAACTGGCGTGGCAATCGGCTTTTTAGCCAATAGCAGAGATGATCCAAATCAAACAAACGTCGATTTAAGCGACTGATGGCTAATTTTTTTGAATATAGACCTTAGTAGCAAGACCAAAGAGATAACGAACTTTTGCGGCAAAAAAAGATTTAAAAAAACTATCACGTAAAAACGTATCGTCAGCCCAAAATGTAAAGATAGAGTTAAGTTTTATTAACAAACAAGTTAAGTCGGTCTTAATTTAGCCAACTTTAAATAGCAAAGTATTTATTTACCACCTGCAGCTCGCAGAAAAACAAAAATATTTATAGCCAATTAGAATTTGCCCGCCCCCAGCTGAAATCCTAATCAGTTGATTTTAACTATCGAGCTCACTCAATAAACGCCTCAAGTCCGGCTAAACCCAGAATTGAGCCATTTGAATAACAGCGATGGCTGTCTAATATTGAATCTAGAACCCTAGTTCAAAATAACCACATCGGGCTTGTGGTAAACATTCGAATATTTCAGGACAAGTAGCACAAATGGCCTCGCAGCCAAACACCAATACCGTATCTCTTTGGGCTCACAACCTGTGGGGCAGTCTCGACATTGAAATCGTTTGATATTCAGCAGCAGCTTGCGTCTATTCTCGCTACCACCAACGATGCCATTATCATCACGGACGTCGATGGTTTGATCAGCAGCTGGAATAGCGGCGCTGAAACGATGTTTGGTTACCGACCAGAAGAGATGCTCGGGCAAACCAGCGCCAGGCTCCTACCCGGCGATTGCCTCGAGCAGGAGGCGCAATGGTCGGCCCAGATAGCTATTGGCGAAACACCGGCACCGGTACGCACCCTCCGCTTACACAAAGATGGCCACACAATTAATATCTCCGCCACCACCTGTGCCATTAAAGATCAACAGGGCAATCTGGGACTAGCAATTATTGCCCGGGACATCAGCCATGAGGTTGAGCTGGAGCTGCAGGCGAGACGTTTCCAGGCACTGATCATGGATTGTGACGATGCCATTATCAGTAAAACCACCAACGGACTGGTCACCAGCTGGAACCGCGGCGCTGAACAGATTTTTGGTTACAGCGCCATTGAGATGATCGGCCAGCCCATGCTCAAATTATTTCCGGCAGACCGCGCCGATGAAGAAGATTTCATATTGACAGAAATCAGCCAAGGTCGGCGAGTGGATCACTTCCACACCCAAAGGCTCAGTAAATACGGCCAGTTAATCGATGTTGCAGTAACCCTATCGCCCATTAAAGACGCCGATGGCAAAATCGTTGGCGTATCCAAAATTGCGCGGGACATCTCCCATCAGGTTCGCGCCAGCGAAGCCCTCAGACGGCGCAGCCAGTCAGACGGATTAACCGGCCTATTAACCCGTCGCTCCTTTGTGGAGCAACTGGCCAATGAGATTGATCAGTGCCAGATAACCAATGCTGGCTTCGCCCTGCTCTACATTGATCTGGACAAGTTTAAAAACATTAATGATAAGTTAGGCCATGATTTTGGTGACCTCGTTATTAAACATGTCGCCCAGCAGTTGATTAACACGCTCCGCAAAGAGGATCTGATTGGCCGCATTGGCGGTGATGAATTTTTAGTGCTGCTACCTTCGGTGACTAACCGCCACGATGCCTCGCATATCGCCGCCAAAATTATCAAGGTGCTGCACCAACCGTTTGAGGTGAACAACGTCAGCGTCATTATTTCGGCCAGTGCCGGGATATCACTCTTCCCTGCCCACGGTAAAAGTGCCAAAGATCTGATTGCTTATGCCGACTACGCCTTGTACGAGTCCAAGAGAACCGGCCGTAATACCTACCGGTTGTATGATACCTACATGCAAACCACCATCTCCCGCAACCAGCAGATTGCCAAGGATCTGCCACTTGCCATACAGGGCCAACAACTGCATCTGGTGTACCAGCCGATCGTAGCCCTGGCCAGTGGCAAAGTTGCCAAATCCGAGGCCCTTATTCGCTGGCGCCATCCGGAACTGGGGCTGGTCAGCCCGGCTGAATTTATTCCGGTGGCCGAGGAGAATGGTGTGATTTGCGACATCGGCGAGTGGGTATTTGAATCTGCCGTTGCCACCCTAACCGAGTGGACCAAACGCTTCGGCAAAGATTTTCAAATCAGCATCAATAAGTCGCCGGTACAATTTCGCGCCGAAGACCAGGCGCCACTGCGCTGGAGCAAATATCTGCAAAATCAAGGCTTGTCGTGTAAAAATCTGATCGTCGAAATTACCGAAAACAGTTTAATGGCCAACGCCGGCGTCACTGGTAAAAAATTACGCGACTTCGCCCACCTGGGCATCGAAATTGCCATAGACGATTTTGGCACCGGCTACTCATCGCTCGCCTACATCAACCGCTTTAATCTCGACTACATCAAAATTGATCGCACTTTTATTCGTCGTATAGAGACACACACCAACGACTTTGTTGTGTGCGAGGGGATCATTCTACTGGCACACAAACTCGGCCTGAAAGTGGTTGCCGAAGGGGTGGAGACAGAGCAACAGCATCGCATGCTGCAAGACATAGGCTGCGACTACGGTCAGGGTTACTGGTACTCAAAGCCCTTGGCACCAGCAGAGTTCGAAGCATTTTATTTTAGTGATAATACACGCAAACTTTACGCCGAGCCCTAACGATTCGGCGAGTGACCGTTAAATGAAATTGAGCAATGCAGAGACGCCGCTAGCTCTGTCAAGCACGACATCAACTGCTCGTTAAATAGGAGTTACCAGAGCATGTCCAGTCGCAACGCCGCCACCGACAACATTGATGAGTTTGTGGTTAAAAATCTGATTAAAAATGAAGATTTTTTTCTGGTTTATCAAAAAAAAGTCTCCATTGGCGACCCCTCCGAAGTGGTCGGCATGGAGGGCTTGCTACGCTTAAAAACAAAAGGCTTTGAATCACAATCGCCACTGGTTTTTCTGCCGGTCTTTAAACGCATGGGGCTTTTCCCAACTCTGACCCTATCGATGATCGATAAGTTAGTTGGCGACTGGAAGAGTTGCAGCACCACCGGCCTGGAGCCAAACATCACCATCAATATTGATTTGGCTCTGTTTGAAGATCTCGCCTTTATCGACAAGCTGCTGGCCCGCCTGGAGCGCTCGTCTATGCCACTGGCGAAGCTGACGGTGGACATTATTGAGAGCAGCACCCTGCAGGCACTGGAGCGGGCGCAAGCGGGGCTGTCGCTGTTGAAAGGCGCCGGCAGTAAACTGGCTATAGAGGCGACCGGCAATGCCGAACTGCTTGAAAACTGGCCGGAGCGCAATCAGATTGACGAGATAAAATTACCGCGCTTCTTCTTTGGCGACCCGCAAAATAATCTGGAGAACCGCGCACATATCCAACGCTATCGCGCGATTGCCGACTCAATCAATGCCGAACTGACCGCCGTTGGTGTGGAGAGCGCCGAAGAGACCAACTACTTGGCATCATTGGGCGTTAACTCGGCACAAGGCTTTATGTTCGGCCGGCCATCGCCGCTAAGCGCTATGGACCAGAACTCTCATTTCGCCTGTAGCTATAACCTGGATTGCAATATTGTCCTGGTGGAACACAACCTGGGCTTTCGCGGCAACCTGGTCAGTTTTCTGCCGCACGGCTTTAGAGTGACCACGGTCAACGGCGAGCATTTAAGCGCAGACGAAATCATCAAACTCAACGCCGACCTGCTGATCTTTGAGGTCGACGCCCCCGACAATCGCGCGTTCCAGCTATTGGATGACCTCTCCACACGCGACGACTTTGACGGCAGTTCAACCCTGGTGGTCGCCAAAAGTGACGATAAAAATCTCTACCTGCGCTGCTATGAAGCCGGTGTCTATGCCTTCATCCATCAATCCATGCCGGTGATGGAGACCCTGGCCATCATCAACCGCTCACTCAACGCCCGGGCAGCCAATCGCAAAATATCCCAAATGGCAAAAAGCTCCTCTGAGCTGGCCATGCAGTCCATGCGCGACGCTGCCAATTACGGTGAGATTGTGCAACTGATGAAAGCGATCTGTGCCGCCAACGATGAGCAAGAGATCTCGAAAGCGCTGTTTCGTTACATGCACCAGCACAACCTGCTGGCCAGTGTGGTCTTTTTTGATGGCGACCGCGTCACCAGTTACGACTCCAAACATATTCACTGCCGGCCCACCGAGCTCAACGTATTTGAGGTACTACGCGATAAAGGCCGGCTCTACGAGTTTGGCAACCGCATCGTGGTCAACGGTAAGCTGTGCTCTTTTCTGATCAAAAATCTGCCGCAGGATCCAGCCGAAAAAGGTCAGATCCGCGACTATGTTGCCGCCATTATTGAATGTATGGATGCCCGCTACGAATGCATCATCCAGGCGAGCGCCATCGAACGGGCAGTGGAGGATTTAATGTCTATCTCGCTTACCGCGGTAACCCAGGTTGAGGCCTCCAGCAATCTGCGCCTGGAGATGATCGATACCCTAAACACCGAAATCGGGCTCAGTTTCCATCTGTTGGACCTCACCATCGAGCAGGAGAATTACCTGAAGAATCTGGTGAGCAAGTTCCTAAACGAGCACAGCTGGCAGGAGGACGCCTCCTCACATCTGGTGGAACGACTGCAAACCACGGTAGAACACCTCTCGCTACTCACCAAACACAAAGAGCCGGCAACGGTTGCCGGCGACGACAACCTGGACGATGACGTCGAGTTATTTTAATCCTTAAGCCGACTTAGCTCGCCGGTTAAACCGGCACCGGCCAGTCAACTCAGAAGCTTTTACTACCGCTATTTATTCCCCGGCGGGCCAGCGGCCACTCTGGCCCGCACTTTCGCATACCCGGCCGAGCCATTACTATGGCCCCTCATCGCTTAAACACCGGTGGCCACACGCAGCCGGGCACAAGCCAACCGAGTCTTCTTCACTATGTTCTATCGCCTGCTCCAACTGGTGGCCGCCCTATGTCTGGCACTCACCTTAGCGGATTGCACCAACACACTCTCACCGGCTATACCGCCGGCGGGGTACAGCGCGGCACACAACACTCCAGACGATGCCGCACCACTACGACAGTGGTACGCCATACGCTTGCGAATCGCCGCCGACGAGGGGGGGAATATTCGCTGGGATATGGATCCGCTGCTAGCCCATGAGCTGTTCGCCAAGCTGATCGACCAGCACTATGAGGCGCTGCCGTTGTGGCGGTTTCACCGCCGGGCCGGCTCGGATGCGGCCGGCCATCAATTCAGCTTTCTATTTTTTACCGATGCGCAGACCGCCACCAATCTGTTTGCCCAGATCCAAAACAATGGCTTGGTCGAGCAGGCACTGGCCGCCGGCTACTTAACGCAAGTGATTACCCAAAGCGAGGCCTACCCCGACGCCGAAAATCTGGCCGCCACCAGCGATCAACACTGGTCACCCTCTCTGCAGGCGCAGTGGCCACTGTTTATTATGGGCGTCAGTGCCACCTGGTTAGGCATGGTCGATGACGCACTGCCAGCCGCAACAGTAGAGGAGGAGAGTTTCGAACAGCTGCTGGCGCGTTACCACAGCGCCAATGAGCAGGTCAGTGAAATCTGGCGCAATGAAGGGCAGCACGCCTTCTTCCACCACATCAGCGCCATCTTTGGCTACCAGCCGATCTTATTTGGTAATTTAATTCAGTTCTGACCCGCTCGCCGGCCAACCAACGAGTGAGTACAGGTAGGCGGGAATATTCCGGCCGCTTAGAAAATGCTCTGCAGCACCAGGAAACAGAGAGAGGCCAAGAGGGCGGCGGCGGGCAGCGTGATCACCCAAGCCAGTGCTATCGGCTTCATCAACCCCCAGTTAGCCTGCCGGTTAACCAAACCCACCCCCAGAACCGCCCCAATCAAAATATGGGTACTCGAGACAGGCAGGCCCAGCAGTGAGGCCAGCATCACCACTACCGCAGCAGAAAGCTCGGCGGAAAAGCCGGACGCTGGGTGCATTTTGGTAAGGTTGTGGCCCACCGTTTGAATCACCTCTTTACCGATAAACCAAAGGCCGACAATCAGTGCCACACCAAAGGTAAGCATGGCCACCGAAGGGATGCCGGCCGAGGAGCCAATCTGGCCGGTTTTCAATACCTCCAAAATGGCGGCAAAAGGGCCAATGGCATTGGCGATATCGTTAGAGCCGTGGCTGAAGGCAAAGCCGGAGGCAGTGAATACCTGCATCCAACTGAACATCAGAAAGGTGGAGCGCTCCAGGTCGGAGCTCTTTAAGGTTTTAGCAAAGACAAAGGTGGCCAGCCAGATTACCGCACCTACCATCGCCATCACCAGGAAGTTACTGAGGGTGGATAGCCCCAGGTGCATGTGTTTCAGACCTTTGAACAGCATCATGGCGGTGATCACCATACCGCCCAGGGCGGCAATCAGCGGTACCCAGTTCTCCAGCGCTTTATAGGCCGCGATGGAGGTGGCGCGCTGTTCTATGTGGTGCAGCTCACGAAAGTATTCAGATTCCAGGTCGGAGGCATCAAAATCCCGGTCCTGCCAGACAACCGCGTCGCGGGCCATGGCACCGGCGTAGGCTACCTGTTGCAGCTCTCCCAACCGCTCAAATGCCTCCTTATGTTGTTCTCGGTGCGCTTTTTTCTCCTGGCGGATTCCATTTAGCGCCAGAGAAGCCTGCTCGTTGTAGCGCAGGATGTGATCTTTGATGGTTCTGAACAACACATAGGAGACCAACCCGCCCAACAACGGTGACAGCACCCAGGAGATAGCAATTTGACCAATCTTACTCCAGCGCACCAACGCCCAAGGGGAGCCGGCGTCGGAGAGCATCCCTCCTAGAGTCACCGAGCCACCGACAATACCGCCGATAATGGCGTGGGTGGTAGAGACCGGCCAGCCCATTTTGGTGGCGATCAACAACCAGACAGCCGCCGCCAGCAGAGCCGACATCATGATGTAGACAAACTGCATCGGCTCCAGGTGTACCGAGGAGAGATCGACAATGCCCTTACGAATGGTCTCGGTCACTTCACCGCCAGCAATCACCGCACCACTCACCTCAAAAATAGCCGCCACCAGCAACGCCTGCTTGATGGTGAGCGTGCCGGCACCGACGCTGGTACCAAAGGAGTTGGCGACATCGTTACCGCCAATAGTGAAGGCCATAAATAGGCCGAACAGCGATGCCAGAAAAAAGAGCAACACGTGGTTATATTCTGTGTAGGCCAAGCCCCAATAGAGGAAGTAGCCAGCGAAGCCGAGCATCAGGCACGCAAAGAAGAGGCTAAATTTGGAGATACCGGGTGAAACTGTGGCCAGAGGAGAGCCGAAAGAAGAGTGATTAGCCATACCGCGCCTTAACAAACCAACATTCTGCAGGTGGTTACCAGTGACAAATAGGTGTAGATATTAATAACCTGTTTGTTACAAAAAGATGACAATGCGACAGGCAATGCTCACTAACCCGCGCATTAGCGGGCGATTCCACCCGATACATCCCACGTCCCGGTCACCGGGCCGGCATTATAGCCTGATTCCCATCAGAGGTGGCTCCCAAATCAGAAGCCTTACCGAGCCTGTGCCATCCCAAAACAGTCGTCTCTCCCCGCTGACACACAAAAGCAAGATACTCGTGACATACTTGACCCAAGCGGCTAGCAGAGTTGCCTGGGGAACCACATCGCAGCGACGGCAACAACACCCGCGACTGACCCGCTAGACCCAACGCCAACAACCAGTGACAGGGCAAGCACCGCAGTCGGTAATCCAGCTGGCGCGCGCTGGCACAACCTGTGCGTGGTGCACCGCCAACAGTGCAATAGATTAATTTGGTTAATTCCGCAGTAAGGTTTCAATGAATAGACAACTCCGGCCGCTGTCGCGTCGCCAGCTCTTAATAGGTGGCGCCTCTTTGGCCTCGCTCGCCCCCAGGGCCAGCAATGCCATCCAATTCCCCGAACAGCAGTACCCCTTTAACTCGACTCAGACTACCGATGCTGAAGCGCTGGCCAGTGACGAAGCCTACTGGCGTTACGTGGCCAGCTTCTATGACCGAACCGAGGGCATTATCAATTTGGAGCACGGCTATTGGGGCAAAATGGCGCAGCCGGTGGAGGCCACCTACCTGGCGGCGACCCGAATGGTTAACCAGCAGAACGCCTACTACGCCCGCAAAGGCTACCCCGACGACCACCGCGCCGCGACCGGGCTCGCGGCGACGGCACTGGCTGTCGCAGCAGACGAGTTGGTGTTAACCCGCAACGCCAGTGAATCCTTCCACAGCCTGATCCGGCAGTACCGCGGTTTAACCGCCACCGACGCCATTCTCTGGGCCGATATCGACTACCCCGGCTTTAAGCAGGGCATGGCCTGGCTGGCCAAAGAGCACGGCTGCAGTGCCGTGCAGTTGGCACTGCCAGCCCAGGCCGACCAAGCCACGCTACTGCGGCACTATCTCGATGCCTTCGCTGCCAACCCCAACCTGAAACTCATCCTGCTTACCCACGTCAGCAATCAGCACGGCCTGCGCCTGCCGGTGCGGGAGATAGCGGCCGCCGCCAAAGCCCGGGGGATCGATGTGATCTGCGACTGCGCCCAATCCTGGGGGCTGCTCAACTTCACCCTGCCCGAGCTCGGTGTCGACTGGGCGGTGTTTAATCTGCACAAATGGATTGGCGCCCCGGTGGGTGTCGGCGCCCTCTATATGAAACGCGGCAGTCTGGCCAAGGTGGCCCCCTTCCCCGGTGAAGCGGACCCGGACAACAGCCGGGTCTATACCCGGGTGCATCTGGCCACCGCCAACTTCGCCAGTTTTCTGGCCGTACCCGCGGCGCTCGATTTCCACCAGCGGGTGGGGCCAGCCAACAAGGAGGCTCGCCTACGCTACCTGCGCAATTTGTGGGTGAGTGAAGCCGAACAGTTGCCGGCGATAGAGATGTTGGGAGCCAGCGAGGCCGAGACCAGCACCGGCATGGCCGCCTTCCGCCTGCGCGGCCAAAGCCAGCTTGAGCAGCTGCAAGCCCTGCAGGCGCGCCTGGAAAACGAATTTGGAATTTTTACCGTGGTGCGCAAGGGGCTGGCCAGTGGTTGCTGCATTCGCGTAACACCACAGGTGTTTACCAGCCCAGATGAGATAACGGCATTGCTTGCCGCCTTAAAAAAGCTTGCCTAGCTCGCAGCCAGGGGGTTGCGCCGCCAGTTGCCTGGCTGCGCGCGGGCGACGGCTGCCAACGCAAACCATCGCCCGCACACCACACACACCCTCGAACCTTGGGCAGCCAATTCGGCCGCCCACGACCGACAATTACAAGAAAACAAACTTGGCCACAAAGATGGCACCAATGACATACACCACCGGCGGACAGGCGTGGGGCCGACCGCAGATCACCTTGATCACCGCGTAGGAGATAAAGCCAAGGCCGATACCATCGGCGATGGAGTAGCCCAACGGCATGGCAATCGCAGCAATCACTGCCGGTGCGCTTTCGGTGTAGTCGTCCCACTCCAAGTCGGCCAGGCTGCGGGTCATCAGGCAGGCAACAAACAGTAGTGCCGCCGCAGTGGCGTAGGCGGGCACACTCTGCGCCAACGGCGCAAACAGCAGGCAGAGCAGAAAGAAGATGCCACAAAAGACAGCGGTCAATCCGGTACGGCCACCGGCTTCCACACCGGCGGCGCTTTCGATGTAGCTGGTGGTGGATGAGGTACCCATCAGCGCGCCAAAGGCGGTGGCGCCGGAGTCGGACAACAGCGCCATGCCCAGGTCCGGCAGGGAGCCATCCTTCTTGGTAAGGCCGGCACGGGTGGAGACACCCACCATGGTCCCCGCGGTATCGAACACATCGACAATCAAGAGGGTGATGATGGTGGTAACCATGCCCACCTCGAACGCGCCTTTAATATCCAGCTCAAAAAATACCGGGCCGATGCTGGGCGGAGTGGAGATCACCCCCTTGAACTCAACACTGCCGGTCAGCCAGCCGATGGCGGCCACAAACAGCATGCCCACCACCACGGCGCCGGTGAACTTGCGGTAGGAGAGTGCCGTGATAATGGCAAAGCCACCCAGGCACATTAGTGCGTTAAAGCTGGTGAGATCGCCCAAGGTGACCAGTGTCGCCGGGCTGTCGACCACAATGCCGGCGCTGCTTAAGGCAATAATGCCCAAAAAGAGGCCAATACCCGCCGACATGCCCAGTTTTAAATTCCTTGGGATGGCGTTGATCAACCATTCACGGACCGGCAGCACGCTCAAAATAACGAAGATCACCCCCGACAGAAACACCGCGCCCAGCGCCACCTGCCAGGTATGACCCATACCCAAAACAATGCCGTAGGTAAAAAAGGCGTTCTGCCCCATACCCGGCGCCTGGGCGATGGGGTAGTTGCCCAACACTCCCATAACAATAGAGCCAAACGCCGCCGCCAGGCAGGTAGCCACGAATACCGCTCCAAAATCCATACCGGCATCCGATAGAATGCCAGGGTTTACCACAGTGATGTAGACCATTGCCAAAAAGGTGGTTAACCCGGCCATGGCTTCAGTGCGAATGTTGGTGCCTCGCGCTTTCAGTCCAAAATAGTTCGCAACATATTCCATAAGATTTTCACTTATCCAAAAATTAACGGTCGCCCGGCCAGGGTTACCACAGCACGCAGACGCAAGTGGGCGATTATTGACTAAAGCCCAGGGCAAAGACCAGAACCGACCAGCACCAGTGCAAAGCAAAAAATAAACCAATTGGTCAGGATTTTGCCTGTAGCAACCGGTATTCAACGCTAGCCACCAGCTGCCCCCCTCTGCCAGGACCAGGCATTACCGCCAAGCCCTAACCGAGCAGGCCGGCACTCTGTGAGGATGACCCATTGCGCACCACCGCCATCACCCATGCCCGCATTTACACCATCGACCCAGCCTTCTCGGTCATTGCCGACGGCACCATCGTTTTTGATGAAAGCGGAATTCTGGCCCTGGGACCCAGCGCCACCACACCCAGCCCAGAGGCGGCCGAGGTCATTGACGGACGCGGGCGATTGGCGGTACTGCCCGGGTTTATCGACGTCCACTCCCACTCCAGCCTGCTTAAGGGTTTCACCGAAAATGCCCAGCTGATGGATTGGCTGCCCGAGTACCAGCGCGAACACCAGACCTTAACCGAAGCCGACGCCTACCACGCCTGCCTGATCAGCTACCTGGAAGCCGTCAAAGGAGGCACCACCACGGTCATGGACATGTACCGGTTTCTGCCCCAGGGGGCCAAGGCCGCCCAGCAGTTGGGGCTGCGCGTACACCTGGTGCCCTACGCCGCCGATAACCCCAGCAAGCCGTTTTTTGAAACCCTGGAGAGCAGCATCGCCCTAATCGAGCACTGCCAGGCCCACTACGACCCGGCCATGGTCACCCCCTGGCTGGGTTTGGAACACATCACCTACTGCTCACAAGCGATGTTCCGCCAGGTGCGCGAACTGGCCGACCACTACGGGGTAAACATTCACAGCCACACCAGCGAACAGCAGGAGGAGGTGGCGGCGGTGCAGGCCCTGTTTGGCGACCGCCCGGTAGCACTGTTCAACGACTGGGGCATTCTCAAACCCGGCAGCGTGCTGGCCCACTGTGTTTGGCTAGATCAACGCGAGATCGAAATTCTGGCCCACACCGGCACCGGTGTTGCCCACTGCCCCATCAGCAATATGAAATTGGCCTCCGGCCCGGCGCCACTGGCCAAACTGCGCGACGCCGGTATCACCATTGGCCTCGGCAGCGACGGTGCCATCTGCAACAACTCGCTGAGCATGTTTGAAAATATGAAAACCGGCTCGCTGCTGCAGAAGGTGACCCACCTGGACGCCACGGCGGTATCCGCCGAACAGGCACTGCGCATGGCAACCATCGACGGCGCCCGACTGCTGGGTGTGGAACAGCGCGTTGGCTCACTGGAGCTGGGCAAACAGGCTGACCTCTTCACCCTCGACCTATGGCAACCCCACCTGCTGCCCATCGCCGAGTTCGACGGCCACGACCCGGTGTTGTGGAACCTGGTGTTTGCCGCCCAGGCGGCGGATGTGCAGAGCGTTTGGGTGGCAGGACGGCCAGTAATGCAGCAAAGGGAGCTGGTTACCGTCAATCAGGATGAGCTGCTGGCGCAGGTGCACCGGCAGACCTTGGACCTGCTCAGCCGCCGACGCCAGGTGCAGGGCATACCGATGGTCTAGAGCGATTAACAGACGGGCGGCCCCGGGCGCCAGAGCCGGCCTTGCTATACTGCATAGCAGTTGTAGCACCCATTCACCCGCACACTGGAACCCCCATGCCCAAACACGCTCTGGCCGCTGGTCTCTGCTTGCTGGCCGCCAACTTGTTCGCCGCCGGCGTCTTTGCCGACGACTGCCCGTTGGTGGGCACCTGGAAGTCCGACAAGGGCAAAACCATCGCCGATGTCTACCGCTCCAAACTACCAGCCACAGCCAAGACGGCGCTCACCAAGATGCTTGGCAAAATGGTGGTGGAGTACCCGGACTGTACCCAGGCGAGTTACACCTTCGAGGGGCAAACCACCACCTCCCAACTGGAACTGGTTAGCTACAGCGGCAACACTGTCATCCTGAAAGACCCCACCAACGGCGAGGAGTCCAACATCCAACTGGAGGGTGACTGCTACTCGGTGGTGATGGCACCGCTGGCCATCACCGAGTACTTCTGCCGGGTTAACTAGGCTGGCAACCACGCCTTTACCACCAATTTCGCCCACCATCTTTTTTGCCGGCAAAATTTGGATTACACTCCCGCCCCTCAGGCATGCGGCAACCGTTTTGGCCTGAAATCGGAGTGTAGCTCAGCTTGGTAGAGCACTGTCTTCGGGAGGCAGGGGCCGGAGGTTCGAATCCTCTCACTCCGACCAAGCCCGCACTATCCTCCCCGCCCCCCATTTAACCCTCCCAGCCGGGAAACCAACTGCCCGCTTCACTTGTCGGAGAGTTCTGCCCGCTTAAGCCAGGCAGCGAATAGCCGGCGATCAGTTCCACTCGCTTGTGGCCACTGCAGGTGAACCTCGGCACAACCGTCATCCGCTGCTGTGACTACTGTTCGCAGGTGTTTTTTGTTGTAATAGCTGGCGCAGAGCACAGACGCCACCCGGGCCCTGTGCCGAAAATTGTCTCCCCCGGCCGAGCCGGGGAATAAGCAAACCGTAAAAACGGATAAATCTAGGAGAGAAACAGTGATAAGAATAATGACCACCACCTTGGCCGCCCTTACTCTGACAGCCAGCACCGCCTTCGCGGGCGAATGCACAGCCCCAGAGCTTCCCACCATTCCCGATGGTGCCAGCGCCAACATGGAAGCCATGGTGGCCGGCAAGAAAGCGGTATCCGAATTCCAGGCGGGCAATACCAACTACCTGAACTGTTTAAACGTAGAGATTGAGGCAGCCAAGGCCGCCTTCGCCAGTGAAAAGGATGAGACCAAAAAGGTGGCCGCGCAGAGTAATTATCAGGCACTGCTCGACACCTATAACAAAGCAGTCACTGCGGAAGAGAGCCTGGCGGCGGAATTTAACACGGCTATCCGCGCGTACAAGGCCGCCAACCAGTAACCCGCCTCAATACCCCGCCTCCGCCCACGGCCCTAGTCTGCCCTGGCCAGGCGCCGGGCGATTACCTCAGCCATGAGTTGCCGAAACCAACGGTGCTCGTGGTTGTCATCCTGACGCCGGTGCCAGGTCAACATAATCGGCACCGGCGCCAGCGCCACCGGCGGTTCCGCCAACCACAGCTGTTCCACACTCTCGAGCCCCATCAAAGCCCGTTCCGGTAAGACGGCCAGCAGATCGCTGTTTAACAGGATTTTGGGCACCACCGAAAAGTGATTCACCGTTACCGCGATACGGCGACTCAGTCCCAGGTGCTGCAGGGCCAGGTCGACATGACCCAACGCCTCGTCGGAGTGGGAGACCAGTATGTGGCGAGCGGCGATAAAATCTTCCAGTGAGATAGCACGACCGGCCAGCGGGTGCTGCCGGCTCATCGCCAAACACAGACGGCCGTTATAAGCGATCAAGGAGCGTAGACTCCCCCCCGCTTCAACCTCCGGCCCCATCGCGATATCGATACTGGCATCACGCAATTGTTGCTCGGCACTGCGCTGGCTGAAGGGGACAGCATAGAGATTAATACCTGGGGCCTGCTCGGCCAGCGCTGAGGTCAACGGCAACCAGAAGAGGTCGACGGTGAGATCGGTGGCCGCCACCCGAAACTGGCGCTGACTGTCGGCGGGGTTGAAGGCTTGGTTATCCAGCGCTCGCCGCAGAGTGTGTATCGGCTCGCGCACCTGCTGCCACAGGCTGTGGGCAAAGGCGGTGGGCTCAATCTGACGCCCCTTTTTAATAAACAGTGGGTCGGACCAGAGCACCCGCATCCGGGCCACGGCATTGGAGACGGCGGGCTGGGTCATATTGAGGCGATCGGCCGCACGCGAGATGGAGGACTCCATCATGATCGCATCAAAAATATAGAGCAGAGAGAGATCCTGGTTACGCATTCGGCGCCGCCATCAGTAACCCCGCGCCATCGCTAAAACACACCATGTTTAAAAGCTCACCCGCCATAATTTCGTATCACCTGTCGCTGCCCGAGCTCCCCGCCGGCAACCAGACCCGTTACCCAAAGCACCTAATCATCACTAAAAATGATGACAACTATACAATATTTAAATTTATTTTATGTATTTTGACGATTTAGACTGCCCGGCAATCACTGAATCAGCGCGCGCAGAAGGCGCCTCGCTACCGAGAGCTCAAGAAAACCATGATACCCGTTCGCTACACCCCTATTCTCTTCTCCCTGCTGACCTCCTGCTTCATGTCCTGTTTTATGAGTCTGGTGATCAGCGCCGTTAACGTGGGCTTCACCGCTGCCCTGCCAGGCATCTGGTTACATGCCTGGAGCTTTGCCTTCAGCGTTGCCTTTCCCACCATCCTGCTGATTGCCCCATTGGTAAGACGCCTGGTGGGCCTGTTGGTCTACTCGCCGCCCACCCAACCGGAAATCACCGGCGTCGTCAGCTGCAAATCACAGTAGGCAGAACCAGCCTCGTACGCATACACGGATTTTAATCCGACATTTCATCCTGGGCCTGGCAAAGGCATACTATTGCCTCTTTTGGCAACGGCACTCACACCTCCAGGCATGAAGATCCAACCCCTGTGCAGTAAGCTCATCATCACCCTCGCTGGCATCGTTTTGGGGATAATGGTGACCACAGCGGCCGGGCTGGAGCTCTACGCCCACCTGCAGCCCCGCCTCTACCCTTGGCACCAGGTCGAGCTCGATGAGGAGTACGGCCCGGACAAGTACCAGAGCGTTACTACCTTTGAGCAGTATCTGGCGCTGGAAGAGCGCCTGTTCAACCAGCTGGAGCAGACGCTCTATCAGTCGCTGCCGAAAGATCTACAACCTCTGGCTGGGCGTTTTGATCACACCAGCGCTTTTGATTCCAACACACTGGCAAATAGCGATGATGGCATCGCCCCGGTCAACTGGAACCACAGCCAGATTTTGCCGGTTACGGCACCGAAAGCGGCCTGTCTGTTAATTCATGGCCTCTCCGATGCCCCCTACTCACTGCACCAGTTAGCCACCACCCTGCAAGCACAGGGTTGCTGGGTGGTGGCGGTGCGCCTGCCCGGTCACGGCACGGCTCCAGCCGGCCTGCTGGCAGTACAGCGGGAGGATTTTCAGCGGGTGGTGCGCATGGCCGCCGGCTACCTCCGGCAGCAGGTGGCTGATGACCGTCCCCTCTATCTGTTTGGCTACTCCATGGGAGCCAGCCTGGCTCTGGATTACGCCATCGCCCGGGCGGAAGGCGAGGACTCTCCCAAAGCCGACAGCCTGGTGCTCTTCTCCCCGGCCATCGGCCTTTACGACATCGCCCAATACTCACCCTGGCAGGAGCGAATATCACACCTGCCCGGCCTGAAAAAATTGGCCTGGAACAGCGTAGCGACCGAATTTGACCCCTATAAATATAACTCTTTTGCCATTAACGCCGGGGCCCAGATCTATACCCTGACCACCAACCTGCAACAGCGGCTGGCAGAACTTGCCGAGCAGCAGCGCATGGCGGAGCTGCCCCCCATTCTCGCCTTTATGTCAGCGGTAGATGTTACGGTCAGGTCGGATGCCACCGTCGATAAGCTGTTTCGCCTGCTCGACGGGCAGGATAACCACCTGGTGGTTTATGACATCAACCGCACACTCTACACGCCGCTGCTGTTTACCACCGATGCCCACCAGGTTACCAGCGACCTGCTCAGCCAACCCCTCGCCTGCCGCTTCACCTTAATCAGCAATCGCACCCCGGATTCCAGTAGTGTCGATGCGATGTACAGCTTCGATGGCAAGATTGAGCGCGAGCCGCTGGCCGAGCCCTGGCCAGCACGGCTGTTTTCTCTGGCCCACACCTCGCTGCCGTTCAGCCCTGACGATAGCCTCTACGGCGCCGGGCAGCCCTTTGACGGCAAGAGCGCCGCCTTAGGCCAATTTGATCTGCTGGGCGAGCGCGATGTGCTGACCATACCCAACGGCCATCGAGCCCGTTTGCGTTACAACCCCTTTTATCAATTTCAGGAGCAGACGGTGCTGCACTTTGTAAATCTGGCGGCCACCACTCCCGACTAAACCGAGCACTGTTTCACAACGCCCATCATCCGCAAAAAGCTAACAACAACGACAACAAGCTGTTCTATTTTTTGGAGAATCAACTATGACCAATAAGACTGCATTAGTGACCGGCGCCGGCGCCGGAATTGGCCGCGCCTGTGCTCTGCGCCTGGCACAAGATGGTATCGCCATCGGCGTTTTGGACCTCAACCTGGAGTCTTGCCAGGCGGTGGTGGCAGAGATTGAAGCCGAAGGTGGTAAAGCAATTGCCCTGCAGGCCAGCATCGCTGATCGCGCCCAGGTAACGGCCGCAGCCGACACACTGCGCGCAGCCTTTGGTCCTATCACCATTGTTGTGAACAATGCCGGCATCTCTAACTTCATCCCGTTTGAAGAGCTTACCGATGACGATTGGGACATTATGTTCGAGATTAATACCAAGGGGACCTTTATCGTCACCCAAGTGGTGTTACCAGATATGAAAGCAGCCAGCTGGGGGCGGATTATCAATATCTCCTCCTCCAGTGCACAGACCGGCAGTATCGAGCAGGTGCACTACTCCGCCTCCAAGGGTGCGGTGATCTCCATGACCCGCTCCCTGGCCCAGGCGGTTGGTCCCTACGGTATTACCGTCAACAACATTCCGCCGGGTGCCGTGATGAATACCATTATGTCTGAAGCCAACAAGCACCGGTTCAAAATGCCGATGGAGACGCTCACCAAGATGATCCCGGTAGGCCGCACCGGCGTACCTGAAGATATCGCCAACGCCTGCGCCTGGCTGGCTTCCGAAGCGAGCAGCTACGTGACTGGCCAGACCATTGGTGTTAATGGTGGCCGGGTGGTCTCTTAAGCGTTCGAAAGGGACAGGCCAAACTGAACGGGTTTGGCCTGTAAACTCCTTCAAAATTGTCTGCCGCCGAGCGAACAGCTACTCGATCAAACAGCAGCGTGTGCAACCCAAATTTACCTAACAACATTAAATCGCTTAAATTCAAACTTTCTAAATTTGAAAGCTCTAATAAAAACTTTTAGCTACTGCCGCTGGGTTATAAGGTTACCCTACACCGAAACCGACCGGTCACTTAATGGCTATTTCGACAGTTTTTTCCCGCTAACTTAACCGTTAAAGATAAATTCCCTCGCACTCATTATTTTTTTGCAGTGGGGTATTTACATGTGAACCACAACTGTTTTTAATCGACCAGTTGCAATTGATATTTCTCAACCCGGTTAAGGTTGTCGGCCTCGACTTTCAGGCTGGACCTACTCGATGTTGCATCAATTGCCCCGCTTTAGAGGTACTGCTGCTTTGTTCCGGCAGGTGGTATGGATTGGGCGCCTCAGCGAGGTGTATAAAGGATTATGTGGCGGATTACTCCTCTCATTATTGTCGCCGTTATAGCTTGTGCAACGGCTACGGCTATCGGCCTCTACTTTGATGACCCCATCGCCGCTGTGGCAGAGCGGGGCGTTATTACGCCCATTGCATTTGTGGCCGCCACCTTGGCAAACGCCACCGCCGTGGGCGGCGGATTTCTCTTTTTCCCACTGTTCGTCTACCTGTATGCGCTCTCGCCGGTATCCGCACTTAAGCTGAGCCTGGCCACACAAGCCTTCGGCATGAGCTCCGGAGCCCTGGGCTGGAGCCGTAAGTTTATTGATAAAACCGGGTTTGTGACGGGTAGTAGCGGCGGTCTGACGGGGCTTGCCATCGGCACCTTTGTCTGGCAAATCCCCTCCGCCCACATAAAGCCTTTTTTTGGCTGGATATCGATTGTTTTCTTTTTCGTAATTCTGGCTGAGATCAAACTCGGCACACTGGCACACAACAGTAGTATTGATTCGCGCAATCTACGCAAAAAATTGGGGCTGCTGTTTACCGCCTTTTGTGGCGGATTGGTAACCGCCTGGGCCGCAATCGGTGTCGGTGAGTTTATTGCTCTCTATATGCTGCTTGCCTATCGTGTGAAATTTCAAGTTTCGGTGGGTACCGGGGTGGCGGTCTTGGCTGTCTGCTCCATCGCCGGTTTGCTATTTCATATAAACCTGGGCGGCATACCCTGGGACTACCTAATTTTTACCGCCCCCGGCGTTATGCTCGGGGGCTACACCGGTGCCTGGATTGGCCGCAACATCCACCGCTGGCGACTCAAAGCGAGTCAAACTGCCATGGCACTGAGCGATACCACCGAAAATAGCGCTTCGCTTAAATGGATCTTTTCCATTGTCGTGCTGATAGATGGCGTTTCGATCTTGGTTAATCACTATCTTTTTTGAAAGCTGACTCAGCCCATGTACCGGGCTTGGTTTTACTGTTTGGAAAGAAGGTTCGAAGGCATCTCAAAATAATGGCGGCAGCCGTCAATGCTATTTTGAGATGGTTTCGAGTGAAAAGGGCTCCCAAAGGAGCCCGTTAAGCTGGAGGGAATCAAAGTGGAAAAGAAAGTTATTGTTGTCGGCGCCGGCCTTTCAGGCTTAGCGGTATTGAAAGAGTTACTCGAAGCTGGACTGGATGTCACCTGCTATGAGATGAATAGCGATATCGGCGGTGTCTTCTCGGACATGGCCTCTTACGATTCGGTGATGTTAACCGTTTCCAACCATTTTATGGCTTACTCTGACTACATGCCCTACGAGGAGCCTACTCGATTCTGGACCCGCAAAGAGTATAAAGACTACCTCGATCGTTACGCCGAACACTTTGATCTGCGCAAACACATCCGCTTTGGTTACAAACTATTGCAAGTGGAAGATCCGGAAGGGAGCTGCACCCTGCATTTTGTCTCCAACGATGGCGAAACCATCACCGAGCAGTGCGACAACGCTGTTATCTGTTCCGGCCAGTTCCAGGAGCCCAATATTCCCATGCTGCCTGGGCTGGACACCTTTGACGGTGAAATACTGCACTCATCAACCTACACCAATGTTGAGCAGTGCCAGCATTTAAAGGATAAAAACATCCTCTTTTTTGGCCTGGGTGAATCAGCGGCAGACGTGGTTACCGAAATCAGTGCCATTGCCAAACATTCAGTACTGTCCATCCGCAGACCACATGTCTTCTCCGACCGACTACCCGGAGGGGTACCCATTGACGTAATACAGAGCCGCTTTTGGCATAGTCTCCCAGCGCCAATAAAATCCAGGGCCGTGCGCAATACCTGGCAAAGAGTTGCCAACAACAACCCCGAGGGTTCAGCCCGTCATCATATGGGCACGCATATGGTCGGCAGCTTGGATGAACCAGGCTCTGTGGTCACTAAAACCGAGCGTATCTTTGAGGCCGTTAGCCGCGGCATGGAGTTGGATGTTGGTGGCCTAAAGAGCATCAATGGCAAAACTGTCACTTTCAACTCCGGGCGTGAAGAGGAGTTCGACGCGATAGTACTCTGTACCGGGTTTAAACTGTCGTTTCCGTTTATGGAGACACAATACCAATTTAAGGATATGCGCGATCTTTTTTTACAGGTTTATCACCCACAACTAAAAGAGAAAGTGGCCTTTATCGGCTTCGCCCGCCCGCAACAGGGCGGCGTACCGCTGATGGCCGAGATGGCAGCCCGCTACCACGCCCTGATACTTACCGGCCAAAAAACTCTGCCCCAAAATCTGCCCGAACTGGCCCAGGCCGATAAGATGATGTGGCAGAAAGAATTTTACGAAACACCGCATGTTTCAGGTTTGGTGAATGGCTTACGTTACAACGAAAAATTGGCCCGACTGATTGGCTGTGAACCCCCTAAGCCCAGCTTCTTCAATCTCAAACAATTTTTTATCTACTGGAATCACCACATCTGGCCAAGCCAATATCGCCTGGTAGGTCCGGGAGCTCGCAAAGAGGCACAAGAGCAGTGGATGAAATCTCTTAACGGGGCCAAGAAGGAACCTACCACCCTGAAAGAGCGTGCCCGCTTTGTACTGGGCTACCTCTCACTCCGAATCCGCTCTGCTCTAACGCACGACACTCACGCCAAGTGGCGTCCGTTTTAAGTTGCCCCGCAAGTGGCACGTCGGCGATACTCCGCAATCGCCGGCGTGCCCAACGACCACTCAAAGCCTTTCTCTATTTTATCTTTCTGCCACCTTGCCCCTCACCTTCAGCCGATAAATTATCTATACTTGCCGGTAGTGCCCTAGCTGACTCTTCAATAATAGCGATAACAATCAAGGAGACACCATGGAACCACGTAATCCAACCGACCACATCGCCATCCTCTCCCTCATGATGGTAGGCGTGTTAACCAAGCGGCTGAAAGAAGTTGGCCAGCTCGATGACGACACCTCCCGGCACCTGCACAAACTGGTGAAAAGTGTCGGCGAGCACGCTGAAAGCCTGGGCATTGAAGACTTAAGCGCCCTGTTCCACAATATCGAGCGCACACTCGCTTAAACAATATCGCGAAGCAGTGCCCAAGGTCGACCAACGGTGGTAATCGCTACCGGGGCTTTACTCGTTCCGACTCACCGCAACCACTGACGGGTGGCGCATTATTGGCATGACGATAAAATTATCACCCCGTTTGGTTCTATTATTACTCGCCCTGCTGCTGTTACTGCTGGGATTGAGCCAGTTCGCTCCCAAGGCAACCCTTTCTTTTGTTGGGCAACCCAGCCAGACCTTTTCTCGCCACTACCTGGCCCGCAAGGCACTGTTTGATCAAGCTCGGGAACAAAGCACTGTGGCCTTTGTTGGCGACAGCCTCACCGAAGGTATGCCGTGGCAGCAGATACTGCCCAACACAACCACCGCCAATCGGGGCATCAACGGCGACACCCTGCCCGGTCTACAAAATCGCCTCGATTCAGTCTTCGCCACCGAAGCCAGATGCGTGCTGGTAATGATGGGAATCAACGATTTAATGCAGGGCGAGAGCGTAAAACAAACCCTGGCGAGCTATCGTGATGTAATTAGTACGCTGGCCCGCAGACACCCTCGTATCGTTATCCAGTCCACCCTGCTGACCACCAACGATCAACTCAATCAACTGGTAGTGGAATTAAATGAAGGGTTAAGGCAATTGGCTAGCGAGTTCAGCAATGTCGAGTTCATCGACCTTAATACCACTTTGGGGGAGAACCATCGCCTGCGCACCTCCTACACAATGGATGGGGTTCATTTAACCAACGAGGGCTACTCAGTGTGGCAGCAACAGATTGAGCCGGTTATTACCCTCGCGCTAAGCACTCCCTGACCACTCACACCGCGGTGAATTCGTATCAGCGGCCGCGCCGCATTAAAGCATTACCCGCTGCAACAGCAGGCGAACCGGCAACGCCCTGGCAGCACCAAACATCCGCCCGCGCGCCTCTCCCAGGCGAGCGCTGCAGAAGGCGTCGGCCAGGTCGCGCTCGCCATATTGCAACATTAATGTCGCCTGTAAGGCCAGGGCGATCTGCTCCACCAGTAAGCGACACTCCGCTTCCTCAACCGTACCGCCCTCCAAGCTGATCTTCAGCTGCTGGACCGCTTGGTCCAGATCGCGATTCTCCCCTCGCACCCGATCAAACTCGGTAAAGAGCACAGCGCCGCAGAGCGGCTCCCGCCGCAACGCGCGTAGCACATCCAAACATTGCACATTACCCGCCCCCTCCCAAATGGAGTTGAGCGGCGCCTGACGATAAAGACGGGGCATGGGGGTATCTTCCACATAGCCGATGCCACCCAGGCACTCCAGCGCCTCATTGACCAGCATTGGCGTGCGTTTGCAAACCCAATATTTGCCCAACGCCGTGGTAATTCTGGCCAGCGCCGCCTCCTGGGGATTGTGTGCCGCCGCATCCACAGCGTGCGCCACTCGCATCGCCAACAACACAGCGGCTTCGCTCTCCAACGCCATATCGGCCAGCACATTAGCCATGATCGGTTGGTCAATGAGTAGACGACCAAATACCTTGCGCTGACGGCAGTGATGCACCGCCTGCAATAATGCCTGCCGCATCAGGCCGGCGGAACAGGTGAGGCAGTCCAGCCGTGTTAGCGCCACCATCTCCAAAATGGTGGCTATACCACGCCCCTCCTCACCCACGCGCAGGCCCACGGCCTCCTGGAATTCAACCTCGGAAGAGGCGTTGCTCCAATCACCCAACTTATCCTTCAGGCGCTGTATCGCAACCCGATTGCGGCTGCCATCGGCCAGCAGACGCGGCACCAGAAAACAGGAGAGGCCCGCCTCGGCCTGCGCCAGCACCAAGTGGGCGTCGCTCATGGGTGCCGAGAAAAACCATTTGTGACCGAGCAGGGTATAACTGCCGTTGGCCTGTTTCAGGGCACGAGTCGTATTGGTGCGCACATCAGAGCCACCCTGCTTTTCGGTCATACCCATGCCGACGGTGCACCCCACTTTGGCCGCCATCGGCAACTCCCGGGAATCGTATTGCAGGGCGGTTAATTTGGGGCCCCAACTAACCGCCAATACCGCATTAAATTTCAGGGCGGGCAGAGCGGCGTAGGTCATCGACATAGGGCAGCAGATACCGCTATCGGCCTGATAACCGAGATAGAGCAGTGCCGCCCGCGCAACATGCGCACCCGCCTTGTCAGGGTGTTGCCAGGCAAAGCTGTGCAAACCGAACGCCATCGCCTTGCTCATCAACGCGTGATAGGCAGGGTGGAACTCGACCCGGTCGATACGACGACCATAGCCGTCAAAGGGAAGAAAGCGGGGACGATTCTGGTTGGCCTCTACCGCCAACGCCATTAATTCACCACCCACCAGCTCGCCATAGGCTTGCAGGTGATCTGCCGCCCAGCCACCCCCCAGGCTTTGCACGGCCGATTGCAAGGCCTGGTCCTGCTGCCAGGCGTTGTAATTGGTAAGCGGCTCAGGTTGATTTTCAATTCGATGAGTAACAAACGGGTTGTGATTATTCATTTTTATACCCCGTGTTGGATTGTAGAAAAGGTTATTAAAACGATTTATGCAGGCAACCAAAAATAATTAATCGATCCTTAACACGGCGTTTACAGAACCAATTTCACGGGCGAGGCACAGCACCGCGAGTTTAGTCAACTCATGACGCATGCGCGTATACCGCTACAGGCCGACAACAACACCCAGCGAGGTTCACTTAGGGCCTGTTAACACTAATTTAGCACCACACAATTAACGGGCATTGCGCCAGTTGACCGTTGCAAAGGTTTCTTTATCAAGCTGCATCAACCTGGCTCGGTAGTGAGCCTTATTATCAGAGTCATAATTGTTGGCAATCGCCTTCTCGAGATTGTCTCGGGCTTTGGCATTCTCGCCCAAGCCACTCCAGAGGGACGGACTTGAGTCATCGATTTTAGCAATCTTTCTGGTGAGTGCTTCGGCTTCAATTTTACGTTTCTGCAGCGGCAATAAAGTTCGCTAGTTTTTAAGAATCACCAACTTATTGGCATCTTGCATCAAAGCAAATTAGTCGATCGCCTCCGCCGACTGCCAACCCCCTAGCCGACGATAAATCACGGCCAGCGTTAACAGCCAGAAAGATTTCTGGCACCACCATTGGTAGCAACACACTCATAGGCCCTGCTCTCTGCTAACTGGGCGAAGGTGGTCACACCGTTGACGCAGGCACGAAATTACCGCCAATAAACTTGCGCGATCAACACTCGTTAACGAACATCCATGACCAGAACGCAATAAAAATTCGACGACCGATCAAGCCCCATAACAGTCACAGATTCTTAATATATTCTTAATATTTTTTTAAGTATCGTCACTCAAGATCACTCCTCCAGTCGGTTGTGTGGTGGAGGTAATGGTGAAGATACTGGTGTTATACGATGGTAAAGCTGGCCATTTAACGCAGGCAATGGGTGCCGCCAATTTAATTCGCACACGCAGCCCACAACCCGTATCGATTACCACCTGCATCGCCAAACCCAGGGTAAAACTGTTTAATCGGCTAACCCGACTGCTCGTCACACTATTACCCCGCCCCCTGTTACCACTGATTAAAATATTTTACAGCGGCAACATTGCCAGTGAACCCGCTGACCTGGTTATCTCTTTTGGTGGCAATAGCGTCGCACTGAACGTCGCCCTGAAACGCTACTGGCACAGTAGCAACATCGCCATTGGCAACCGCTACGGCTTAGCGTGTAAATTCTTTGATGCCGCCATTACCATGGCCGGCGAAACAGCTAACCCACACTCCGTCGCCAGCCATATCGCCTTGTGTAAAACCGACCCGCATCGAGCGGCGAAGTTGGGGCGCGAATTTACCACCACCCAGCCAGCACAAAAGCCAATATGGTCACTACTTATTGGCGGTAATGGCAGTGGTTATCAATACCAAAACAGCGACTGGCAAAAATTGGCTGAAGCCTTGGTCACTCTTAGCCATACACACGGTGTACAGTGGTTGATCACCAACTCCCGCCGCTCTGGATGCGCAAGCGAAACAACGCTTAAACAGGCCCTGACCGACGCGGTTTGCCTGCAAACCTACTTTAGTGGCGAGGGGAATCTCGGGGATATAGAAGCCATAATGGCCGCCAGCGAAAGAGTTTTTTGCACCGAAGATAGTCTCTCTATGTTGACTGAAGCCGTTGCCCTGGCCAAACCAGTGGTCACCCTGCGGCCAGAAACCGTTTATAGAAAGCGGGTCCACTCCACCGCCGTGGAGTACATGGCAGGGCAGGGTTTGATAACGTCTATGGCCATTGCTGATCTGGCTGAATACCGTCCGCAGGCTCACCCGGTGTTAAAATCCTACGAGGCTCACCTGGACGAAATTTACGATCAGTTGGCCAGATTGATCCAACCGATAACCAACCGCAGAATCAGCACCTTTGCCGATAGCGCTGTGGCCGTTGTGTAACTGTTTGGCCCAAAGCTTAATGCGGTAAAAGAGCGCCGCTGTGCGGCTGTTAGTTTTCAGCAGTTTTGTCTACCTGCAAGCACCAATTTTAATGTCCGCTAACTAGCCCTGGCATTAATTAGAATATTCCTCGGTGTTAATTCCCGCGGACAAAATTGTTCAACCTGCACCTGATACCCCGCCTCCTGCAGACAGAGAGCTGCATCCAGTACCAGCCACACCTCCAACGCCCTTCGATAACCATGGCGTACCAGTTGTTTGCGCCGTACCTGTTGCCAACGCTGTTCGCCAAGCTTCTGGAAATGTCGCCAGTCGATGTTGCTCGGCAGTGGCAGCTGTTTCCACTCCACCAATTTTCGACAGACCGATTCAAACCCCCAATGCACGGCAGAGAGTGGCAGTGACGGGGTGGGCAGGTATTCATCACAATTGCGCAGCTGACGTTGCAGTTGGTCGAAACCCAAGCGCCAAGCCGCCAGTTTGCGTGCTTGGATTAATTCCCGTTCGTGGGCGGTAACACTCTCCTGTACCGCCAGATGCAGCTCATCGCGGGTGAGCGTTAACGGCAGCCGCCGCCCCGCCTGCGACAGGGGTTGATAGTTCCCCTCAAGCCAAAGCGGATAACAGCAAGGCGCCAGCGAAATTGCCGCAACCGGTGATTGGCTAGCACGACGAATTAAACTGCGGTGCAGATCACCGCAGGCATGCAGTGCCACAACATGATTGTCCGGCGCCAATGTCAATCCTGCCTGCAACACATCGGTGGTCACAAACTGCACCGGGGCATGCTGTGACTCAGCCAACATTTTACCCTGGCGGCACAACTGCCAGTCGCGCTCTACACCAATGCAGGGCAGTCGATACCAAGACGATAAACTGCGTCCCAGGTGCGCCTTGCCCGAACACCAATCGAGCCAACAGGCTCCACCGGGTTGTATGGCACTGGCAAAAGCCTGAATCTGTTCAAATTTTCGGCCCGGAATTCCCGCCTGCCAGTGATTGTCGGCCGGCGACATCTTATAAACAGCAAAGGGGAGTTTTATCAGCTGCTCCAGGCTGTTCATTTGCGGTAGATAACGGCTCAGCCAGAGCAACAACTGCTGTGGCTGAGCCTCCAACGCCTCGACTGCGCTATCAGCAAGCGTTAAACAGGCATTGGCCAGCTCCTGATGACTCGACTGCCACGGCAAATCTGTCTCTTTAAAAGGCGCCGGATGCCAAAGGAGCCTATCTTCAGCCAGCAGATTGGTTAATGCGGTAAAGGTCTCTTCCATAGCAACGCAACTACCCCCAACTGAAATTAATTGTAATTATTACGTCAGGTAACTCTGCTCAATCACCCATTAAGCCATTAATTCGGGTTGGATAATCTCTCCGCCGTTATTAACCAGGGCTGCAAACGTTTGCCAATTTTCAACTCAACCTGGTAACGCGGTTGCGCACGTTCCGGGTCGGCGGCGTAGCGGTAACTGGGCGCAGGTAAACCGCGAAAAAAGTCGGCCAACGGCAGTGGCACATGCACACGATCAATTGCCAGCCGATTAACATACCCCTGCAGCTGATTACCACTCCAGTAAACGGAGATAACGCCGGCCATCACCAGGGTTTGGCTACGGTCGCGGTAACGCTGCGCCAGTGCCTGCCTATCAAGCCCAGCGTCGACCACAAACAGTCTGGAATAACTGTTCTGCCAAAGCCCCGCCTGGCGCTCGATGCTCTTTAACTGCCGCTGACGCTGTTCATCTTCACCAGCGTGCTGCAGGTTCGCACGCGCCTCCTCAACGGCGGACTCTGCCCGTTGTAGCACCGTGCGGTAGGCCTCACCGTCATACTCGAGCACTAGATAAACATTGATATGGCGATCAAGCAGCCGTGCATGGCGAGGTTTGGTGGAGTGCTTCAACCCCACGACATCGACACCCAATTCACTCAGTTTGGCCTCGTCCAACCAGACGGGGCGAGCGCGATAACCATAGTAGTAGTCGAAGCGAAGATTTTCGGGCACCACCTGCCAATCCAGCTTCAGCTGCACTCCACTGTTCTCGCGCCCATAGCGATAGGACGGGTAATAGGCCAACTCCCGCTCGGTGAGCTGCAGGGTGTAGAGCGGTTCGCCGGAGCGATTGTAGGCCACGCTCACCAAGATCAGAGCGTTGACCAGCAGTACCAACACACCAGCAGCGATAGCTACTTTATTCATGGCCGCTGCCCCTCACCTAAGGCTAGCGAGCGATACCGTTTGTAGAACACCAGCAACGCAATGGAGACCAACGCAATCAGTAAAAAGAAAAGATATTTCGGTAGGCTCTGCCACCACCAATCAAAAAATTTGGTGTAGAGAAACAGAACAAAGAAAGAGTTGCCGGTGTTAACGCAGTCGTTCCATTGCTGGCGAACCCCCAACGTGATTAACAGTGCACTCAAGGTAAAACCGAGCAGTTGATAAAAGCCCTCAATAAAGCTCCTATCCCAGGGCAGATAGCTGGCCCGGCCGTAGTTGGCAAGAATCAATACCGGGATCATACACAACAGACAGGCCAGCACCCGATAGATGGGCGCAAAGCCGCTGTAGCGATTGCTCTTCAACCATAATGGCAGGGTGAAAATAGCTACCGCCGGCAACAGAAACACCTCCGGCCGCTCCCCCATATAAATCCAATAGCCGCCGGCGTAGGTGCAGGTACGTGCCGCCAAAAAGCCGGCAAAGGACAAAATAGCCGCCCCCAGCAGTAAGCGCACGTCAAACGCATAGGCCAATAGCAGACCATAAATGGCCCACAGCAGAAAGGCGTTCTCCGAGGGGGCAAAATTATAGATGGAGCCGAGCATCATCAGATTGAGGACAAAGCAGGCGAAGCTGACCATGCTGGCCAGTTTGGCGTAGTAACCAGTGGCTTCACGCCGGGCAAACCAGCTACTGAGTAACAGCGTTAGCAGGGGGGAGGCAATCAACACCAACACCTGCACTGGTGTCACCAGATAACCCCAAAATTGGTAGAAGAGGAAAAAGATGCTGGCCGCCAGGGCCAAGGCGCCGATAAACGAAGCAACTTTCATCCCCAGGGAGAACTGTTTTTGCCGCTGGTTTACATCGACGTCGTAATCGCGTGTCAACTCGGCCAGGAGTTGCTGATGGTAGTTGGCAATCGCCTGCTGCTGTGCTTCGCCCAAGGCTAATACGCCGACCTGCTGCAGCTCAGCGAGCTCACATTGAAACTGCCGTATCTGGTCCGCCCGTTGCTGGGCTCGCTGCCGGTTATCCATAACGGGTGCACGCCATTGATTAGTGGGTTTGCGCAACAGATCTACAGGCCGAGCCACCAACGATTGGACCTGGATAGCCCGCCACTGACCGGCAACAATAACGGTAAGCCAACGCCGGGTAAAGGGTGGCGCTTACCAGGGCCATAACTGGCAAATCTGTCAGGTTACTGCTATAAAAATAGACTTGGCCGCCAACAATTATTAACCATCAGCCACAGCTCCAGCTGTTAGCAGATAAAGTACCTGGAGCCCGCGATTCTGATGACCGACCACGATCACTTCCGCTCAAGCCCAATTCCGAGGGCCACTATTATTGCGCGTACTGCGTGGCCACAAACCGCCTGCCAACACCGGCCCCACCGACCAGCCCAACCCGCCAGCGCCCGAGTTTAGCACTCATGAAACTGACCATCAGGCTACTGACCATTCTCTTGGCGAGCACTTGCCAAGCCACCTTTGCTGAAAATACCTTAAAACTGCTCAACTGGGAGGACTACATAGCCGACTCCGTACTGGCCAAGTGGGAAGCGCAATCTGGTTATAAAGTAGAACAGGTTTATTTCGATAACGATGAAGACCGGGATGCAATCCTACTCTTTTCGGCCAACCACAATATCGATCTGGCGGTGGTGGATGAGGTTATCGGCGAACGGTTTGGCGAACAGGAGCTCTTGGTCGAGCTGGATAACAACAACCTACCCGGGAAAGCCAACTACCACCCCTTCTGGTCCCAACGCTGTGGTCACTATGCGGTGCCCTACCTGTGGGGCACATTGGGCATCGCTTACCGCACCGACAAGGTGAGCCAGCCACCCACCTCCTGGCTCGACATCCTCCAACCCAACACAGCCCTGCAGGGCCATGTTGGCATGATGGAAGACTATACCGACCTGCTGGCACCAGCCTTCTTTTACCTGGGTAAATCCATCAATAGTGAGGCCCAGGAAGATTTGGTAGCTGCCTTTGAGCTGCTCAAGGCTCAGGCTCCCAGCGTGCTCACCTATGAGTACGCCATCACCTATGTCGGCAGCAACGAACAGGCCGACGAGCTCTACATGGCGCTGGTTTACGGCGGCGACCAATTTACCCTGAATGAGCAGGCGCACGCTGACCAGCACTGGCGCTATGTTATCCCCAGCGAAGGCACTGTTCTCTGGGTGGATTGCTTGGCTATCCCTACCACCTCCCAAAACCAGGAGATTGCTCTGCAATTTATCAACTTCCTCAGTCAGCCGGAGATTGCCGCAGAGAATGCCGAGGCGCTCTACTACGCAACCCCCAACCGAGCGGCCGAGCCCCTTTTGGACCCGGAGTTCTTCCATAACCAGGAAGTTTTTTTGCCTAAGGCTGTACAAGACCGCAGCCAGCTTTACAGCCCATTAAGCGAAGAGAACATCGAGCGCAGATTACGAATCACTAACGCAATTATGAATATTCATGAAACTCGGAACTCGCGCTAGCTTACTGATACTACCGGTAATTATATTCAGCTACGGTCTTGCCGCCTTCGCGGTCTACCAACAGCAGTGTCAGCTGTTGGTAGATACAGAGCAAAACCGGATCCAGTTTCGCCTGGGCGAATTGCGCTCGTCCTTTACCACCTACAACAGTTTTGCCGATGCCTATTTGGTCTCACTGGCCGAAGGCGATGCACTGACCACGTTTATCCGCGAGCCGAACAATATTTACCGGGCTAAATTATTGAGCGGCAGCCTGCGCGCCTCGCTCAAACGCTACTTCACCGAGGCAGCTGAATTTGCCTCACTTACCATCGTCGACAATAACCAGGTGATCTACTACACAGAGAACAGCACAGATCCCTTTGCCGAGGCAACAGCAGAAGAGGTCAACTTCGCCAACGAGATGTTACGCAATAAACAGCTGCAGCAGTGGCAACTCTCGGTACAAAATGGAACCACCAAGATTTTACAAGGGCTTATTTTAGACGCCCGCACGTTGGCGCCCCCCATTCCCACCCAGTTGGAGAACACCATTCAGGTGGTGGTGACCATAATTCCCTCCAGGTTCAACCAGCTACTGAGCACCGCCGAATTGGAGTACGGCAGCCAGGCACAGATCCTACACAAATTGCCCACCAGCCGATTACCTGAGGGAGAGCTCGGCGCGGGCGTTAAACTGCAACAGGATTATCGCCTGGAGATCATCCCGGCTCCCGCTTATTTAGCTGGCCTGTTGCACTCGCTGCTTAAACAGTTACTCGTCAGCACTGCCATCGGCGTAATACTGACCTTTATCGCGCTGCGACTGTTGATCAACCGGTTTATCACGAATCCTGTCAGCCGTCTCAATCAACAGCTACATGAGGTGTCCACCAACCGGCGCGCAACGTTGGAACAACCCAGCAATCGGGATGAAATTGGCGATCTCGGTCGCCGTTTTTATCAACTCTATGAAAAACTGCACGAAAACTATCGCAGAACCAACCAGCAATATCGTACCGATACACTCACGCAGCTGCCCAATCGGGTCCAATTTTATGAGACCGCTCCCCAACTGCTGATTGATGCCCGCACCAAGCAGAGCAATACCAGTTTCATCTATATCGACCTGGATAACTTTAAATTTGTTAACGACAAATATGGCCACGAAGTGGGCGACCAACTGTTAAAAGCGGTTGCCAGCCGGCTAAATCACCTGGTGAGTCACGCCCTGCCTGCCGCAGACCTAGACTCCTCCCTCGTCTATCGGTTATCCGGCGATGAATTTATCGTAATGCTGCCAGAATGCAACAATACGTTGGCAAGTAACATTGGTGAAAAGCTGCTGCATATTTTTGTCGATGGCTATCGCTTCGAACTGGGCCACTTTCCGGTCACACTCAGCCTCGGGGTCGCCACCGCACCAGAAGATGGACACACGCTGTCACAGCTGGTCTCCAACGCCGACCTCGCCATGTACGAGGCCAAAAAGTCCGGTAAGAACCGTCTGGCCTGCTACTCCAAAGAGCTGGCCAAGGCGGCGCGCAAGGCCCGCGAGATTGAAACCCAACTGAAAATGGTGGACTGCGACCAGGAGTTCGCCCTGCACTATATGCCCGTAGTCAACCGCGACGGCAGCCTGCGTGGCTTTGAAAGCCTGGTACGCTGGCAATCACCATCCCTGGGCGTGGTTTCTCCCGCCCTGTTTATCCCCATTGCGGAGAGCATATCGGAATTTGAAAAAATTGATCGCTGGGTGATTAACCGAGCCATGCAGGAGCGCCAGCAGCTGGCTGCGATCTATGGCGAAAATATTATCGTCTCCATCAATATCTCATCGGCCGAACTCAGCTCAGACACCATACTGCAAGTGCTCACCGAGGCAACTCTGGCAAATCAGACGGATGCCCGTAATTATGTTCTGGAGATCACCGAAACCTTCTCTCTGGAGCAGGACAACACAGTCTATAACCGGCTTCATCAAATTCGCGCCCTGGGCTTTAAAATTGCCATAGACGATTTTGGCACCGGCAACACCAGCTTGATGCAGATGGTGGACTACCCAATCGACGTGATAAAAATGGACCGGCAAATGGTACTGCGACTGACCGACAACAATAAAGTACCGCTGGCGGCGGCACTGATTGAGCTCTGCCATTCACAGGAGATAAGCGTCATTGCCGAGGGTATTGAGACCCCTGAGCAGGAGGCGTTTATGCAGCGCGCCGGTTGTGATTTTCAGCAGGGCTACCTCTGGGGAAAACCCAAGTCACTGACGGACACCATTCAACCGCTGTCGCAATGGCGATCGGAAAGCGCCTTTAACAGGCAGGCCAAACAGTAGATAGGCAAATAAAAAAGGCCACCACTGCGGCATGAACAGTGGCGGCCAACAATGCTAATCCCTACCGATAGCAGGAAAAAGCCTAGCCAAGTCTAGGCTTCACTATTAACGTAATAGACCAAATCCCGCAGAGTTAACTCGCCATCTTTATGAGCAACACAGGGGTCCGGCTGCCAGTAGTGACCATGCTCTTTGTACTTCAGATAGCTGTCACAACTCACCAGCATGGTACCGAATACCTCCATCAAAATAGCTGAAGCAACCGGGCCCAACTTTTCGCCGCTATTGATAACACCCGCTTCACGCATTAGATAGAAAAAGAGCGGCGTGTGCTTGGCCAGTTTTTTACCGGCCGCATCCAAACAGTGCCAGCCGGGAATCTCGTCGAACTTAAGGTCCTGATTAGGATTAATAGGATAGCCCTTATCCTTCAGCGCCTTGGCGACGGTCTGGCCACAGGCCAGGCCGACGACGTAGCCGCGCAGTAGATTGCGGAATGCCAGTGAGCGGTCGTGAGCGATGGTATTGCGACCCACCACCGGATCCGGCAGATGAATTAATTCATCTGCCAACAGATGGTCGATGGCTTTCGACTTCACATACGGAAAACAGTGTTTTACATCCAGCAGATAGCGCCAATCCACCACCAACTCCGGTGGCACCTGGCCAAAGCCAAGAGTACCAAAGCGCTCATCAAACAGCTCAATCGCCGGGTGATCTTCGTTCACCGGATAAACGGAACGGACCATAGTGTGACCAAAACGGTAGGCCGCCACAGAGAACTCTACCGGCATGCAGATACGACCACAGTGATCCAACAGATTACAGAAGGGGTAGTCGCGATCTTTGGGATCTTTGCGCGCATTTTCAACAATTTTGGGCAGCGCAAAGTTATAGATGTCGTCATCGCAAATGCGCTCCAGGTAATCATTCAGCACAATGTATTGATAGTGATAACGCACATCCCGCTGCGCCTCCTCAAAACTGCGACCAATTAAGCGGCGGTTGTGAAAGCGGATAAACATCAGTTGCAACTGAGAGACAAAAAGATTCTCATCGTTGCGCGGGTCACCAATCAGTGCCCGCCCCTCGCTGTTACGCGGCAGGTCGAGCGGATTTTCTACACCCTCCACCTCACTGCCAACCAACATGCGACCGGGCTGACTGGAGTCGTACTGAAAAGGGCTGGCATCCGGGCCAAAGCCATAGACGCAATCGAGATCCAGCGAGGCCGAACGCAGATTGGGCAACTTGCCAATTTCAGCACCACTGAGCTCACCACCGTGTAACTTGGTGGCTGTATCCAAAGTAATATCATGATCGATAAATTGGGCAAAGAATGTGTAACCGGCGGGGATACCGCTATCGGCGGAACTATTATCGGCATCGTGCATAGTGCCGCCGACACCGCCTAACAACCTGGCCACCTCCTCTGCCTCGCACTGGGCTTTAATGCCGTATTCGTCGGCCCAGCTGGGTAAAGCATCCTTGCCAAACAACTCGCAAAAATGGCCGAGGCTCATGTGCGAACAACCTTTGGCCTTGGACGATCCATGCATCGGTTTTGTCTTTTTCATCCCTAATATCTCCTTTTTAATTGCTATTTTTTATGATCCATCAATTAACTGAGCAAGTTGGCACCTATGCAATAGTGGCAACATTTTATTTGCAAGCAGCATCTGCAAAAATTCGCCACTGCGACCAACCGCTACAACCACAACCCCCAGACAAAAGAGGGATATCCAAACCGAAATGGGGTTTGTGATAGTTCTGCTATCTTGGTGCAAATAGTGATTAGGTAATCTCAGAACACCCCGCTGCTTTTTTTAACAGCGCACACCGCTTGCCAATTTTTATTGGTCAGCGAATGTGTGAATGCGGGACGGGATACTAACGAGAAGATTGTTGATCGAGAAAGATCAACCGAGAAAAAACCGGGAAAGAAGGAAGAAAAAGTCGTCGTTTATTTTTAGCCATCACTGCGTTAAATAAAATGACGACATATCAATGAGTAAACTTTATCGAGCTGACCCAGAGCTAGTCTAGAAAACCGGAACAGTGCCAGGCAGATATCCTGGCTATTTTTAATCAAGCAAACTTTTGGGTTTAAGCCAGATTCGCTTTGGCCATTCAACGTGCCAAAGGCACTCAAAATTGCATTCGTTGAAGCGTCAATTAAGAGTGGTCGACCGGCTCAGCTGTCCCGATTGCGGCCAAAATCGACGGTAATAATATTATCTTCACTGGCCACCACCGCCGCTTTCACTTTCTCCCGGTCGGCATCAATACGCAGATCAATCAGATTTAAACAGATATCACCAAAGGCTTCGGCGGCGGTTGGTTTGCCCTGGGCCTTATCCAAAGTCGGCTGCCGACTGTTGATATCGTAGCTATAGGTAAATGCGGCCCGGCCATCAACCGGCAGCGGCTCGCGATCGTAGAGAAAACGGCGCTCCAGCTTTTCCATCACCTTGATCAACTTACCCTCTTCCAAAGGTTCGGGATCGAGACGATAAACCTGCTCACTGGCAATAGCCTGCAACTGCTGCCGCAAGGTGGCGCTGTCGTAGAGATCGGCCTGTTTACAGATGGCCGCCGCCTCCCGCCAAAAGCGATCGGTAAAGTATTGAGGGAAATTGGCGAACTGTTCAGTGGTGACGCCACAAAAAACCATAATGTACTGGCTGTACTGCTCCTGGGCGACAATACAGGTATCGGTACCAATCAACGCCGCATGGCAGCGCCAGACCAGATCCGCCTCATGCACCGGCGCGCGCACAATATGCCGGTGCAGTGGCTTGACCAGCTCCTTTGGCAGGTTAAACAGGATCATGAAAGCCGGCCCCACTAACAGGTTTTACGGGCTCACACATCAGGCGAATACTCTCCGCCGGCGTGGCAAATTTTTGCAGAAGGTGAGTAATCAGCTCGTCGGGGTAACCCAGCTCGGTAAGCGCCTGCTGCATACAATCCAACCAGGCCTCTTTATCACCCATGTTAATGGGCAGGTGCTTGTGGGCCACCGGCAGGCTAATGGAACCATACTGCTCGGCGAACAATTTTGGTCCGCCCAACCAGCCCGACAAGAAAGCCACCAGCTTCGCCTTGGAAACCGTCAAATCCTGAGCGTGCATATTGCGAATACGGAGAAAACGGGGCTCCGTTTCCATAATTTGATAAAAACGCTCAACCAGCGCTTCGAGACCCACCAGTTCGCCAACGGCCCGGTAACTGCCATCGCCAACACCAAACACGGGTAATTCACTGCTGTTGTCACTCATCTTAGACCTCGACCACAGACGGCCGCTGAGACAGGGAACGACTACCTACCCCCGCCTTGTAGAGCTTATCCAAAAGCTCCTGCCGCCCGGCCAGCCCCCGCCCCACCAGCCAGGCCATCTCCGTGCCGGTCAGCAGGGTGGCGGCCACCAGGCGAATATTACCGGTCATGATCTCAAAGCCGCCGGCAAACTCGGGTGGAGTGTGCAGCATGGCGCCCACCAGGCCGCGGCCATCTTTGATGTGCTCGATATTAAAACGGATCGCCATGGGTTCGTCACGCAACAGCGTGGTGGCCAGCCGCGGAAAGGCGGCCAGGGTGTGACTGATCTCCGCGGTCATGGGAAACAGCCAGGTATCGGTTAGCGCCATCAGTGAATCGTTGTCGGCCAGTTGTATCTCCGGTGACTCGACATACACCTCCAAGCCCAGGCCATTGGCGGAACGATCCCGCTCCACCCAGGGGTCGGAGAGGCCATCGGAGATAATACAGGCGCAGTCGCCATGCTTCAGGGCCAGCCAGGCGGCATCGGAGGGCCACTCTGGGCCATCGTTCACCGGCCCCATCATCGACGTCAGCGAGAAGATCTCGGGCGAGAGTATCTTCTGCAGGGCAAGGTGCCGTAACTGACTGGCTCGCTCCAGCCGCTCGGCATAATTGTTCACAGGGGCGGTACCAGACATAAACTTCTTCACTCGCTAAACAACCAACAGTAGGACTACAGGAGCAAGGATAAGACCAGCCACAACCCCCACAAAAACCAGAAATAACCAGTTAAATCAATAGATTATATAACCACCCCCAGTTGCTCACTTGCAGCAAAGACAACAAATTGGAGGAAAGCCAGCAAAACAGAGACGCCGGTAAAACCGCAGCGTCTCAATGTTCAGGGGACGTTAGTGGCAAAGTGAAACCGACTTGGCGATAATCTCTCTCACTCAGGCAGATTACCACTTAGCGATTTCAGTCAACGATGCCATCAACCGTCAACCCGCCGCAGAGAGCAAGCACAACGGGTCGCAGGACCGCATTGGCCTTAGGGTGATACCAGAATGCTGGGTAACACGAAGAAATCTTAGCTCCCCGAGGATCTCACCTTGCACGACAACAATATTGGTACGTTACGTTTTTTCGGCGCTTTTTTTGTGCTCCTAGGCCATGGCTTTACACTTTCCGCCGGCGATGCCGCGGTTCATGATCCGCTTAGCCATTGGTTGAAATTTTATACTCCGTTCAACAAAGCTCTACCTGGTGTTGGAGTAATGCTCTTCTTCGTGTTGTCGGGCTACCTCATTACCGCCAGTTTTCAACGCAGCCGCAGCACGATCGATTACTGCTTGGCAAGATTTTTACGTATTTACCCAGCGCTGTTCGTCGCTGTGATTTTCTGCCTGCTGATAGGGCTCTTTTTTACTACATTACCCGCAGTCGATTATTTAAGACATCCGGCCACACATCGTTTCTTTACTCAAAATACCGTTTTGTTTCTGGGCATCTCATTCCACCTACCTGGAGTCTTTTCCCAACTACCATGGCCAAACGGGATAAATGGATCACTCTGGACACTTCCCGTTGAGCTTGGCATGTACGGCTACGTTTTCGTACTGGGTGTACTGAAAGTATTCAACAATCGTCTGCTGTTTAATATTGTTGCCAGCGCACTCGTTGGTCTGTTCCTTTATAACCCCGGCGACTTCCCTCTATTAACCCGACCAGGCTATGCCTATCTCGGCCTCTCCTTTCTGTTAGGCGCAGCCTTTTATATCAATCGCGAAAGGATTAACTACAACTTGTCGGTATTGGCGGGATTGGTGCTACTCTCCGCAGTTCTCTACGGCAGCCGCTATTACAACTTTTTCGCACTGATCACCTTTACCTACGGCGTTCTTTTTTTAGGGCTGAGTCAACGTTTACGCCTTCCCCGGTTAGACAAATACGGTGATCTCTCATACGGACTATACCTTTATGCCTTTCCCGTACAGCAGACACTGATTTACTACATCGGAGGACATCACCCCTGGCTACTTAACTTATCAGCCTTGATCATTTCTCTGGTATTAGCCGTACTCTCCTGGCGTTTTATCGAACAGCCGGTACTGGCTAGGCGTATAACGATTGTTAATCTAATCACCCGGGCCCACCTCGCTCTTACCAAGCGCTTATTAAGTGAGCCAGTCAAATCCAAAAACTAATCCACAAGGAAAATAGATGAACCGTATAGCGCTACTCCTATTGGCACTGGCTCTCCCCTGCGCCGTCACAGCGGAGCCAAGTAAACGCGAAAGCGTTGAGGAGCTGATGTCACTTACCAAGGTCGACAGCATGGTCGACAGCATCTACAGCCAAATGGATAAGATGTTAATCAACATGAGCCAACAGATGGGTATTCAGCCGTCTGAGCAGGCGGTCTTCGACAATTTTATGCGCAAGGTGGCCGCTGCGATGCGGCAGGAGATGTCTTGGGAGGTGATGAAAGAGCCGATGATTAACATCTATCTGAAGACCTACACAGAGCAGGAGATACAGGACATGCTGGTTTTCTATCAATCGGAAACCGGCAAGTCCCTGGTCGCCAAGATGCCAGCGGTTATGACTGAATCGATAACACTCTCCCAGCAGATGATGAGCAACTTTATGCCCACGTTAAGAGAGCTGAGCGCTGAATTTGCAACGGAGATTGAGGCAGGCCGGGCGCAAAACCAGTAGCCACCACATTCATGCACTACCATCCCCAGTAAGCAAAAGGGCCGAGCTTTTATCACTACCAAGGCCGGCTCACTCCCAACTAACCATCAAGGATTGAATATGACCCAGGAAGACGCCGCCAAAGCTGTGGTAATGCAATATGTCGAGGCTTTTAATCAGGGCAACATGAATAAACTGCGGGAGATACTGGCCGACGACGCCCAGATTCAGGGGGTTTTTGGCCAGGGTATTTTTGACAAGATAGCCCCCATTTGGCGCCAGCTCATCGAGGGTTATGGTATGCAACTGGAGGTGCAATCGATGGTCGCCGAGGGCAACACCGTCGCCGTACGCTACCTCGAAAGCGGCACCTTTCGCGCCGCCGCCTTCGGCCAACAGCCCACTGGAAAATCCTATCAACTGGTTGCCATGGAGTGGTTTGAAATTGAAGCCGGTAAAATAAAAAGCCGCTGGGGTGCGCGTGACTCTGCCTCACAAGCCAAGCAACTTGGAATCTAACCGACAACCCCATATCCAAACACCGTCTTGAGCAATATCCCTACTTAGAGCAAGATTCGAGAGGTTACCAAATCACCGACCAGTGCGGCAACAGCGCCGCTTTCACTGCCCTGGAGAACAAAAACTAAGAAGCCTTACCGATAACCTTGCGCACCAACACCTTGCGAATAGGGCCATCTATTTTTTTCTCCAAGACAATTGAGCTAAGCACAAGCACGATTACCAATAAAACGCCGAAATAGGGCTGATTGAGAACTATCGTATTTGGAGCTAGAAAATAGACCAGTTCGCCAATTGGTTTATGAAAAACATATATGGGATAACTCGCCAACCCCAAAAGGACCAACCATCGACTTAAGCGATCAGCTTTGGTGGTTGCACACAAAATCAAGCATGCCGGGAAAACCAAAAACACGCTCAGCACATCAACCAGGAAGTCAACCGCCCCTAATGCAGGCACAAAGAACATCAGAAAAATCATCAGCATCGCCAGAATCGGACTCTGAGGAAACCTGCCACTTTCCAGCTTCCTACTAATATATACCCCCATCAAAATGCCAAACGCTGCACGCAGAAATCCTGTTATTACGGAAATACCCCCCCAGCGAAAGCCGCTATCGAGATTCCCCACCTCTGACGCGGCAAGAAATAAACCAGCACCCGCAGCAGTGAGTAAAATACCAAGTACTTTTGGTTTAAGTAATGGCCTGCCAACGGCATATAGAAAATTGACAATCAATTCAAAAAAAAGAGACCAGTAAGGACCATTGACTGGATAGAGACTGCCTGCCATTGAGGGCAGCGAAGGCAAAAACAGCAGCGACAGCACGCCCACGCTGATAAAATCATTCACCCCCAGCAGATCAGCTCCCGGGCTGGATAAAATGAAAGCAGGCATAGCTATACAGAGCGAAGCTAAATAGACAGGGTAAACCCTAATTAATCTTAACTTCACAAACTGGCCTATCGTAATATCACGCCGTGCCAGTCTACCCGCATAAGATTCGGCGATAACAAATCCACTTAAGATAAAAAACAGATCGACTGCCAGGTAACTCCGGTAAACTTCAAAACCCCAGTAACCCACCGTATGCCTGAGCAATATAAAGATTGCCGCAACGCCACGGATACCATCCAGGTACGCATATCTTTTGTTCATATTTCTACTTCCAGGAATCCCAGCACTACTAGACTATCGTTGCACACCGCAAGAGCGATACTGATTCCCTATTAGACTCAACAGTGATCCAATCACTGTCATCCGCAACCGCAGATACCCGCAAATCATCCCCAACAGCCGCCATCCACGATGCCACCATCAGTAATAACATCAAGCCAAGGTTACAACAAGTTGCTATAGCCATGAATAAAACAAGGCTATATTGGAATTTAACCACCCGCTTCACTATACTCGACTCATTCCAGGTTCAACTTTGTGGCTGTAAAGCCTCTCCCTGTGTATTTCAGTTGTAGAAAAGAAAGACCAAACCCGAAGACTGATTATGGCCAGCAGTAAGACCAACCGCTGCCTAACCAGACTTTAGTAAACAGAAACAGGCTAGTGAACCCACGCTCGTGAACCCGCGCTCGACATTGATCACCGGTCGCTATTCGACCGTCGCTCTATCTCTTTTACCCTTGGCTTGCGCACTGGTGGCAGTTGCTGCAATGCGATTGATTTCCGATTACACGGGAATTGTCCATGTGGCATTTTACCTGCCACTGCACACCCTGCTGGAAATTCTCTCCGTGGTGATATCCGCGCTGATTTTTAGTGTTGGCTGGAGTAACAGTAGCCGGCAGTATATTGGCTTCATCTACCTGCTCGCTTACGCCTTCCTTGCAGTTGCCATTTTCGATTGCGCGCACCTGCTCTCTTACGACGGCATGCCGGATTTCATTACCCCCAACCACCCGGAAAAGTCGATCAACTTCTGGTTGATCGGTCGCGCCCTGGTGGCGATTGTACTTTTTTTGGTAGTGCTAAAGCCGGATATCTCCAGCCGCGCCTTTAGTAATCGGCTGCTCACCTTAGCCATTACACTCACTCTCACACTGCTTGCCTGCTATATCATTTTGTTTCAGGAGAGCCGTCTACCGCACACATTTATCACCGGGCTTGGGCTCACGCCCTACAAAATCCGCTTTGAGTACACGGTCGTCTTGGTGCACATAGCCAGCGCTATTCTGCTCGCCTTTCGGCTGCGCCGGCCACTGCCGTTTAATGGCGTTGTGCTGCTGCAGGCGCTGTGCATTATGATTCTCAGCGAGTACCTGTTTACCCGTTATCGCGACATCAACGACACCGATATCTTTCTGGGTCACGTCTTTAAAAGTGTCGCCTACCTCTTTTTATATCGCGCTATCTATACTGAGGCGATCGAGCTGCCCTACAACCTGCTCAATAAAGCCAAGCGGGAAATTCAGTTTCTGGCCAATAACGTACCGGTTTATATCGCGCAGGTTGATAAGCACAAGCGCTTCAGTTTTGTGAATCGACCCTATGCACAGCTCCTGGGGGTTCCCCCCGCCAATATCGTCGGCCAGCCGTGTGAGCTGGTTTTCGATAAAACCACATTTAAAGCACTTGATCCACTTATGAACAACGCTCTGCTAGGGAAGTCCAGCACCATCGAGCTCAGCCTAAACTTCGCAGGAGGGGTGACCAAAACCCTGCTCTACCAGTTGCAGCCGCAGCCCGGCCAGCAGCTACACCGAGATGGGTTTATTGTGGCGGTGTCGGATATCACCGAGCTGGTGCACAGTATGCAGCTGGCCAAACAGACCAGCGACCTGCTGCACTCGATTATTGAGCATGTGCCGGTATGTATCTTCTGGAAAGACAAAAATTTGAACTACCTCGGCGGCAACACCCCCTTCGCCCGCGATGCCGGCCTCGCCTCGCCTGAGGAGCTACCCGGCAAAACCGATTTCGAGCTTCCCTGGAAGGATCAAGCCAACAGTTATCGCGCCGATGACCAACGAGTGTTGGACTCCGGCGAAGCCAAGCTTAATTTCATCGAACCGCAAACCACTGTCGATACAACGGAGCAGTGGGTAATGACCTCCAAGGTGCCACTACGCGATAACGCAGGCGAAATTATTGGCGTACTCGGCGTTTATGCCAACATCACTGCCATGCGCAACACCGAGGCAGCGCTGCGTAAACTTTCCATGGCAGTGGCTCAAAGTCCGAATGTGGTCTTTATTACCGACGCCGAAGAGCGCATTGAGTACGTCAACCAGGCCTTTACCGATATCACCGGCTACAGCAGTGAGCAGGCCATCGGTCAAACTCCGCGACTGCTTAAATCCAACAAAAACTCTCCGGTGGTCTATCGCGATCTCTATACCCACCTCACTCATGGCGAGACCTGGCGCGGTGAGCTGATCAACAAAACCCGCCAGGGCACCGAGTACATCGCCTCGGTGATTATTTCACCCATTCGTCAGACCGACGGCACACTCACCCACTACCTCTGCCTGCAGGAAAATATCACCCTGCAGAAGCGCGCCCAGCAGCGCATCGAAAAACTGGCCCACTTCGACCAACTAACCGGGTTACCCAACCGGGAACTGCTAAGGCAACGCCTAGACCAGGCGATTATCACGGCCCAAACAAACAACAGCTCTTTTGCCGTAATGTTTATTGACCTGGATCACTTTAAAAATATTAACGACAGCCTCGGCCACAGCATCGGCGACCAGGTTTTGATTCGCACCGCAGAGCGTATTCTGAGTAACTCCCGTGAAGAGGACTCCGTCTGCCGACTGGGGGGCGACGAATATATTCTGATATTGCCCAACACCGACAAATTTGGTGCTGAGCGGGTGGCGAGAAAAATTATCGATACCATCTCCCAACCCATGCATATTCATCAGTACGAGTTGGTCATTACCCCCTCCATCGGCATCGCCTTTTATCCCGAGCAGGGCGAGGACCTGGAGGCGCTCTCCAAAAATGCCGATACCGCCATGTACTACGCCAAACAGAGCGGGCGCAACAACTTCTACTGCTTTAACCCCGATATGCAGGCGCATACCGCCCGCACAGTTATTTTGGAGTCCGCGTTGAGGCGCGCGTTGGAGCAGGAGCAATTCACCATTCACTACCAACCGCAAATCGCCCTGGCCAGCGGCAAATTGATTGGCGCCGAAGCGCTTCTGCGCTGGCACCATCCCGAGTTGGGCTGGGTGTCGCCCGCGGAGTTTATCCCCATTGCCGAGTCCGCCGGCTTGATCAACCCCATCGGCGAGTGGGTACTGCGCAATGCCTGCGCGCAACTGCGCAGCTGGCTCGATTTAGGCTTGCCCGCCTTGGTACTGGGCGTTAATCTCTCCGCGGTACAGTTGCGCCAGAGCGATATTGCCAGCACCATTACCACCATACTGCAGGAGTACGATCTGCCCTACCACTGCCTGGAGCTGGAAATTACCGAAGCGGTCGCCATGAGCAACTATGATGCTGCCGTGGAGCTGATGAATAATCTGCGCGATAAAGGCGTGCAAATTTCGATTGATGATTTTGGTACCGGCTATTCCAGCCTCGCTTACCTCAAGCGCTTCAGCGTCTCCAAACTCAAAATTGATCAATCATTTATTCGCGACAGCAACAGCAGCCCGGAAGATAGAGCCATCATTTCCGCCATTATTAAAATGGCCGGCAGCCTCGGCATTAAAACCATTGCCGAAGGGGTAGAGGATGAGCAACAGCTGCACTACCTGTCTGCTGAGGGTTGCAATGAGATTCAGGGCTATCTAATCAGCAAGCCGCTCCCAGCGGCCGATTTTGCACTTTTTTGCCAGGAGTACTCCACCTTCGGCCACGCCACGGCACCGACCGACAGCCACTAACCCGCCATTAACAACATAATAAGGGCACCCGTACTGGGTGCCTGAACCAAGCAGGATTAGGGATGACTATCAAACCAACTACACCGTTCATCGCAGCTACCATCGCGCTACTGCTTTGCGGCTGCACACTGTTCACCTCCCACTACGACGCCACCCGCCTGGAAAATTTTACCCACTTAAAGGCGATCCATTTAAAGCTGTTTCACGACTGGACCGCTGACTCGACCAAAGCCTGGAACGCAGCGGAGATCCAGCAATATTGTGAGAGTGGCGATCTCGCTTTTTGGCAGGCTTTTGAGTTCGCCAAATCGAAAGAGCGGAGTGACCAAACCGGGCAGAAGGCCATCACAATTCTGTGGGACGAATTCACGGCCAACTGTGGGCTGCTAATAAAACGGCAAAAATTATTCAGCACGGTTTTTCGCGATGAACTCCTGCCGCAGATCGAACAAAATTACGACTACGCCATTCAAGGCGAGCTAACGCGCGTTAACGCACCCCAATAGGAGCTATAACCGATGACCAGTTTAGATCAACTGCTCAACACCTCAGGCGACGCCGCCAAAGAGCTGATTAAAAGCCAATTGCTGGAGCTAATCGACAGCGCCAAATCGGAGTCGGCCACTGTGGTAAAGGAGAGCGCTGAGAAGATAGAGCAGTGGCTTAAACTGCGCCTTGCCGGCGAGCTCGACAAGGACGAACTGCAAGCGCTGTTGGACTCCCGCAAGCGCGTGGTGGAGCAGTTCCTCAACAGCCAGGAGATTGCCGCCCGGACACGCCTGGAGAAGATCTCTGTCGGATTGATCAATCTGATTCTCGATCAGGCGCTGGACTCACTACTTTAACAACGGCGAATACGCTTCGCTTACGCAACTGATCACTACCAACTCGCTAACTAATGCTATCGGTTCAGCAACACGGCTCTGAGATTTGTTGGCAACTGACTAGCTGCGCACGACTAAATAGCTGCCATTGGCCACTCCGGCGCTTACGCCACACCGGCAGCGCCACGTTCCTATGGCGTGGTCGGACGCTGGTTCTTTTAAATTAAACAACTCCCGGCCCCGGCAGCCGGGAGTTATCCGTTCACACCCCTTAAAGCGCGACTTGCACGCGACTTCCTTCCAGGCGCACCCGGTAGACCGGAATGCGTACATTCTCATCCTCCAGGCACTGGCCATCGGTTAAGCGGTAGTGCTGTTTGTAGAGCGGCGAGGCGACGGTGATATTGTCACCCAGCTGCGCCAACAACCCGCGGGAGAGCACATTGGCGCCACCAATGGGGTCGAAGTTGCCGACAGCAAAAAGCCGCTCTGAACCCTGACGGAATATGGCCACCTGGCGCCCCTCCACCAGTGCACAGAGGCCGGTGTTGGGGGTCAGGTCGTTTAAGTCACATACGGCTGTCCAGTTACTCATGGCCCTCTCTCCCCTTACACGGCTTTAACAATAATGTCGGATGTATCGGCTTTCTCTTCAACGGTAGCCGGACGGATCTGATCACGCTCCTGCACAAACACCACATTGCTGTCGGTAGCATCACTGTTGATGAAGTGGCGGAAGCGCTTTAACCGCTCCGGGTTTTGCAAGGTGGTGGCCCACTCACACTGGTAGTTGCCAATATTGAGCGCCATCTCCGCCTCCAGCTCGTCACCCAGCCCCAGGCTGTCTTCAATAATCACCTGCTGCAGGTAGGCCAGGCCACCTTCCAGGTTGTCGCGCCACACCGAGGTACGCTGCAGGCGGTCGGCGGTGCGAATGTAGAACATCAGGAAGCGGTCGATCATGCGGATCAACGTCTCTTTGTCGAGATCCGTGGCCAGCAGCTCAGCGTGGCGCGGCTTCATACCGCCGTTGCCACACACATAGAGGTTCCACCCCTTCTCAGTGGCAATCACGCCCACATCTTTACACTGGGCTTCGGCGCATTCTCGGGTACAACCCGAGACAGCAAATTTCAATTTATGCGGTGAACGCAGACCCTTGTAGCGGTTCTCCAGTTCTATCGCCAAACCGACCGAATCATCCACCCCGTAGCGGCACCAGGTGCTGCCGACACAGCTTTTCACTGTGCGCACCGATTTACCGTAGGCGTGGCCGGTTTCAAAACCGGCATCCACCAGACGACCCCATATCTCCGGCAGTTGGTGCAGCTGGGCACCAAACAGGTCAATACGTTGGCCACCGGTGATTTTGGTGTAGAGGTTGTAGTCTTTCGCCACCTGAGCCAGCACCAGCAGTTTATCCGGGGTGATCTCCCCGCCGGCAATGCGCGGCACAATCGAGTAGGTGCCATCCTTCTGCATATTGGCGAGGAAGATATCGTTGGTGTCCTGCAGGGCGATGTGCTCATCCTGCAACACATATTCATTCCAGCAGCTGGCCAGAATCGAACCGATAGCGGGCTTGCAGATTTCACAGCCGTCACCCTTGCCGTGCTTGGCCAACATCTCACTGAAGGTTTTGATGCCGCCGACGCGCACCAGGTGGTAGAGCTCCTGGCGGGTGTAGGCAAAGTGTTCGCAGATATCCTTGCTCACCTCCACACCCAGCTCGGCCAGTTCGTGGTTAACAACACTGGTCAGCAGAGGCACACAGCCACCACAGCCGGTGCCCGCCTTGGTCGCCCCTTTAACGTCAGCCACGGAGCCGCAACCACCGGCAACGGCGCCGGCGATATCACCTTTGGAGACATCGTGACAGGAGCAGATCTGCGCGGTAGCCGGCAGTGCCGCCACACCCAGGGAGGGCTTCTCGGCACCATCACCGACAGGCAGAATCAGCCCTTCCGGGCTCTCGGGCAGCTCGATATTGTTCAGCTTGTACTGCAGCAGAGTGCCATAATCTTCGGCGTCACCGACCAGCACAGCACCCAGCAGGCGCTTGTTGTCGGCACTGACCACCAGCTTTTTGTAAACCTCATCGGGCTGGTTGAAATAGGTGTAGACCAGCGCGCCCGGGGTATTGGCATGAGCATCACCAATCGAGGCGACATCCACCCCCATTAACTTCAGCTTGGTGCTCATATCGGCGCCGGTAAAGGTCTCATAACCGCCGGCAATATGGCCGGCCGCCACCTTGGCCATGGCATAGCCCGGCGCCACCAGGCCAAAAATTCGGTTTTGCCAAAGGGCACACTCACCAATGGCGTAGATATCCGCATTGGAGGTCTGGCAGTAGTCATTCACCGCGATACCACCGCGCTCACCCACCTCCAGGCCGCTGCTACGCGCCAGGCTATCCTGCGGGCGGATACCGGCCGAGAAGACGATGACATCAGTCTCCAGGTTGCTGCCATCGGCAAACTCCATGCGGTGGCCATGGTTCTCTCCAGCTACAATGCGCGAAGTGGCCTTGGCCAGGTGCACACCCACACCCAACTGCTCAATCTTGTCTTTCAAGAGCGCACCGCCACCATCGTCCACCTGCACCGCCATCAAGCGCGGGGCAAACTCGACCACATTGGCCGTCAACCCCAGATCTTTGAGCGCCTTGGCCGCTTCCAGCCCCAACAGACCGCCACCCACCACGGCACCCACTCGGGCACCGGCTTTGGCGGCAGCGGTAATCTGTTCCAGGTCTTCTATGGTTCGGTAAACAAAGCAGTTCGCCCGGTCATTACCCTCGATGGGTGGCACAAAGGGGTAGGAACCCGTCGCCAGCACCAGTTTGTCGTAGGCGATGGTGGTGCCGCTGTGCGCCGTTACCACCTTATTTACCGGGTCGATGGCCTCTACCCGGTCATTGAGATGCACCTCCACACCCTGGCGCTCATAGTCGGCCAGGGTAGTCATGGCCAGTGACTCAGGCTCATGGGTTTTGAAGTAGTCCGTCAAATGTACACGGTCATAGGCAACGCGCGGCTCCTCGGCGAAGGTGACAATACGCACCTGGTCGCGCGCCGACGAGGCCAGCAGGCTCTCTATAAACTGATGGCCAACCATGCCATTACCCACCACCACCACGGTAAGCTGGTTGCTGTTGATGGAGTCTTGCGCTGTCACTGCGTTAGTAATGTTCATCGGCGATCTCCGTTTTAAGGGCAAAAAAAAACGCCCACCGCCAATCTGACCTTTTGTCAGTTGGTGGTGGACGCCTTTGTCCGAGCTTAGTGTTAATAAATCTGGTTGGCGGCTAGTGCCAAAACTGGCTGATTACCGCCTATCTGGAGATCTTATAAACAGAATTCATGCCATTAATTTATTTTCTCGGTAAAACAATAGGTTAGTTAAGATCTAACCAGTAATCCCCAGTAGTAACAGCTGAGGTTGTGTTTTTATATTGTGCAAATAAAAATAAATTGCACCATTAAAAAACATTTATCGTCGTTTTGTTTGCACCTTTTTTGCGCCTGTCGCCTTGGCTGCATCGATCAGAATTTGGCTCACCTCTGCCAGGCGCAGATTGGAGTCCATCGCCCGCTGCTGGATCTTGCGGTAGGCCATCTCTTCCGAGAGCCCCAGATTTTTAATCAGCAGCGCTTTGGCCTGCTCCACCAGCTTGCGCTCTGACAGCGCCTGGCGCGCCTCCTCCAACTCCACCCGCACCCGATTGAGGTGCTGCCCCTGCTCCTGAATCACATCAAACAGCGACCGCGCCAAACCCGACTCCGCCACCTCCAGGCCACCGGCCAACTCACCCAGCAACATGGAGACCGGGGGCCGGTCGGTGAGCAGCAGTGGCGCCCCCTCCTCCGCCGGTTGCAACCTGGCCAGCAGCGCCTGCCGCTCTTTGAATTCACTCTCCGCCACCGCCAGGCGGGCACCGCTGAGCGCCTGTAACGCCGCCACCGCCTCCAGCTCCAAGCTGCGCATGGCATCGATGCGCTGAGTGGCCAGGTCGTACCACACCTCGCTGATCTCCGGCGCTATCGCCTGCCCCGCCGCCAAACCACCGACCAGAGCACGCAGCCGATTGAGCTCGAGCGCCGACTGACTGGCCTCTATTTGCCGCCAGCGCTCGCCGAGGTCCGCCTCGGCAAACTGGTTGAACACCTCCAGGGCGTGCTTCTGCGCCGCCTGCAGATGGGCCTGCCGCTCCTTCAAGCGATCGTCAAACGCCCCCTGGGCAAAGCCAATCGACACCCAGGCGCGCTCCTGGCCGGCATACTCCTTACCCTGCATCAGGTTGAGCAGGCTCACCAGGCCGCGACTCAAGGCCGGGTCGCCGGCGCTATCGGCCACCTCGCCCACCACCGATAACAGCCCGGCAATCAGGCGGCCAAAAGCGGTGGTCGCCTTGGCCGGCGCCAGCTCACAGCCATTCATCTTTACCCGCAAACCATTGAGCTCAACCAACCCCTGCAGGACATAGGCGACCGCACTCAGCAGACGTGCGGATCCGCGCCACTGGGCGCCACCCAACAGCTGCAGCAACCCCTGCAGCTTCTGCTCACACGCCACCGACACCGCAATCTGCTGCAGGCGAGCATCCGCCAGGCGCTCCCCGCCCGAGGCCAGGTAGACATTGGTCAGGCCGCGCTCGCGCTGGAGACTGTGCACCAGATTGCCAAGTTCAGTCACCAGGTTACAGACGTCGACCAGCTGGCGCAGAGACTCGATCTCCACCCGCTTGGCCGCAATCAGAAAGTCCGCCGCTTTCACACACACACCCTCAATCCACTTTTCTCCGGCACCCCTAAAGCGAGGCCACCACACAGCTGCAACCTTAAGGGATAAAACCCTCCGCTCGCACCCCATTCGCCAAGCAAACTGCGCTCCACAACCCCGAACTCACCTGCCGGTGCCGCCTTAGCGCCCATGCTCTTTTATGTGCCAATAGGATAATTAGAAATGGCACCATAATTGACCATAACTAGAAACATGCACACCATTTGAACCATTAAGCTTCCGCACAAGACCACAGTGCAGTCCCGGCAATGCACACTAAGTTACTGATTATTAATCAATAACTAAACATTAAATCGCTTTGGCCCAGGCTTTGCTCTATTGAACTTAGCATTTGGGCCGCAGGCCCCTACAAATCGAACTCAATGGATAAAGGCGTCCACCAACCCACAGTAGCTTCAGCTTACTGCGGGGGTGGACGCCTTTTTTTTGTGCTGGTTATCCACTGAGCTCTATTGCCCGGCCAAATGTTTTTGGTTTGTTACATAAATCGTCCGCCACGCTGCTTACTGTGCCGGATACCTATCAATTCATTGGTTTTTTTACGCGAGGTTGTTATGGCTTATCTCATGCCTTCTGAATTCGTGACCAAAATGGTCGATGCAGGTGAATCCAAAATTTATATGTCGGCTCGCGATACCCTGGTACGTGGCTATATGGCAGGTGCCATTCTGGCACTGGCGGCGGTGTTCGCGGTGAGTGTTGCCGTGGCAACCGGCTCGCACCTGGTGGGCTCAATCCTCTTCCCGGTGGGCTTCTGTATGCTCTACCTGATGGGGTTCGATCTGCTGACGGGCGTTTTTATGCTCACCCCTCTGGCCTGGATCGATAAACGCCCCGGCGTAACCATCGGCCAGATTCTGCGCAACTGGGGGCTGGTGTTTGTCGGTAACTTTGCCGGCGCCCTGACCGTGGCTGTCATGATGGCGTTTATCTTTACCTACGGCTTCAACACCGATGGCGGCGCCATTGCCACCAAAGTGGCCGGTATTGGTAAAGCCCGAACCCTGGGTTATGCCGAATATGGCCTGGCCGGTTGGTTTACCATTTTCATCCGCGGCATGCTCTGTAACTGGATGGTCTCCATGGGTGTGGTTGGTGCCATGATCTCCACCCACGTCAGTGGCAAGGTTATGGCCATGTGGATGCCGATCCTGCTCTTCTTCTTTATGGGCTTCGAGCACTCCGTGGTAAACATGTTCCTGTTCCCCTTCGCACTGATTATGGGCGGCGACTTCTCCATCGGTGACTACTTCCTCTGGAACGAAATCCCCACCGCACTGGGCAACCTGGTTGGCGGCCTGGCCTTCACTGGCCTGACCCTCTACAGCACCCATGTCCGTACAGCGCCCAAGCGCAAACTGGAAGCGCGCACCTTTGCCGCTACCAGCAACGAAGCCGCCTAATCGGCACCGTCGAGACCACCGCCCCCCCGCCGGGGCGGTGACTTCACAGAGAGCAACATGTCCAGCCGCCTGAAAGTCAGCCACGGGCAACACTCAGAACCCGGTCGAAAAGCCGCCAATCAGGATTTTTGTGGCTATCGCAATCCCGCTGGCAGTGCCGAACAGCTTAAAGGCGCCGTCTTCGCCATCGCCGATGGCATCAGCTCCAGCCCCGTCAGCCAGCAGGCCAGCGAAACCGCCGTTAAGTCCTTTCTGGGTGACTACTACTGCACCTCCGACGCCTGGACGGTAAAGCGCTCCGCCGAGCGGGTGTTGAAATCGATCAACTCCTGGCTGTTTGCCCAGTCCCGCCAGGGGGAGTCTCGCTTCGACCCGGACAAGGGCTACGTCACCACCTTCAGCGCCATCATCTTTAAAGGCGATAAAGCCCATCTGCTGCATGTCGGCGACAGCCGTATCTACCGCATCCGCGCCGGCACCCTGGAACAGCTCACCATCGACCACCGCCTGTACGTGGCCGAGAGCCAGAGCTACCTGAGCCGGGCCCTGGGTGCCGCCGAGAGCCTGGAGTTGGACTACCGCTGTTTTAACCTGCAGGCCGGCGATCTGTTTCTGCTGGCCACCGATGGCGTTTACGAACACCTCTCGCCCAACCAGATACTCAACAGCCTGCACAACCCCAGCACCAGCCTCCACCAGGTGAGCCAGAAGCTGGTGGAGCAGGCCCATCAACAGGGCAGCGAAGATAACCTCAGCCTGCAGATCATCCGCGTGGAGGAGATCCCGCAGAGCGGCTCGGCCCTGCTGCAGGAACAGTTGCAGTCACTGCCCATGCCGCCGGAGTTGGCCGCCGGGCAATCCCTCGATGGCTATAAAATCGTACGGCCGATCAACATCACCAGCCGCAGCCACTGCTATCTGGCGGTGGATGAAACCAGCGGCAGTAGCGTGGTGCTTAAGGTTCCCGCCCAGGAGCAGCGCGACGACCGCATCTACCTGGAACGCTTTTTAATGGAGGAGTGGATCGCTCGGCGGGTCAATAATCTGCATGTGGTAAAGGCGGCCCCGGCCGCACGGGAGCGCCACTACCTCTATACAGTTACGGAGTTTATTGAGGGGCAGACCCTCAGCCAGTGGCTGCTCGACCACCCCAAGCCCGACCTCACCAGCGTGCGCAATCTGATTGAGCAGATCGGCCGCGGGTTGATGGCCTTCCACCGGCTGGACATGCTGCACCAGGATATAAAACCGGACAACGTGCTCATCGACCAGCACGGCACCGCCAAAATTATCGACTTCGGCTCCACCTATGTCGCCGGCATTGAGGAGAGCGAGTACGGCCAGCTGCAGCCCAATCTGCTCGGCACCGCCCTCTACACCGCACCGGAGTACTTTTTGGGGGATATGGGCAGCGAGCGCTCCGATATTTTTGCCCTGGGGGTACTCACCTACCACCTGCTCTGCGGCCAGTTCCCCTACGGCACCCAGGTGGCCAAGGCGCGCACGCCAAGTGCGCAAAAGCGCCTGAGCTACCAGTCGCTACTGCATGAAGAGCGGGAGATACCCGCCTGGGTGGATGCCGCCATCAAGAAGGCGGTGCACCCCAACCCCTACCGCCGCTACCAGGAGGTGGCGGAATTTCTGCGCGACCTGCAAAAGCCCAACCCGGAATTTTTAGCCCAGCAACGGCCCCCCTTTATCGAGCGCAACCCAACGCTCTTCTGGCAGTGCGTCAGCGGTGTACTGCTGGCGGTGGTGATTGTTCAGTTCGCCCTCTACCGCTGAATACTGGCCAACCAAACCGACCCGCACCACCCACCTGGCAAGCAACTTTCCACCCGCTCGCAGCAATCGGAAAGTCAGCTTGCAATTTATGGCCGACATCCTCTCCCTGAAATAGCTAACCACCTGAAATTTAACAACTAATTTCATTCGGCACAGCTTTTGCCCTCGCCCGCCAACAATTGGCGCCGAGTTCCACGCCAGAAAAACTACGATAACAGCCTTACCGGTGGTCAGGGAGTGTCCTACCAGAACGGAGGAGTAAGATCATGATTGAAACCTTCTACGATGTTATGCGCCGGCAGGGGATCTCCCGTCGCAGCCTGGTTAAATTTTGCAGCCTGACGGCCTCGGCCCTGGGCTTAAGCCCGGCCCTGGTACCGCGCATAGTGCACGCCATGGAGACCAAACCGCGCATTCCCGTGCTCTGGTTACACGGCCTGGAGTGCACCTGCTGTTCGGAGTCCTTCATCCGCTCCGGCCACCCCCTGGCCAAAGATGTGATTCTGTCGATGATCTCCCTCGATTACGACGACACCATCATGGCTGCCGCCGGCCACCAGGCGGAAGCGATCATCGAAGAGACCATCGAAAAGTACGACGGCAACTTTATTCTGGCGGTCGAGGGCAACCCACCGCTCAATGAAGACGGCATGTTCTGCATCATCGGCGGCAAGCCGTTTACCGAACAGCTGCTCAACGCCGCCGAACACTGCAAGGCGATTATCTCCTGGGGCTCCTGTGCCTCCTGGGGTTGTGTCCAGGCCGCCCGCCCCAACCCCACCCAGGCGACACCGATTCACAAGGTGCCGGGCATGCCCAACAAGCCAATCATCAAAGTGCCCGGCTGCCCACCCATTGCCGAGGTGATGACCGCAGTTATCACCTACATCCTCACCTTTGAAGAGTTTCCCGAGCTGGACCGTCAGGGCCGCCCGAAAATGTTCTACAGCCAGCGGGTGCACGACAAGTGCTATCGCCGGCCGCACTTTGATGCCGGCCAGTTTGTGGAAGATTTCGACGACGACGGCGCCCGCAAAGGCTACTGCCTCTACAAGATGGGCTGTAAGGGGCCAACCACCTACAACGCCTGCTCCACCGTGCGTTGGAACGGCGGCCTCTCCTTCCCGATTCAGGCCGGCCACCCCTGTATTGGCTGCTCGGAAGATGGTTTCTGGGACAAGGGCTCCTTCTACCAGCACACCACCGACACCCACCAGTTCGGTATTGAAGCCAACGCCGATAAGGTCGGCGCCACGGCCGCCACCATCGTCGGTGGTGCCATCGCCGCCCACGCCGCTGTTAGCGCACTGAAGAGTGCCCGCAAGAAAGGAGGTGAATAACCATGAGCACCATTACCACTCCCACCGGTTTCACCATGGACAACAGCGGTCAGCGGGTTGTCATCGACCCGGTTACCCGCATCGAAGGCCACATGCGCTGTGAAGTGAACATCGATGACAACAACTTCATCCGCAATGCGGTCTCCACCGGCACCATGTGGCGCGGCCTGGAGGTGATTCTCAAGGGCCGCGACCCGCGCGACGCCTGGGCCTTTGTGCAGCGCATCTGTGGCGTCTGTACCGGGACCCACGCGCTCACCTCGGTGCGCTGTGTGGAAGATGCCCTGGGCATTATGATTCCCGAGAACGCCAACTCCATCCGCAACATCATGCAGCTCACCCTGCAGGCGCACGACCACCTGGTGCACTTCTACCACCTGCACGCCCTCGATTGGGTGAACCCGGTCAACGCCCTCAAGGCCGACCCGAAAGCGACCTCGGCCCTGCAGCAGAGCGTATCGCCCAACCACCCGAAATCGTCGCCCGGTTACTTCCGCGACGTGCAGAACCGACTCAAGAAATTTGTCGAAAGCGGCCAGCTCGGCCCCTTTAAAAACGGCTACTGGAGCAACCCCGCCTACCTGCTGCCGCCGGAAGCGGACCTGATGGCGGTAACTCACTACCTGGAGGCGCTCGACTTCCAGAAAGAGATTATGAAAATCCGCACCATCATGGGCGGCAAGGACCCACACCCCAACTGGATGGTGGGGGGCGTGCCTTGTGCCATCAATCTCGATGGCGATATGGCCGCCGGTGCACCGTTGAACATGGTCAACCTGAACCTGATCTCGTCGATCATCGATCAGACCCGCGAGTTTATTAAAAACGTCTACATCCCCGATATTCTCGCGGTCGGTCAGTTCTACAAAGGCTGGCTCTACGGCGGCGGTCTGTCGGGTATTAACGTGATGTCCTACGGTGATATCCCCGACAAGGCCAACGACTACTCCGCCAGCAACCTGATGATGCCGCATGGAGCCATCATCAACGGCAAACTGGAAGAGGTGCACCCCATCGACCTGCGCAACCCGGACGAGATTCAGGAGTTTGTACCTCACTCCTGGTACAAGTACGAGGACGAGGCCAAAGGCCTGCATCCCTGGGACGGCGTCACCGACCCGCACTACGAGCTGGGCCCCAACGCCAAGGGCAGCCGCACCAATATTCAGGAGCTGGACGAAAGCGCCAAGTACTCCTGGATCAAGGCGCCGCGCTGGAAAGGCCACGCCATGGAGGTGGGCCCACTGGCCCGTTACGTGGTGGGCTACGCCTCCGGTCACGAGGCCATCACCGAGCAGATCAACTTCGTGCTGAAGACCCTCGACATTCCGTTGAGCGCGCTCTTCTCCACTCTCGGCCGCACCGCCGCCCGAGCCCTGGAGGCCGACTGGGCCGCCGACCAGATGCGTTACTTCATGGATAAGATGCTGGCCAACATCAAAGCCGGCGATACCGCCACCGCCAACACCACCAATTGGGACCCGGCCACCTGGCCAAAAGAGGCCAAGGGCGTGGGCTTTACCGAGGCGCCGCGCGGAGCCCTGGGCCACTGGATTCGCATCAAAGATACCAAGATCGACAACTACCAGTGCGTGGTGCCCACCACCTGGAACGGCTCACCGCGCGACAGCAAGGGCGGCATCGGTGCCTTTGAAGCCTCGCTGATGAACACCAAGGTGGAGCGCAAAGAGGAGCCGGTTGAGATTCTGCGCACGCTGCACAGTTTCGATCCCTGTCTGGCCTGTTCCACCCACGTGATGAGTGAAGATGGCCAGGAGCTGGCCACGGTGAAGGTGCGCTAATGAGGAGTTTAACGATGAAAACAATCGCGAAGATTACCGCCCTGGCGCTGCTGCCTGGGGTGGCCATGGCCCACTCCGGCGCCCACGCGCCCGGACTGCTGCCCAACCTGCAACACCTGCTAACCCAGCCGGACCACTGGCTGCTGTTGCTGGCGTTTACCGCCCCCATCGTCCTGTTTGCCGCCACTCGCAAAAGCCGGCCAGCCAAACGGGTAACACTGCGCAAATAACGGGAGGCTGAACATGGCCACAACCACCAAACAGACGGCGGTTTACGTTTACGAAGCGCCGGTACGCCTGTGGCACTGGGTGAACGCACTGTGCATTGTTGTGCTGGGCGTTACCGGTTACCTGATTGCCAACCCGCTGCCCACCCTGCCGGGTGAAGCCAGCGATCACTTTGTCATGGGCTACGTCCGCTTTGCCCACTTTGCCGCGGCCTATATCTTTGTGATTGGCTTTATCGGCCGGGTTTACTGGTCGTTTGTTGGCAACCAGTACTCGCGGGAGATATTCCATTTCCCCATCTTTAAGCCCAGCTACTGGCGGGAGCTGCTGCACGAGGTGCGCTGGTACGCCTTTTTAGCCAAGGAGCCGAAAAAGTACGTCGGCCACAACCCGCTGGCGACCATCTTTATGGTGGCCATCATAGTCGTGGGCAGCGTGGTGATGATCTTCACCGGTTTCGCCCTCTATGCCGAGCAGGCCGGGCCCGGCAGCTGGCAGGACAGCCTGTTTGGCTGGGTGATCCCGCTGCTCGGCCAGAGCCAGGATGTGCGCATGTGGCACCACTGGGGGCTGTGGGTGATCACCGTGTTTGTCATGCTGCACATCTACGCCGCCGTGCGCGAAGATATTATGTCGCGCCAAAGCCTGGTCAGTACCATGATCAGCGGCTGGCGCATGTTTAAGGATGACCGCGACTGAACCGCCCTTGGCAGCCGGGTGCGCCAACACCCGGTTGCCATACCCTCCTTCTGCGCTTGCCCCCAAACTGTTTCCACCAAATGTTTCCCCCACCGGTCCTACTCGCCACGCCTGGCGGCCCCTTCTAGCTGGCGGCCCTACCAATTTCATTGGTCTGGCTAGCTCATTGGCCTGGCTGCAAAAGCCACCGGATAAACCATTTTCAGCGCTTGATCGGCCAACGGTGTAACAAGTGGCAAGCAACTTTTCACTTTCTCATTACCGGCGATAAATGTGAAAAGTTTGTTTTCAATCAAATGGCAGGCTTGCGACCGCACTCGTCCCTTCTGTAAAGTCACCCGCTCATCGCCGCCCGGCAACCAAGAAAATTGTTGGTCCTCAGGCAGCGATATCGCCTGTGGCGGTTACTCAGGTAACAGCCTATCAGGCACGTAGAAATATTCAGGGAATAGCGATACCAATAATAAAAAGGGTGGGCCAAGTCGCCGAAACCCAAAATAACAGCAGTAAATATCCAAGCAGACCAGTGACGGTCACTTCTCCTTTAGCAAAGCAAAATTGATAGGCAGTTGATAACCCACCCCGGAATCAGGGTGGTCGGTATCCCCTTGTCTGTCCGTTGGCCGCAACCGGGTTGCCGGCTTTAAAAACCACAACACTTTGCTTTGGGGGAATTCGCAGTGAGCTCCAATCGAGCCGACCATAATGTGCTGATTTTAGGCATTGGCAACCTGCTTTGGGCCGATGAGGGCTTCGGCGTGCGCGCAGTGGAAACCCTCAACAGCCTCTACCACTTCCCAAGCCAAGTGCAGCTGCTCGATGGCGGCACCCAGGGCATCTATCTCGTTCAATACATCCGCGACGCCGATATTTTGGTGGTGTTCGATGCCGTCGATTACGGCCTGCCCGGCGGTACCCTCAAGCTGGTGGAGGGCGACCAGGTGCCTAAATTTCTGGGCGCCAAAAAGGTGAGCCTGCACCAAACCGGTTTCCAGGAGGTGCTGGCCATGGCCGAGATGCTGGGCGACTACCCCAAGCACCTGCTGTTGGTCGGTGTGCAACCGGAACAGTTGGAAGATTACGGCGGCAGTCTCAGCGACAACGTCAAAGCCCAACTCACCCCCGCCTTGCAGGCAGCGCTCGACTACCTGGCCGGCTTTGATATTCACGGCCAGCTGCGCGCCGAACCGCTGCTTGCCGACACCGACGCCGCCGGCGCCATTGCCAGCATGCATCTCTACGAACAGGAGCGCCCCTCGGCCGAGGCCGCCTGTCGCGCCGGCGATGGCCGGGTGCTCAACTCCCCCGATTTCCAGGTGGGCTACCGCGCAGTCGACATCGACGGCATCAGCGTTGCCCTGGATCAACACCTCGACAGTTATCGCAAAACGGAGCAGAGCTAAGGTGTGTATTGGTATCCCCATGCAGGTGTTGGAGGCCTATGCCGAAGCCAGCCTCTGCACCACCCCCAACGGCGAACTGGTCACCATCGACACCCTGTTGGTTGGCCCGCAGCAGCCCGGCAACTGGCTGCTCACCTTTTTAAATACCGCGCGCGAACAGATTGAGGCCGAGCAGGCGGAAAAAATATTGGCGGCACTCATCGGTTTGCAAAACGCCATTGCCGGCGACAGCTTCGAACACCTGTTTGCCGACCTCATCGACCGCGAACCTCAACTGCCGGAATTTCTGCGCACCAGCGAGAGCAAGGATTAAAAACTATGGCCACTGCAACCGAAGCCACCACCGCCGTCCACATTGAGAGCCCCATTTTGCGCGCCATGGTCGCCAGGCACGGCATTGCCGTGCTTGACCAAACCAACCTGGACGACTTTCTCGGCCAAAACCCCATGGCCGTGCTCTTTTTTGCCGAAGACCCAAAGCGCTACCCAGAGAGCGCCGATGTCGCCATGGTGCTGCCGGAGCTGGTCCGGGCCATTCCCGAGCTAACCGCCGGCTTGGTGGGCGAACAGGACCAGCTGGCCCTGCAGCAACGCTACCCATTCACCACCTGGCCCACCCTCGCCTTTTTTAAAGAGGGCAATTATCGCGGCGCCATCAGCCACATCCAAAATTGGCAGGACTACCTGGAGCAGATTAACGAGCTCTACTCCGACGACACACTGCCCACTATTCCCGTGGTCAACCTGTAACGCAGCGCATTAAAAAGAGAGAGATAAACAGATGAGCGGTAACGACGGCACACTCTACTTTAACCCGGCCAGCGGCCCCGGCAGCCAACCCAGCGAGATCGACGGCGCCGAACTCGATATTTTGCAACTGCCCTCGGGTATGTCGACCTACGCCGCGCCGATACTGCCGGAGCCGGAAGAGCTGGTCGGCGTCGATGAGGCCAAACAGTTACTGCAGGAGCTGCTCGCCGCCATGGTGGACTACACCACTGATCAGCCACCGCTGGCGGTGGACCTGGCCGAGCTGGATGCCGCCAATCTCGATCTGATCGACCAGGTGTTGGGCGAGGGCGAAGTGAGCATTCTGTTTGATGGTGAGACGGAAATTAAAATTCAGGAGTCGGTGCTGGCCGGTGTCTGGCGTTTAAAAGGCTACCGCGGCGGCAATCTGGTGGCCGACCAGATTGAGGTGGGCAGCGTGCCGAGCCTGATCGCGCAACAAACCTTTAGCCAAGCCGCAGCCACCGCCCAATTTAACCCCCAGGCCGTGCCCCCTGGAGTGGGCAACGCGGTGCCGTTAATCGCTGAAATAAACGATCAGTTGGCCGCCTTCCAACAACAGCAAAACAATCACGTCATCAATCTCACCCTGCTGCCCATCAACGAATACGACCTCGGTTTTCTCGACACCGTCCTCGGCGAAGGCAACACCAAAATTCTTTCGCGCGGTTACGGCAACTGCCGCATCTCCAGTACTCAGCTGAGCCATGTCTGGTGGGTGCAATATTTTAATTCTCAGGACAAGAACATCTTAAATACCCTGGAGATTACCCAGGTGCCAGAGGCCGCCTGTGCCGCTCAGGAAGACATCAACGACAGCAGTCAACGCCTGCGCGAAATTCTTGAGGTCTACGCGTGAGCGAACCAACGACCACCGCCGCCAGCGACAACGGGCCGCGTATGGAGTGCAAAATCTGCTGGCACGTCTACGACCCGGCCGAGGGTGACCCGGTCTGGCAGATAGCCCCCGGCACCCCCTTCGCGGCACTGCCCAGCCACTGGAGCTGCCCCGAGTGCGACAGTGATAAAAATGGCTTTTTGGTAATCAGCGAATGAGCCACTTTGCCGATGTCGAGAGCCTAACCACCACTCTGCAGCGGGTCTACGCCGGCATCCTCGCCACGCGTATGCAGCAGGTGCCGGTGGTCAACCCCGACTTGGGCGTACAGGCGCTGCACTTTACCCAATGGCAGGAGCACTTCATTGGCGTGCTGGCCACCCCCTGGTTTATGAACCTGATGGCGCTGCCCGCCAATGATGCAGCACAACCCCTCTACCAACTGGGCTTTGGCAAAAAATTCAGCCTCGCCTTCCCCTCCGGCCAGTACGAATTCACCCTCGGCGCCGAGGCGAAGCTGGGCGCCTACGGCCTCTGCTCACTCTTCTCGCCCATGTTCGATTTTGCCGACGATGGCGCCGTGGCCGACACCGCCCAAGCGGTGATGGCGGAGCTCTTTAATGGCATGGCAGAGGCGGAGCTGGCGCGCCAACAACAGGAACGCGCCGCCCAGCACAGCACACTGATCACCAGCACCGAGAGCCTGGCGCCGCTTTACCGCCCGGAAGCAGAAGTGGAAGAGGAGCTGGCCGCGGCCCGCAACCATGGCCTCAGCCGGCGCGCCTTTTTAACCGGGGGTCTAAGTGACTAGCGCGGCGCTGCCAGAGGGCAAAATCAGCCTGCGCCTGGCGCTTGCCGGCGAGCAGGTATCGAGTGTGGCCATCCGCTCGACGCGGCCGATCCACGCCAGCCAGATATTCCAGGGCCAGCCCATTGAGCAGGCGCTTACTCTGCTGCCACTGCTGTTTACCGTGTGCGGTAACGCCCAGTCGATTGCCGGTGCCCGCGCCATTGAAGCGGCCCAGGGCCGTGAAGCACCGCCCTGGCAAAACCAGCTGCGCAAACAGCTGATTGCCGCCGAAACCATTGGCGAACACTGCTGGCGGATACTGCTCGACTGGCCAAAACTGACACAAGCCCTGACCAGCCCGGCCGGCGGTGACCAAACCAGCAGCGATGGCAGTGCCGGCAAAAAAGATCTGCTCGCCATTCGCCAGGGGTTGATCGCTTTTAACAAGGCCCTGGCCGCGGCCCGCCTGCCCCTTGCCAATAACCGCAGCCAGGCCGTCAAAGCCGAAAAAGCCCTGTTGGCGGCGCGTGCACAACAGGCGGCCAATTGCCAGCAACTGCTGGCGATACTCGGCAATCGCCTGTTTGGCCGGGCGCTGACCAGTTGGTTAGCAATCACCAACCTGAGTGAATTGACAACCTGGCTGGAGCACACCGACACCGCTGCCAGCCGCCTGCTGCGTGCCATCAACCAGTGCCAATGGCAGGCATCCGGCCAAAGCGAGGTACCGCCTCTGGCCGACTTCGCGCCGCAACAGTGGCTGGTGCTGGCCCAGCAGATGACCGACCAAGCCTTTATTGAGCAACCCCATTGGCGCGCTGCCCCCGCCGAGACCAGCAGCTGCACCCGCGCCACCAGCCCCCTGCTGACCGAGAGCCGGCAGCGCTATGGCAACGGCCTGCTCACCCGCGCCCTGGCCCGCCTCACCGAATTGGCGAGCATGGCCTGCGAGTTAGTCGAACCCGGCCACCACCGGGGTTACAGCGCCTCGCAACCGCTGGCCGCCGCCACCGGCCTGGGCGCGGCCCACGCCGCCCGCGGCCTGCTGCTGCACCGGGTGGAGTTGAACGGCACCACCATTCGCCACTACGCCGTACTGGCCCCCACCGAGTGGAACTTCGCCCACCAGGGAGTGGTGGCCCAGGGCCTTAACAATTTACGCGGCAGTGCCCAGGCCATTGAGCAACAGGCGCGGGTTTACATCGAGAGCATCGACCCCTGCGTCGCCTACGACTTGCAAATCACCCCCACCGAGGAGCCGCACTGACCATGCACGAGATGGCCTTGAGCGAGAGCATTTTGGAGATTCTCACCGGCGCCGCCGAGCAACAGGGCTTCGCCCGGGTGAAACAGGTCTGGCTGGAAGTGGGCCAGTTTGCCGGTGTTGAGAAGTCCGCCCTGGCGTTCAGTTTTGAGGTGGTGGCGCGCGGCAGCCTGGCCGAAGGCGCCACACTCACCATGATCGACCTGCCCGGGCTCGCCTGGTGCCTGCCCTGTGCCGAGGTGGTGGTGATTAAAGAGCGTTTTAGCGAATGCCCCAACTGTGGCAGCAGCCAACTGCAGATCACAGCCGGCGAAGAGTTTCGAATTAAAGAGTTGGAGGTGGAGTAATGTGTACTGTTTGCGGCTGTGCCGAAGGCGAGACCCAGATCGAGCAATCCGGCCATGACCACGACCCTGGCGGGCATCATCATGACCATCACCATGGCCACAGTCATGACCATGATCACGCACACGGTCACAGCCACGACCATGACCATGACCATAGCCACGGGCATGATCACGCTCAGCACGACCACAGCCATCACCATCAGCAGGATCACCATTACGGCCAGGGGCCGGCCGGCGCCCATGTGCCCGGTTTAAGCCAGGCGCGCATGGTGCAGATCGAGCAGGATATTCTCGGCAAAAATAATCAGTACGCCGCCGCCAACCGCCGCTGGTTTACCGAGCACCACATTTTGGCGCTCAACCTGGTCTCAAGCCCCGGCTCCGGCAAAACCACCCTGCTCACCCGCACCATCACCGACCTGGCCGGGCAAGTAGCCATGAGCGTGATCGAGGGCGATCAGCAGACCGCCAACGACGCCGACCGCATTCGCGCCACCGGCGTTAACGCCATTCAAATCAACACCGGCAAGGGCTGCCACCTGGATGGCCACATGGTGGGCCACGCGCTGGAGAATCTGGCGCCGGAAGATAACAGTTACCTGTTTATTGAAAACGTCGGCAACCTGGTCTGCCCCTCCGCCTTCGACCTGGGTGAAGCGCACAAGGTGGTGATTTTGTCGGTCACCGAGGGCGAAGACAAACCCCTGAAATACCCCGACATGTTCTACGCCGCCGATCTGATGCTGCTCAACAAAATCGATCTGCTGCCCTATTTGAGCTTCGACGTGGAGCAGTGCATCGCCTACGCCCGCCAGGTTAATCCCAAAATAAAAGTGCTGCAGCTCTCGGCCACCAGTGGTGCCGGCCTGGAGCAGTGGTATCAGTGGCTACAGGCCAGCCAGTTATTGGCCAGTGTCGGCCACTAGCCGGCAATCCTTTCAGGAGTAGAGATATGTGTTTGGCGGTTCCTGCCCAGGTGTTGCAAATCGACAGCAGCGGCGAAACAGCGCTGGTGGCACTGGGCGAAATAAAAAAGTCGATCTCTCTGGCGTTGGTGGAGCAGGTTAACGTGGGCGATTTTGTGCTGATTCACGTGGGCTATGCCCTGGAGAAGATCAGCGCCGAAGCGGCGGAAAAAACCCTGCGCCTGTTTGCCGAGTTGCCCGCCCAACTGATGGAGCCATTGGATTAATGCGTTACATCGAAGAGTATCGCCAGCAGGATCTCGCCGCCCACATTGCCGGCAACATTGCCCAGGCGGTCGACCCCGCCCGCCACTACCGCTTTATGGAGTTTTGCGGCGGCCACACCCACGCCATCTTTCGCTACGGCATTCAGGATCTGATGCCGGCCAATGTCGAGTATGTGCACGGCCCCGGCTGCCCGGTGTGCGTGCTGCCCATCGCCCGCCTGGACCAGGCCATCCAACTGGTGCGCGCGCAGGATGTGATTCTGTGCAGCTACGGTGATCTGCTGCGCGTACCCGCCAGTGACCGCACCAGCCTGCTGACAGTGAAGGCCGAAGGGCGTGATGTGCGCATGGTCTACTCCACCCTCGATGCCCTGCAGATTGCCCGCGACAACCCTCAGCGCGAAGTGGTCTTTTTGGCCATCGGCTTTGAAACCACCACCCCGCCCACGGCGGTGGCCATTCGCCAGGCGGCCACCGAGCAGCTCAGCAATTTTTCGGTGCTCTGTAACCACGTGCTCACCCCCGCCGCCATTCGCGCTATTCTGGCGGCGCCGGTGGCCGATCAACAACCGCTGCCGCTGGATGGCTTTCTCGGCCCCTCTCACGTCAGCTCCATCATCGGCAGTGCGCCCTATCAGTTTGTCGCCCAACAGCATCACAAACCGGTGGTGATTGCCGGCTTTGAACCCCTCGATGTCATGCAATCCACGTTGATGCTGATCCGCCAGGTGAACGAGGGGCGGGCCGAAGTGGAGAACGAGTATGAGCGCGTGGTCACGGCCCAGGGCAACCAGAAGGCACAGCAGCTGGTGGCCGATGTGTTTGAGCTGCGCGACCAGTTCGAGTGGCGCGGACTGGGTTTTATGGCCAACAGCGCCCTGCAGATTCGCCCCCACTACCGCGCCTTTGATGCCGAGCTGAAATTCGCCCTGGCCGACTACATCAACCCCCACAGCAGCGACCACAAGGCCTGTGCCTGCCCCGATATTCTGCGCGGCCTGAAAAAACCCACCGACTGCCGCCTGTTTGGCAAAGCCTGCACCCCAGCCAGCCCCATGGGCTCGTGCATGGTCTCCTCCGAGGGTGCCTGTGCCGCCTACTGGAGCTACGGCCGCTTTCGCCAACCCACCACTGCCAGCCCAGCCAGCGAGGAGTGCCGCGCATGAACAGCCTGGTGCAACGTTTCAGTCAACCGCTCGATATCGCCCACGGCAAGGTCGACTTAAGCCACGGCAGCGGCGGCCGCGCCAGTGCCCAGTTGATTGAGCAGATCTTTGTCCGCCACTTCCGCAACCCACTGCTTGAGCAGGGCAACGACAACGCTCTGTTTGCCACTCAGGCCGGGCGCATGGTGATCAGCACCGATGGCCACGTCATCTCGCCGCTCTTTTTCCCCGGCGGCGATATCGGCTCCCTGGCCGTACACGGCACCCTCAACGATGTCGCCATGGCCGGCGCCACACCACTCTACCTGTCGGCGGCCTTTATTCTGGAGGAGGGCTTCCCCCTGGCCGATCTCGATCGCATTGCCGCGAGCATGGCCAAGGCCGCCAGTGATGCCGGGGTGGTGATTGCCACCGGCGATACCAAGGTGGTGGAGCGGGGCAAGGGTGACGGCGTGTTTATCACCACCACCGGCATCGGTGTGGTGGGCGAGGCGTGCAACATCAGCGGCAACCGCGCCGCCCCCGGCGATAAGATCATCGTCAGCGGCAGCATGGGCGACCACGGCGTCGCCATTATGGCCAGCCGTGAGAACCTGCAGTTCGATACCGAAATCAGCAGCGACTCGGCCGCCCTGCACCGGCTTATTGCCGAACTGGTCGCCACCGGCTGTGATATCCACTGCCTGCGCGATCCAACCCGCGGCGGCCTGGCCACCACGCTTAACGAACTGGCACAGCAGTCGGCGGTGGGTATGCGCATTAACGAAGCCGCCATTCCGGTCAAACCGGCGGTGCTGGCCGCCTGTGAGCTGCTCGGCCTGGACCCGCTCTACATCGCCAACGAGGGCAAGCTGATCTGCATCTGCGCCAGCGATGACGCCGAGCAGCTGCTCAGCACCCTGCGCCAGCACCCGCTCGGCCGGGAGGCCGCCATCATTGGCGAGGTGGTGGCCGATGACCACCAATTTGTGCAGATGCAGACCCGCTTTGGCGGCAGCCGGGTGGTGGACTGGCTGGCCGGCGAACAGCTGCCGCGCATCTGCTGAACAACCCAGGGAGCCGTCACCACTATGGCAACACCAGCGACCGTATTGATTATCGACTCGCACAAGGAGACGCGGGCCAAACTGCAACAGAGCCTGCAACACGGCTACGAGCTGTTCGCCGCCGACTCCCTGGCCCAGGCAGAAAAACTGCTCGCCGACCAGTGGATTCAGATCGTGGTCTGCGCCGGCGAGATGCTAAGCGATGGCCAGTTTATTGCCGATATCAAAAGCCGCTGGCCGGAGCTGCAGTGCATTGTCCTGGGCGAGGCCAAAACCATCGCCGCCCTGGCCCAGCTGCAGTCGCTGGTCTATCAATTTATTGCCGCCCCCTGGCAGGGGCAGCACCTGCGCCTGACGGTGGCAAACGCCTTCCTGCTGTTTCAACTGCAGCGCCAGAACGAGACCCTCAACCTCGAGTTGAAAATGGCCGGCTACAAAAGCCAACAGAGCCCCAGCGAGCGCGAGAGCTACCACTTTAAAGATGGCATTGTGCGCAGCCCGCAGAGTCCCATGAACGACATCTGCGAGCACCTCTACCAGGTGGCCCCCTACGATATCTCGGTGTTGCTCACCGGCGAATCGGGTACCGGCAAGGAGCTGGCCGCACGCGCGCTGCACAACAACAGCCTGCGCTGGGATAAACCCTTCGTGGTGGAGAACTGCGGCGCCCTGCCCGATGACCTGCTCGAGAGCGAGCTGTTTGGCTGCAAACGCGGCGCCTTTACCGGCGCCGTGGAGGATCGCCCGGGCCTCTTTCAGCGGGCCGATGGCGGCACCGTGTTTCTCGACGAGATTGGCGAGATCTCACCCGCTTTCCAGGTAAAACTGTTACGGGTGTTGCAGGAGGGTGAGGTGCGGCCACTGGGCGGCAGCCAACCCCAGCGCATCGACGTGCGGGTGATTACCGCCACCAATAAAAACCTGGAGCAGGCCGTGGCCGCCGGCCAGTTTCGCGAGGATCTCTACTACCGCATCGCACCGGTCACCATCGCCCTGCCGCCCCTGCGCGAACGGCCCGACGATATCCCCCTGCTGGCCGACTGCCTGCTCGACCAGGCGATCAAAAATTTGGGCAAACCGGCCCAGGGCTTCACCGCTGAGGTCTACCGTTATCTGCAGGCCTACCCGTGGCCGGGCAATGTGCGCGAACTGCAAAACGAGATCAGCCGCATGCTGGTCACCAGCCGCGCCATGACCCTCGGCGCCGAGCTGCTCAACCGGCGGGTAAGCCAGGCCCTGGCCAGTAGCGAACCGACGCCGAGCGAAACCCTCACCGGCACCTTGAAGGATCGCGTCGAGGCCCTGGAGGCCAAAATTCTGCGCGAAACCCTGGTGCGCCTGCGCTGGAACAAGAGCAAAGCGGCCAATGAGCTGGGTCTCTCCCGGGTTGGGCTGCGCAGCAAGGTGGAGCGCTACGGTATCCATCGCAGCAGCCCGTTGGAGGGCTCAGCCAAACTGGTCACCCCCTGATGGCCAGCGCCACCCTTATCCCCCCGGTCGCAACCAACAACCCACTGCGTGCCAAAAAGCTCACGGTGCGCGGCGTGGTGCAGGGGGTGGGGTTCCGGCCGACGGTGTTTCGCCTGGCGAGAGCCAATCAGATCACCGGCTGGGTGGCCAACTGCGGCGAAGGGGTGGAGATCTTTGCCTGGTACCAGGGCCGGCAGCTGGAAAGCCTCTTACAGCAACTGCAGCAGCAGCTGCCGCCCTTGGCCCGCATCGACGGCATCGAGACCAGCGCCATCGAGCCAAGCAGCCTGGAGGATCAACCACCACCACAGGACTTTACCATTCGGGCCAGCCGCAGCGGGCTGCTCGCCACCAGCATTACCGCCGATGCCGCCACCTGCCCCCACTGTTTGAGCGAGCTGTTCGAGCCCGGCAACCGCCGCTACCACTACCCGTTTATCAACTGCACCCACTGTGGCCCGCGCTTCTCCATCGTCAACGCCATCCCCTACGACCGTGCCAACACCAGTATGGCCGGCTTTGCGCAGTGCCCGAGCTGCCTGGCCGAATACCACCACCCCGGCGACCGCCGTTTTCACGCCCAGCCCAACGCCTGCCCGGTGTGCGGGCCGGCGGTGTGGCTGGTGGATAAGCAGGGGCTAGAAGTCACTACGGATGACGCCGTTGCCCGCGCCGCCCAGCAGATTGCGGCCGGCCTTATTGTCGCCATTAAGGGGTTGGGCGGGTTTCAGTTGGCGGTGGATGCCAGTAATGCACAGGCCATCGCCCGCCTGCGCCAGCTAAAACAGCGGCCCAGTAAACCCCTGGCGCTGATGGCCCGCGATCTCTCCGCCATTCAGCCATTTGCCGAGCTCTGCCCCAGCGCGGAGTCGCTGCTCAACTCCGCCGCCGCCCCCATTGTACTGCTGCCCAAGCGTGGCGCGGCCTTGCCCGAGGCGATCGCACCGGGCCAGTCGACCCTTGGCGTGATGCTGGCCAACACCCCCCTGCACCATCTGCTGCTGGCCCACCTGCAACAGCCGATAGTGCTCACCTCCGGCAACGCCCGGGGCGAACCGCAGATTATCGATAACGGCGAGGCACTGGCGAAACTGGCCGCGGTGGCTGACAGCTTCCTGCTGCACAACCGGCCAATCAGCAACCGGGTGGATGACTCGCTGGTGCAGGTGATCGACCAACAGCCGCGACTACTGCGCCGGGGACGGGGCTACGCCCCCGAATCCCTGCCCCTGCCCGAGGGCTTTAGCGCGGCCGATGGCCTGCTGGCCATGGGCGCTGACCTGAAAAACAGCTTCTGTCTGCTGCACAAGGGGCGGGCGGTCACCTCCCAGTACATTGGCGACCTGCACCACCCGGTCACCCAGGCGGAGTTTGCCGGCCAGTTGCAACGCTTTGCCGAGCTCTACCAGTTTCAACCCCACCATATCGCCATCGACCAGCACCCCCGCTACGTCAGCAGCCAGCTGGGCCGGCAGTGGGCGGCCAGTCAGCAGGCCAAAGTCACCGCCGTGCAACACCACCACGCCCATATCGCCAGTGTTATGGCCGAGCACGGCCTGCCACTGGCGAGCGGGCCGGTGCTGGGCATTGCCCTGGATGGCCTGGGCTACGGCAGTGATGGCACGCTCTGGGGCGGCGAGCTGCTCCTGGCCGACTATCGCTCGGCAAGGCGTTTGGCCCATTTTCAGCCGCTGCCACTGCTCGGCGGCGACAAGGCCAATATCGAACCCTGGCGCAACGCCCTCAGCCAACTGCTCAACCACAGCCAGTGGCCGGTGTTGGCCCGCGAGTTCAGAGCGCTGGGCATTGTTCAGTTTCTGCAGCAACAGCCGCTGCCGGTACTTACCGCCATGGCCGAGCGCGGCCTCAACAGCCCGCAGAGCAGCTCAGCCGGGCGCCTGTTTGATGCCGTGGCGGCGGTGTTGGGACTCTGTGTGGAGCAGCAGAGTTACGAGGGCGAGGCGGCCTGTCTGCTGGAGGCGCTGGCGGTACAGGCTTGGGATAAGCCGCTCGCGCCGTATGAGATCGAGCAGAGTAATCACCAACAGTTGAGCTGGGCCGGGCTCTGGCGGCCGCTGCTGGCGGATCTGCAGGCCGGAGTCGCCCGCGAGGTGGTCGCCGCGCGCTTTCATCGAACGGTGATTGAGCGCGTCGCCGATGTGGCGCACAGGATTGCCGCCGAGGCCAACTGCAGCACGGTGGTGCTGGCCGGCGGGGTTATGCAGAACCAACTGATTTTGACGGGTTTGTCACAAGCGCTACAGCCGCTTAAGGTACTCAGCCCGCGGCTGTTACCGGCTAACGATGGCGGTCTGGCCCTGGGCCAGGCGGTGATCGCCTTTGCCCAAAACCAGTCGATGAAGCCGCTGGGCTAATCAGGCCGCGACACCCTGTTCACTCAACAGCTTATGCCACTCCAAAGCCCACTTGGCGGCGGCCAGCGGTTGGTTATCTTCCACCTGTGCATCCAGCAGGCAGATATCGCCAATGCGCTTGGCACCGGCTTTATAGAGCATCCCCTCCAGCTTCAAGCCACCGGCAGCAAACTGCGGGTAGCCCCGGTCGCCCAGGGCAATCACCCCGTAGTAGCGGCCGTGCAGGTCGACCACACCGTCGTCCATGGCGTAGTAGATGCCGTACAAATTGCGCGGCAACTGGCCATCGCCGGTGGTGGAACAGCAAACCAGCAGCAGCTCTTGTGGGTCGCGCAGCAGATCGCGTGGCCCCAACTCCGAGATCAGCTCTACCTGGTGGCCCAAGCGCTCCATTAAGGCGCCCACCGCCTCCGCCGACTGCAGCGCACAGCCGTTGACGCTGCCGACCAGAATAAGAATTTTGGCCATAGTGATCATGCCCTCGATTGGTGGTTATCCGACAATGCCGAGCTTAGCCACCCGGGTATTGCAAAAAGAGGGCCTCACCCGCAGTAAGCCACTGCTCCCACCCGCTACCCCCTATTTCCAAACCGCCTCCCACGCCACCTCGAACAGCTCACAGTGCGACCATTCCGCCGCCACCAAAAATTCATCAATTGTTAACCTGAGTTTAATCAGATGGTAATATTCGCCAAAAAATTGCCCGATGGGAGAGAGTGATGAATGCACAGACAGGCGCAATCGCGCCCAGCCAACACAGCTATGTTGATGCCAGCGGCCTGACCACTACCGAGGCACTGGTGATGCGCGCCCCCTTCTCGTTTCTGGTGGCGCCCAATATGTTGGACGAAAGCGATAAGCAGACGTTGATCGATGACTTCCCACTCAACAAAAGCGCCGGTTACCTGCCCTACAACCGCGAGAGCTGTGCCACCACCATCAACGAGTTGATCGACCAGATCGCCGCACCAGGCTTCGCCAACCCCCTGGGTGAGCAGCTGGGCATCGACAACCTCGCCCAATACCCCACCTACGTCTCCATTGCCACCAAGCTCAACAAGCGCCATGGCACCATCCACACCGATGGCAAATCCAAGGTCGCCACCCTGCTGCTCTATTTGAATGAGGAGTGGTCGGGTGAGGGCAAAGGCTGCCTGCGCTTTTTAAACAAGATTGACGATATCGAAGACACGGTGGTACCGGAAATTCAACCCAAGTTTGGCACCCTGGTCGCCTTTAAACGGGCCGACAACTCCTTCCACGGCCACCTGCCCTTCGAAGGCGAGCGCCGGGTGATTCAAATCGCCTGGCTGGTCAGCGACGAGGACGCCAAGCGCAAAGCCAAGCGCGGTAAGCTCTCCCAGAAGATCAAAAATCTGTTTAACCGAATGGATAAAAAAGTGGGCAGCCAGCGCGATGACAATGCCTATCATTGATTGGCCGGCTCGCTAACCGCGTCAACGCAATAACCCCCATAAAAAACCTGCCAAACGGCAGGTTTTTTATTTCCAGGCAGATGCAATTAGTTACAAACTGGTGGGCGTGCGCAGGGTGCGCAGGTAGGCCAACAGCGCCCGTCGTTGCGCATCGGTTAACACCCGGAACGCCTCGCGCTCAGCATAGGCTTCACCGTCGTGTTGCAGAATCGCGTCGGTGAGTGTTGAGGCGCGGCCATCGTGCAGATAGGGGGCGGTATCCGCCACACCCCACAGGCGGGCGGTAATAAAGGTACGATTCTGCTCTTCCGACTGGCCGGACAGGGTCTCTTGCAGGCGCGGCCCCATATCGTGCAGTTTCAAATCCGAGTGCAGCGGCACGGTGATACCGCCATGAGTGTTGCTGGGAAAGCCAATACTCGGTTGGCTGAGATCCACCTGATAGTAGAGCGTTTCTGGCGTAAACAGCGTCAGCCCCGGGCCAAATTCCGGAAAGTAATAATTTAACACCGCACTTCTGGTTGCAATTTCCGGTACATGGCAGCGGGCACAGCCAATCTCATCAAACAGTGCCGCGCCGACGGCGGCAACTACCGACTGCGGCGATGCCTGCGGTGGTTTGGTGGTGGTATTAAAAATGGCCAGGGCCGAGATGGGGCCAACGCCAATTTCATCAATATAACCATCGCCGTCGTGATCAACATCGTCGAAGATCTCCACCGGCTCAACCCCCTGGTGAAAACGGAGCGCGCCACAGTCGAAGTCGCGGGTGGTGACATTGTTACCCTTGCGACCAAAGGGGCGCACAATCAGGTCCGTGGCCACCCCCACCACTTGGCTGGTATCCAACGCCAGCGCCTTGGTTTTGTCGCCATCGTTGCTATCGGCATAGAGCTTGGGTACTGCACTAAAGCCGATAAATTTATCGCGCGCCAGTTCGTCATCCACCAGGCTGGTGCCGGCCGGATTGCAGTTGTGGGCGAAGCGTTTCTCCTTCTGCGCTTTTATCTCATCCTTCACCGCTTTGGTGGCGGTAATCAGATCCCACTTGATGTAACCAAAGTTAATGCCGTGGGTCTCCAGGGCAAACAATTCACCCGGGTTGGCCCGTGCTTTGGCTTTAATATCCTGCAGCTCCAGCGTCATCTCCATGGCCAACAGTTCAATACCGCCGGAGCCAAACACAAACGGCGGATTGATAATGCGGCCATTAAAAAAGGCAAAGCCGTTGCCCGCTTGGTCGTCGATGTCGAACTCGGTGGCACGAGGCATGGCCATGGCGGCAATTCCGCCCACCCCGCCCACTAAAAAGCGGGCGGGAATCACGCCGTTACTGCCGACAAAATGGCATTCGACACAGGCCTGGGCATCCAGGCCGTTAACCCGCAACGGAAAGGGATGGGGGATATCATCGTTGCCAACAATAAACGAAGGCCGGCCACCCTCTTCTGAGGTGGTCGCCAGGTTTTGTGGGCCATCGCCGACACCGTCGTAACGATTAAACGGGGTGGCAAACAGCTGTTCGCCCTGCTGTTGAATATCGCTCAACGGCAAGGCACCGGACTCGATATCGTCCTGGGTAATGGTCACCGTCAACGCGGGGTACTCACCGGGTGGTGGCTGCTGGCTGGTGTCGTTCGGGTTAACCAACGTCGCGGCAGCGGCAAGGCCGGGTAGGAAAAGTGCCAACAGGCCAAATTTTTTCGTTATCAATTGCATGCCTGACATAGTGCAAAGTCTCCTTAGTAAGTGTGCGCTCAACAATGAGCGAGCGCAGACTAACAGGATGCAATTGAGTGGCTGGTGAATAGCGCGACGAATTTTTACAAACTGGCAAAATGAACAGTCTATTCCGCAGTTTACGTTTTAAACTTTTCGCCACAATTTACGCATGCCACAACCTCGATTACCTATTTAATAAACCAGATGCCAGTCGATATGCAGTCGTAAAAAAGATAAAACCAGTTAGGATCTGTTAAAAACCAATGCTGTTAGCGTTAGCCCAAAAAAGAAGATGACAATAATTAACGCCATCACGAAATCACTCTGGTAAAAAAATATTTACAAACAACCTGATTAAAAAAATGTCTGCCAGGCAGATAATTTTGTTCATCCATGGCGAGTAAGCAGTCATTTTTTTTAGCGAATCACAGGCAGCAAGCAGCCTAAAATAAAAAAAGCCAGCACCCTAACGAGTGCTGGCTTCTTTGCGGGTTGGGCTCTTCTCAAACCCAGGCGCTAACCGTTAAAAAGTATAACCCACAGAGACACCAAACGTTCGCGGTGCACCCCAGGTAGTGAGCGGGCCATAAAATTGCGGCAGCACCTGGTTGCGGTACTCTTCATCAGTGAGGTTGTCACCGTAAACTGCCACGGTGAACTGGTCAGATGGATCGCTCCACTCAGCCCGCAGGCTCAACAGCTGGTAGGAGTCCTGAGGGTAGGATTCCGCCGCATCGAAAAAGAAGTCCGAAGTGTAGTAGAGGTTGCCGGAGAAGTTGAGGTAACCCCAATCAACCTGGGTTTGATAAGCCACACCCAGATTGGCAGTCCACTCTGGCGAACGCTGCATCTCAAAGCCGGAGGCATCGGTAAACGACGGCAGAAAGACACCAAAGGCCGGGCCACAGGCAACAAAATCAAGACACTGTGCCCACACCTGGGATTGATCAAACTGGTCGTACTCCGCCTTCAGATAGTTGGCCGACAAATTAACTTCCCAATGCTCATCGATCGCGTAGCGCACCGCACCTTCAGCCCCGTAGACGGTGGAGTCGGCGGCGTTGCGAATCACACTGGTGTCCGCCACAAAACTGGCCACCTGCAGATTGGAGTAGTCGTAGTAGTAAGCCGATAGATCAAACGCCAGCGAACCGGAACCAAATTTATAACCCACCTCGTAGGCTTTGATCTCCTCCGGCTCAACCTCGATATTATCCAGGGTGCCGCCACCCACGTTTAAAATGCCCGATTTAAAACCCTCGGTGTAGGAGGCGTAGAGCGAGGCGTTATCCGAAACCGCGTAGCGCAACGCCAAGCGCGGTGCCAGGTTGTCGTCGTCGACATCCGGCGCCGAAACCGCTTCCAGTCCATTGACCGTCGGCTCCAGGAAGTAACCGTGGTCGATGGAATCACGGCTGTAGCGCAGGCCCAAGGTCAGGAAGAGGTTGTCGGCCAACGCGTAGGTGGCATCGCCAAACACGGCCACGGAGGAGACGTCGACACTGGAACCACCGCTGCGCACAAACGGGCCGCCGGCAACCGAACCACGGTTGTTTTTAATGGCCGAGGTGTTCTCGAAATAGAACAGCCCGGTGGTCCACTGCAATGGCCCGCTATCGTTGGAAGAGAGCAGAAACTCCTGGGTGAAGACATCTTCGAAGCTGTCGAAAATAAAGTGGAAGATTGGCAGCGCGGAGGCATCGAAATCTTCGTAGTGGGTGCCCTCCTCCTCGCGCACCTGGGTGTAGGAGGTGAGCGTGAAGGCGTCGAAATCGGCGGTTAAGGTCAACTGGGCGGTGGTGCCTTCGGCGTCGAATTGCGGCAGGAAGCCATTGGAGACCTCATTGGCATCGGTCGCCACTGTTGAACCATAAACGGCGGCTGTTGAGTAGGCCACGCCATCGCGGCTGTAACCGCCGGCGGCCAGGTAGGTGTTGTCGTCCATACGGGCGTAACCGTAGCGGAACAGGGCGGAAAAGTTATCGCTCACCTGCCACTTGGCACCTAAACGCACCGAGGAGTTCTCATACTCGGCGTCGGTGTCGCTGCCGGTAATAATGTTGTCGACGTAACCATCGCTGGCTCGGAACGAACCGGCCACGTCAAAGGCCAAGTCATCCGACGGACCACCGGTCATGTACAGCGCCACTTTCGAAGTGTTGTAGTTGCCGTAGCTCGCCTCCACCTGGCCGCCAAACTCGCTGCTGGGGGCGGTGGTGGTGAGCAGAATGGCACCGCCGGTGGAGTTGCGGCCAAACAGGGTGCCCTGGGGCCCTTTCAACACCTGTACACTCTCAATATTGAGCAGCTCAACATCGGCCATCAATGGGCTGGGTGTGTAGAAACCATCGGCGTAAATACCGACGTTGGAGCTGCCACCAGCTACCACCACGGCAGTACCCACGCCGCGAATAGTGGGCTGGGCATAATTACCGGTGTAGTCAAAGCGCAGCCCCGGAGTCAGTTTCATGATGTCGCTCAGTTGCTGCACATCGCCTTTGCCCAGCTGCTCGGAGCCGATGGCGGTAATGGCGATGGGCACGTCCAGCGCCTTTTCCGAACGGCGCTGGGCGGTAACGGTTACCTCTTCCAAAACACCGGCGGCTGCGGTCGACTGCTGGGCCATAGCCGAGCTGGCCATACCCATACCGGCCAGCAATAAACACAAAGGGAGACGTGCAGCTGGGGCTGGCTGCCTTAACGAGCGCCCGCAAGAGTTGTTGTTATTCATTATTGTGAACCTGCTTAAGAATTATTGACTGAGAGAATTATTGGTATTTTTTTAGTTGTAATAGGGCGAGAGTCTGAATCTCGAACCGGGCCGATTATAAACCCCTCTCGCCTCCCTGCATAACCGTGATAAGAAAGTTATTTGCGTGCCGGGGCGATGACCTGCCCAGCAGCACCATTTTATATATTGAACACCTTCACAACTGTCATTCAGCCTTTACCATGGCGCGTTAGCGCTGGTTGGAAGCTCCGTCGCCCGGGTATTGGCAATCAGGTCATTGGGCCGTTGATGGCAGTTGATGATTCGTTGGTCATCTTGGTTTCCATGGCAGAGGTTGAAGGGGAGCGACAACTGGGCAGATCAGCCGCCAGCTAGTGAGCAACCACCGTTGCGCAGTGCGCGGTGCCAGCGACGCGCTCCGGGTTAACGTATCAATCAGGCCGACTAGCTGCCGGCCCTTGGCTAACGCACCGAAATCTGCACATAGCAAGGCAGTTCCGGTTGATGTAACACCTGCTGTTGGGCAGTGACCATTTCGACGGCCTCCGCCAAGGGGGCACCGGTACCCAGGTTGCGGGCGTAACGTGGGTGAGCGCCGCTGGCCACCAGCAAACGCAGGCGGTGGCCCCGGCGCAGGCGATAGGCGGTGGGCCAACAGTCGATGGTCACCAGGCGCACGCCCGCACTATTGGCCGGTGGTTGCCCCGGCCGCAGACGGCGGTAGCCATCGCAAATGTGCACCGCCACCCCACGCCGATCGACATCACACAGGCAGACAAAAAAGTCGGTATCGGCGCGGTCGCTGTGCACCGCCAGCTGCACGCTGACCGCGCCCAGCAGGTCGAGATCATCGCTTACGGCCTCGGCGCTGTAGCTGAGCACATCGGCGCGTTGCTCGAGGGCGGTCATCACCGGTTTTTTACTGCTGCCCATCACCATGGGCCCGTGCAGCGCCGGCGTGGGGTCGGCCGGATCATAGGTATAGCCGCGCGCGCCTTCGTCACTGGCGGGCGGCGTCTCACTCAGCCTGCCATCGGCGTGTAGATAGAGAGTGTTGGTTTGCACCCCCGGCGGCGGCCAGCTGGGTAGCTCCAGCCACTGTTTGGCCACCTGCAGATAGGCGCGTACCGGCGCACGGCCGGCGAAGGGCTCCGCTCCGCGACGGCAATTGCCGAATAACCCTGCCGCCTGGCGCAACCCCTCAATCATGCCGCCCGGGGTGAAGTGGGCCCAGGGGCCAATGGTCAGCCAGGCGCGCTTGCCGGCCGCCTGGGCGGCCTGAAAATCGCGAATCTGGTAGGGCAGAAAGACATCCTGCCAGCCGGCCACCAGTGCCACCGGTGCCTGCAGCTGGCCGATGGCGTCGCTGTAGTTCATAGCCGCCCACCAGGGGTCGCTGGGCTCGGCGTGCTCCAGCCACTGTTGCCACCAGGGGGCAGGCCGACCAAAAGCGATCTTATCCATACTGCCCAAAGGCAGGTGGCCATGGGCGTCGTCCAAACTTCCCGCTTTGGGCCGCTCCATTTTGGCACCGGGCTCGGTCATGGCCATCTCAATCTGCGTCCAGCCCAAGGTGCCGGCCTGAGTGAAGCCGCCACCGCCGAGAATCTCATCTTTGAAGTTACTCAGAGTCACCTGCAACACCAGGCCGCTGAGCAGATCCGGCCGGCCGCTGGCCATGGCCCAACCGGCGTTGCCCAGGTAGCTGGCGCCAAAGGCAAACACCTGCCCGGAACACCAGGGCTGGGCGTGCAGCCAGGCCAGGGTATCGGCGCCGTCGTCGCGCTCCTGGTGCATGGGGTTTAACTCACCGCCGGAGCCGGCGGTTCCACGCACGCTCTGCAACAGCACCGGCAGGCCGCGCTCGGCCAGCAGCGCCGCCATCAGGCCAAACAGCGCCTCCCGGCCGTAGGGGCTGCGCATAATCACCACCGGCCCCGGCTCATCGCCTGCCAGGTGGTAGTAATCGGCCAGCAAGCTAACGCCGTCGCGCATGGGCACCGATAGCCCTTTATCGATCAATAACTTACCGGGTTGCTTTGCCGGCAGGCGCAAAAGCCGGCCCAGAATCCACCGTAGCAGTGCCAAGGGAACCTCGCTTAGTCGGGTAGGACAATCGGGTTAAAAGAGGTAAATGGGGTTAATGAGCTTCGTAGACGACGATAGAGACATTGCCGGTATTCAGATCCGGCTCCAGAGTCGCGACATAGACCGAGTGGTTGAGCCACTCGTGGGGGCCTTCGGGCGCAATAAAACGGGGTTGGGTGATCATCCGCAACGAGGCGGGATCGAGCATCTGGCTGGCGCCATTGAACACCTGAATGATGGTGCCGTCGGCGGCTTTGATGGCGTAGCGGGCATCAACCACAAAGTGGCCATCGCTCAGGCGCACCGCCCAATCGGTGCCACCGGGCAGAACCTCACCCTGCAACCGAGGGCCGCTGATTTCACCGCCGGTGATGGCGATCATCATAGCGTCGCCACCGCGGATTTTACCGAGCGGCAGCGGTGCCTCGCAGGTGACCATTAAAGAAAACAGTTCCGTCAATTGTGGTGGTTGTGCAACGGCCACGTGTCGCTCCTTATTATGATTATTTTTAAAATGGACAATCGCTGTGCTGTCAGGATCGCCGGCAATACCCCAGTTTTGGCCTGCGGCCTTGGTGCGGCGATCAACCAAATAACAGCCCCGCACCAAGGCAAAAGGCCGATGCCGGGGAGGCGCTATAGTAACCAACTATTCGAATTCAGGGTTAGAAGCAATGCACGCCTCTGGCTGCAGCCGCGGCGCCTGTCCCTGTTTGGCCAAACGCTGATTGAGACTGTCGGCAGACATGGGCCGGCCAAAGTGCCACCCCTGGCCGTAGTGTGCTCCGGCTTTGGCAACAATCAGTTTCTGGGCTTCGGTCTCTACCCCCTCCGCCACGGCGCACACCCCCAGCTTGCCGACGATATCCATAATGGTGGAGATCATCGAGGTCTTCAGCCCCTCGGTAGTGATGTCTTGAACAAAGCTGCGGTCGATTTTCAACTGCTGGAAATTAATGTGTTTCAGGTTTTTCAGATTGGAGTAGCCGGTGCCGAAATCGTCAATGGAGAGGTAGTAACCAGCATCCACCAATGCCTGCAACTGGTCGCGCGCCGACTGGCCATCGATGTACTCATTCTCAATAATCTCCAGGCCGATACTGAAGCGGTTGTTCTGCAGGGCGGCGTTGGCGACCAGTGCCGCGCCATGGCCGGCCTCCAAGTCGCCGGGGAAAATATTAAAGGCCACCGTAAAGCCCGCCGGCAGATCAGGCTGGGCCTCCAGCTCGGCAATCACCCGGCTAAACATCGCCTCCGAAAACTGCCAGGTGAGCCCCTCACTACGCAGTAGCGGAATAAAAACATCCGGCGTCAGCGCCCCCTGGGAATCCTCAAACCGGGCCAGTGCTTCGCAACCAACAATCTGGCCACTGCTTAACTCCACCACCGGTTGGTAGAGCCAGTAGAACTTGCCCTGGCGCAACCCCTGTTTTATACGGAAACGATCAGAACGGCGTGTTTGCAGAGCTAAATTAACGATGGTACCGGCCCCCGCCGCCGCCAGCAGGCAGAGCAACAGGGCGAAGGCGAGCACCAGAACGTTGCGCCGCACAAACTCGCGCAGCGAGGTTTTTACCGCCAGGCAGTAGTACTCCACCTCGCCACTGCAACTGATTGCCATACCGCCGTAGTATTTAGAGACACTCTCCACCAGCCCCACCAGGCCGGGCTCGCCGGCCAGATGAAAGGTCTGACCACGGTTATCAAAATAGAGCTCCCAAGTCACCCGTTGCGGATCGGTAATATCGAGTCGGGCCGGGTCGACCACCGCCACCACCGAGTCGCCCCCCACCAACACCACCGCCACTTCGCGGTCATCAAACAGTTGCAGCATGTAGTGTGGTTTCGACCAGATACTCGACCCCTTGGGGCCGACAAAATCGGGCGGCCCCAAGGCCACGGGTTGCGCAAGTTCACCGACGCTGGCGCTACAGAAGAGTTGATTGTTTTGGATCAGGCCGAGATCCAACAGATATTGGCTGTCGAACAGCGCCCGACGCAGGGCGGTGATGTTGGCGGTGGAACAGCTGTGATCGCCATTCTGCTCCAGTTGGCCGATTTTCGCCTCGGGCTCATGGGCCGCCTGTTGAAAGCGCTGCATCAGATCCTCGGAGTAACCGCTATTCTCCGAACGTAAAGATAGGTTGGCCGCCAGCCCCAAACAGAGCAGAGCGATAAGAAAAACGCCGGTTGAGGCATAGATTGAATAGATTCTGGTGGGATGAACAGGCATACCGTTCTCAAACTTCCTTCCATTGCACAGTCTGGTAATGCAATTTATCGGCCCCTATAGATCTCTAACAGGCAAATTGGCAATCTGACTGATGGGCCTTGGCGCACGCCGTCGGCCGCAGAATCCGTTCCTGTTGCTGCCGACTATTAATTTAATTATGGGCCGGCAAACGAGTGGGTTAGAGTAATGCTTTGTACGCCATGATGCCAGTCTCACAGATGATGAGCAGCAAACCATCAAGGGTAATATCGTTGGTTTATGTATTTAAAGGTGCCGTTGACCACCATGAGTAGCTGTTCATCCGAGCGCACCTCACACTGGCAATGGCCAATCTCACCCTCGCCCTGCTTGATAGAGACCAGCGCCTCCACCCAGTGGTTGGCGGTCAACTCCGCCACCCGTTCCAAATTGAGACTGACCGTCACCACACTCTGTTGGCAGTTCCGGCTCTCCACCAGGGAGCGCCCCAGAGCCACATCGGCCAGGGTGGCCAACACACCATCGTGCACCAGGCCATTTTCATCGCAATGACGCGCCTCAAGCCAAAGGCCCAACTGAATTACCGCAGTTCCCCGCTTGCGATAGAAAGGCCCCAGCAGCTCCATAAAGGGCATCTTTGACGTATCAAAGAGTTCAAAACCAGGAGGCACCCTCGCTGGCTCGTCACCTAAACTCACCGGACTATTCACCCTAATTGGCTACGCCTACTATCAATCGGTGGCACGCGGGGTGATAAATTTAAAGGAGCCGCTGGCCATCATGATGAGCCGCTCGCCCTCTTTAATCTCGCAAGTGGCAAAGCCAACACTGCCCTGACCCTTTTTAATTTGCACATGAGCTTCCAGCCAGTCGCCCTCGTAGGCGGTGCCGATATAGTCCAGGTGCAGGCTGATGGTAAAGGCACGTTTATCGTCGCCCAGATGCTGCACCAGCGCGCGCACTGCGGCGACGTCAGCAAGGGTGGCCAGCAGACCGCCGTGCACCGTAGCCAGGGAGTTGCAGTGCTGTTTCTCTATCAACATACCCAAGTGCAACACCTCGGCACCTACCTTGTGGTAGACCGGACCAATCAGCTGAAAAAAGGGGATATCGAAATCAATCGGCTCGTAACCGGCGGGAATTTCCTTGGCCATGTGGGACTGCTCCTAACTGCGGGACTGCAACTACATTGGGAAAAACGCTAACCTTGCCTGCATCGCGGCCTTTGGGCAAGTGGAGATTACCATCGAGCAAGTCCACTGACGGTCGTCCGGCAACTCATGGCCGCACGCGTAGTCCATACTCTGTCACCACCCATATTTAGCACCTGCTGCAGGCACAACAATGGAGAACAGCCATGTCCACCGAGGTAGAGTCCCAGCCACCCGCATCCAACCAACGCCCTATTCCCCAGGAGGCCTTTGACTGGTACGACGAATACGCCCACGGCCTGATCGACCGGCGCACCTTTCTCACCCGCCTAACCGGCCTGGCGGCGCTCGGTTTTAGCCTCACCACCCTCACCGGCGCCCTGTTGCCCAACTACGCCCTGGCCGAACAGGTCTCTTTTAACGACCCCCAGATCAAAGCCACCTATCTGAAATTCAGCTCTCCGCAAGGCAGTAGTGAAGGCCAGGGCTATTTTGTGCAGCCGGCCAACCTAAGTGGTAAAGCACCAGTGGTGTTGGTGGTGCACGAGAACCGCGGCCTCAACCCCTATATCAAGGATGTGGCCCGACGCCTGGCAAAGCAGGGGTTTGTCGCCTTCGCCCCGGATGGCCTCTACCCACTGGGTGGCTACCCCGGCAATGACGACGACGGCCGTGCCCTGCAGGCGATGATGAATCGGAAAGTATTGGAGGAAGACTTCATCGCCGCCGCCCTGTTTTTAAAGGAGCACTCGCTGAGCAACGGCAAGCTGGGTGCGGTCGGCTTCTGCTTTGGTGGCTACATCGTCAATATGCTGGCCGCCACCATCCCCAATGAGCTCGACGCCGCCGTCCCCTTCTACGGCACCCCCGCCGCCGAACCACTTCGCAAAAATGTGCGCGGGCCGCTTATGCTGCAGTTTGGCGGCCTCGATAGACGCGTCAATGAGACCTGGCCGGGCTACGAAAAAGCCTTAAAAGCCAACGGCGCCGACTATATCGCCTATACCTACGACGGGGTTTACCACGGCTTCCACAACGACTCCACCAGCCGCTACTCCGAGCCTGAAGCCGAGCTGGCCTGGCGAAGAACACTGGAGTTTTTTAAAGCCAAGCTGGCCTGATCCCAAGCGCATCCCCGGCAATCCCCCAAAACGGTTAACTTCGGGATTGCCGGCGCGCTAAAGCCGGCGGCGATGGCATTGTCATTGGCCACTGCCGGAAATCTCCGTCAACAGAGCGACAATGCAAACCAGGGAATTGCTATAACAGAAAGGCAACCGGTGGGAAAATTTAACCCGTGCTTCTGGGCAGCAGCATTAAAGCGCCAGCCGCCAGCAGGGAACCCAATGCCATCAATAACGCGACCGTCCCCAGCGAGTGACCCGCCGCAAATAGAAAACCAGCGACGATCGGCCCTAAGGCAGCACCTCCACGGCCGGCGCCAATGACTAAACCGGTACCGCCCGCTCGCACCCGCGCCGGAAAAGATTGTGCGAAAATCGCATACAAGCCAACCACCGCCGCATTGGTAAAGAAGCCGGCCAGCGCCGCGTAGAAAGTAAGCTCCTGTAAATTACCCGGCACCATCCCAAACACCACTACCATGACCGCGGCAAAAACCAGAGTCCCCAAGACAAGATGGCGGATATCAAATTTATGGGTAAGAAAACTGAGCAGCAGTGAACCAATTACACCACCAATATTGGCCCACACCAGCACGCCGCCAGCGGTGGCTGGCGCATAGCCCATATCCACCACAATTTTGGGAATCCACTTCAAGATAAAATAGAAAGTCATAATGTGCGTAAAGTAGGCTGCGGTTAACACCAAGGTGATGCGCCTCAACTCCGGCGACAATAGTTCACGAATGCCCACTTTATGTTGCACAACCGCTTCGGGCAGCGAATGGATTACGCCTCTACCCATTTTTTTGAAAACCAAATTAATTCGTGCCAGTGCATTTGGGGGCCGACGATGGCTAAGGTACTCGATAGACTCCGGCAGAAAAAACCAAACCAGCGGCAAAAATGTTAACGTCAACAGCGCACCAAATAGGAATACCGCCCGCCATTCAAAGTAGACCAACAGAACAGAGACCACAGAACCACCAAAAATGGCACCCAGCGGGTAGCCCGCCGCCATCCAGGCGACCACCATATTGCGCCACTGCTTATTGGAAAACTCCGCCACCATAGCATTGGTGGCCGCCAACATACCGCCAATACCTAGGCCGGTAAACAGACGCACCAAAGAGAGGTTAATCACATTGCTGGCAGCAGCGGCCAGCAACATCCCGGAAGCCATCAACACCAAACAGGCCACAATAATCGGTTTGCGACCAATGCGATCGGCCAGGTTACCCAACAACACCGAACCAATCGCCATACCGACCAGCTCCATGGACAATACGATCCCAAGAGCAGCGCGATCTATCCCCCAATTGGCAGCAATACCCGGGGCGGCAAAGCTGATCGCCAAAACATCAAAACCATCCAGTGCGGTTAAGCCAATACCTAAAATCACCACCACAATTTGCAGTCGGCTCATGGTGGATTGAGCAATAACCTCACAGGGATTGGCACTGTCCATAATTCTGTTTTATCTCTTATTATTTTTTCAAAAACGATCTATCGGCAGGCAGGCTTGGACGATACCATAGCATCACCCACCTTGCCTAAGGCTTGTTACAGCAACAACATCAACGCACTAAATAATCGTGCCCGCAGCAAAAAACTGCGGGCCGATCGTTAACACAACAGATTTAAAAATTATAACTGACCGATAAATAGTAGCTTCTCGGCCGGCTATAAATCACCTCGGCGTAACCACTACCCGTACTTAAGCTGGAGTTACCGGCAATTGCGTAGGTCTCGTCAGTGAGATTCTCCACGCCGGCAACCAAGCTCCAGCTATCGGCAGCATCAGCAAAACGGAAGGAGAGGTTAGTCACCGTTTCGCCGTCTGTTTGCGCCACCTCTTCGGTGTTGGCAGCATCAAAATATTGGCTACTGGTATAGGCCAGATCCAATCTCGGCGTCAGTTCAAAACCACTGAAATAAACACTGTAGGATGCTCCCAAACTGGCACTAATTTCCGGCGTGAAAGGTAGGTCGCTCTCGGGGCCAAGTGTTGCTTCGGCACCGGGTATTTCTGAAACACTATCAATCTCGTCATCCAAATAACCGAGGCTACCTTCTATTATCAGAGCTTCACCTGGGGCATAGGTGAACTCTACCTCTGCACCGGAAATTGACGACTCACCGGCGTTGAAGAGAATTGGCACAATACCCACACGGTAGGTGAGCTGCATATTTTCATAGTCGGTTTTAAACAACGCGGCGTTGACGCGCAGGTTATCACCGACATCCGCCTTAATGCCCAACTCGTAGGTGGTAGCCTCTTCGGAGTCAAACCCGACCGGATCGCCACCGGGAGGGGGCGCATTGTAGCGCTGGTTAAAGCCACCGCTTTTAAAGCCTTCCGACCAGCTCAAATAAGTCATCAGGTTTTCATTAAAGCGATACTGCGTGCTCAACGAGAAAGTTGTCGCATCAAAATTTTGCTTGTGCGGCCCCACGGGTACGTTATAAGGCGGCGCAGGGGTATCGAAGCTCAAGGTTTCCGGCACCGGCAGGGGCACCACCCCGGCGGAAGTGGCAATTAAGCGCATGGATTTATCTTCTTCGGTGTAACGGGCACCGGCGCTCAGGCTCCAGGTTTCGCTCAGATCAAACGTCCAGTTGGTGTAGTAGGCGATGCTCTCGTTTTCCAAGTTGGCCAATTGGTAATCGACCGGCACTATACCGGCGGGCACTCCAGGCGGGCCAAAAGGCACTAGCAAGAAATCGCGAATATCTTCATCAAAGCTAAAGATTCCCGCCACCGCATTGAGCGACGCCACTTGATAGGTGGCTTGAATTTCATGGCTGGTTTGATCTGCAGTACTGTCGTACTGGGTGCTGAGAATCGTCAGGTAGGTGTTGTCGGCATCGCGCGAGCCAAACCAATCCAACTTGCGATCCGCACCGATATATTTCAACGCAAGCGCTTCATTGGCCTGCCAATCAACAGTCACGGAGAAACCTTGGTTCTCGGTATTACTTTCGGCTTTGGTATTGCCGCCGTTGGTGTATTCACCTAAATCCCAGGTGGCATTATTGGCACAGCGTTGATCAACCACGCCACTCGGTACTGAAGGTGGCGGGAAGGTCGCCCCGGGGCAGCCCGCCGTTACACTCTGGTATGCGGGAAAAGCGGCATTTTCATTAATGGCGGCAAACACAAACGGCGAACCATTCTCATCCTCTTCGGTGTAGTCTGCGCGCAGGGCTACGGTTATTTCATCGGTCGCATTCCAAAATAGCGAACCATTAACGGTGTAGCTATCTTCATTGCCTAAATCGAGGCCATCGTAAATCCGCTCAACGTAACCGTCGCGCTGCCGTGCACCGATACTCAGACGCGCCGCCACAGTATCGGTAATTGGCAGGTCCAGCGCGGCAAAAGTTTCGAATAAACCTTCATCGCCCACGCCCACCTTTACTTTGCCGCTGAACTCATCACCCGGTTTTTGTGTGGTAAGAATTACCGCACCACCGATGGTGTTGCGGCCAAACAGCGTGCCCTGGGGGCCGCGCAAAATTTGAACATTGGCGATATCGCGAAAATCCATCACCCCACCCACCGAACGGCCCATATAAACACCATCGATATACAAACCGACTCCGGGGTCGACACCACCGGAGGCATCCGACTGGCCAATCCCACGAATAAACACTTGCGCGGCAGAGCTGTTGCCCGAGAGCGGGCTGTAACTTTTAAATTGCAGGTTGGGAGTTACTCGGCTGAGGTCTTCGGTGGTCACCAGCATGCGGCGTTCCATCGCAGCTTCGGAAAAAGCCGAAACTGCTACCGGAGTGTCTTGCAGGTTTTCCTGAACTTTGCGCACCGTTACCACAATCTCTTCCAGTGCGACGCTCTTGCCTTCGGCCAGCACATTGGCGCTGGCCAATGCTGCCAACGCCAGGTTGGCCGCGATAACTTTAACCAGAAGAGTCTGTTGCAACCGAGGCTTATTTGATTTGGCGGCGTGCTTCCATTGGCTACCGCTAATCGCTTTTGAACTTCTCATACTAAGTATCTCCTGCTGTTATTATTATTTGTTTGTAGGTAATACATACAGAAAAACCGCCAGTCCAGCGCCGTTAACTACCCCTCCTGATCAACAAGTCTCGTTAAAACAATTAATCCTGCCGAATTAACGACAAACAACGAATCAGCTCCTGCAACTGCTTATCGCTTAAACGCTGTTTAAATTGCTCATCGGTGGCTTTTACTTTGGCCTCTGTGGTGACAATTTCCTGCCTGCCCTTTGCGGTAAGGTAGAGCGCGTAGCGACGCCGATCTATCGGTGACTTGCGACGCTCTACCAGCCCACTGCTCTCCAACTTATCCATAATCGCCATGGTCGATGCGCGATCAAGATTGAGTGCCTCGCCGATAACCCCTTGCGACATCCCTTCGTTGTCGGCGACCAAGGTAAACACACTGTATTGTACGGGGGTCATACCCACCTGCTGCACAAACGATTTATAAATGGCCCGCTCCGCCATGCGAATACGAAAACCCAATTTATCTTCCAGTGTATTGCGGTTGATGACTTCGTCCTGATTACTATTTTTGTTAACTTTCGTTACAGAGATACTAGTCGTGTCTTTTGGCATCGATACTTCCTGCCTTGGCAAATAAAAATAACCACGCCAGTCTCTGCGAGTTATTGGTTTATGTCCAGCAATTATCTGCTCAGCTTTTTTGCTTAACGGTCATTCACCTAGAGGGCAGCGGCAGTGGCAAAGATCGCCGTGGCCTGGCTTGACAGATGCCCGCCGTTACCATTGCATAGGGCAATTTCGGCACTCGCCACCTGGCGTTCACCGGCACTACCGCGCAACTGTTCTACGGCTTCCACTATCAGCATCAAACCGTACATGCCGGGGTGCACGCAGCTAAGACCGCCGCCGTTGGTATTAACCGGTAAACCGCCACCGGGGGCGATATTGCCAGCGCTGACAAAATCACCAGCTTCACCTTTGCCGCAAAAACCCAGGTCTTCCAGAAACAACAACGTGTTAATGGTGAAGGCATCGTAGAGGCAAACCACATCGACATCCTTGGCCGCAACGCCGGCCATCGCATAGGCGCGGGCGCCGGACTGAACAGCAGCGGTGACGGTTAAATCGGGCATCTGGTGAATTCCAGCGTGCGTGGTAGCCACCCCCACACCCAGTAGATAAACAGGCTTCTGTTTTAAATCCCGAGCGCGCTCCGCCGACACCAACACCACCGCCGCGCCGGCGTCGGCAATGAGGCAACAGTCAAGCGCTGAGAGTGGGTCGCATACCATCGGGGCCGCTAACACCTGTTCAATGCTGAGTGGTTCCCGGCGCATGGCCCTTGGATTTAACTGCGCCCACCGGCGTGCCGCTACCGCCACCTCAGCCAGATGCCGACGCGTAGTACCAAATTCATGCATATGCCGCGCAGCCGCCAATGCGTAGGCGTTGACCGGTGCCTTGGGGTGGTACTCATCCTCATAGGGGAAGGCCTCGCGCGGGCCGTCGATAATTCCCTGTTGCTTGAGCTTGCTGCGGGTATTGCTGCCCATGGCAATCACCGCCACCTGGCAGAGCCCCGCATGGATGGCCGCTGCGGCGTGCTGCAACTGCGCCACGTAAACCGCACCGCCGATGTTGCTGTCGTCGAGCACATTCGGCTGCAGCCCCAAATATTCCGCCAAATGCAAGGCGGCGAAGGTATCGGGGAAGTTGGAGGTAAACAGGGCATCCACCTCATTCTTGTGAATGCCGGCATCTGCCAAAGCGTGAAACACCGCCTCGGCGCAGTTCTCAATCGCCGAGCGGCCAGGTAGATCACCAAATTGAGTGAGGCCCACGCCAGCAACGGCGGTGCGTCCACGCAGGCAGTTAGTCATGGCCGCTCGCCCCCGCCGCCTGAAACAGCACCAGTGGCTCCGCCTCCGCCAACCGGCCAATAAGCGCCTGCACCGGTAAACCAATAGTCACCGCCTCCGGCGCCATACCAACGACGCGGCTGAGCAGGCGTGGGCCTTCGGCCAAGTCGATTAAGGCGATGTTGTAATCCCCCTTGGGCGAGCGCACTACACTGGTGGAGTAAACCACACCTTCGCCCGACACCGGCCGCCACTGAAGCTGCGCCGAGCCGCAGTGGGGGCAGAGCAAACGCGGGTGATACAGATATCGTTGGCACTGATCACACTGCTGCAAACAAAATTCTCCAGCCTGTAGAAACTGGCGAAAGCGTTGATCGGGGCCGAGATTAGAGGTTAGATTTTCGCCGCTCATTCTCGTCATACCGCATTAATTATCATGCCCACCGGGTGGGTAACCGTACACTGAGTGGAACAACCGCGCGCTACCCAATACACGGCGCTACGCTCAGTAAAGTGGCCGACAGTTTTGCCAAAAACAGCATGGCTGTCGCGCTCACCACCCGAAATAGACGCCTTAAGTGAACCGGGCTGGCAATTGAATTTCACAAACCATCCTCTGCTGACTATTGTTATCGTTCTGCTGCGGCCAAGGGAATTTGGCAGAGCGGTGCAGAGTTATCTATTTTTAATTAATTAAACGCACCCCAAGGGGCAACCTTAATTCAACGAGCCGTGAACGCTTTGAGCCAGCATATCGCGCAGCAAGTGTTTTTGTATTTTGCCCGACGAGGTGTAAGGCAGCTGCTTTACCAATAAGATTTTTTTCGGCACCTTGTAAGCCGCCAGGCGTGCACGACAGTGCCGTTCAACCTCTTGCCCAGCCAGGTTTACGCCAGGCTTGGCAACAATAGCCGCCACACCAATCTCACCCCATTGCGCATCGGGCAGTCCAATGACCGCCACCTCGGCCACGCCGTTTAATTCAGTGATCACCGCTTCCAGCTCAGCGGAGTAGATATTCTCCCCGCCGGAGATAAACATGTCTTTTTTGCGATCGACAATAAACAGGTAACCGTCTTGATCGAGCCGGGCCATATCACCGGTTTTAAACCAGTCGTAGGCAAAGGCCAGTTCGGTTTTTTCCGGCTGGTTCCAATAGCCGGAGGTTACCCCCGGGCCACGCACCCACAATTCGCCAATATTGTCCACTGGCAGCGCCTTGCCCCGTTCATCGGTAACGCGCAGCTCAACCCCGAAATAGGGGGCACCGGCACAGCCACACTTCTGAAAAATGTGCGGAAGATTGTGCAACGGCATGCCCGAGACCGAGCCAGTTTCAGTCATACCAAAACCGTTCGACATGGGTACACCAGCATCGATAAAACGCTCAATCAAACTTTGCGGATTGGGCGCACCACCGGTGGCATAAACACGCAGGTGGCGAAGTTTTTCTGGATCAAAGCCGGCGTAATCCCACAGCCGGCGGGCCATTTGCGGCACAGAAAAATAGTGGCTGACCGGTAATTTACTATCGCTCAAATGGGCGAAGGTGTTGGCCTCATCGAAACCACGAGAAATTAGCACCGCGCCGCCCGCCTGCAGCGGTGCCCGGGTATTGGCCAATAGACCGGCCGTGTGAAACAGCGGCATATCACATAGGAAAATGCTATCGGCACCCACTTCGTTGCCGGAATTAAACGCCTGCTGCGACCAAAAAGCGTTAAGCTCACTTATTTTCACCCCTTTCGGCAAACCGCTGGTGCCCGAGGTGTATAGCAGCAACGTAGTCTCTTCCGGTGGCCGGCGGCTCTCTGCGCTCAACACCTCGGAATATTTTTTAGCAAGGGTAAGCAGATCGTCAGTAGCAATAGCGGTAATGCGGGTATCGCTTGGGCGAAATTCGGCATCGCAAACAATTAACTCTGGCTCTGCATCCTCCAAGATCAGTTCAATCTCTTTTTCGGCAAGACGCCAATTACAGGGCACATAGATCGCACCGGCGCGGGCGCAAGCCAGGTAGAGCATAATCAGCTCGGCGCGGTTACGGGCAATGCTGGCCACACGCTTACAACTGGCGGCGCCAAGTCTTGCCACCAAGAAATTGGCCAGGCGATTTATATCGCGATCGAACTGGTGATAATTCCAGCGGCGGTCGCTCTCCAAATCGACACAGGCAAGCGCTTGGGGTGTGCGCAGAGCAAAAGTGGCAACGGCGTCAAGCAACATGGTGGGCATCACTTCTGTTTGGATTTATCGTAACTACCTAAACCGGGCTTATAGGTTTTATCGTCGATGAATTGACGAATGCCCTCTTTGCGGCCGTCGTTGTCAAACGAGTTGGCCGCCTCCTGTGCGCGCACCAGAAAATCTTCAGCGTTGTCATAGGTCATTTCACCCACGCGGCGAATGGCATCTTTGGTGGCCTTTAAGGCAACCGGGTTTTTCTGCAATAGCACGCGGGCCACTTCGGTAACCCGATCCTTCAGTGCTCCTAACGGCAGTGCCTCATTCACCAGGCCCCACTCGGCAGCTTTTTTGCCGTCGATGGTTTCGCCCATCAGCGCGTGATACATGGCGTTGCGAAAGGTCATCAATTCCACGGCAATTTTAGTGGCACCACCGCCGGGTAAAATACCCCAGTTAATTTCCGACAAACCAAACTGCGCCTCTTCTGCGGCGAAGGCGAGGTCGCAGCCAAACAGCGGCCCATAACCGCCGCCAAAACACCAACCGTTAACCATGGCAATGGTCGGCTTTTGGTACCAACGCAGGCGCCGCCACCAACCATAGGATTCCCGTTGCGCTTGGCGAACGGCACCCATACCCTTGGCTTCGGTTTCGCGAAAATACTCTTTCAAATCCATCCCCGCAGACCAGGCACTGCCCTCACCGGCCAACACCAAGACACCGACATCATCGCGAAACTCCAGCTCGTCAAGCACACGCATCATCTGCCGGTTTAACGGCGGGTTCATGCAGTTGCGTTTTTCCGGGCGATTGAATTTCACCCAGGCAATACCCTCACACACCTCAAAGGCAACGGTTGCCTGTTCTGTTTGACTCTCTGACATAGTGCTCACTCCTACTGCGCGTTTTGTTGCCGCTGCTTTTTAATTTTATTTAGCGGCGACGATGTTTATTAAAATTTCAGTCGGCCAAGCGGCGGCCCGGCTTAAGGCACTACCGGCAAAATCAAACAGGGCCAGCTGTCGATTTTGTGAGGCAAATGACAATGACAGTTTCATTTGCCGTTATTTGAAGAGTTCAAGGATGAGAACTTCAAATCTTAAAAAGTTAGATTGGGTAGTGGCCAGGCAAGGTTTCCACAGTGATCCAGCGCAGTTCGGTAAACTGCTCGATCCCCGCCTGGCCACCAAAGCGGCCATAACCGGACGCACCCACGCCACCAAAAGGCATCTGCGCTTCGTCATGCACGGTGGCGCCATTAACGTGGCACATCCCCGAGCGAATTTGGCGCGCCACACGCAAACCACGGGCGGCATCACCAGTGAATACCGAGGCGGAGAGACCATAGTCGCTGTCGTTGGCAATACGAATGGCGTCGGCCTCGTCGCGGGCGCGAATCACCCCCACCACCGGGCCAAAACTCTCGTCGCGGTAGAGGCGCATGGCCTCGGTAACCCCCACGACCAGGGTCGCCGGCATAATCACCGACTGCGCCTTACCGCCGGTGGCTACTCTCGCCCCCTGAGCAACGGCGTCATCGATTAGCGCATTGACGTGATCCACACTCTTCTGGCCCACCACGGCACCGAGGGGAGTATTGCCCGCGGCAGGGTCACCAGCAGGCATCGATGCCGCTTTAGCGGTAAAGCGCTCGATAAAGGCGTCGGCAACGGCTTCTACCACAATGACCCGCTCAGTGGACATACAGATCTGCCCCTGATTCATAAAGGCACCAAAGGCAGCCGCGGCTACGGCCTGATCCAGATCGGCATCGTCCAATACCAACAGCGGCGCCTTGCCACCCAACTCCAACAGGCAGGGCTTGAGCTTTTCCGCCGCGCGCACAGCAATCCGGCGGCCCACTTCGGTGGAGCCGGTGAAGTTGATGCGCTTAACCGCCGGATGCTCAATCAATGCGCCGACGATGGCTTCCGCCTGGTGCGGCGCATTGGTGACCACACTGACCACCCCTTCGGGGAAGCCAGCGGCGGCAAAAGCTTCAGCCACCAGTTGGTGGGTACGCGGGCACACTTCAGAGGCTTTGAGAATAACGCTGTTACCACAGGCAAGTGGCACTGCGATGGCGCGCACAGCGAGAATAATGGGTGCATTCCAAGGGGCGATGCCAAGCACCACACCCACAGGTTCACGCAGGGTCAGGGCGATGCAGCCGGGTTTATCGGAGGGGATGGTTTGGCCGGAGATCTGGGTGGTGAGCGCCGCGGCTTCGCGCACCATACCCGCCGCCAGGTGCAGGTTAAACATGGCCCAACCTTGGGTAGCGCCAATCTCTTGCATCATCGCTTCCACGAATGCGCCGGCGCGCGCTTCAAGTTCGACTGCGGCCTGCATCAACACCGCCCGACGAGCGTTGGGGCCCTGTGCGGCCCACTGGGGAAAGGCCTCTGCCGCCCGCTCGGCAATAGCGTTCACATCCTGCGGTTGCATGGCGATGGCAGTGCTGGCGACGGCACCGGTTAACGGATTGATTCGTTCGAAATTCATTACAGCACTCCCTTCGGTTTTTTATTGTTATGACCAATAGGTGTTGGCAAGTTGGCTGGCACTGTTCAGGTTGCCTAAGGTGAATTACTGATTTTGAAAATTTTCTACTCAGAAATTGCTATTTAAAAATTTCAATTTAGAAATTGTCTAGCCAGAGACCACCGGCCCGGAAATTCACTTTCGGAATGTCCCGCCTGCCACTTATGCCTATTAACAAACTGTATGTGTTACATACTATTTATAGGCAGCTACCCTTGTCAATGAGAATAATTTAAAGATCGTACCGTTTAACTTCGTAGCCCTTTTGGCACAGACATAAGCCTGTAAAAGCGATGGCTATAAACCATTGATTTTGAGAGACAACGGGAAAGAATACCTGGAGAATTTTGCGAACCAGAGGGCAGAGCAAACCACCAGGGCGCGGCTTACCCAATCCTGTTTTTAATTTCTGCCCTCAGATTGAAGTCATAACTAAGCAAATCTGAGCTGGCTAAATATTATTTTCAGCGGCGATCCGGCGTTCAATAATACGTCGCGCCTGTACCCCACCGGCGTCGATATCCAGCTTCAGCAGCCGCCGCTTAGGATGCTCGGCCAGGTTTCGCTGCTGTTGCTCGAGCATGGCCAGATCCTCGGCGAAAATTTTACCCTGCCCCTCGCGAATGCTCGCCGTAAGCTCGGCATCGCCCGGTTTAAAATTGCGCGCCATGCCCCAGAAGTACCAGATGCTGTTTTCGGTTTCCGGGGTAATAAAGTCGACCACAATGCTACTCGCTTTGTGCTCAGCCGGGGCGTGGTAACCACCGTGGCCGGCGTGCGCCACCCCCACCTCAATTAACACGTGGCTGGGCGGGGTGAAATGACAAATTTGCCAACGATCAACGGTTACATCCACTGCCAGGCCATTGGCGGCAAGCGCCATCTGCCAGAAAGGCGGCGGCAAAACTCCCGCCATAGAGCGACTGGTGATCACATGGTCGCCGTCCACCTGCGTGTTCACCGGCGCCTCATCGATCTCCTTCTGGCCAATGCTACCGGCGTGCACGTAGGTCTCGTGCGTGAGATCCATCAGGTTATCAATCATCAAGCGATAGTCACAGTGAATGTGGTACAGGCCACCGCCGTAGGCCCAGTCATCGCTTTCCGCCCAAGGCAACGCCGGCAGTTTTTTTTCATCGGCAAGCTCCGCTTGCCCAGGCCACAACCAAATAAACCCGTAACGCTCAATAACCGGGAAACGACGAATGGCCGGAAAGCGCTCCACCCGCTGCTTGGGCATAGAGTGGGTAACGCCATCGCTGCCCATACACAAACCGTGATAGCCACACACCAGCCTGCCATCCTCCACATAGCCTAACGACAAGGGCGCGCCGCGATGGGGGCAAAAATCCTCCAGAGCAGAGACACCATCCGCCCCGCGAAACAGCACCACCCGCTCACCGCATATCTGCCGGCCAAGGGGTTGATTGGTTAGCTCATCGCTGCTGGCAGCAACGTACCACTCGTTTTTACAAAACATAACGCAACCTAATTATTATTTTTCCAGGCTGTGGAGCTTCGCTTGGCCTGGCCAGCAAGTTGCGAAGCAGTCTATTTAGTGAGGAAAACGGCATAATTCCAAAGGAGTTTATGCCGTAACCCCTCAACCCAGTTGCTCTTCCAACTGCGCCAACACCTGGTAACAGGGCAACACCTTGGCCACACTGGAGTTGGGCTCGCGCCCCTCAGCGATGGCAGCAAAGAACTCGCGGTCCTGCAACTCAATGCCGTTCATGGAGACATCCACCTGGGAGACATCCACCGGTTCCTCTTTGCCATTAACCAAGTCATCGTAGCGGGCGATGTAGGTGCCGTTATCGCAGATGTAGCGGAAGAAGGTACCCAGCGGGCCATCGTTATTAAACGACAGCGACAGGGTACAGATGGCACCGTTGGCCGCTTTCAGTTGGATCGACATATCCAGGGCAATACCCAGCTCCGGGTGTACGGGCCCTTGAATGGCGTTGGCCTGCACCACCGGCGCTCCGGCCTGGTAGGCAAACAGATCGACGGTATGGGCGGCGTGGTGCCACAGGAGATGATCCGTCCAGGAACGCGGCTCACCGGCGGCATTGATATTTTTACGGCGGAAGAAATAGGTCTGCACATCCATCTGTTGCAGATTCAACTCACCGGCCGCCAAGCGCTTGTGCAGCCACTGGTGCGAGGGGTTAAAGCGGCGGGTGTGGCCCACCATACAGATTTTGCCGGTGGCCTGCTGCTTGGCCAACACCGCTTCGGAATCGGCCCAGCTGTCGGCCAATGGAATCTCCACCTGTACATGCACGCCCGCCGCCATGCACTGAATCGCCTGAGCGGCGTGCATTTGGGTAGGCGTACAGAGAATCGCTGCGTCCACCCCGGGCAGTGCCAGCGCCTCGGAAAGATCGGTACAGACGGTGGCAACGCCATACTCATCCGCTACTTTTTGCGTGGCTTCCAAGCGGCGACCAACCAGGGCCACCACCTCTACGCCATCGATATTTTTAATGCCGTCCAGGTGTTTTTTACCAAAAGCACCGGCACCAGCCACAATCACTTTCACAATCACTACCTCCCATGTGAATTAGGGAAAATTTATTCGAATTTAACCAGCCCGTCACTTTTTAGGCTTCTGTTTAAATCAACGACTTTTAAGCACAGAGAAAATCGATTAAAACCTCAGCAAACTGCAGCGAGGAGTCGCCGCCATTGGCTTTCTTGTGAACATTAAAAAGCCAATGTGAGCCGAAAAAATCCAGGACGTTTGCACACCGCCGCCAGATTTTTTCTGGCGACAGTTTGGATCGATAGGGAATCGATCCAAACATTAGGTAAAAAGCGCTAACTGTTTTCTAAAATCATATGCCCCACCGCCGTATTCGACGCCGGCACATGGTAGAAGCGGTGTTTCTCCACCACCTCGTCATTCATCGCGCCGCGGGCAATCAACCACATCACCAGCTCAATACCTTCCGAGCCCGCCAGGCGTACATAATCAATATGCGGCTTTTGCGATAAGGTCTCAGGGTCGGCAATTAACTGCTCGAGAAAATCGAGGTCAAATTCGCGGTTAATCAAACCGGCACGCGGCCCCTGCAGTTGGTGGCTCATACCACCGGTGCCCCAGATCTGCACGTTGAGATCCTCATCAAAAGAGTCCACCGCCCGCCGCAGCGCTTTGCCTAGGGCATAGCACCGTTTGCCCGACGGGGGTGGATAAAGCACCACATTCACTGCAATGGGGATCACTAAGCAGGGCCACTCTTCTGGCTGACCAAACATCAGCGACATAGGCACGGTCAGGCCGTGGTCCAGGTCGATGGTGTTGACTACGGTCAGATCAAACTCATCCTGAATCACCGACTGGGCAATGTGCGCAGCCAGGCGTGAGTGGCCCTTAACATTGGGCACCGGTCGGGCACCCCAGCCTTCGTCGGCTGGCTTGAACTCGTCGCCGGTGGCGATGGCAAAGGTGGGGACAAAGTTGCTGTCGAAGGCGTTAGCGTGGTCGTTATAGACCAGCAAAATCACATCCGGGCGATTCTCTTTAATCCACTCTTTGGAGTAGTCGTAACCGGCGAATACCGGTTGCCAGTACTCCTGTTCGGTTTTACCCAGGTCGATGGCCGCACCAATGGCCGGCACATGCGAGGTGTAAACACTTGCGCTAATTTTTGCCATGCTAAAACCCTATTCTTGGTAGAGATTGCCTTCCGGCGAGCGACCGCCGTTGAGCATCATCTGCGCGTACTCTTCTTGCGTCATGCCGGTCATGGTGGCGGCGGCAAATTGAAAGCTGAGGCCATCGGTGGAAAATATTTTCGCCAGAAAATAGACGTTGCCACCCAGGCTCATCATGCGGTTGTAATCGCGATCGAGCACCGCTTGCTTCTGTGCTTCGGTCATCGCCCACTGATCGAGATAGGCGCGCTCATCCGCTTTAAACTGCTCGCGATTTTCCGCCTTCATCAGCGACATACAGAACTGATTTAAGTGAAAGCCCTGGCGGGCCATATCGGCATCAAAAATAGTGGTGCCGGGAATATCCTGATAGGGTTTTGCCAAAGACATTTGCCCTTCCTCTTTCTGTTATCGTGCGCCTGCCGTTATTGTTTGTATGCAAAACTGCCAACGGCAATAAGATTTGCTCGACGTTAATTTCAACTGGCAATTTACGCCGAACTTGCAGCAAAAAAATGTCATTTTCGCTGCCCACCCAATAGCAACGACCGACCGTCATTGCTATTGCCGGAACAGCCCTGTTCCAGAAGAAGTCTGTTGAAATTCGCCGAATTACAACAACCTGCTAGCCCAACTCCGGCCAGTAGAGCCGCATCGGGTTATCGATTAACAATTTCTTTTGCAGCTCTTCGGTTACGGCAATTTTAGGAATCATATCTACCAGATGACCGTCGTCCGGCATATGGCTTTTCATATTTGGGTGCGGCCAGTCGGTACCCCACAACACCCGCTCAGGGAACTGCTCCACCACCGCCCTGGCAAAAGGCACCACATCGTCGTAACCGGGCGGCCCCACCTGTGACAAACGCTCCGGGCAGCTCACCTTAGACCAGAAGTTTTCATTCTCGCGCAACAGCTTTAAGAAGAGGCCAAACTCCGGCCCATCGACCGGCTTGGTCACATCCGGGCGGCCCATATGGTCGACCACCACGGTGGTGGGCAGCGCAGTGAAAAAGTCGTACAGCTCGGGCAGCTCCTGAGCTTCAAAATAGATAACGATATGCCAACCCAGGGGTTTGATACGCTCGGCAATGGTGCCCAGCTCGTCAAACGGCAGCGCATCCACCAACCGTTTTACAAAATTAAAACGCACGCCGCGCACACCCGCCGCATGCAGCGCCTGCAACTCGCTATCGGTAACGCTGCCTTTCACTGTCGCCACACCGCGGGCAAAACCCTGGCTGTGGTGCAGGGCATCGACCAGGGCGCGGTTATCGGCGCCGTGGCAGGTGGCCTGCACAATCACATTGCGGCTAAAGCCCAGGTGGTCGCGCAGAGCCCAGAGCTGATCTTTGCTGGCGTCGCAGGGGGTGTACTTGCGCTCGGGCGCAAAGGGGAACTGGCTGCCCGGGCCAAACACGTGGCAGTGGGCATCCACGGCACCGGCCGGTGGTTTATAACTGGGCAGGCATGGGCCAACTTTCCAGTGCAGCCAGTCGGCGTCGGGGGTAAATGCGCTCATAGGCCCCTCGCTTTAAATAGGGCATCCAAGCGCGGGTAAACCCGGCGGGCGTTGCCTTCAAACACCTTGTAGCGCTGCTCTTCGGTAAGGTCGAGCGCATCCAGGTAGCGTTTGGTGTCGTCGAAGTAGTAGCCGGTTTCCGGGTCGATACCGCGCACCGCGCCGACCATCTCCGAGCCAAACAGAATGTTGTCGATATCGATCACTTTAAACAGCAGGTCGATACCCGGCTGATGATAAACGCAGGTATCGAAGTAGACATTTTTCATCACATGCGTGGCCAGCGGCGGCTGCTTAAGCATATCCGCCAACCCGCGATAACGGCCCCAGTGGTAGGGCACGGCACCGCCACCGTGGGGAATAATAAAGCGCAAATCGGGGAACTCTTTAAACAGGTTGCCCTGAATAAACTGCATAAAGGCGGTGGTATCGGCGTTGATGTAGTGAGCGCCGGTCGCGTGAAAGTTGTGATTGCACGAGCCCGATACGTGAATCATCGCCGGCACATCCAACTCCACCATCTTCTCAAAAAAGGGGTACCAGCTCTCGTCGGTGAGCGGTGCGGCAGTCCAGTGGCCACCGGAAGGGTCCGGGTTAAGGTTGCAACCAACAAAGCCCAGCTCGGTAACGCAGCGTTCCAACTCGGCGATGGAGTGGCTGATGGGCACACCTGGCGACTGCGGCAGCTGACAGACGCCGATAAAGGTCTCCGGATAGAGATCGACCACCCGCTTGATCAAATTATTGCAGGCGTAGGTCCACTGCTGGCTCACCTTCTCGTCACCCACATGGTGGGCCATGGCCGAGGCGCGGGGTGAGAAGATGGTCATATCGGCGCCGCGCTCGCGCAGCAGACGCAACTGATTCTGCTCGACACTCTCTCGTATCTCATCGTCGCTGATGTTGGGCAGCTCAGGCAGCGCCTGGCCCGCTTTGAAGGCCGCCAATTGCGCCTCGCGGAACAGCTGATGCGGCTCCGGGGCGGTGGTGTAGTGGCCGTGACAATCGATTATTTTCATGGGCATTCCAATTTATTAATCCAGCATCCAAATAAATCTCCTCTTTATTTGAATACGCGCCATTCAATTCCAGCAGAAAGGTGTCAACTCCTTTGAGAGTTACTGGCTTACATTGGCGGGTCAGCCAATGACGGCAGATCCTTGTGCCGAGTCAATATTATTCAGTGATTTCCGGCACCATCACCTCGCCGCGCATCAGCAGGCGGGCGGTGCGCACCAGCGCCGCGCGGATGATTTTCAGGTTGGCCAGCAGGCCGCAGCCTTCCAGGGTAAGGGCGACGGTGAAAAAGCCGGTGGGGTGTTCCACCTGCAGGGTGATATCGCCTTCCGCCACCTGTCGATCCAACAGCGGGGCGGCTACCGAATCGGGTAGCAGGCAGGCGGTCGCGGCACTCACCGCCCCCAACACACCAATGGCCTCGTGCACCCGGTGCGGAATAAACGTGCGGGTATTGATGTGGCCACCGCTGACCGGCGGCGATACCAAACACATTTTGGGTACGGTTTTGTTTTTCACATCGCCCAGGTTCATCATCGGGCCCGCCTGTAAGCGGATGGACTCGATTCTCGCCTTCAGTTCACTGTTGGCCTCCAGCTCCGCCGGGCTCTCACTACCGGTAATGCCAAAATCGCGGGCATTCAGCACCACCACCGGCATGCCGTTATCCACGCAGGTAACCGCCACACCATCGATGACATCGATGCAGTTGCCAGTGGGCAGCAGCGAGCCGCAGCTGGAGCCGGCAATATCGAGAAAATCGAGCACAATGGCGGCGGCGCTACCGGGCACGCCGTCGATGCGGCAGTCGCCCTGATAGTTGACCTGGCCATTGAGGGTAGAGACATGGGCCACCGCCAGAGCGCCGGTGTTGACCATATGGATACGCACCGCGGTCTCGCCATCGCAGGCCTCGACCAACCCCCGCTCAATGGCGAAGGGGCCGACACCGGCGAGAATATTGCCGCAGTTCTGGGCATCACTCACCAACGCCTCGGTGACCGACACCTGTAGAAAGAGGTAGTCGACATCGGCTTCGGGATGCTGGCTCGGCGAGATAATCGCCACTTTACTGGTAAGCGGGTGAGCGCCGCCCACACCGTCAATCTGGCGGGCATCCGGCGAGCCCATGGCGGCCAGCAGCAGCTGGTCGCGTTCGGTTTCATCCGCTGGCAAGTCCGAGGCTAAAAAGTAGAGCCCCTTGGAGGTGCCACCACGCATCAGCAGAGCGGGAATTGCGCGTTGCACTGCTTAGATCTCGTCCAGGGTTTTCACGTAGCGCAGCCCTTTTTCGGCCAGGCGCTCACGCATTTTGTAGATGTCGAGCCCCAACTCGCCGGCGGCAAAGCGCTCGCGCTTGGCGGCTTCGTTGTCTTCGCGCGCCTGCACCTTGGCCCGCACCGCTTCCGCCTCGGTGCGGCGTACCACCACCACACCGTCGTCGTCGGCCACAATCAGATCACCCGGGTTGATCAACTGCCCGGCACAGACCACCGGCACATTGACGTTGCCCAGTGTCTCTTTCACACAGCCCTGGGCAAACACCACCTTGCTCCACACGGGGAAATTCATTTCGGTGAGGGTGGCGGTGTCGCGCACGCCGGCATCGATAATCAGGCCAAGCACGCCGCGCGCTTTCAGGGAGGTGGCGAGCAGGTCGCCGAAGTAGCCATCTTCGCAGGGGCTGGTGGGGGCCACCACCAGCACATCACCCGGGCGGCACTGTTCCACCGCCACGTGCAGCATCCAGTTATCACCGGGAGCCACCTCACAGGTAACGGCGGGGCCGGCGATTTTTGCCGGCCGGTAGATGGGGGTCATGTAGGAGGCGAGCAGCCCCTTGCGCCCCTGGGCTTCGTGTACGGTGGCGACTTCGGCCCCCTGGTAGCTCTCTACCACGGCGGCGGAAACGCGTTCGATATCAGTCACACAAACGGGCATGGGCAACTCCTGGCTTATTCTTATGAATATCGATGCAGCCCCGGCAAAGCATTTCGGGGTTGCCTCTCACTGGGTTGCCATTATCAACAAAGGGGCTGTAATTGACCTGCCCGATTGCTGTAACGGGCTATTAGATTTTTCTATAGGCCTCTAAAGTGGCGAAGAGCATAAGCGCTCCACCCCCCACCCGGCGGGCACTAGAGGCCTATGGCCATAGCCGGCACTTAGTGGCTGACCTTAAACTGCTCGCGAAAATTGCTGGGCGCTTCGCCCTCGCGCTTGCGAAAAAAGCGGGTGAAGTAGGAGGGGTCAGTGAAGCCCAAACGGTAGGCGATCTGCTCAATGGTGCGGGTGGAAAAGATCAGATCCTTTTTCGCCTCCATCAATTTGCGCTCCTCCAAAACCTCTTTCGGCGCACACTGGCACACCGATTCGCAGGCCGAGCGCAGCTGAAAACTGGTCACGTGCAGACGCTCGGCGTACTCCGGAATTTTCAGGTTTTCAAACAGGTGCTCTTCGATAAGCGCTTTAAAGGCGTAGACCAACTTCAACTGTTTATCCGACGCCTGACTACCGGCCTGATTACTGCTGCGACTGACCCGTTGCAAACTGATCAGCAACGACAGCAGCTCCGACTCAACAATAATTTCGTAGTTCTCAGACTGATTTAAAATCTCTTTTTGGATATTACCCAGGCGGCTGTTGATCACATCGAGGGTCAACTCGGTGCGCGCCAGGGGGATGACTGCAGGCAAACTCATCAGCTGGCTGATCTGCGCTACCCGCGAACTGATCTGGGCCAGGCAGTACTCCGCCAGAGTGACCACCCAACCATCGGTGCTGAGTTGGTAATCGAAGCCATGAATGGCATCCACGGGAATAATCAGCGCGCAGGGGCTGTTAAAGTTAAGCGCTTTCTCTCCAACCTGCATCACACCGCGACCGCGCAGCACAAACATCACCTGGGCAAACGCCGGGTGGCTGTGCAGACCTATTTTCCAGCCACGCTCCTGGCAACGTTTGGAGAGTTGCTCAATATTTAAAAACCAATCCACCGGCCCTTCAGAGCCTTGGCCATAGAGGAGATATTTGGGCACACTCATGCCGCGGGTACCTTTATCTTTTTTCTATTAACCTACTATTCAAATAGATCATCCTGATCTATTTGAATGTCGCCCTTAAAATTTGGCGTAGTTGTGTGAAACTACTGAATTTTAAGGGCTCGCATCGGCTACGCCGATGGCGGTACATCCCTGTACCGCACTCGTATCCTGAGCTATTTGAATGTCGCCCTTAAAATTTGGCGTAGTTGTGTGAAACTACTGAATTTTAAGGGCTCGCATCGGCCAGCGCCCATGCACCACCGATTAATTCGAGCCGTTGTTATCGCCACCGGCCACCGAATAGCTCATCGACACATTTCGCGTGCGCTGAAACTCTTCTAAGGTTTTGCCGCTCATTTGCGCATAAACATCCAGGTTAGACAAGCCCACCACCGCCGCCATCTTCTCCAGGCTGAAGAAGATAACGCCGTAGTGAATTAAGCCAATCCAGTCGCGGGCATTAACCAGGTCGCGCTCCGGCTGTGTTAACTGGAAATCATCATAAAGCGCCTCCGGCTCCGCCAAAAATCGCGCGCGGTGGTCGGGCTCAATCAATTTATGCAAAAAGTCGTTCAGCCGGTAAGCCTGGTGCGCCCGCGCCAGGGTAAACGGATGGGTGCCCTCTATGGTCTCTGCACCGGCCAGCTGGGCACCAATTTTTTGCTGCTGCTGGGCGATACTCTCCGCACGCGGCGCACTGCAGTTTTCGTAAATAACCGTGGCGATATTGGTCATCGAAGGTAGATGGGTACCCCGGTGCACACAGTTGATCTTGGCCGACAACGCACCGCGCATAATCAACCACATAATCACCTCGGCACCCTCCAGGCCACCCAGGCGGGCATATTCGGCGTGGGTGATTTGGGCGAGCACCTCCGGGTCGTTCTCCAGTAAGTCCAAAAACTGCTCATCCCAGGCGGGGTTATTAAAGCCACAGCGCTCGCCGTGCACCTGATGCGACAGGCCACCGGTGGCCACCAGTGCCACGGAGATATCCTCCGGGAAGCTCTCAATGGCGCGGCGCAGCGCCTGGCCCAGGTTGTAACAGCGCTTGGCCGTGGGGATGGGGAACTGCAACACCCCCACCTGCAGTGGCACAATCGCCCCGCTCCACGCCCGGCCCCGGTCGGTCATCATCGACAACGGCGAAAAGAGGCCGTGATCAATGGGCTTTTTCTGGTAGAACGAGATATCAAACTCATCGGCAAAGAACGACTGGCCAATATGGCGAGCAAGCGCGGCGTGGCCCGCCACCGGCGGGTAGGCACGGGCACCACCACCCTCATCGGCCGTGACGTAGCGGTCGTCCACACCCAGTACAAACGGCGAGTAGTGATCAAAAAAGAAGGAGGTGATGTGGTCGTTATAGATAAAAAAGAGCACATCCGGTTGCTTCTCTTCCAGCCAATGGCGAATGGGATCAAACAGTGTAAACACCTGCGCCCAGGCCGGATCTTCCGGCGACTTGGTATCCTTGGCAAAACCAATGGTGGGCGTGTGGGAAGCGGCAATGGCGCCGATAATTCTGGCCATAATAGAGCTCCGATTTAGGCAACGCCCTTGAGGCGCACGATAACCAACCCGGCCACCACCAGCGGCAGGCTGAAAAGAATAAAGGTCCAACCGATGGGCACCCCGGCACCGAGGATAAAGCCCGCCACCGCCGGCCCGGCTATCGCCCCCAGGCGCCCGGCGCCAATGGCCCAGCCCACGCCGGTGGTGCGAATTTCGGTGGGGTAGAGGCGGGCGGCCACGGCGTAGAGCCCGGTAAAACCACCCTGCACGAAATACATCAACAGAAAAATCAGCACCAGAATCACCAGCACCGATACCTGCAAATTGCCGTAGGCAACACTCATCGCCGCCGCACAAAAGAAGAACAGGCTAATGGTGCGCGCCAGGCCAAATCGGGCGGAGAGCAACCCCAAACTGATGGAGCCAAAAAAGGCGCCCAGGTTGAGGCTGATACCGGCCAACATCGCCTTGCTGACATCCAGCCCTGCCTCCACAGCCAGCTTTACCACCCAGCTGAACAGGAAATAGAGGGTGGCGAAGCTCATCATAAAGGCGAGCCAGAGCAGCAGCGTGGCGGCCCGAATATTGGGCGCCAGCAGTGCCGCCACCCCCACCGACGCCCCCTCTTCCGCCACCGGCGCCGGCAACTCCGGCAACGGGGCGTGGGCCATCTTCTGCAGAATGCGGTTGATGGTAACCAGGGCATTGGCCGGCTGGCGGTGAGCCAGAAAATCGAGCGACTCTGGCAGCCCCCAGAACACCAGCGGAATCACCACCGCCGAGACCAGCCCCGCCAGCACAAACAGTGGCCGCCAACCCCAGTGGGGCACAATCCAGGCGGCGACAAAGCCGGCGATAATAGCGCCCACCGGGTAGGCGGCGTGCAACACCAAAATCGCCTGATTGCGCTTCGCATCCGGCGAGTACTCCGCCACCAGCGCCGTCAGGCTGGCCAACATCGAGCCGATACCCAGCCCCGCCAGCAGGCGCAGCAGTGCCAGCTGCCAGACCGACTGTGCCGCCGAGGTGGCCACCATCGCCACCGCCACCATACAGAGGCTGGCAAGGATCATCCGCCGCCGGCCGACTTTGTCGGTCATTGGCGAGATCACCAACGCGCCAATGGTCATGCCCACCAGCGCCGCGCTAAAGACAATGCCCAGCGCCTGCGGTGAGATAGACCACTGCTCGGCAATGGCCGGCGCAGCAAAGGAGATGGCCAGCACATCCATGCCATCGAGCATGTTGAGCAGAAAGCAGAGAGCCATCACCCGCAGCTGCAGGCGGGACATTGGCGAGGCGTCGATTAGGGTGCGAACAGACATGCGATACCAATTCTTTGGTGAGGTTTTTTAACGGTTTTTAAAAAAAGCAGCGCTGCTGCCGACCCGGAGCGGTGTTGATTGCGAATCAGTAACCGGTGCCGGGTTCGGCAGAGCAACCTCGGTTTAGAACTCCCAGGTGGCCGAAGCGAAGATCACCCGCGGCCGGGCATAGGCCACCTCGGCGTAGCCGGAGCCCGAGGTGAGCGACGAGTTACCAGAGACCCGATACTCCTCGTCGGTGGCGTTGTTCACGCCCACCACCACCTTCCAGTTGGCGTTGAGATCTTCGACCGCCACCGACAGATCCACCAGCGAGTAGCTGTCGGACTGAGCGATGGTGTCGGTGTTGGCGGCATCGAAGTAAACCGAATCGCTGTAGGTGAGATCCACCCGCGGTGAGATCTGCAGCGAGCCCAGCGCCAGGTTGTAGCCAATACCCAGGTTACCCTGCAGCTCCGGCGCAAACGGCAGCTGGTTGCCCTCCTCCACACCGGCGCTTACCGGCCGGCCGGGGACAACAATCTCCACCGCCTTGTCGACCGAGGTATCCAGGTAGCCCAGGCCACCCTCGATAATCCAGCTGTCGGAGGGCACGTAGGTGACCTCCAGCTCGGCACCATCAATAGAGGCCTCACCGGCGTTAAAGAACCAGGGAGCGATAAAGACACGGTAGGTGAACTGCAGATCGGTGTAGTCGGAGGAGAAGATGGCACCGTTGATACGCAGGTTGTCGGTAAGGTCCGACTTAAAGCCCAGTTCGTAGGTTTTTACCTCCTCCTGATCAAACTGGTGGCCCGCCTCCAAATCCGATTCGGTCAGGGCAAAGTTGAAGGTGGAGTTCCAGCCGCCGCCTTTGAAGCCCTCAGAGTAACTGCCGTAAACCATGGAGGTCTCACCCAGCCGGTAACTGAGGTTGGCCGAAACCGTCGTCGCCGAGAAGTCCGCCTCGTAACGTTTTTTGGGCAGGTACTTGTCGTCCGGCGCGGCGTAGTCGAACTGATCGGGGATCGAGGCTTTGGTCTCTTCCGTGTAGCGCACACCCAAGGTACCGCTCAACTGCTCGGTAAAGTCGTAGGTGAGCTGACCAAAGGCCGCCCAGGACTGGTTATCGGTGATGTTGTTGTCGCTGTCGAGGTGGCAGCGGTCGGTGCCCACACCACAAGAGAAGCCCGGCCCGCGGTCGCCCACCTGCACGCTGAGAATGTCGGTCACCTCCTCCTCGTAGTAATAGAGGCCGGCCACGCCGGTGAGGCTGTCACTCTCGTAGTTAAACTGCAGCTCCTGGCTGAACTGGTCGCCATCGGAGTGGAAGTCGGTGTGCAGAATGGTGAAGGGGGTGTTGTCGGCGTCGCGCTTACCCACCCACTCCAGCTCGCGATAGGAGGAGATCGACTTCAAGGTGATCTCCTCATTGAGGGCATACTCCAGCTTCAGCGAGACGCCTTGGTTCTCCAGGGTGCTCTCCACCGGGTAGGTGCCGTTGGTGGCGTAGGGGCCGGCATTCCACTGATTGTTAACACAGCGGGCATCGGCGCTCTCACCGGTGTAACCGCGCGGGCCGCCACCGGTGGTGGTCAGGCCGGAGACATCCAGAGTGGAGCCGTCGGCGGTGGTTACCGGCCGCCCGGGGGGCCCCGGCAGAGCAATCCAGGCGTCCGGGCAGCCGGCACCCACACTGGCGTTGGCACCAAACCAGGCGGCATCAATGCTGGTGTCGTTGACGTCGGTGTTGTTGTTGTAGCCACCAAACACCAGCGGCGAGCCGTTTTCGTCGGCCTCGGTGTAGTCGAGGGCGAGGTTGGCGGTAAAGCTCTCGGTCGGTTCCAGCAACAGCTTGGCGGTCAGCGTGTAGTTATTGGTATCGCCCAGGTCGGTGCCATCGGAGACGCGCTTGACGTAGCCGTCCTGCTGTTTGGTACCGGCGGTGAAGCGGGTTTTAACGGTATCGGAGATGGGTACATCCACCGCACCAAACAGCTCCATCAGGCCATCTTCCCCGGCGCCGACGCGAATCTTGCCACCCAGCTCATCACCGGGCTGGGTGGTGCTGATCAACACTGCGCCACCGATGGTGTTGCGGCCAAACAGTGTGCCCTGCGGGCCGCGCAGTACCTGCACACCGGCGATATCGCGCATCTCCATGGTGCCGCCCACCGACTGCCCCATGTAAACGTCGTCAATGTAGAGGCCAACACCCGGGTCGGTGTTGGCGCGGGCGCTGATCTGGCCAACACCGCGGATAAAAATCACCGAGGAGTTGTTGTTACCGGCCAGGGGGGCGTTGTTGGTGAACTGCAGATTGGGGGTAATCTTGCCGATATCATCGGAGCTATCGATCTGGCGGCGCTCCAGGGCATCGCCCGAAAAGGCTGTTACCGCGATAGGCACCTCTTGCAGGTTCTCCTCCACCTTACGGGCGGTGACGGTAATCTCTTCGAGAACAAAACCGGATCGTTGGGCCTCTTGTGCGAGGGTGGGAGTGGCCAGCACAGCGGCCGACAGCAGGCTCAGCCCGGCCAGGGGCTTTTTGGCGTGAATGATTTCCATCGGAATTCCTCACCTTAGTCTGGTTATTATTAGAGTTGTAGGGCCAAACCACTGCCTGTGGCCCTCGGTGTGAGAAACGCGGTTATTACGGACCGAATTCAGGTTGAAGGCAACCTTTTCACAGGCGCCACTATTGGTCTTTACCCCAGTAGCCTCCATTCACTTTTTTACACTTCACCGGCACTTTTCTATATCCGCTTGGTAAATAATTACCAGCAAATATGGCCGGCAAAACAACCATTTAATCACCGCCCAACTAAAACCAAACAGAATTTCTTATATTTTTCAAAAACTTAAGAAGACACCCGGTGTTGCACCGGCAACCATGACGTAACCGGGAGCGGGTAATGCTGGCAGTATTTTTTTTAGCTGTAATTAAATCCCTAAAGTGCTGCAGGCCGCGTCGATACTAGGGCCGGATAATTATCGGCACTGGCGGCTGGCCGCCGGTGCCGCGAAAGTGGTTAACAGTTATTAAATTTTTCTATAATCTTCCCTCCCAAAAGCGCCCTACCCATGCCCAAACAGACCCCAACCGATTACACCCAACCGCATCAGGCCCTGCCGCCACTGCCCAACCTGCGCCACCTCACCGCCGCCCTGGAGGTCAACCGCGTTGGCAGTATCAATCGCGCCGCCGAACGGGTGCACCTGTCGCAGTCGGCCATCACCCAGGGGCTGGCCAAACTGGAGCGCGCCCTGGCGGTGGAGCTCTTTACCCGTTCCCCCACCGGGGTGTTCACCACCGAAGCCGGGCAGTGCTTCCTAGCGCGCATTGAGCGCGCCATCGCCAGCCTGGCCAAAATCGATGGCCTCTTTGCCGAGGGCAGCAGCGGTAAAAACCGGCAGCTGCATCGTCTGCTCACCAGTACCCAGCTGCGCGCCCTGATCAGCGTGGTGGAGCACGGCTCCTACACCCTGGCGGCTAATCAACTGGGGCTGGCCCAACCCACCGTGCACCGCGCGGTGCGGGAGCTGGAGAGCCTCTGCCGGCAGACCTTTTTCAGCCGCTCCCCGGCCGGCGTGGAACCGCTCTGGCCGGCACGACAGGTGGCCCGCCTGGCCAGCCTCTTCTTTGCCGAATACCACCAGGCCATAGAGGCACTGGCGGAGCTGGCCGGCAGCCACTCGGGCAGCCTGCGGGTCGGCAGCCTGCCGCTGGCGCGTACACGCCTGGTACCCCACGCCGTTACCCAGCTGCTGGCCGAATACCCCAATGCCCAGGTGAGTATTATCGATGGCCCCTACGAGGAGCAGCTGCACAGCCTGCTGCACGGCCAGTCGGATGTGATTGTCGGCGCCCTGCGCTACCCGCCGCCCAGCCCCCATATTCAGCAGGAACTGTTGTTTAGCGACCCGCTCCATATTGTGGTGCGCCCCGGCCACGTGCTGGCCAAACGGGCGCCCACCAGCGCCGCTGAATTGCAGGGGTTAAGTTGGATAGCCCCCAAAATCAACACGCCGGCGCGGGGGGTGTTCAGCCGTTTTTTTCTCGATCAGGGCTTCACACCACCGGCGCGGGTGATTGAGTGCAGTTCGTTAGTGGCGATTCGCGGGCTGCTGCTGGAGAGCGACCGGGTGGCACTGCTGTCTGCCCAGCAGGTGGAGGTGGAGGTACAGGCGGGGTTACTGGCGGTCTGCCCCCAGGCACTGCCGGGCAGCCGCCGGGAGATTGGCCTGACCCTGCGCCGGGATTGGCTGCCCACCAATCTGCAACAGCGCTTTTTAGCGCTGCTGCGGGCCGGCAATCAAGCCTGAAGTTTGGCGCTACTCTTCCAACGCCTTAAAGCGGCTGGCGATATCGGCCACCTGACGATCCATCCCCTCTTCGTCGGTCACCAACAGGTCGCCCTCCAGGCGGGCATTCAGGCTTGGCATTTTCAGTTCAAACAGCACGCCGGCAATATCCTGGGGAATAAAACGCAGGCGGGTGTGGCCAAAGCGGCCGGCGTCGATCTGCAACTGCCAACGCGGGTGGAACGACTGGCTCGGGTCGGGCAGCAGCCCCTCGGCCAGGGCATCACCGACAAAGCGGTGGGTTTTCTGGTCGCTCTGGTGGGTGACCTCAATGGAGGCCAGCTCACCGGCCAAGTCCCACTCCATCTCCGCCACGGCGGATTCACTGCCGGTTTTGCGGCAGCAGGGTTTCCCCTCCACCACCTGCTGTTCAATCACATCGGTAATCACCGTGCCGTTGTTCAACTCCATGCGCAGCGACAACACATCGGGCCGGTTGGCGATATTCTGGTGGCTGATTTTGCCGTCGTAGCCTTTGATAATCTCATTCACAAAATAGAGCCCCAGCCCCTTGCCGTTGTTCTGTTTTACCCGGCGGGTGGAGTAGCCCAACTGAAACAGCTTGGCCGCGCTCTCGTCGTTGATGTGCGGGCCGCGGTTGTAAACCCGGTAGCCGATAAACTCCCGCTCCTGGTAGAGCTCGATGGCGATACGGGCATTTTTCTCCAGCTTGCGGTTGCCCTGGCGGCCGGCAAAGTATTGGGCGTTATTGATGATATTTTCCAAGGCCAGAATCAGGTGGTTCTCATTGCCCAACAGCGGCGCTGCCGGATGGCAGCGCACCCATACTAAATTGTGTTCGGGCACCTGCAGGGTGTGGTAGTCGTGCGGGCTTGGCACTGCGATGGGCGGGCTGCCAAAGCAACGGGTGAGGGCCTTTTCCAGGGCAGCTTCGGCGGCGAAGATCGGTTTTTCCGGCAGCGCCTGGGCGTTATTCAATTCCGCCTGAAAGAGCAGCTCCTCCGCCTCACACACCTTGTTGGCAATGTGCAGGGCGATGTTGTCGGTGGTGGAGAGATCGAGCAGGTCCCACAGGTAGCGCATACTGGCCACCGCCTCGCGCAACTGTTTGGCCTCGCTGTTCTCTTCACTGCCGGCATCGCCACTGTCGTTACTGTTGCTCTCGGCCAGCTGGGCAATTTGTTGTTCGAGGGCGGTGCTCACCTTGTCGTAACTGATCACACCATTGTGGCGCACCTCACTGGCGATGCTTTTAAAGTGCAGAAATTTTTCGTCGTACTCGATGTACTCCAACAATTTATCGCTGATAAACAGTTTTAATTTATCGGCATGGTTGGCGTAGACGTGGGCCTTGGCGTTGAGCTGACGCTTGTTCGCCAACAGCTCATCCATCTGCGCGCGGATTTCGCGAATCGCCCTTTTCTGAATTTTGCGTTTGCGCTCCACCAAGCGCAGCTCGGCCAGCAGCAACACCACAAAGCCCGCCAATAGCGATTCCGGTACCGGTGCCAGAAAAATCCAGTCAGGCAGCGGGTAAAACGCCCGCAACCCGGCGTGGGTTTGGGCGTAAAAATAGGCCAGCAAAAAAATCGCCGCGAGCATGGTCAACAGCGGGTAGGGGGTGCGCTTGGGGGCTTCAATGCTCATGGTTATTGATCACTCTTCCAAAAGTAGGCCTGGGCGTCGCCAAAGGTGACGATACCACGCCCGGTCTTGCACAGCTCGGTAAACTGCCCCACACCGGGCTCGGCGGCATCGAACGCCGTGCGCAGGGTTTTAATGTGCTGCCGATAATTGGCGTAGGAGAAGCGCTCCAGGTCGGCCTCGAGCAGGTCCGCCACCTGCTCCGTGGAGAGCGGCCGGGGGCTGCGCTCCACCAGATAGCGCAAAATTTTGCGCGGCGTGGGTGCCAACGGCCGCTTGGGGTTGTGCGGGTTCATCAGCCGCTGGCCCTTCCAGAACACCTCCCAGGTCTCCAGGTCGATCTTCAAACTGCCGCTCACCAGGTGCTGGCCGGCAGCCGCCTCCCCCGCTGGCTGTTTCAACGCCGCCTTAATCCGCCAGCAGAGCACCGCCTCAATATTGCGCTGGTGCTTGGCGATAAAATCCCGGGCATCGGTATTGGTGATCGCCTCCTCTTCTATCTCTGTGCCGCTGTGTTCAGAGAGAAAAATAATCGGCAGCTCCGGCCATTTCTTTCGCAGTGCCCGCGAGACGCTGAACCCCGCCTGATCAAAGCCGTTCATATGGGCATCGAGAATGGCCAGGTCGGGTTTTTGCTCATCCTTCATCAAGGCAATGCGCTGCTTGGCCGCCTCGGCAAATTTGTACACCTCCAACTGCGTGGGCCCGCCATCGAACAGCGTGCTCTCCAGTATGGGCGTGAATTTTTCGATCCAGTGGGATTGATCCTCAACCCAGAATAGTTTGGCCATAACGATTTCTATTTTGTTTTCTTTCTGATTTTGTTGTTGCTGTTTATTGCTTCGGCAATAGTTTATTTTCGATTACCACCGTGGTAGTGACCGGGCAGAATGCAGCAAGCTGCTCACCCATTCGGGCATGGTCTCCGTTTCGCTTCGGAGCGATGTCGAACTCGGGCTTTTGCTCCTCCCCTTAAACACGCCTGGCTCGGTGCCCGAAGAGAACTGAGCTACTCGCCCTCTACACATTGGCCCCAAGCAAGCGAAGCATGCTAAAAACAAAAGCACCGCCTTTGGCGACCAAAGCGATTTTGATTTTCGTTTTTAGAGCCAGCGAAGCTGGCGTCAGGTCCCCTTTGTGCCGCCGAGCACTGCCGTGTTTTTGCGATTAGGGCGAGGACTGTTTGAGCGCAGCGAGTTCCGCAGCCCCGCAAAAACGCGAAGCGCACAGGGGAGTCGCGCAGCGACCGGCACATCGGGGCGTGTTTTCTTTGCTGACTTTCTTTGCACGAGCAAAGAAAGTAAGGCGCCAGCAGGCGCAACCTGCGCTCAGCGTGAGCGAGGCAGCCCCGCAAAACCCACAATGACAACCAAACAGCCAACACTTAATTAGCACCACCTAAACCAAAAAACCTCACACCCAATTCACTCAAAAGCCAACATAAACCCACAGATCAGCAGTCGAATTTTGAGCAAAAGCCCCGGCTCTGGCACCAGCCATACCAAACACCGCCCCCTTCGGCTCACGGCACTGCCACCGGCCAGCCTTTAGCGGTTCAGCAGCCCCATCTGCCCCCCAACACTGGGGAGCGCCAGCCACCGTCAAAAAAAGAAAAAACATTCACCGAAAAACTCACCGAATATTCACCAGCCTAGCCAAAAATCGGTTCTCAAGGGCGTTGGAGTTCGCCAACTGCCCCCTCTATCACAAATTTTGAGGATACGATCATGTTTAACGACCTGCTTCTACTGTGGTCCAGCCAGCCCGGCGTTTCGCTGGCAATCTGGCTGGTCGTACTGATAACAGTACTCTACCTGGGCCGGGTGCCGGCCCACCAACTTATCCTGACCACCGGCCGCAGCATCTACCGCTTTATGCGCACCGCCAGCCGGGCCGTGGCCAACATTGAACGCGAGGCCATTACCCGCAACAAGGAGATTATCCTGGCCCATGGGCGCGAGGCCACCGAGCGCATGATTGAACGGGAGTTTACCCGCATTAATGAGATTGTCGCCCGCGACCTGAGCCACTACCCGGCTCTGCACCGGGAGCTGAGCGATGCCGTCGAGCGCCTGGAAAACGACTATCAGGCCGCCACCGATGCGCCACCCCTGCCGCCCGAGTGGCTGAATGTGGTGCAAACCATCTCTGAGTTGCCGAAACAGAGCGACCCGATGGTGGTGACCATTCTGGAGAGCATTAAGGATGAAGTAACCGAGGCCCACGACAAGACCCTTAAGGCCTACCAAAAAACCAGCGCCGAGCGCCATCGCCTGTTGAGTGCATTGCAACCCCAGTGGCGGGCACTGGCCACCAAACTGGGTAAAACCAAAGAGGTGGTTGCCATTACCCAGGAGCGCGCCGATGCCGTCGACAAGCATATGGCCACCTACGAGGCCATCCGCGATAGCGAGGACCCTATCGCCCGTTCGCTAACGGCTTCATCGCTCACCCAGTTCTTTATCGCCGGCCTGGTGTTAGTGGTGGCGGTGATGGGCGGCCTGATCAACTTCCAGTTGATCGCCATGCCCATGTCGGAAATGGTGGGCGGCTCCAACTATGTGGGCAGCGTGAAGACGTCGGATATCGCCGCGCTGGTGATCATTCTGGTGGAGATAGCCATGGGCCTGTTCCTGCTGGAGAGCCTGCGTATTACCCGCCTCTTTCCGGTCATCGGCCACATGGATGACAAGATGCGCCGCCGCATGATGGTAATCACCTTTACCATTCTGTTTGTGCTGGCCAGCATCGAGGCCTCCCTGGCCTACATGCGCGACCTGTTGGCACTGGATCGCGAAGCGTTGAAACAATCTCTGGTGGGCGTGGCAACCACCAACGCGGAGTTTCGTTGGATCCCCTCCGTGGGCCAGATGATTATGGGCTTTATTCTGCCCTTCGCCCTGGCCTTCGTTGCCATACCGCTGGAGTCGTTTATCCACGCTACCCGCACCGTGCTGGGCGTGATCACCGTAGCCCTGCTGCGCACGGTGATCATCAGCCTGCGCATCGTCGGCGGCGTTGCCAACCAGCTGAGCAAAATATTGGTGCACGGCTACGACGTCGTGATCACCGTACCACTGACCATTGAGTCGTGGGCCAAGAAAGGGATCAATGCGCGCAAAGGCCACACCGCAACAGTAGCCATTGAGCCCGAACTGAATGAGCTGGAAGAGACAGGAGAGAGCGCCAAACCCCGCCGCAGCCGAGCCAAGCGTAAAGCAAGCGACGATGGCGACCTGGTTCTGGCAGACAACTAACTCGGCAAGGAGAATCCGACCATGAAAAAGTTACTCTTAACCGGTGCCCTAACCCTAATGCTGGCCGCGTGCGGCCAGCAGGCACCCAGCCACCAGGCGGTTTATCTGCTGGTGGATACCTCCGGCACCTATACCGAAGAGCTGAACAAGGCACAGACCATTTTGAACTACCTGCTGGCCACCCTCGATAGCGGCGACTCCATCGCCGTAGCGAAAATCGACAGCGGCAGCTTTAGCGAAAAAGATCTGGTCGCCAAAGTCACCTTCGATGAACGGCCCAGCACCGCCAACGACCAAAAACGGGTATTTAAAAAATCGATGGATGAGTTTGTGGCCAAGGTAACCAAAGGCAGCGCCCACACCGATATCAGCGGTGCCATACTGCAGGCCACCGAATACTTGAACGAAACCGGCGCCGGTGAAAAATATGTGCTGGTCTTCTCCGACCTGGAGGAGGACCTGGAGAAGGGAGCAATTCGCGACTTCCCCATCGACCTGCAAGGCATTCACGTGGTTGCGCTCAACGTAACCAAACTGCGTAGCGACAACATCGACCCGCGCGACTACCTCAACCGCCTCGACAGCTGGCAACAAAAAGTGGTGCAGGGCGGCGGTGACTGGCGGGTGGTGAATGATTTTGATCGGTTGGATCGGCTGATCGCGGTTCGTTAATACTCACTCACACAATTATTTTTTAATAATTGGTTAAGCCCGGTACTGGTTACCGGGCTTTTCATTTGTGCTAACACGCTAGCAGCGCCCGCCCGCAGCCGGGGATGCGTAGGGCGTGTAAAATCCTAAAATGCTCAGTATCGGCCCTTAGACTCGTGGCACCGGATCTCCTTAAATCTGCCAATGCCGGCATGTTATTGCAAAATCAACGCGCTACTGCCAGACATGTTTTGGCGACGATCAATATCGGTGGGGAGAGGCTCTCGAATACTATCCAATGGGCTTACCACCCCTCGCTCATGACTGCCAACCACATGGGTGTAAATTTGCGTGGTGCTTAAATCTCGGTGACCAAGCAATCCCTGAATAGAACGGATATCGGTGCCGGCCTTGAGTAGATTGGTCGCAAAAGAGTGCCGAAAGGTGTGGCAGCCGGCCTTTTTATAGATTTGCGCCTTCTTGATAGCCTCTTTCACCCTTACCTGTACCAAGCGTTCACTAATGTGGTGTCGACGGGTAACGCCACTGCGCGGATCTTCCGAATACTGTCTTGCTGGGAAAAGATATTGCCAGGCTGGGGCCGTTTCGGCAGATGGATATTTTTTTGCCAACGCATAGGGCAAATAAACCGAGCCAAAACCCAGCTCCAAATCCACCGAGTGTTGCGCTAATACAAATTGAATCTGCGTTCTTAATGGTTCAATTAAACTCTTGGGCAACAGCGTTCTTCGCCAATACTGCCCCTTGGATTCGCGCACAATAATACAGCCGTTACTGAAATCGATATCCTGAACGCGCAACCGCACCGACTCCATCACCCGCAAGCCGGAGCCATACATCAACGACGCGCACAAATGCTCAATACCTGTAATATTTGCCAGGACGCGAGACGCTTCGTCGTGGGAAAAAACCGTGGGTAACCGTCGGACCTTATTACTACCACCAAAATCCAGCTGGCCAACAGCCTGACCGAGAAACTTTTTAAAAAGGAAAACAATTGCGTTCAAAGCTGTTTTTTGGGTATTAACCGAAACATTCCGCCGTAACGCCAAATAGCTTAAATATTCATTAATATCCGCATCAGAAAGCGTTTGAGGGTGCTTTCGCCCATGAAACCGAATGAAGTCTATAACCCAAAAACAGTAGGTCTGTTCTGTTTTATAACTCATATGGCGAGAGCGCATATAAGCACGGAAACAATCCATAAAACGAACGGGCTTTTCTGGCAGGGGCTTGGGAATGTCATCCATGGAAAACCTCATAACTGTTTTTATATACAGTATAGGAGACACCCTACTCCTCTTGTAAACTCCAAAAACGCGAAACCATGACGCTGATCACGGACCAAGCTTAAAGGCGCGGACAATACCGTTACAATTCAAGAGCTTAGATAGATGCGTAATTTTGGTGATAGGCGAAACGATTTCGCTTTTTCCAGAAGAGAAAAAACGCAAAGCCCCAAGAGCCCCGAATAACGGGAGCTGCAGAGCTTTGCAAAACTTTACGAAAAAATCATGCGAAATGGAAAAAGCGAAACTGTTTCGTTGATTCAAATGTTAGCTGTACGAGAGAAGTCATGAAAGGTTCAATAACGGAGTACCAGAGAAAGAGAGCTATATTCGGTAAAATCATTCCAATATGCTTTGGCTTCTTTTTTCTGTCTGTTGTTTTGTCCTTTATAAATTCTCTTGGCTCGCAATTGTTTTGGTTTACTTGTGGCGTATTGTCTGTAAGTATCGCAATCGTTACACAAATGTTGCTAAACAAATGCCCCAACTGTGGCAAAGTTCAGTTTGGCTCTATCACAGTAAATGGCAAAGTAATTCGCACTAAGGGTTGGGCGCTAAATCCAATGTCATGCCCTTGGTGCAAGGCAAAATTGAGTGGTGCCAATGGCCACAGCTAACAAGGTGGTCAAGTTCACTCCGCCCGCAAAAAGCGCGGGCTGCGCGGGACAGCCTACGCGTTGCTTCGGCTGCCCCTTACCACGGCGTTAAATGAAATGATTATTTTAAACTGGTTGGTATATTTAATTTGGCTATCTGTTGTTGGTTCCGCAAGTCTCCAGTTTTTTATAAATGCTACGTTTGTCCGTTATAGAGCTTTATTGTTATTGATACCAATTGCATCAATCTTGGTGTTTTCTATAGTCTTTGTGTTGAATAGAGGGTCGAGCGTTGTGCAATTATCTGAATCTAAGGATCTTTGGTCATTATGGTTCCACTGGTATTTTCCGTTATCAATAGGTGGCATCATGAATTTAGTAGCTTCGGCTATTCTTGTGGTCACAGCGGTTGTAAAAAAACACCATAGTAAAGTACTAACATTTAACTTGGCTGTGTTAATAGCTACAGCTTTAGGCGTTTATCATGTTCTACCAAATATGCCAGATGCATAAATCATTTAACAATCGCAGCCATGCACGCCAAATACCGTCGGTATTTGGCTGGACCTCCTTACGCGTTGCTTCAGTCGGCCCATGCTGCGGGCGTTATGTGTAGGAAATATTAAAATGCGGTGCCAAGACTGCAAGGGCGATGGTATTAGTCCGCTAAAAAAAGTGGGTTTACTTTTTGATCTGAGTGTCCAATGTACAAAATGTGGTACTGAGTTTAATTTGAACAAAGGACTAGCATTTATAGTTTCTCTATTGCTGCAAATAGCTATCCTATTTTCCATTGCTTATGCATTCGTTTACATGGAATCATACATAGCATATGCCGGTGCTGTAGCAGGAATAGTGTTGGCAAGTACTATCGTGTTACTTTTGCCAATGCAAAAGCGAAAAGGGTTAAGGATTAAACGCAATGTACAGTAAGCACATAACAATTAAAGGCAGCAGACGCGTAAACGCGCTGCTGCTTTAGGCGTTATGGCTCTGAACGATTTTAGGGTTTTAACATTGGCTTGTGCGAAGTTTTCGATTTCGCAGCTTTCTGCTAAATCGGTTTCGGCTCACTACGTCAGCCGTTGAGGTTTGGTGTTACGGTAAAAGTGCCTTTATAAAAACAGTATGTGTTGTTGCGGTATTTAGGTTTCTCTGTTGCAATTATTTCCGGCCAGCGTTGCTCGCCGGTCTGGGTTCAGGGCAGCGGTAAACTGAAATATCGCAACAGTGTGCCAGGTTAAAGCATCGTGCACATTCGAGGTTTCAGTGTTCGGCCAAGTTCCATCGTCAGTGTTCCAGCTTGGGCATTGTTGGTGTTAAAAATAAATTCAGTGCAGGGAGCCAGTTTCGGTAAATGAAATTCCAAGCCATAACAAACAAAGGCAGGTTAGGCCACTTCGTGGCCCGGGACCTCCGTTCCGCTGGCGCTTTTTTGTGGTTGGCTACCACAAAAAATCACCAGCTCCACTACGGCCCCTGCTTTGGGCGTTAAATGTACAAATGACATCGTGCCCACACTGCAAGAAAACAATGAGAATTATAGATGCACTGTGTCTGGATAATTGGCGGCCTACTGTTTGTGGGCATTGTGAAAAGTCATGTATGGCAACTGATAGCTCGCTGGTATTATGGCTTATTGTTTTCTTAGTAACTTGCGGTGTCGCTATATTCTCTCTTATGGCAATAACTGAGATTAACAAAATAGTAGCTGGCTCAATCGCGGTTCTTGTGTGGCCCATTACGTTTCCTGCAATTGTAAAGGCCAAAAAATATAAGCATCGACATTATTGGCTTCCTAAAAGCCGTCTGCTTGGGTATTTCATATACCTCGGTATACCAGTAGGCGTTGTAGGGCTGGCATTGGTGCTAGTAATCCATTTTGAGTTGGGCATGTGAAAACATTTAACAAACTAATCAACGCCCGCCAGCAAGCTGGCTCGGACCTCCACTCCGGTGTTTCACGCCTGCGTTGCGGCCCGTTATTAGGGCGTTAAGAGTACAAGGAGTGTGAGATGAAGGGTGTTGTCACCTATCTGGAAGAAATTGATGGAGGAGTACTCCGCCTGGTGATGGATGATGTTTCTTCCTCTTCGGAAGGTGAGAATATCTGGGCGAGAGAAATGCTCTTTACTCATAATGACTACGATGCGGATTCGCTCGCCGATCTGTCATTGAGCAAAGAACAATTCGCCGAGATTGGTGAGAATCTAGTTATGCGGCTAATGGCAATAAAAAATGTGGATTCACGGTCGAACTCTTAACAAGACGTGGCAGCAAGGGCGCTGTGCGCCGGGACAGCTTACACTGCGTTCCAGCTGCCCCTGCACTCAGCGTTAGCTGTCTAGTAAGAAATATACGATGAAACAAGCTTTCAAATATATTGACGAAAATAATGCCTTGGCAGTATTACCCATACCTCTTAGCTCAATACTAGAAATTGAAGAATTGCTCGTTGAAATTGATGAAGGAAGGCACGGAAATAAGCTGGGTTACATATCCAAATTGGTAAAGATAAACAAAAATTCTCGCCTCACTAAAAAGTCATGGGGTCGGCTCGCCACAGGTAAAAAGGTTGATTTGGCTATCACCTACAATTTCATTACTTTTGATGAGCAAGAGGATTACGAAAAATATTTCTATTCATACGAAGTATGGTCTCATGGCACTCCGCAAGCACCTATGCTCATGCTCAGTTTTGATCGAATTTCAGGAGTAGAGCCGAAAGACTCCTTGGAAACAAAGCCTGATCAAAGAGTCTCCTCAAGGAGAGTAGTTTCTATACCCATCCAATGCATCCTAAAGAATTGGGGCGATGTAGAAAAGGGCTATATGATTTATGAGCATAACCTTTCAGCAATGGATAATGCTGAGCACCAATTTGAATCTATTAGTTACATAGGGCTAACCTCTCGAAACTGGCAAACGAGATATAAAGAACATCAAAGAGATGCTCTTACGGGTAGTGAGTTGATTTTTCATACTTCGCTGGCTGCAGCGATCAATAAAGACAGTATTATCCAAAGAGGGATGGGGCCATTTGAGATGGTTCGGACTGGCGTATGTTTATTGTCAGAACTTCAATATATAAATCTGTCCTACGAAGAGGCAATGGATGTCGAAGAGCAAATGGTGGAGCGCAGTACACTTTACCCCAAGGGCTTAAATATGATCCCGGGTGGTTTTGCTGGCACTAAGTTTCTACATAAATTGGGTTATCTGAATAAAGACCGAGCAACAGTCGATGATAGAGATTATGCTGCTGCAAAGTACCTTAAAGATCACCCTGTAGAGAAAAGATCCGCACCTTGGGTGCAGGTAAATTGGGAGAATGATGAGTTTTATGAGGGTGTAATCTTTAAAAGAAATAATACCCTCAACAAAGAGCAAGTATTGTCTATCCGTAAATATGGAAATGAGTGGGGCTTCGATACTGAAATAATCGCGAACCTTGTTGGTGCAAATGTTCGGCAAGTACGGGATGTTTTAAGTGGTAAGTACTACTCCCGAGTCCAGTGAAACACAGCTAACAAGGCGCTGCTGTCGGACAAATTTTCCGCTGCGCTCCAAATTTGCCGCAGAGCGCGGCGTTAGGCAAAAGGAATGAGAGATCGAAAAATATTCGTACACGTTCTCTTCGGAGTAGGCATTCCCACTATTTTGCTATTAAATGCTTTTGTAGTGCCAGAGCCGTATTCTCATCCCCTAATACATTTGGGGCTGGCTCCAGTTAAACTTATGCCTTTTCTAGAAAATCGGGAGCTAATGGGGTATTTGACGGAGCTAGTGTTTAGGCGTATGACTCCCAACTATGCTCCTATTCAAATATTGTTTCTTTCTATGTTTTGGGTGTTAGCTTCTATTGCTGCTTCTGTTTTTGCATCTGCTTTATGGCGGTTAAGAAAAAGTGCCTAACAATCGTAGGCACCAGACACAAACTGCGGCGGCGCCTCTTGTGTTCGCTGCGCTTATAACACAACGGCACCACCACAGTTTGTGCAGGTGCTACGGGCGTTAGGTGATTAGTGGACGATTATAAGGCTCTGATTTTTGGCACTTTAGCTGGTTTGGTATCGTTGTTTCTAAGAAGTAGTGAGGCCTACGGATTATCGTGGCTTGCTTTTCTTGCTATGGCTATCTTATTTTTTCAAGCAATTTGGCAAAAGGGCATTCCCTTGTTTCCCCATGACTCTTCTTGGGTAAGTAAGGTGCAATGGGGTTCTGCGTTTTGGCGTTTTATTATGTTCGTAGTTTGTTTTTCTGCGGTTAACTTAACGGTAAATATATTGGGTCATGCAAAAACCTAACAATTGTAGGCACCAGACACAAACTGCGGCGGCGCCTTTTGTGTCCGCTGCGCTTATAACACAACGGCGCCACCACAGTTTGTGCAGTTGCTACAGGCGTTAGCATCTGGTGTGCTGTTTATGAAAAAAAGGGTAATTGTCAGCTTAATAATACTTGGCGCCTGCGCTTTTATTTGTGGGGTTATTTTGAATACGAAAGTACTTCCACAATATATTGCAGGTCAGGAAGAGGCTGAGGCGCGTATTGCGGAAGTTGCTGATAAAATACGATCTGGAGATATGGTTCTGGATACTGAGCAAGTTGCAGGCCTTTTAGAGGTTACTGCTGATAGAACTCCTGAAATATATATCGTTAAATTTTATGTGCGTGTTGCTGTCACAGCTGTTTCAGTTTCTATTTTGTTATATTCGCTAGGTCTATTTATGGGTCTTAGAGAGGGGCGGAAGAAAAAATGCTAACAAGCGACTGTGGTGTCAACCCAGTTAAATTTACCTTTAGTAAGCCCAAGCAACATCGTCGCGAACCATAGCATTAAGCATAGTGATTAACTTGCGCATGCAGGCAACGATAGCGACCTTTTTA